>NZ_JBIUVN010000011.1:50070-143924 GCF_044742965.1 Pseudomonas sp. NPDC087804 | reverse complement strand
CATGCGCAACCTCGGCTTATTCTCCACCGCCGTCTCCCTGGTTGCCTTCAACCTGGTACTGGCCGTGTACCGCCTGATCACCTACCCGGAATGCCGCCAGTACATCCTGCGCCAGGCCTTCGAAGAGGCGATCCACACCCACGCCTACCAGTACTGCATCGAATCGCTGGCCATGGATGAAGGCGAAATCTTCAACATGTACCACGAGATCCCATCGGTCGCTAAAAAAGCCGCCTGGGGCCTGAAGTACACCCGTTCGATCTCCGATCCGAAGTTCGAAACCGGCACCCCGGACACCGACAAAGAGTTGCTGCGCAACCTGATCGCCTACTACTGCGTTCTGGAAGGCATCTTCTTCTACTGCGGCTTCACCCAAATCCTCTCAATGGGCCGCCGCAACAAAATGACCGGCGTCGCCGAGCAGTTCCAATACATCCTGCGCGACGAATCCATGCACCTGAACTTCGGCATCGACGTGATCAACCAGATCAAAATCGAAAACCCGCACTTGTGGGATGCTGAGATGAAGGAAGAAGCGACCCAGATGATTCTGCAGGGTACGCAGCTGGAGATTGAATACGCACGGGATACCATGCCTCGCGGGGTGTTGGGTATGAACGCGGCGATGATGGAGGATTATCTGAAGTTCATCGCTAACCGTCGTTTGTCGCAGATCGGCCTTAAAGAGGAATATCCAGGGACGACTAACCCGTTCCCTTGGATGAGCGAGATTATGGACTTGAAGAAAGAGAAGAATTTCTTTGAGACTCGTGTGATCGAATACCAAACTGGTGGTGCGTTGAGCTGGGACTAATAGTCTCGCTCGCTCAAAAGCACTAAAATGTGAAACCTTCTCACTAAACGTGGAATGGATGCACCAAAAAGGGCTGCCATATGGCAGCCCTTTTTATTCGCAAGAAAATACCCTCAATTCAAAGCGTACCTCCCAATACGGCACCCACGGTAGAGATGCCGCTACAGCTACCCTCTGTTAGACTGACAACGACATGGAACAGCTTTGAGACAATGACCTGAGCCAATGCCATGAATTCGAACCGTTGGTCACCGCCATCGATATCGCCGGTCATCTGGGCGTCGCGAAAGGCACCGCTATCGGGAGCGCAACGGCCTGCTGGTGCACAAAATCGGTCGGCGGCGAAATCTCCAACCGTCCGAGGTCGATGCTTAGTGCGGGTGGGCGGTGCGGATAAGGAGTGGAAAGGTGAAAGCGAATAAGAATGAAGCAAAAGGGAATAATAGTTATGAGGGCCCGTAGGCCGTCGGTCGTCATTTGCTTCAAAACCGAGCCCTATCTGCCGTACCCGAGCCAAGAAATCGGGTCAAATCGGCCACTTCTTCCGCTTAATCCACATACCCCCAGCGGTCAATCATCATGGTAGCCAAGGCAATTCACCTGGCGCATCTGGAATGGATCTATGACGACATCGGAACAACAAATTGAACAAGCCCTGATCGAAAAACTGGGCAATCTGAAATACACCTACCGCCCGAACATCTGTGATCGTGCAGCACTGGAGGCCAATTTCCGCCAGCACTTCGAGACGCTCAATCACGTTCAACTCACCGATAACGAATTCGCGCGCCTCTTGGAATCCATCGTCACACCCGATGTCTTTGCAGCTGCCAAGCACCTTCGTGAGCGCAACAGTTTTGAGCGCGATGACGGCACTCCGCTTTACTACACACTGGTGAACATTAAGGATTGGTGCAAGAACAACTTTGAAGTCATCAACCAGCTCCGCATCAGCACCGATTATAGCAATCACCGCTTTGATGTGATTTTGCTCATCAACGGCGTGCCAGTGGTGCAGATCGAGTTGAAGACCCTGGCCATCAGCCCCCGCCGAGCCATGCAGCAAATCGTCGATTACAAGAACGACCCAGGCAATGGCTATACCAAAACGTTGCTGTGTTTTTTGCAACTGTTCATCGTAAGCAACCGCAGCGATACCTGGTACTTCGCCAACAACAACAGCCGGCATTTCAGCTTCGACGCCGACGAGCGCTTTCTGCCTCTCTACCAATTTGCCAGTGAAGACAACACCAAAATAACCCATCTTGATTGTTTCGCCGACGCCTTCCTCGCCAAGTGCACGCTGGGTCAGATGATCAGCCGCTATATGGTGCTGGTGGCCAGCGAACAGAAGCTGTTGATGATGCGGCCTTATCAAATCTATGCGGTCAGGGCGATTGTCGAATGCATCCACCAGAATACTGGCAATGGCTATGTCTGGCACACTACCGGCAGCGGCAAAACGCTCACCTCGTTTAAAACCTCCACACTACTCAAAGACAACCCAGACATCGACAAATGTCTGTTCGTGGTTGACCGCAAAGACCTCGACCGGCAGACACGGGAAGAATTCAACAGATTTCAGGAAGGCTGCGTCGAAGAAAACACCAACACCGAAACGCTGGTGCGACGCCTGCTCTCGGACGACTACGCCGACAAGGTAATTGTCACCACCATCCAGAAGCTCGGCTTGGCGTTGGATGGCACTAACAAGCGCAACTACAAAGAGCGCTTGGAGCCGCTACGTAACCAGCGCATGGTCTTCATTTTCGATGAATGCCATCGCTCCCAGTTTGGCGAGAACCACAAGGCCATCAAAGAATTCTTTCCCAACGCCCAGCTGTTCGGTTTTACTGGCACACCCATTTTTGAAACCAACGCCAGCGCCCAACAGATCGAAGGCGAGCAGGCCAGCTACAAAACCACGGCGGATATATTCCAGCAGCAATTGCACGCCTACACCATCACGCATGCCATTGAAGACCGCAACGTGCTGCGCTTCCATGTCGACTATTACAAACCCGATGGCAAACCCGGAGCCAAAAAGCCACCCATGCCCGGCGAGCCGCTGGCCAAACGCGCCATCGTCGAAGCGATATTGAGCAAGCACGATTCTGCTACCGCTGGGCGCAAATTCAACGCGGTGCTAGCTACCGCCAGCATTAACGACGCCATCGAATACCATTCCCTATTTAAAACAGTGCAGGCTGAAAAAAAGAACGCCTCCCCGCACTTCCAGCAGCTCAACATCGCCTGCGTTTTCTCGCCGCCGGCTGAAGGCAACAAGGACGTGCAGCAGATTCAAGAAGATCTGCCACAAGAAAAACTGGATAACGAGCAAGCGCCGGACGAAAAGAAAGCCGCGCTCAAGGCAATCATCGCCGACTACAACGTTCAATATGGCAGTAACCACAGCATTGGCGAATTCGATCTGTACTACCAGGACGTGCAAAAGCGCATCAAGGATCAGCAATACCCCAACTCCGACCTGCCGCACGCACAGAAACTCGACATCACTATCGTGGTGGACATGCTACTCACCGGCTTCGATTCCAAATTCCTGAACACGCTTTACGTGGACAAAAATCTAAAGTTCCACGGACTAATCCAGGCGTTTTCGCGCACGAACCGAGTGCTCAACGACACCAAGCCCTACGGCAACATCCTCGACTTCCGTCAGCAGCAAGACGCTGTAGACACTGCCATCGGTCTGTTCTCCGGTGAAGCCAGCAAACCCGCCAAAGAAATTTGGCTGGTGGACAAGGCGCCGGTGGTCATCGAAAAGCTACAAGCGGCCGTGCAACAGTTGGATGCGTTCATGCAATCGCAAGGGCTGGAGAACAAACCCGAAGCCGTACCCAACCTCAAGGGCGACGCTGCCCGCGCCCAGTTCATCAATCTGTTTAAAGAAGTACAGCGCCTCAACACCCAGCTCGACCAATACACCGACCTGACCGACGAGAACAAGACCGCCATCGAGAAGGTTATGCCTAAGGAGCAGTTGCAGGGTTTCAAAGGCGTGTACCTCGATACCGCCCAGCGCCTGAAAGAAAAACAGGACAAAGGTGACAACAAAACCGACCCGGCTGTGCAGGAGCTAGATTTTGAGTTCGTGCTGTTTGCCAGCGCAGTAATTGATTACGACTACATAATGGCCCTCATAACCCGCTATGCCAGCCAAACGCCGGGCAAGCAGAAGATGAGCCGCGAACAGCTCATGGGGCTGATCCAGGGCGATGCCAAATTCATGAATGAGCGCGACGAAATTGCTGAGTACATCAGCACGCTGGAAGCGGGCAAGGCGCTAGATGAAAAAGCCATCCGCGCCGGGTTTGAGCATTTCAAAGCTGACAAGCACGCCGACCAAATAGCTGAAATTGCTGGCAAGCACGGCCTGGATGTCGCCGCACTGCAAACTTTTGTGGATACCACCCTGCGCCGCATGGTGTTCAATGGCGATCTATTGAGCGATCTATTCACGCCGCTGGAACTGGGCTGGAAAGCCCGCACCAAGGCGGAACTGGCTTTGATGGAAGAGCTGAACCCGCTACTAAAAAAACTCGCACAAGGGCGAGAAATTTCAGGACTAGGCGCGTATGAACAATAAGGTGGAAGTCAAGATGATGGAGTCAGTGGAGAAACCCATCTTGGTGCCCAAGCTGCGCTTCACGGAGTTTCTGGAGGCCGGAGCATGGAAAACTGAAACGCTAGGTTCGATGGCAACAATTAGCACAGAGAAAGTGGGTGAGAAAACGTGCTTACCCATGAGTATCACCTCCGGCGTTGGCTTGGTGAGCCAACAGGATAAATTTGGGCGAATCATCGCCGGAAGCTCCTACAAAAATTATTTGCAACTGAAACAATACGACTTCGCCTACAACAAGAGCAGCACCAAAGAATATCCAGAAGGGTACCTTGCTCTGTATTCGGGGGAGGAGCTTGCTGCTGTTCCAAACAGCATATTCACCTGCTTTCGAATCAAGGGGGACTCGCCTGCACCGCAGTATCTGAACTATTTATTTCAATACAACCTGCATGGGAAGTGGCTACGAAAGTTCATACAAGTGGGTGCCCGTGCCCATGGATCATTGAGCATAAACGATAGCGATTTGATGGCATTGCCTGTACCGCTTCCACAGGGGGCATCGTCACTCTCCGAACAACAGAAAATCGCCGATTGCCTTGCTTCCATTGACGAGGTGATTACCCAAGCGGGAAAAAAGCTCGACACGCTCAAGGCGCATAAAAAAGGCCTAATGCGGCAGCTTTTCCCAGCCGAAGGCCAAACTCTACCCAAACTGCGTTTCCCAGAGTTCCAAAACGCACCAGGGTGGAAGAGTGACTCAATTGGAAAAATTTTTGAAACAACGTCTGGCGGCACACCAAGCCGCTCAGAAGCGAGCTACTGGGGCGGAGACATTCCATGGATCACTACCTCTTTAGTGAATTTTTGCGTGATAACTGAGGCTGGGGAATTCATCAGTGAGGACGGTCTGAGATATTCATCCGCCAAACTCTTCCCTAAAGGAACTGTTCTGATCGCGATGTATGGCCAAGGGAAAACGCGAGGACAGGTCGCATTGCTGGGAGTTGAAGCCGCAACAAATCAAGCGTGCGCAGCCATTCTTCCTAGGAAGGGGGTCGAGCCATATTTCGTGTTTCTGAATTTGGCGGGGAGATACGAGGAGTTGCGAGATTTGAGCAACAGCGGCGGACAAGAAAACTTGAGCCAAGGGCTCATTAGAGAAGTTACCTTCTCGTATCCCTCGGATGTCGAGGAGCAAAAAACCATCATTTCTTGCCTCTTCTCCCTCAACGATCTCATAGACGCCCAAGCCCAAAAGCTAGAGAAGCTCAAGATCCATAAAAAGGGGCTGATGCAACAACTTTATCCGGCGCTGGACGAGGTACTGGGATGAGTGGAATCACCCTAGACAGTCTGGACGATTTGGCCGAGCACCTGCGAGCCGAGCTAGAAGAAAAGAATTGCGTCCTGCTTTACGCCTATAACGGCACCGGTAAGACCAGGCTCTCGATGGCCTTCAAGGACATCGGCAAGCAAGGCGAAGGCGAGAATGCCACACGTGACACGCTCTACTTCAACGCCTTTACCGAAGACCTATTCACCTGGGACAACGATCTGGAGGGCGACAGCACGCGGGTACTGAAAATGAACGCCGCGTCACGATTTTTTGCAGGACTGGAAACACTGGAGATGGAAACCCGCATCCGTCCCTTCCTGCACCGCTATGCCGATTTTGATTTTGCTATCGACTACAGCGACTGGACGATTCGTTTCTCGCGTGACGTTTTTGTGGGCGAAACGACGCAAGCTATTGACAACATCAAGGTGTCACGCGGCGAAGAAAATCTTTTCATCTGGTGTTTCTTTCTGGCAATCGCTCAACTCGCCATGGATGGTGCGGAGTCTTATCAATGGGTAAGATACATATACATTGACGACCCCATCACGTCGCTGGACGAACACAACGCCATTGCAGTGGGCAACCATCTGGCGCAGTTTCTCAAACGAAAAGACCACACCATAAAAACGGTCATTTCATCGCACCACACGCTTTTCTTTAACGTGTTGTGGAATGAGCTACGCGAGATTGACCGTAGGAAATTCGCCCCGCATTTTTTGTCGCACTCCCGAAAGACCGGAGAGTTTCACCTTTCTTATACCGGTGATACGCCATTTTTCCACCATTTGACGCTATTACAGGATATTTGGCAGGCGAAGGAAACGGGCGAAATCTACACACATCACTTCAACGCTTTGCGCAGCCTGTTGGAAAAATCCTCCATCTTCCACGGACACAAGAAGTTTACAGTTTGTATCAAGCAGCAGGATGACGATCCGGACGACACCCTTTACGGCAGGCTCGTAAACATTTTGAGTCACGGTAATTATTCGTTCTATGACCCTGTGGAAATGCTCCCTGAAAACAAAGCGCATTTTGAAAAAATACTGGCCGACTTTCTTGAGTTCTACCCCTTCAACTCAGACCTGTTGCCAGAAACGCAAGAACAGGAAGCGACTCCATGACCGAACAAGATCAGAAACAACTGGGTACCACCCTATGGGGAATTGCCGACACCTTACGTGGGGCAATGAACGCGGATGACTTTCGCGATTACATGCTCTCGTTCTTATTCCTGCGCTATCTGTCTGACAACTACGAGACGGCGGCGCAAAAGGAGTTGGGCTCCGATTATCCGAAACTGGATGCAGGCGACCGCCGTGCACCTCTAGCGGTGTGGTACACACAAAACCCGGAGGACACCGCTGACTTTGAAAAGCAGATGCGCCGTAAGACGCATTATGTGATTCAGCCCGCTTTTCTATGGAGCAGCATCGCTGAGATGGCCCGCACCCAAGACGGTGAACTGCTGCGCACGCTGCAAATGGGCTTCGACTACATCGAGAATGAATCCTTCTCCAGCACTTTTGGCGGGCTGTTCTCCGAGATCAATCTAAACTCTGAAAAGCTGGGAAAGGGCTACACTGCACAAAACGCCAAGCTCTGCACCGTCATTAAAGCGATTGCCGAGGGACTGGAAAAGTTCTCTACCGACAAAGACACGCTAGGTGATGCCTACGAATACCTGATCGGTCAGTTTGCGGCGGGTAGTGGCAAGAAAGCGGGAGAGTTTTACACCCCACAACAGATCTCCAGCATCTTGTCGGGCATTGTCACACTAGACAGTCAGGAACCCGCTACCGGCCAAAAGAATTATCTGGAAAGCGTGTTTGACTTCACCTGCGGCTCTGGCTCATTGCTTCTGAACGTGCGCCACCGCATGGGCCCGCACGGCATTGGCAAAATCGTTGGGCAAGAAAAGAACATTACCACCTACAATCTTGCGCGCATGAATATGCTGCTGCACGGAGTGAAGGACTCAGAGTTCGAGATCTACCATGGCGACACACTGATTAACGAATGGGATTCGCTACGCGAAATGAACCCGGCCAAGATGCCGAAGTTTGATGCGGTAGTAGCTAATCCACCGTTCAGTTATCGCTGGGAGCCAACCGCGGCGCTGGGCGAGGACATGCGCTTCAAGAATTATGGCCTGGCACCGAAGTCAGCCGCTGACTTCGCCTTTCTGTTGCACGGCTTTCACTACCTGAAGCAGGACGGCGTGATGGCCATCATTCTGCCCCACGGCGTCCTGTTCCGTGGCGGCGCAGAAGAGCGCATACGGACAAAACTACTGAAAGACGGCCACATCGACACGGTGATTGGCCTGCCGGCAAACCTGTTCTTCTCAACAGGCATACCTGTGTGCATTCTGGTGTTGAAGAAATGCAAGAAGCCCGATGATGTGTTGTTTATTAATGCCGCCGAGCACTTCGAGAAGGGCAAGCGGCAAAACCGACTGCTGCCCGAGCACATCGACAAGATTCTCGACACCTACCAGTTCCGCAGCGAAGAAACGCACTACTCCATGCGTGTGTCGATGGATCGCATTGAAAAGGAAGGCTTCAATCTAAATATCTCGCGTTATATCAGTACTACACAGACGGAAGAAGAAATTGTGCTGGCAGATGTTCATAGCGAACTGCTGGCTCTCGATAAAAAATGTAAAGTCGCAAGGGATAGGCACAACGACTTTCTCAAAGAGCTGGGGCTGCCTGCATTGCCATGAGCAAACGCCCCATCAACCTCTCTGACCTGCTGTGCCACCGAACGGTGAAGGGTAAGCGCATCGGGCAAAGAGTCCGGACATGATCATTTGCACCCTGGGTAGATACTCTAACTACTTCGAAATTTCGACGGCATTCACGTGGTGATCGGGTAGTGGTCGCAGCACGCTTCAATCAGTTGGACCACTGTGATCAACTAGGGACCGGGCGGCTGGCGACCGGTCCCGACGGGACTGACGCCAGGGATGAGCTAAACGAGGAGGCATTGACCATAAGGCTAAATTACGCGCGCACATCTTTTTATGAAGGACGAGGGATATGCGCCCCACTGCGACCGATCGCCTATCGGGGGGATAACAACCCGAAAGCGAAGTTCACGGATTCGCCTTTACTCGCTTGTAGTGGGCGGTAGGGAGCAAAATCCTCAAGAACTTCAGTGTGTGGGTGACGATATCCCCTATGAAGGGGATTGGAGCTGAACACGCTGAGTTCGGGGCGGATTTTATCAGCCAACCCGGTGTGCCAATTTGCTCTTGCCCCGTGATGCATGACTTGCAATGCAGCGAGACTTTTCAAGCGATGCGGGCCCACGAAGGCCTGCATACTGGCAAACCGTAAATCGGTATCGAGGTAACCATCACCGGTATAGAGCAGACTGCCCCTACACGTCGTAATAAGCTCGACCCAATCGCGCCTATTGTGCCAACGCCAATACCAATAAGGTTCCCATAGATGCCCCTCATACACATCCGCCGTGCATGATTCTGTCGGTCCGGCGTAGAGAAACAGGGAAATCAAATTGTTGTTTTCCTCATGACCATTGAAGTCAAACTCCTTTGCGTACAACCTTTTCAGCACCTCCAAAGTACGGGTTGCAACGCTCTTGACACCGCCAAGCAGATCGCTGCGCAAACGGAAAACCTCATTGCGAAATGCCGCCGAGGCCATCGGTGCCAGCTGCGCATCGTTGTACGGCATGAACTCCCAGCAGCCTGCGACCACCAGCGCTGTTCCAACCTTCATGAACGCAACGCTTGTTCCATTTCTAGCGGCCTCCGCCATGCGAGTGGCGTCGAACCGCATGCCATCCGCAGTACCCAGGCTGGACAAATCCTCGGTATCAACTTCTACGGAAATAGGCTTCGCTCGGCGATGCTCTGCCCGCTCGTCACCTGATGCGGCTGGTCGTTCGGGTTGTGGCGAGATACCTGCATCACGGCGCGGCTCCTCAAGGGGAGGCCCGCCTGAAGCAAACAAAATACGTTTGACGTTAGATTCCGGCACAGCAGCAATGAACGCCACCGGATTCACCAGAAAATTCGTCAAGCGCGAGCGGTGGCCTCGATGGGCGTGAAAGGCAATAACAAGCCGTTGCCAGAGTGGCATATACGGCAATAGAAGGTCACCAACATCGAAGCGCTCCAGCAGCTTCACAAGTCCGCTGATGTGATCCTTATCGAAGTGTGAAATGGTAACCAGATCAAGGTAGGGGCGCCGGCCCGCAGGCGTGCGGATGTCACGCTCCAAATCGCCCAGCGCACTATCCAGATAATGCTGGGAGGAAGAGGTACCACAGTCATACACCCAGTTGAATTGGCTGCTAGTGGCTCCGTTGAGCATCACAAGGCTCCCCGAACTGAACAACCCTTGACCTACGCCGTGGAACCCATAATGAACTCGCAGACCCCATTTCATACTGTGTGGAATTCCTTTTGCTTTTACGGAGAATCGCTAAAGGAGGTATTGAACTGTCTTTCGCTCAACATAGCCATAGCAAAACGCCATCTCACAAGGCGCGACCAAATTCCGCATCACGAGGCAGCGCTCCGATAGTCACCCACGGGGCCTGCCAAGCTCAGTTCACAATCGCCTCGGCACACCCAATCATGAGTCCCACTCTCGAATTGAACTCGCCACCAACCCGCGAACGGCTTGCGGTAAGCGCTCAATAACCTCAAGAGCAGCGTGCTCAGCCGCAAGAACAGCGACGCTATTGCGAGCAGAAATGCCGATTGGAGCCTCCGAGCTATCAAGATTCAAATGTCGACGGCGTTTGGCCAAGATGGCACAGTGACACACGCCTCAAAAACTGAGGTGGTGCAGCTGTAGGCGTCGTCAAGGGTCTGTGCTGCGTTGCATGCTTGTGAATCTTCAGCATAAGGATTTGCGTCAATGACCGCGTTCACTCCTGCTGTAAATCCCATAAAAGCCTGGCTCAGCGAGTTTTTGCTCACCCGCGAGCTATTCAAAGGACCTAACGGCAAACCTCTGTACAGCTACCAACTGTCCGAACACGAGTACGCATCCTTACGCGATTTACTTCAAAAGTACCTTCGCCTAGCGTCCAGTCCAGTTCAGGTCATACACCTGGGAGCATGTTTTTGTTTATTTGTCAGTGAGCAGTACCGTAGAAATTACAACAGTTCATGGTCCTGGTCAGGCGCTGAGAGCGAGTTAGCCGTCTCACTGTCACACAGCCAGCATGCAACCTTGACCAGTAAAGGACTGGAATACTGGAAACGCCCTATTCGGTACCGTGAAAACGGTAGGGATTGGCTAGGGTCCCTTTTCGCAGAAGGTGGGTTACCTTGGCCCCTAGTTCAAAAGGAATCACATGGCTTTGGCAGAGCCGTCAATCGAGGTATTAATCTCTTCAGCGCAGGGAGCAGCCACCGAACAACTGCTGACCTAATAGCGGCGCACGAAGATGAATTGCCAATTTCCTTTCGAAATCTAGAAACCAGGCAGCTGCTTGCCGGCATTGTTGAACAGTTGATGCATCTGGCGGGGCAATATCCGCTTAAGGATCAGAAAGACCCCGCTGCCTACCTGGATAAAGTCGCTCCTGAGTGGACAGAAGCCTTTCCAATCCCTCTCGATGAAACTAATGCTAGAGGCCTGATTAATGATTGGCTACATGATGCTGGCAAGCAGCGGCTTGATAGAAAAGAGGCCCTCATTCAAGCCAGAGCATTCACCTGTGAGCATTTTCTATTAGGCACACTGCCGGACTGGAGGATTAGGACAGAGCTGGCCTTGCCAAAGGAACACTCATTTGACATTGATGCCCAGCAGTTGGGTAGCACTCGGCTCGATCAAGCCTATTACGAAGGTGAGCACATATTAGCTCGTGGGCCTGCGGTGTATGCCCAGCTGAACGAGTCGCGTCTGACGATCCGCTTCTCCAATCCCTCAATATCAATAGAACGTCGCCGGCTAGGCGAACCTGTCACGCTGCGCTTACTCGACAATGGACGAGTTGTTCAATGTTACCAATTCGACGGCAGCGAGTTGGATTATGAAGAAACGCCGTTAGTTTTTGAGCAGCGGGCGGATTGCTGGCAATTGGTCGGAACATCTTCTTGCGGTGTCGTTGGTGAGTCCGCACGTATTCGTATTCCGACCAAATTTAGTTTTTTGTCAGACGGCCTCTCACCATCGCTGCTGACTACCGACAAAGAGAGCGGCCAGTGGCTGGATCTACGGGCCGATGTATCGCTCCAAAACGGCCCTGACCTCTATCGAATCGAATTAAATCAGAATCAAAACGAACACCGAAAGCCCGCTCTGGCCGGTGTTCAGGGGCTCTATGACAGTAACCCAGGTGTTGTATATTTGGGTTGGCCACGACTGGAGTTGCCCGAAGACTATGAGTTTGGTATGGGCGATATTCTGGAATTTGCCAATGGGCACCCCCTGGACACTCTTCGCCGTACCGGGCCCTTCGGTGTCGTTCGTTACACCTTGAAAAACCGCACGGGGAAAACGCTTTTAACACGACGCTTTGCCGTCCTACCCAAAGAATTCAGTACTTCGTTGCTTCCCGCAACCACTGAAAAACCTGCTCGATTGCAGGTCAAAGGTGCGCTCCAGCTTGACTTAAAAATCGACAGCTCGCTGCTAATGGCCAAGCGATTGGAGTCTGATCACTCCGCAACCACTTTCAGCCTTATTCATCGAACCGATACACCTCCTGCTGGTTTTACGCTGGAGATCGACCAGAAAAGCAGCAATCAGCAACTACGACTTCGCCTCCCGTACCCGTATCAAGGAGCCCGGCTTATTGGACCAGACGACCGGCCCTCACGAGCACACGAACTTACGTTACCTGAACTGATAGGTCATCGCATCGCATTGACCTCAGGGCAAACTCAAGGGCAAAGTTTCTACATGCAACTGGAACTGGTGTGCGAGGCGCTGCCACATCCAAAACGGCACTATGAGATCAAAGTAGGCTCATCGCCCACGCTGCTAAATTTGTTTAGCTACCAAAATGACATGCTTCAAATGCTGGGAGCTGTCGACGAACAAGATGCGTTTATTAAGCTCACCTTAGAAACCGAACAGCGCGCGCTCAGCCTGAATATCAGACGGTACAACGGCCGCTTACAATGGGAAAGTCGAGACACATTCACAATCTGCGAAATAAGTAACGCGACAATTTTGAATGACACCGAAGTTGAAGCAATGTTGCTTTCTGATCCTAAACAAGTGCCAGTCAAAATCGAGGAACTCAAGAGCCAGGATGTTGGCACCGGGCGATTTATTTTACCCAACACCATGCAACGTGATGGCCCATGGCTAATCTACCCAGCCAAAGATAGTAAAACTCAATTTCGCCCTGCACTGTTCGTGTCGGCTTCGTCGATTACTGAAATTCAAACTGAAGTTTTATCCCTGCACAGAGCGACACAGGTTTTCCACCCAAAAACCAACCCAAACGCCATCAGTCAACAAATCTCCGTCATGGCAAAAGAGTTCGGACACAGTGGTTGGCAATATTTAGCGGATTTGAAGCAACATTACGCGCACCTGCCGTTGTCCTCATTTGAAAGCTGGAAGGCACTGTCAAAGCAACCAGAGGCGCTGGCATTCGCGGTGCTCCGACTAGAAATGGACGAAGCGTTCTGCGCTCGAATTCGCGATGAGCTGGCGGTAATCTGGGAAGCAATTCCTCTCCCCATGTGGGCCGAAGCGCATGCACGACTTTTTCAAGGGCTGATGGCATGTGGCTTGCCGGAGATTCTTATCAAGAACCTTGAAACGAATCGCGCGGCCGTGTTGCGACTTGTGGTTTCCGGCTTTGACTATTTGGGCGACTACCTAAGTACTGGCAATAAAAACAGTCTGACCAAAATCCCTCCCCAATTGGTGGTACCAGGCTGGAATCAAGCTTTACGCCAACAACACGCTACCGACAGACAGTGGCCTACCGATCTTACTGCGGAGTTGACTAGCTGGCTCCTTCAGAATCCGGTACCTGCATTCTTGAGAGAGATCACCCCTGTTGGTTTCACTAAAGCAGTTTCTTACTTACCAATTTTTTTGGCCTATGTGACGGCAGGCAAAGCCACCCTAAATGATCTTCCTGTGCCGATGGCGTACCTAAAATTTGCCATTCGATTGGTTTCTGATTTTGACCGTCAGGGATGGTTCGCACCTACTCACGCACTGATGGTTTCGTATTTGCTAGCCTCCGATGACGAGGCATAAGGAGTTCCGATGCGTTTTTTCACGGATTTAATTGAGCAAAGCCTTAACCGCACGCGGGAAGCAACCCTAGGCGTCCTAGGAGTTAACGAACCAGGGCTTCGCCGTCATCTGAACGAAAAAATGGTTGATGAATTGGGGGCCGATGGCTGCTTTTTGGCTCCGCCGGTTTTCGAACATACGTTTGGTTGGAAAGAGTCGGAACAACGTCTTCTCGACTTAGAGGGCACATTGCTCTCCAAAAGCCTGCTCAATACATTACAAAACGCCCATGCGTATGACTTCCCAAGAGAAGCCCATCCCTATACGCACCAGCTTCAGGCTTGGCGAACGTTGCTTAACGAGAAACCTCGATCTGCCATCATCACCAGTGGCACCGGCTCGGGGAAAACAGAATGTTTCATGGTGCCTATCCTTGAAGATCTAATCCGGGAACGTGAGCGAAATCAGTCGTCTTTGATTGGGGTGAGAGCGCTATTTCTCTATCCCCTCAACGCCCTAATCAACTCTCAACAGGAGCGATTAGATGCATGGACCCGTGCGTACGGTAAAGATATTCGGTTTTGTTTATACAACGGCAAAACTGAAGAACGCGAAGGGGTCATTCGCAAGATTCAAGAACAGAAACCCAACCAGGTTTTGTCACGTGAGCTTTTGCGCAAAGAGCCCGCGCCAATATTAATGACCAACGCGACAATGCTCGAATACATGCTGGTTCGTCAGGTAGACAATCCTATCCTGGAGATTTCAAAGCAGCAGCAGTCTCTACGCTGGATTGTCCTCGACGAGGCACACACTTACGTTGGTTCTCAAGCCGCAGAAATGTCCCTCCTGCTGCGCCGCGTCGTTCAAGCCTTCGGTAAAAATCCTGAAGAGATTCGTTTTGTCGCGACATCGGCCACCATCGCTGGGGGGGAGGCCGAAGAAAAGTTGAAACGGTACCTTGCAGACCTCGCAGGAGTGCGGCTAGAACAAGTCGACGTCATTGGAGGATCTCGTGTTTGGCCGGATATCTTGTTCGACTCGAAAGTCGACAAGGCCTCGCTGGAGGTCGTGCAGTCTATCGAGAATGAACAAAAAATATCACCGTCCCGTTTTGAGGCTTTAGGACGTAATTCAATAGCACGCTCATTAAGGCATGCGATTGTTAACTCGACGAAACCGTTAGATTTAAATGAATTACTGACGATACTGCAATCCGAATTAATGCCCGGCTCGCGGCTGGAGCAGCAACGGGAAGTGTTAGGTTGGCTCGATGTATCAACTGGCACCCGACGCCATAAGGACGAACCGCCGTTTCTTAAACTACGGACCCATCTTTTCCAACGAATGCTTCATGGACTATGGTCCTGCATAGACCCCAATTGCACTGCCAAATCTGCCAGTCTGAGTGAATGGCCATTTGGCAACGTCTACGTTCATCAACGTGCACGCTGCGAGTGCAACGCGCCAGTGTACGAATTAGGATTTTGCGATGACTGTAAAACTCCGCATTTGATTGCAGAGGATCGCAATGGGGTTCTTCACCAATTGAGCCCGTACGCAGGAGATGAGTTTTCTCTGAGCTACGAAAGCGGCGAAGAAGAGACGTCGCCTGAAAGTGAGGTAACCGGCCCCACTACTAGTCGTACTTATGCGCAACGTTTGGTAATTGCCGGATTGCAGGTCGCACAAGATCCCTTTTTCAGCGTCAGCCTCGATCTCGACACCCACGGCTTATGTGCTACTAACTCAGAACGCCCTATCAACATTACTATCGCTGAAGAGAAAGCGGCTTGCTGTAGTCACTGCGATCACGAACTTCCAAACAAAAAGAGCTTTCTGAGAAAAGCGTACCTGGGCGCTCCATTCTATGTTGCGAATGCCGTCCCGACGGTGCTGGAGTTTTGCCCAGATGCCGACAAAAAAGACAGCAATGAGCGCTCCCCAGAAGAATTACCCGGTCGGGGTCGCAAGCTAATTACGTTCACCGATAGCCGTCAAGGTACGGCACGTATGGCCGTACGCATGCAACAAGAAGCCGAGCGTTCGCGGTTGCGTGGCTTAGTATTTGAAACGCTTCGGAACGTTCAGGCCAAAGCTGATGCGGAACCTAAAGACGTTCCTACTGGCAACTATGATCTGCTGATGCACCAGGCAGAAGGCTTAGAACAGTCGGGAATGGGTGTCATGGCGGCAGAGCTACGCAGACAAGCGGCCGCGCTACGATCCGGCAGCGCCCCACAAAAACGAATCGTCAACGTCGATTGGGCAAGCATGGTGTATGAGCTAGCCGCATCCAAGGATGTTGAACAATCAATCTTGCGCTACAACCGCTACGCCAACCCTGTCCTTTTTGACGGGAGTCAAGGGGGCGCAACTATGGCTCGCTTACTTTTAGCTCGGGAATTTTCCCGACGCCCAAAAAATCAAAACAGTACGGAGACTCTCGGCCTCGTAAAAGTAACCTACCGAGGTCTCACAGAAATTAGCTCTACACCGCCGATGTGGACGGAAACAAACGCGGTACCGGCGACAGGGGCATTTTCGGCGCCTGAAACTCGCTTAACTCTAGAGGATTGGCACGACTACCTTAAAGTTGCACTTGATTTTTACGTGCGCGAGAACACCTTTATAAACATGGATCGCGACATGCAATCCTGGATGGGCAGCAGGTTCACCCCAAAATCGCTGTTCTCTCCAAAAACCGAGATGGAAGAAAGCACAACAGTAAAAAAATGGCCTCAAGTAAAATCTGGAAATCCGCATCGGTTAGTAAAACTACTGGAACAAGCCACCGGATTGAATCGGACGGTCGCTACAGATGCGGACAAAATCAATGCTTGGCTAGAGGCCGCATGGTCTGCTCTGACACAGGCTCTCATCCTGGAGCCCGCAGACCCAGGGCATCGCCTGAAGCTAGAAACACTGACCTTTGCGCTATTAGAAGAGGGGTGGCTCTGCCCGATAACGCACCGAATTTTTGATTCGACTTTTCGTGGGCTAACCCCCTATTTACCCATAAAGTTGCGTCCGCAAGACTATCGCTGCCAGAAAATCCAACTCGCCTCGCTAGCTAACCTCCAGATAGATGGTAGCGCCGTGGCCAAGCAATTGCAGATTCGTGCGCAGGTCTTACAAGACCCGGTCATCCAGCACCTTCGGTCTGAGAATCTCTGGACCGATATCAGCGACCGTACCGTGGAAGGCGGATTTTACTATCGAACCGCAGAACATTCAGCTCAGCAGTCGGCCCAGAGACTCGATGACTATGTTGATCTATTTAAGAAGGGTGATATCAACGTACTCAACTGCTCCACGACTATGGAGATGGGCGTAGATATTGGGGGCATCTCTGCTGTAGTGATGAACAATCTGCCACCCCACCCTGCCAACTATTTGCAACGGGCGGGACGCGCCGGACGCCGTAGTGAGGCACGCGCGATAGCCTACACCTTATGTAAAGCGGACCCTCATAACCAGCGCGCGTTTGCACAGCCTAAGTGGCCATTCATTACCGCCATTCCCGCTCCCACCATTATTTTAAGCTCTTCTCGCATTGTTCAGAGGCACGTCAATTCGCTGCTCTTGTCTATTTTCCTAAAGTCAAAAACCAGTAGTGACGGTGACCGAACCAGGCTGACTCTCCAATGGTTTTTTGGCGGGGAGGACTCACCCTGCCAGCAATTCAAAAGCTGGCTGACTAGTTGTCAGACAGAATTCGCAGACCCAATCAAACGCCTTGTCAGCGGAACTTGCTTAGATGGCTGCCTGCTCAGCACAATCTCAGCCGAGACTCAGGAAAGCGTGCGTATTCTGGAGGACCGGTGGCTTGAAGAGTCTCGAAAGCTCAACGCTAAGCTGCAAGCGGCGACAGATTTACCGTACAAAAAAGCGCTAGAGCTGGAGAAAAAACGTCACGACGGTGAGTACTTGCTTCGCGATCTCGCGTCCCGTGCGTTCCTTCCAGGATATGGATTCCCTACCGATGTCGTGACACTCAATACCTACAACATTGAGGACTTCAAGCACCAGCGAACTCATCCTGAGAGTCGTGAAGACAGCATTTTCAACAACAAAGAGCTTCCGTCTCGCGGCTTAAACATTGCGATCCGAGAGTATGCACCTGGGTCGCAAGTGGTAATCGATGGGCGAGTCTATCGTTCGGCAGGAATCAGTTTGCAATGGCATGCGTCAGGCCAAGTAAACGAAGCACAAAAATTTGATATCGCCTGGAGATGCTCAAATTGTGGAGCGACAGGCGTAATCGAAAACGCCTATACCAACAGCTCCGAGCTAACGTGCTCACACTGCATGCACGCAATTCAACCAAACGAGCGCCGAACCGTCCTTCGCCCTGGCGGCTTTGTAACCGACTTTTATGAGTCCACAACAAACGACATCACTTCTCAGAAGTTCATCCGAGTCGAACGACCTCGCATCCAACTGACTGGCGAGACGATCTCGCTGCCCGACAAGCGGTGTGGTTTCGTTCGATTTGGTCACGATGGCAGTGTGTTTCATCATTCATCCGGTGAACACGAAAAAGGTTACGCCGTGTGCCTAACCTGTGGACGTGCAGATTCAATGCTCGCCTCCGGTGACATTCCTAAAAATCTGCTTCCAGATCAGCTACACCGGCCAGTGGGCGGGATCACAGGCAGTCGTAAAGAGTTCGACTGCCCCGGCACGGCAGTTAAGCCTAACCTGTTCTTGGGCTATCAAATTCGCACTGACGTCATGGAGCTTTACTTAAGAAGTCCCCAGACAGGCCTGTGGCTCGGAGATAGTCTGGCAGAGCAAACTATAGCCACGACTCTTGCCGTTGCGCTACGCGACGTAATCGCCGAACTCTTAGGTATTGCCAGCACAGAAATGGGGTTTGGTTTCCGTCTTGATCGCGATATCGAAAGTGGACAAGGGCGAACGGTCATTCAGCTGTTCGATGAAGTCAGCGGAGGAGCCGGGTTTGTCCTGGCTGGCTTAGCGAATACAACCGAGCTATTACGTAAAACGTTAGGGAAGCTGCATTGCCCGGTTAACTGCGAAAACGTCTGCTCGCACTGTCTTGCAGGTCAAGACAGTCGAGTGGAGCGAGAAGAGCTAGATCGTGGACGCGCCATGGAGTGGCTGACTTTGTCGGGCCTAATCGAACATTTAGACTTGCCCAGCGAGTTTGAAACTGTGGTGGGGGCTAGTTATTGCTCGACCGGCCCGATCCGCTATTTGTCCTCTGCGATCAATTCAGCGGATCGCAGTGAAAACGACACCTCTATTTGCTTGGTGATGAGGGGAGATGCAGAGGACTGGGACCTAGATCACCCTTACTTCCGTGAAAAAATCCTCACTTGGGCAATCGCTGACAAACTCAAGGTGAAACTGGCAATTCCTTCAGGAGCGTCGCTAAGCAAAGAACAGAAGAACACCCTCTTTGACCTGGCCAGTCTTGGGGTTGTGATTGAGGATATGGACAACTCACTTCCACTGATCAAGCCTTACCTGGTGGCTCAAATTCGTTCCAAGTCGGGCATCAAGAGTCTTTTTAGCAGCGATGCCTCCGCTGCGACTCCAGGAGCCGGATGGCTGAGTAGCAACGATGGAATAGTATGGGCTGGAAGCGACTGTGTTTCTGATTGCGGTGGTCAGCCTATCAACGTCCGGACCTGGCGCCAATTTGAGCAGGGTGCACGGGTCATCGAAATCACCCACGAACTTGACGGGCCTATCAGCAGCTTGCATAGACGTCTCGCTACTCTCATTGAGAAGCACGCGCCCGAACTGACTGAGTTGATTGCCACGGACCAAGCAGCAGTGGTCAGCTATTCCGACCGTTATTTGAAATCACCGTGGTCGTTAATGTTGTTAAGCGGTTTTCTTGAACTTTTCAAAAATGAAAAACTTGAGTCGCTTCGAATTCAAACGCTAGCATCCAGTGGCGATCAGTCCAGCAATCAAATCAGTCATGACTGGAGGTTCCAACTTGATCAAGAAGCACTTCTTAAGCTTTGGTTGGGTAGCCAGTTCTCCATCCCACCTGAAATTGAAATCAAAGAACGAAGCCGGGAGCTTCAACACGCGAGAGTGATAACAGTAGATTGGGTATCGGGTAAGCGCAGCAAAGTTTTCCTTGATCAAGGAATGGGATACTGGCGAGGTAGAATGCCGTATCGCGACCAGATGGGGTTTGACTTCCGCGCTAACCACGAGAGCCAAGCGCTACAAATGCTGGAGAAATACAAAGTGGCGCAAATGTGTCCTAGCGGTGAGTGGCCCACTTACATGAGCCTGCTGGTGAGCTAAGCCAAGCACCCAATGAGCCAGAGAACGGTGTCCACCTAAGACAAAGTGGACGCCACTTTTCTGTCTTCAAAGGCACTCGAAAATAAGGTGCGTCAAATTTCTTTAGGCCTAGACCTCTACTCCAGCTGTCACGTATGGGGTAGGTCGAGGTCAACATAAGCGAACAACGGCAGGTCATACAGATCACCGAACAGCTGATAGATCTTCGCAGAGGCGTTGATCAGTTTTTTTACACTGCCAGCGTGATGCGTCAGGTTTATACGCTTGTTGTGGTCCCGGCTCATCGCACTTAACGCCTCATAGACCCGAGCATCCGGTACACAGCAGAACTCGCCTGGAATTGATGGATAAAGCTGACAACGCAACTCTCGCATGACCAGAGGAATCTTGATCAGCATGCTTTTCTGGCCGATCCCCAAGCCTTTTAATGAACGCATAAAGTCGAAAAACGCAGAGTATTGGCTAGTCGTGATCATGACGTCGATGGCACGTTTGATGCCGTCCCAGTTGTGGGCAAGGACTTTCACACTCGCGTAAACATCTTTCCTGAAACTGACCTGCTTCCTGGTGTCGGGATCGAGGCACTGACCTACGGTCTGCACCATGGAGGCCTTACAGTTACTACGCTCTATTTCGACAAACGCGCCGTTTGTCCATAAAGCGGGTGCGTCTTTGTGAGCCAGCTTCATCCAGGCCACAAAATAGACGGCATTCTCCCAAGGGCCTGTCCGAGACCAAACCACCGCCAAGACAAACAGGAGAAACAGATCCTTCTCCTCTCGTAGATCCAGCTTCAGTGAACGACCATCCAACAGAGGAATTTTGAAGTCAGCAACCCATCCTCGATAACTTCCAGCCTCGTTGAGGTTGGCATAGGCGAGGTTCGGCGACGCGGCCTTGAAGCGGTCGATCAGCCATGCGGCCGCCTCCATTTCTTCATTTCCAGGCAGAGTGCTCGTGGGTGCCTGAGTCTGTTCGTAGCGAGGTTTGGAAATCACACTCAGCCCAGCGCAACGATACCCGGTTGATGGACATTTCATGTCTGTGCGGTCAAAACGACCAGAAGCAACCAACTGATCAACCACTTGCGCTTCCGCTTGCATCTGGTCTTTTCGGTTGGCTCCATTGGTTCTAATCCAGTAATCCAACGAGTCCGGCTTCTTGTGATCGGTCAACCCTACTTTGATGGAACCCAACACCATGGAGCCACCCAATCCCTCTACTTTTGTAACCAAAGCATCAATGCTGAATGAGCCGCCGTCTCTCAACGTAATCATTACGCGTCCTTAATTTTTTCATTTAAAACACTGTTGAATACTAGGGTCACCAGTGGATTTCCAGGTAAACCAGGGTTTCCCCATACGAGCCCTACATCAACGTTCCCGGCACTCAAACGCGTCTCGCAGACCTTCGGCATACGAGGCCCAAAATAAACGCATACGTCCCTGAGGATCCGGCATGTACAGCGCATCCTCATAAAAATACTCCAAGGCATCAGCCGCTGCGGCATCACCGCTGAGCGCAGCTCGCTGCAACCAAAAAAGCCCCTTTGAGACGTGACGCGAAACGCCATTGCCCTCCAGGTAACTCTTCCCAAGGCGTGCAAACGCCGCAGTGTCGCCAGCACGAGCGGCTTTTCGGTACCAACGAAAAGCCTTCCGGTTATCGGCCTCAACCCATGAAGCTTCACAACTGCCTTTTCGATCCCGCGCGTCGTAAAGCCACGCGACCTCCAAAGCAGCCTCGCGGATCCCACCTTTAAACGCCTTTTTCAGCCATCGCTGGGCCATTTGCTCATCGACGGCGACACCTATTCCGTAGGTATACAGCTGCCCTAGATTGAAAAAGGCTTCAGATAAATCGTCCGCCGCAGCCAGCCGAAAAAGGTGCAGAGCAATCGCTGGATCCTCGATCAACGTGCACCCATCCAGCCATAACCAACCGAGGTCATTTAGCGCATCTGCATCCTGTTCGAGTGCTGCTCGTCGAAGCTGCACATATAGCAGGAGAAATGATTCTCGTGCCAAGGCCGCTTTTAAAGGATTCATGGCCTTCACTTCAGCGTATGACACAGCCCCATGACGCTCAGACATTTCAACAATCCGCAGAGTCGGCATGCCCAATCCCGCCCCCAGGCCGTCATGTTCACTGGATTCACGGAACTCCAGCATTTCAGGCTCGGGCAGAAAAGCTTCAAGTATGTTGACGACATTTTCAGGCTTGGGCATCGCCATTCCTCGGCTCCGGCATCAGATTGATTTCTCGAAAGGAATCATCCACCCTCTGAACGACAAACTGTGTCGCAATAGAGGAAGTATGGAGATGTCAGGAAAACGCCTGGAAGAGAGGTTTCGCCTAGATCTACTCCTGGCAATGATTCCCACACGGGGCGGCACGGCAACGCCGTCCGGCTTGCGCGTGGCACAGTTCCAAGAAAGACTTCGAGCCCAGTCCATCGAGGTGGACGACCGGACGATTCAACGCAACCTCAAAGCCCTGCTAGAGGATAAACGCTACGGTGTTAAGCGAAAAAAAGAAGGTCGGGAATACGTGTATTGGGCCGACAAGGAATTGTCGAGGTTCGTGCTCAAACCCACTGACGCAATGAATTTGATCATGGTCATCGATCATGCCCGCCCGTACACCAGCCGCACGCTAGGCGGTAATCTTCAGGAGCTGTACGAGCACGCCCAGTCGATTTTGAACAAACATTCCCACCGACTTTATGACTGGACCAAGAAGGTGGTCAGCAACACCCGTTTTCTGAATTTACAGCCGGGATTGGTCGAGCCGCAGGTCTTTCAAACCATCCAGGACGCCTTGCTGGAGGGAAGCATGCTGGATGTGCTGTACCAGCCACGCGGCGCGCCATACCCCAAGCCTTACCGATTGACACCGTTGGGCCTGTCCTTTCAGGACGCCAACATCTACCTGTCACTCGTCGTGGATGGCAGAGACCCGGACACGCCTTATGCCTGGCCAATACACCGTTTCAAATCCGCAAAAGCGGCAGGGTTTGAACCCGCTCAGGTACCCGCTGAGTACGACATTCGTAATACCAGTTCATTGAAGAGCTTGATTGGGCTGGAGAACGAACACCCCATCCAGCTGGAGTTGCTGATCGATGAAAAGATGTTTCAGCGCCTGAGCGAGAACTGGCTCAGTCCGCAACAGGTTTTACAGCCCTACGATACGGAACGCTGGCACCTGAGTTGTGAACTGCATTTGAGCCAAGGGTTGCGACTTTGGATTTTGAGTCAAGGTGCCAGCGTTGAGGTTCTCAAACCGTCAGTACTCAGAGGGGAGATCCTTGCAGAAATCGAACAGATGTCGGCGCTGTATCGTGTCAAAAGCGCGGATACCTAATGCTTGTTCGATCTACACCGGACCGCGCCTGCACCACAGAAAACAACACCGGCAGAATTCTTTCACCTTGCGGGCGTACCACCCCACACGCAAGTGGGTCCGGTACGCCCTTCGGCTCATTCAAACGCAACCCTCAGCTTTCTTCGTGCGCGGCGGCCGCTTCCCGCTGAATTTGCGCGTACCCAATGAAAGGCTTCAGCGACCAACGTGCCTGGGCAAACTTGATGAACCGTTGCTCTTGATGGTCATTTAGCTCGCCATGAAGGTCGTGATAAAAATTGATCGTCCGCCTTCTGCCATCGAAACTTTCGATCAGCGCATACGTGTCGGTAGCCATTTTTCGAACTTGATGAAGTTCTGTAGTCGGTTCTTCCCCTAGACCCTCGCAGTAGCGTGGAAGCTTGTCTTCCAGGTCATCGTTGTTTCCCTGAATGTTCAGGCGCAGTTCCAGTAAGACAAAATTGCCTAGCCGGCGCCGTTGGTACTTATCTTGTTTACGGTTGTTTTCCCCCTCACGACTTCTATTTTCAGTAGCCCAGAGGTGCTCCACCGAGTAATAGTCTGAGGTTTTACCCTCCGAAACCCCGAGAAGAATTTTATCAATTTGAATCGTTTTTCGCGGTTGGAGCTTTGCCTCGTAGTTCATGAGGAAGTACCGCAAGCCACGCCATTTGTAAAAATCGTCGGGGCTGTCAGGGTCCAGAGAGAAGGACTTAATAAACCGGTGATCCGCCGCTAGCCAATTGATAAAATTAACGAGCCGGTACTCCAACGCATCCTCATCGGTTTCCAAATGGATGCGCCCGACCTTAAGCTCTTCAGGGGGAAGCGCGGCCAAAAGCTCAGAGTGGTAGTAACGTGCCGCGTACCCATAAAGATCGCCTTGTCCGGTGTCATTACGTGACGTCATGTTCCGCGCCATGTAGACCCGAAAATTGAGGATCTCCAACAACCGAAGCAGTTTATGCAGGCGCTCGCCCGAGCCCTGCAATTTGATTACCATCGCCAGGAACAGCGGCATAATGGACGCATGACGTGCCTGCGCCCGGATTTGATCAAGAAGCACCACTATCTCAGGCTCTAAACCTGCGTGATCACGCCCATACAGGCGTTGATACCAGAGCGCGGCGGTTTTCATAAACTGCACAAAGGCGGCAATTTTTTTGATCACCGGCTCGCGTGGTAAATCCTCAGTCAGACAGCTGTCGAGGTTTACTCGCTT
The DNA here is from genome assembly GCF_044742965.1 of Pseudomonas sp. NPDC087804. Taxonomy (NCBI): domain Bacteria; kingdom Pseudomonadati; phylum Pseudomonadota; class Gammaproteobacteria; order Pseudomonadales; family Pseudomonadaceae; genus Pseudomonas; species Pseudomonas sp. NPDC087804. Next base: position 119,102 of record NZ_JBIUVN010000011.1, on the reverse strand, counting down.
TTTCAGCTCTTCATAACCGTATTGGCTATCGGTTTTATTCAGTTTGAAATGGACGACTAGGCAGTAACGAAGGAATGCACTTTCGTCGCCGGCTGAGGTTTTGCCAGCGATGTTCAAGGCCCTTAGGATTTCTGACCAATCCTGATCGATTGTGTCCCTGAGCGAAGCCGCAGAAAGCTTCACACAGCAGTAAATCAAATAGTTTTTAACCTTCTCCAACTCGCTAAGCGGTTTCCCTCTGTTGTTGATGACCTCGAACATGATCCCTGTTTCAGCATCTTCTTCAGGCGCGAACACCAGAAAGCCGAGCCGGGACTCAAGGATGTCCCTGATCCGCTGTGGCTCAATTCCCAAAGCGATTTTGTCCTCAAGCCACTTCTTAATCGAACCTCTGGCGCTGAGTAATCGTTGATGCGCCTCAAGTTTAATCGGACTGTTATCGAGGTTGCCTTCAGCCATCACCACACGTTCGAAAAACGACCGTGTATCCGAGTTTAAGCGCAACACAGCCCGATCATTGCCAAGCTCACCACGGCGTAAATACAGCGCGGAAAACGCTGCCCGTTCTTCGATAGGCAGCGACTCACAAAGCAGGTACAGAAAAATGGCAAGTGTGGTCAGCCGCTGCTGACCATCCACGACGTGGAAGACGTTGTCTGTTGCATGTTTCGGGCGACTGAGGACGAGTGTGCCGGTGTAATGACGTAATGCGGCGCCATCTTGCATCAGATGATCGACGTCCTTGAGCAGTTCATCGACCTGCTTTTTGTCCCACGCGTAGCCACGCTGATAATCCGGAATGGTGAAAAGCCGATCCGAAAAGATGCTCGGCAGCGTCAGCAGTTGAGCGCCAAATCCTTGTGTGGTCATTGCGGTGTATCGCTCCTTGAATGGGGGGGCGTGTAGAGAACGTGAGAGATCACGTGCCCACTCAACGCCATCAGTAACCTTAAGCCTGCTGGAGCCACCAACGACTGAATGATCGTTGTAGGCAGTAAAATCTGCCCGGTTGAGCAACCCCGACGTGGCGGGTGAACCATGATGCCACTATGCCGCCATCGCACTCAGCGGTAAATTTTTATTACGGATTGGGTTTGGGTGTTCGCTAGATGCGCCAGCCCAGCCGCGACCAATACGATTTCCCAGAGGGCGAACGTCAATCGGCAATGACTGTGAAACACGCCGCTTGACGGTCAATTCGATTCAGCCAAGGGCTGGGTAGTGGGCAGTCGAACCGCTGCGCATAACACATTTTTGGTTAAAGGCAGGATGGCAGATCCTAGCGCTATGCAGCCCTTTCACATCCCAGTCTTTTCCGAACCTGACCTGACCGAGCAAGCGATCCGATTCGATTCAGTTGCTGTCGACAGGGATAGTGGTTGATGCTTCCGTGTACGCTGGATCGCTGCGGCGGCGTGAGTCGAGTGACTTCGTCTCCCTCGAACAAGCTCTGCGTAAACCTGTTGTTTGCGTAAACCCGTGAGGTTTACGCAAACAACAGGTTTACGCAGACTCTGTCGATGCCGTCACGTGCAGTTGGTTGGCTGATTCGGCATCCATCGATTTTGAGCCTGAGGACACACCGATGAATACGCTTGTACTTCGTCGCTTCAAAGGTGCACTGACCCTTACCTTGCCAAATGAATTTGTTGCGCAGAATCGCCTGACAGTGGGCTCGGTCGTGGAGTGCTCAATGGTCGATCCGGACATTCTGATCGTGAGGCCGGTTCGCAAAAAGCTGACTCTGGAACAGCTGCTCGCTGACACCCCAGAGGACTCACGTGTGAAGGGGTGGGAATCGCTGGGCTGACGGCAAGCGTTAGCGCACGGCTCCTTTGCAGAGCATCGCCAGGACGTCGCGAAGACATTCAACTCGGTTCATGCCTGCCAGGGCTGTACGGGAAGCACAATGAACGGTCGCCACACATTGAAAACGTGGAGTCGATCACCAGCAGGGCAAATGGGATATTGAACCGCGCTGCGCATAATCGGATTTCGGTTCAATCAGCTGTAGGTTCATCCACTGGGGGATCAGCGCATGGGGCAACTGTATGATCGCGCGCAGCTGCTCGCCGAGGTCTGGGCCGAACCCCTGACCGTGATCGCGCACCGCTACGGCCTGTCGAATGTGGGTCTTGCCAAACTGTGTACCCGTTTAAACATTTCGCGCCCGGCCCAAGGGCATTGGGCCAAGCGAGCGGCGGATAAAGCGGTGCCGGCTGTCCCCGCTTTGCCGGCGTACACCGGTTCACCCAGTGCCTTGCGACGCCCCACTCACCGAACGGCTCCGGATTCCGCTCCCCCGGTCGATCCTCGGTTGGCGGCGGTGATCGAGTTTGAGGCGCGAGCGGAAAATCGCATCCGCGTAGTGACGTCGGTGCCGGCGTGGCACCCCGTGGTGGCGGCCGCCCAGGCGTCGCTGCAACGCCCCAGAATTGATGCCCGAGGGTTGCCGCAAACCACCGCCGGCACCTTGGATATTTCCGTGTCGCCGGCGTTGCTGTCGCGCACTTTGAACGTGGCCAATGCTCTATTGCAAGCGCTGGAAGTGCGGGGTTACACCCTCGCGCCGGGTCGGCAGCGCATAGAAGTGAAGGTCTTGGGCGTGGCATTGACTGTCCGCTTTTATGAACCCACGCATCGTCTGGACTATCAGCCCACCGCCGAAGAACGGGCGGAAGCCGCCGCTGGTGAGGCGGGGTATTGGCCGAAGTGGCAGTTCCAGCCTACGGGCAAATTGCAGCTGATTGTCAGCGACGGTTTCGGCGGAAAAGTCAGTGATTCCAGCGCCCGTTCGGTCGACGATCAGCTCAATCATGTGATCGTGCTGATGGTGACCCGAGCGGTCGAGATCCTTTTGCGCGAAGAGCGGTACGCGGTTGAGGCCGCAGAGCGCGAGGCGGTGCGGCAAGTCCATGCGCAACGCCAGCACGTACAAACGTTGGAGCGGGCGCGCTTGGCCCAGCTGGAGGACCAAGCGTTGCGCTGGCAGCGCGCTGCACGGATACGGGAGTACCTTGCGGCGCTGGAACACCACCAGGGTGACGACATTGATGCTGAACAGCGGTCGTTGCTGCACTGGGGACGAAGTATGGCCGATTGGTTAGATCCGCTCACGCCCAGCGCCGCGTCTATTCTGGATGAAGACCTTGAGCAGCCGTCTTGAGGAAAACAGGGCCATGACCGACCTACCCCCTGCCGAAAGAACCTCGCGCGGCATCGGCCGTTGCACAAATGTTCCCTCGTAAACAGGCGCGGCGTGTTGAGCATGCGGCGACGAGGCGTCACTGGGAAACTTGGTATGCGGTGTTGGATACGCTGCAAAAGGCCCAAAAAGTCGCCGCGCTGGCGACCCAAGGCCGGGAGATCGCAGCTCACTTCGGCCGATCCTTGGCGGTTTATTGTCCGTCCACCGGAGGGTCAGCACACATGATTCGACACGTGCCTAAATCGGTCACTCCCGTTCAGGTTTTCTGGCGTCGGAGCTGACCGCGTCCATGATCGCCGTTAACTCCACCAGGAGTTCGCCGTGGAAACGATTTAAGTAGCCCGATATGGTTTCATTGCGAAGCAGACGGGCGAGATACCCCTTGGCAACCACCAAAAACAACATTGTCTCCCCCAGCGTGTCCTCCACGACCTTGTAATCGTGAAACAACTTTTCCATCTCGCGCTCCATCCTCGCCAATTCTTCAACGCTGACCTCGGCAGGGAGCTTGGATTTTTTTTCGATCAACATGTCTGGTCGTGTCGCGGCAAGTACCATGTCGGCATAGTTCTGGGTGAAGCAGTTGGCTGACACCATCAGCTCCACGGTTTCAATTTGACGCATCGGTTTCATTTTTTTCAATGTCCGGAATACGCCTCGGCTGACCATTTTGACTTTGAGCATTTCCACCACTTCAGGCGCAATACCATCGAGCAAGTGTTGCCGCTCGTGGATGCGCTCAACATTAATGCCCAATACCGTGGCGATGAGGGCGGGGGAAATGCCTCGGCGGACGGCGGTGAGAATCATTTTGTGTTCTTGCACAGGGGTTAGCCGGTTAATTTGCCGGTTGTACGTAAAACCTTCGTCGTCAATGGACAGCAAGCACAGTGCCTCACTGGCCCCCAGTGCTTTTAGCGCGTGTAAGCGCAGGTGGCCGTCAAGCAACACGAAAGCTACCTCGCCCTGCGCATTGGTCTGTTGTCGATGCACCGCGAGTGGCTCAATGACCCCCAACTCTCGAATGGACGTCAGGATGGTTAAGTACTTTTTGGTCTGTTCTATGTCCTTATCCAGAGATCGAGTTGGGAGAATTCGGTCGAGAGGGACCGGGATGATCTGCCGCTCAAAGCCTTGCTTCACCTGACCCATGTTTACCCCTCACCTTGAATACGGTCAGCCAACGACTTCGGCATGTCCGCGATGCTCTCGCTGCGCAGCAGCGTGCAGAAGTAGTCGTCGGCCAACAGTCGGCGCATGGCGGTGACAATGATCAAAACGCGCTGCTCATTGATGTCGGCTTTTTTGATCATGACTCGTTGGCGCCTGACTTCAGTCTGATAGGTGCTCAGCAGCTTTTGAGGCGTCGTCGGCTGCTCGGCGGCTTTTCTTTGCTGACCGTAGTGTTTCCCTAAAAATCGACGCCTATCGATCAGGCGTCTGACCTTGATCAACTGCTCACCCTTCAAGACACCTGTCTCGTAGGCCTTGATCATGGCCACTTGCACTTCGGTATCACTGGATCTAGCGACTTCGGTCGCAACACTGATGGGCAGCCAGCCTTTCTCGACAGCGGCGATGAGCCGTTCCTCTCCTTGACGCAGAAGTAGGAGGATGGCGTTGATATAAGCGGGATCCAGGGCGGTTTTGGCGCAGATCTGTTTGGTCGTGTAGCCGCGCTCCGACAAAATCTGGATGGAGTAGAGCAAGTCCCTGTTTGTGTGCTTCCGACGGGCAAGGTTTTCCACCAAGCTGATGAGGAAACGATCAGTCTCCGGGGCGCTGATAATCACACACGGAATTTCTCGTTCACCCAGCGCACAAAACGCTTCGTATCGGCCTTGCCCGCAGACCAATTCGAAAAATCCTGGATGTTCTGGGTCACTGCTGGGGGTGACGGTTATCGGTCGCTTCAAGCCCAAGCTCGAAATGTTTTCAACCATTTTGGCGAACGCCTGTTTATTGCGCGCTCGTGGGTTGAGGACGCGGATGCGATCCAGACTGACCATTTGGATAGTCGTGGCTTCGCCGACATGGTGTGGGCTTCGAGGGTGTTGCGGCATATTCATGCGGCTCTCCCCACGGCAGTGCGGCGAGAAAGTTGCGCGAGGGCTTCGAGGCTGTCGTAGCGATAAATTTCCAGATTGGAGGCGTTAGATTCACTAAGGCGAATGTTGGGTTGTTGAATATCGAGGGTCGGCAGGATGTAGTAATCACGAGCGATCTCTTCTCCCGGCTCCATGCGGACGGCAACGGTGATATCCGGTGAGAGGCCAAGATCAAAGCGTATTTTCCAACGATTTGCCCCTGACTCACTGTGCTGACAGCGACACAGAACCAGAGAGATCAGCAGCTCTTCATTCACCTGGAGCAGGTCGTTGGTTGGGTCGATAGCTACTCGTCCCCCGACCTGTTGAATGTGCTCCACCGTTCGAGCCAACATCAGAGGATGCATCAGCCGAAGTTGATGGTTGGCGGCAACGTAGTCGTAGTCCCGCGAAGGGGTGTAGCCAATGAGCGAGTACGTCCTCAGAAGGCTGCCAAATCGATATTGATACGCCGTGCTGGAGGGGCATTCGTCAGACTCATTGATGATCAGGCCGGATAAATACCCAGCTTTCTCATACAATTTTTTGAGACGCTCCAGCATTTCCGCGTCGGGCATGCGATAGCTACGTGACTGGATGATGTCTTGGGCGGCGGCGAACAGTACGTGGTCGACCAAAGCTGGAAAGGCACCGTCCGCGCGTATCCATTGTTCTGGATCATTCCGCACATGTTCTTGTTTAAGTTTGAAGGAGGACCGGTTCCAGACGTTGTTGCCGATGTACTTCTCGTTGGTCAGGACCTGATGGACGCCCCCTTTGGTCCATGGCCTGGCTAAGTCATTCTGGAGTCCTCGACTATTCAGTTGCTGCGCGATCTCAGTCTCCGAGTAACCGGCTTCAACAAATCGTTGGTAGATCCAATGAACGGTTGCGACCTCTTCGGGTGGCCCAGGAACTAGCCTTACGCGGTCGGTTTGGATGCTTTTGTGTTCGCCAATCGTCAGTTCCGCTTTGGGGTTACCACCTGCGTCGACCAACTGACGCCTGAGCCCATACCCTGCCATCCCACCCTGCCGAAACCCCAATTGGATAAGCCGGGATTGCCCCGCGAAGACTTTTACGGACAGCTCCCGACTGTACTCGCCCGCCATCATGCGTTTCAGGCTTTTGACGATGTTAGAAACGGGAGAGCCGTCATTGGAGAATTGCTCTGCGCAGTAATGAACCGAGACACCTGCCTGCCGGCAACGGACCTCGAAGCTGGCAGCCAAATCCGGATCTTGAAAACGTCCCCAGCGGCTGACGTCATATACGAGAATCGTCGAAAAGCCAACCTCTCCGCTTTCAACGTCGCTGAAGAGTTGAATCAGCGCATCACGTCCTTCCAGGCGCAGTCCGCTCTTGCCCGCGTCGGTATAAATTCTGACGATTTCGAGAGAATGCGCCGCGGCGTAAAGCTTGATGGTGTCTAGCTGGTTTTCAGTTGAATACTGTTGATGTTCTGTGGACATGCGGACATAAGCCGCTGCCAAACCTGGATCTTGGGATGAATTTTCCGAATGAGCACCTTTACGACTGTGCATACGCCATAGCCCCTGCGTGCATCCACACTGGACGTGCGCCGTTGGGGCGTACCCGTTCTGCTGCTACTCAAGCAAGCGGTGTGTTTTTCAACCATAGAGGATCGCAGGAGGAAAAATGTTTACTAAAAAGTGCAAAACTTTTCCGAACCGACAAGAGTATGCGTCGGGGTTGGCGATAGCATTACAAAGTGAGTTGGGCTCGACCCACCAAGCCGTGAAAACGCTGATGAGATGGACAAATGCGAACGAACGGACTGCGAAAAACTGGTTAAAAGGAACGTGTGGCCCCCGAGGAGAGCATCTAGCTCGCCTTATTCAACACTCCGACGCCGCCTTGGCCAGCTTCTTAGACATGGCGAAGCGAAACAGCACTGTAATTCGCACGACACTTCCGTCCTTGAGAAGTGATCTGATGAGGGCGGTGAATGCCATTGACTGCTGTTTGTCCGCTGTGAACGAACCATAGCCGGATTGAGGTGGTTTTACTTTGGGCTCCGTTGCTCGGCGGTTCGACTAGTCTTCCAGGGATGTCATACATCTGTACGCCAAGGATGAACCGCCATGCCCCATTCAGACCTACTCCCTTCACTGCTTCTAAAGCTCAATGAAAACCAACTCGCCCTGGAAGCGGCGATTATGGAACTCACAAACTGGGTTGAGCAGCGCGGATCAGGCGATGTGGCGGAGAATGTGCGCGGCGCGTTGACTGCAATCGATCGTAATGAGGAGTTCATCAAGATGACGCTTGCTGTGATGATGGCGCCGGAGTGACTGCACTCATACACCTTCAAAGAATTTTGGATCTATATCAGCGTCTCAGATTTTATTTCCTGTCGGTCGTTTTTTTACAATCGGAACCCACTCCAACGCAAATGAATGGCTAGCTCGTATGCAAATACGAGGTCATGAACGCTGCGATTTCGCACTTCATGGTGTGATGCCATGTTCAAGACGCCCTATTAGAGTTAGCACCTGGCGCTGGCCTTCCTCTGATCCTGCCAACGCCAACGGAATGATATGACCCAGCGCAGGTGCTGGCTGAGTCAACCACCGCGCAGCAGCCTGACCATCAAGTGCAAAGAACTCCAATGCTGCACCTAGCAACTCCCCCATCTTCGGAGCGAGCAGAAGCTCATCCCTCACTTTCGTCAGGAGCGGCTCCTCATAAACGGACGTGCGATCATGCGTCGGGCAACGCGTTTGAACCCAACCAAGAAGTTGGACTGACTTGCCGACCGCGCCACATATCTCACACACATGCAGAGACAGCGATTCAGCGAGGTCCACCACCGCAGCCGCGTGATCGCTGCCATGCTGGTAGTAAAAACGAAGCCCACCAAATTTTTGTTTCACCTGCAAAGCCCGAAGCGGCTGAATGCCATCGCTCTCGATGTGACGCTGGATCAATTCACATGCCCCATCGATAAGCGGGAACCACCCATCGCCGCACTCGAAACCGAACAAGCGCTGGTCCACAGCGCCCTCGGGTGAAAATATGGCCGGATATCGCGTACACAGAAGTGCATCGAGTTGCTCATGCATGGTTTCAGTAACCTCTTGGCAGGTCGGTGGTAGCTATGAACCACCGCAGTTCTGGCTCGGTACCCGACTTCGCAGTGCGACTGGGGCTTATCATTTTCATCACGTAAAACTCGCCGCCTTATTCACATCGAATCCACGCCCTCACTGCACGCAATAACGCGAACCGCTCATGGCTCCGCTGGTGAATAGCTCCAGCAAAAACTTCAGCGACTTGCGCCCTCCGCATGGATGAAAATTCACCAGCAGCAACCGTTCGCCATCGACCGTCTCGATCAGGTAGCGACGGTCGTACTCGACGACCTTGCTGATTTCCTCTGAGAGCATCAATGCACCATTTTGATAGCCGACACTTTTGTAAACATGCCCCATCGCGCAATAGCTGCTGATGTAAACGTCCATCAAATACCCGGTAATCACATATTCTGGATAGTTCTCTAACATCGCATTGACGAGCAGAACCGCTTTATAAGGGCTGATCACCTTTCTTCTCCCGTCACTGCAATGTCAAAGATAACAACCCTACGAACATAGGACGTGCAATTCACCCTGTTACAACGCCGGAAACATGCATAGGACTCAGCTACTAAAGAGTGAGATCAAAGGCACCCTAAGTGCGCGTATACAGCGCTCTGCGAACACGTTCAATGCGTGATCGAAGTGTTAAAAAGGTGAAAACCCCACTGGATCCGGGAAGCCGGTAGCAAGCGAGAGAAAAATCCTAAGCCAGGATTTCACCCCGCAATAGCGACTAATCTCGTGGGCGAAAAATCCCTCACTTGATCATCGATGGATCCCGAACACCTTCGGACTCCGACCGAATCAACTCGCCAAGACAAAGAAAATGAAAGTCGGGACGATTGATTTGTTTCATGACTGCCCTCGAAAACTCATCAAAGTTGCAATTGAACGAAGCAATGAAATCAACTTAGTCGATCAAGGCATCGTGTCAACCCCCTTCTTACTAGAAAAGTTACGCAGGCGCTTTGAGTTACATCTTTGTCATTAACGAGCGAAAGCGTAAGTGGTGACAGGCCATCGTCAACAACTCTGGGCGCAGTCGTTGGGCTCCCAAGCAGGAGGCTTGGGGGCCTTAGTATCAGGCCTCTCCGTCTTTGTAGCAGAAGGTGATCGCGCGGGTACGCCCTAATGAAAGATGCTGTACCAGCAACTTACCTCTTGACTTTTCAAAAAAGAATTGTCATAGTCCGTAGGCATCAGGTCAGTCCGACCTGCACTGCGAAGACAACTATGAAGCACTCGCTACCTCCTCCCCTCCTGTTATTACGCACCTTCTGATTTTCCATAGGAATTTTCGGCTGACGTCGGCTATTTCCTATTACCCCCCAACTCTAGTATTCCTCAAAAGCTCGTTTGCGCTGAAGGTTTTCGTGCGCCCGTTCGTCGGGCAATAAAATTGAGCAACTCTATTTAATAATAAAAAAAGTAAGAGCGTAAGTTATTGACTTACTTAGATCCAGCTCGAAATTGTCAATATAGAAAACACCGAAACGCCGGAGGCCACATGATGTTATGCCGTTTAAGCCAGCAAACCATTTGACAAGCTGAAACTTGACCACCAATCTCTAAAAAACTCTGACGAGCACACATCATGAAAAAACTCCGAACTCAAGACGGCGGGACAACGTCACCCCTAAGAAACATAAAACGCAGCCAATATGGCAAGCAGACGACGTTCTTTCCATCCCGAAAAAATGGCGAACTAATCATCTGCGAAGTACGACTAGAGGCTGACGCCTGTTTCCTGTGGGAACAGGACAAAAATGTCGTTAGCTATCGTGCACAACCCGAACGGTTGGTCCTGGAAGTTGAGGGAAAGTCCCGTACTTACGTTCCCGATTTCGCCGTTCGTTATGCGAGCGGCTTGACCAAGTTTGTTGAAATCAAGCCCGACAATGTTTTTCTCAAGCCCAAATATCTCGCCTTGTATCGCGCAGCTACCCAGCGTCTACGTGAGCGCGGTGACGACTTCGAGCTGCTCACCGCGAGCCGTATCCGCCAACAGCCCCGCTTGAATAATCTGATCAAGACCTATTGCCAGGCACGTGGAGTTACTCCACTTGAGCAGGCCTATTTGCGCGACCAGCTCAGCATGCTGACCTCGCCTATGAAAATTTGCGACCTTCTAGCGCTGCCCTCACCGCCATCTCCAGCAGCGCTATCTGCGGCGATTTTTGGTTTGGAACTGCGTTGTGACTGGAACAAGCCAATTTCAACCAACAGCCAAGTCTTCTGGGGGTAAATCACGATGGACAAACATGATGTACAGCCGGGTGCACGTTACCAACTGAATGGCGAGCTAGTCGAAGTCATCGCCCGTGACCATGGTCGCGTTCTCATGCGCGGTGTGAACCACAAAGGCTCCATATATCTGCCGGAATCAGAGGTCGATCCACTCCTTCGCCAAGGGCGCCTTGTACCCGTTTCCAGTGCACTGCTGGATGAAAAAAAAGCGCTGGAACTGGTAAGGCAAGACGCTTCAAAGCGGCAGCGGTTCGACCGTGCTACTTACTACATCCAAAAACTTCTGGAGATGTTCCACGGTGCGCTCCCTCGGGAAAAAACCATCGCTGCTGTGGAGAAGATGGCAGTTGAATTGGGTGATCCCAAACCACCGAAATACACAAAGTTGTACCAACTCAAAAAACGCTTTTTGGACAATGGCCAGAACGCCTTCGCACTGATGGATACATCGACAGGAAAGCAGCTGCGTACCAAGCGATTGAGCCAAGAATCCCTGGAAGTCATGCAGGACTATATCCGCAATCACTACCTGAACAACACAAGGCCGCCGGCGCTTATGGTCTACAAATTGTTCGTTGCACACCTTGAGGAATTGAACCGCCAGTCCGCCATCAATGACATCAAGTTGGATATCCCGTCGCCGTCAACTTTTTACCGTGCCCTGAAGATTCTTCCTAGCTTCACGGTAGACGTCGCCCGGCTTGGCAAAAAGGCGGCAGAAAAGAAGCATGGATTTGGCAAGGGGATCCATTGCCCGGACAGGCTTTTGGCTCGGGTCGAAGCAGATACCCAGGAAGTCGACGTACAACTTGTGGGAGAAGACGGCCTGTGCATTGGTCGTGCCCATCTCACTGTATTGCTGGATGCACTCACCAGCTCCGTAATCGGCTGGAGCCTTTCGTTTACTCCGCCGTGTTTTGAAAAGACAGCCAGTGCACTACGCCATGCTTTGACTGAGCGTCAGGACGGCTCACCCGCTGGACTCATGGAAGAACTAGTCGTTGATAACGGCTCAGAGTTCTACAACGCATCGTTGCTTTCGATAGCCAACCGTATGGGATTCACGGTTCGATTTTGCGCCAAGGGTCAGCCTAACCAGAAACCGCATATTGAATCTTTTTTCCGCACATTGAACATACAGCTCATTCACGGGCTGAACGGAACAACGAAATCGAATCCGATAATGCGAGGAGACTATGACTCTGAAGGCGAAGCTGTAATGACGTTGGATGAGTTGCGCAGCATCCTCACAGACTGGATTGAAAACTACTACAACAAAACCGCTCATGGCCACCGCCACCTGCCAGCCAACGTTCTGTGGGAGCGAAACTTGGACAAAATGAATCCGCCAAAAGTCTTCACGGATGGAGACGTCCGGTTTATTTGCATGGCAACGCATTTCTGCACCATAAACAGAGGCCGTGTTCGGTTCAAAAATTTGAGCTGGAGTGGCCCAGGACTATCCCATATCCAGAATCAATTGAAGCCAGGACAAAAGGTCGAAGTGCTATACGACCGTACAAACCTTGGCATCGTCCACGTGTGTGATCCACACAGCGGGGTTCTTTATCAGGCCGATGCGGTGCATGAATACCAATACGACCTGTCACTGTTCGAACATGAATTGGTTCAACAAAAAATGAAGGAGGAGGCGAAACTTTTCACCGGCGAAGAAGCCCGACAGACGTTGCGGCGCATCTGGCAGGCCCTGAGCGAGAGCAAAACGAACAATGCACGACGTAAGCGCGCTCACCTGCGCGACACTCGTAATGTTGAAAACCACCTCACGACCCAACTTATTGAAATTGGGGTCGATACGCAGTACATCGACGAAAACATTCAGCGTCCTGAGGAAATCGACTTTGAACTTATTGACGACATATCGGATGACGATGCCAACGACTACGAAATCTTCCAACTGCCCAGGAAGCAATGATGAACACCGATATCCAAGACAAGCTCGTCCAGTTTGCACAATTTGTCGTGAGCCACCCTGAGTATGCCGGTGCAATGGATTGCATTTCTCGCAGCATCGACGCCACTCTGACTCGCGGGGAGCCCGCATCTGCACTCCTGACTGGCGACCCAGGCACGGGAAAATCCACTGTCTGTAAAATCGCCTTGAGCCATTTTGGGGAGAGAAGGATCGTCACTACAGAAGCAGGCACTACTGAGATCGTCCCTGCTTTCTACTGCTCTCTACAAGCAGGCGCGACAATCAAGAGCCTCACGACTTCCATGTTGCAGGAGTTGGGTTCCAATAACGTGACTGGCAACAGCTCGACCCTTTTTAAGCGCCTGGTCACTCTCCTCCAAACCTGCGAGACCAAACTCATTGTTCTCGATGAGTTTGACAATTTGCTTCGAAAAGGAGCAGAAAAATCCCGCGAACAAGTATGCGATTGGGTAAGAACACTCCTGAATGAAACGCTGGTCCCGGTTGCGATTGTGGGCGTCCCTAGTTGCGAAGAAATCATCAACGCGCACCCGCAGCTTTCCCGCAGATACCCCTACCGGCACAAGATGAATCATTTCACGTACTCCGCACTAGACCCCGCGTCCGTATTCAGCAAAACATTGCGAGCGTTCGGCACAGCGATCAAGCGAATCGGAGAGTTCGATAAGTGCATCAGTTTGAGCACAGAGCAGCCACTAAAGGCCATGTATCTCGCGACCGGTGGGAACATGAATGGCATCCGCCAAATACTCAACGATGCCTTCAGAATAGCGCTCCTTCGCAACGATAATAGCTTCGGGTTTGGCGATCTGGTCAGCGCTGCCGACCTATCTGTAATTCCAACAGCCCAACATCGAAGCAATGCTTTTCGGCTGCCACTTGATTCACTAGACAAAGTCATCTCGCAGGCGAAGGGCAAATGAATCTTTTCCACCTTGCCCATGCCCGTCTGGAAGAAAGCCCCCGAAGTGTAATGATGCGTACCGCCTACGCGAATGGGTTTGGCTCGGTTTCGGCCATGGCCAGAGCGTTTGGAGCAAAAGAATCACTCCAACCTTTGGCCTGGCAGATGAAGCACTCGAAGCTCGTTGGTCAACTGGCCGGCCATCTACACCTCAATGGCCAACTGTTTCAAGATAGCTTCTATATGCAGCTTGGACGCACCGCCGAAAGCCCAGTGAAGGTCATGGGATTGGCAGTGCCCTCGGCCAATATTCGGGCTGATGCCTTTAGCATTTGCCCCGACTGCATTAAGGCGGGCACCCACTCGTCGATACTTGATCTCAACTGGCTTCAAAGCTGTCCCGAACACGACTGCAAGCTAGAGTCAGCCTGCCCTCAATGCCGTCGTCCAATCCGTTGGACACAGCTTTCAGGGGCTAATTGCCGGTGCGGGTTTGATCTACGCAACATGCCGAAAAAAAACTTGCACTCGCCGAGTTCGCATTGTCTGCTGAAGATCTTTAGGGCAAAAGATCAGGTTGCATTGGATCGATTCATTTTTGCGTTGAAGGCGCTCCGATATACCAAGCAGCCCAACCAAACTCAGAAGATCCTAGAAACCGCTGCTCGTGTCGCCGATTGTGACACTGAGATATTTGAGGAACTGCTGGGGGCAACCAAGCAGCTGTACCCGTGCCTTACGTTGAGGCCTCTGCTTGCTCCTTGGATGGCGTCGGAAGACTCATGGATCAAAAGCCAAGTGCAACTTTTGCTCCATTCCAAATCCGATATCGCAGATGCTAAGGGAGAGTGTAAATGCTCAGCGCTTCGGCTTTATCAGGATGAGATGATTCACGCGCTGAAAATTTCACAGACCAAGCTTCGCTCGTTCCTGACTCGTGATTTGGTTCAACGGGAAAAGGGTGAGGACACTCGGTGGACATACTCCGCCAAAAAGCTATGCATGCTGCTTGAGCAACCGACGAGAGTTCTCCTGCCAACCGAGCAGTCTTCTATCTCAGGACCTTCAACTCAAGATTGCAGCACGCGCCTTACCATCGAAGAAACCGCTATTCGCTTGGGCGTATATCCGCAGGCAATTCGTAGCGCGCACTCGCGGGGTTTCATGCAAACTGGAGTAAGTAAAGGCCCCCATGGCAAGACCTTGCTCCAGGTGACTGCGGTAGACCACTTCTCGGAAAACTTCGTGTTCATAGGTCAACTCGCTTCGGATCTCGGCCTTCCCAGAACGACGCTTTCAGCAAAGCTCCTCCACCTAGGGATAGCTCCGATTTCTGGGCCGGATCTCGATGGAGGGCTTATAACCGTTTACCGCCGCGAAGACATCAATCGCGAGGTCAAAGCCTCTCTGCAAAACGTTTCTCACTACAAATCCAACGCGGGTAGAAAAACCAAAGGCTCCGCCAGCGTCACGGGAGAGGAATCTACATCAAGCACTGATACAGCACGCGCTCTTGGGTTTGTACTGCACGACTTGAAGCATCTCGAACGACAGGGCTTTATTAGCCGAGCTAAAAATCTGAAGACTGGCCGCCATTTCACTAGCAGCTCGGTGGCTAATGCCAAAGCACAGCTTGAGAAGATGATCCCGCTTAAACGTTTTTCAGCTCAGCTCGGCATGACTCCACAGACGTTCTCCAGAAGATTTATCCAAAGCGACTTTCTGAAGTACCTCCGCATAGGGAGCAAAACCCTAGTATCCATAGAGCAAATCCGTCGAGTGCAAGAGCACCGTGAGCTATTCATGAGCTTCTGCGAAGCGGATGAATTTCTAGGTGCCTCAATCGGCCACACCGCTAACCTTGTAAGACAGAAAAGGCTCAACCCCGTACACCCGCATGAGACCGGGTATATTTCTACAGTTCGCCTTCTGCGCCGACATGATGTTATCGAAATAAAATAACCCCCTCCTACGCAAAAACCAGTAGTGTCCAGCTACTGGAAATCCCCATGAAAAAACGAACAAAATCAATTTCATAAATTAGCGCGAAAAATGTTCATAAATTCGCGAAATAATGAAAAAAGAATTTCGCCTCTAGTGAAAAAATTCTCTAAAGGCCTTGGTTTACGGGACCACCGTTTCGTAGGCCAATGACGATGAGCGTCGCTTGGCACGATTTGACGATTGCAGTTTGAGTCGGCGAGTCGAGAAAGCAAAAAAGCCCCGATCTGATCGGGGCTTTTTTATGGGCGATTGGTAATCATATTTACGCCTACGTCACAGCGTTCAATCTCCTACAGCACTTACAGTCGCTTCCCATTGAAGCCTGCCACGAGCACTACTAAGCTCTATCGCAGGTGCCTAAGAAACGCCCAACGTAGAAAGCTTGGTCAGTGACACAGACGCGTAATTCGTCGGTGGCAACTGCTCTGCTCGTTGGGATTTCTTAAGTCCGCTCTACGTTGGGGTCAGGCCCTCTCAAAATCTAAAACGTAGAGGTCATAGATATGCCTTATCCATGCTCGGTAACCGTCTTCTCTCGCCACAAACTTTCTCTGCATGCCCTCCTATTAGAGAACCAGCCTTGGTTCTCCGCTCGCGATGTTGGCCGCTTGATGGGTTTCCATCTGAATGATCGGGTGGTCAACAAGCTAGATAGCGATCAACGCCGCGTCATGTGGATTGAGTACTTTCGAGAACCTGAACAGCATCTGATGCTCAGTGAATCTGGGGTGTACGCGCTGTTGATCTATCACTACGTTCCGGGAAATCGGTTGTTACGGGAATGGCTGACCAATGAGGTCGTGCCGAGCTTGCGCGATGCTGCGGACTCGGGAAATTCCAATCGGCCAATGTTGAGCTTGTTGGATTGGCCGGAGATGTCTTTGTGTTTGCTGCATTGGCAAGATGAGGGCTGGATTCGGCTTCGGGATATGCCTTACCTATTAAACGACCAATCCTCACGGCGGGCTGCGGTAGGGAAACCTTGGTGGCGAAGGTTTTCGCAGGTATTTCAATCTTCGAAACACTCCATGGGTTAGGGACAGATTTGTAGGATCGTGCAGGATCCGTCGCTATTTTCTGTAGGATTTTTCGTAGACAGATGTGATGGCCACTCAGTATCGTCCGAGGGTTTTCAACCCTCGGCGATTGTATGGACACCTCGAAAGAAAAATCTGGCTGGAGTGATGAGGAGCTAGAAGCTTCTGTTGACGCTTATCTGAAAATGCTGGTTCTTGAACTGCAAAATCAGCCGTTCAATAAAGCGGACGAAAACCGACTATTACGGAAAGGCCCGCTAATCAGACGCAGCTCCTCTTCAGTCGAATACCGCATGCAGAATATCTCTGCGGTAATGGATCAGTTGGGACTGCCTCGAATTACAGGCTATGTTTCGGCGAAGAATCTCGGTTCTGGTGTCATTACGCGTATCAAAGAAATCCTCGCCAAAAAAGACACGGACGCGATACGGCACATCTCCCCACGACGCACTCCTCTTACAGAATTCCGGTTTATCGAACCTACCGCACCTGAATTGAATGATGCGCCCGCGGGTGTACTAAACCCAAAGCAGACTAACGCGACGGTAGTTAGGCTTTCGCGCAAACTAAACGTCAAAAAATGGGTTCTGAAACGTTCTAAAGGCATGTGTGAGGGTTGTGGCCAAAAAGCGCCATTCCAGGATGCCGATGGCAAACCATTTCTTGAAGTCCACCATGTGAAACATCTCGTCAACGGAGGGACAGACCGTACGAGCAATGCAGTAGCCTTGTGCCCGAACTGCCATCGACGCTGCCATTACTCGAGCGACAAAGATGAGTTCACTGCGGAGTTTTATAAAAGAGTCGCAGGGTTAGAGACTGAGTAGTGGTAGTGCATTCGGCACTCGACCAATTAGGCATTATTAACCCGGTGCCTTTTGGGGCAGCTCCGCTTCCCATCGGGGATAAATCCCCTCACCACATTTGAAACGTGTTGCTGCCGGGCGGGTGTCTGGATTCGACATTGTGTTGATGCCGAGAATCCCGAGCAGCCTGGCTCCCACAAATCCCGCATCATCCTGAAAACAATCAGTGCAACCCGCGCCACCTCCCGCTATTAATACCCCTCCCCCACTCAAGGATCCGAGCCCCACCATGAAATTCGATCTCGCCTACTGCCTCAGCCTCGACGACAAGTTGTCGATCTATGATGTTCGCGATCTCAATTTCGATGAGACGGTGGCGTTTGACTCTGCGAAGGAACACTTCCAGTGCCCCAACGATGCCTGTCGTTCGGCGTTCGAGGCCTCCAATGAGTTGGGCACGTTCAACGCCAAGAATGTGAATTACGTGCGCACGCCGCACTTCAAGAATCTGCCCACTACGCAGCATGTCGCGGGTTGTCCGTATGTGAGTTTGAAGGCTTTGGCTTCTGGCGTTGAGACGGCGGATGGCGAGGTGGATGACGGGCGTGAGGAACATTTCCCATCGGAGTTGTTGCTGACCCGGCGTGAGTATGTGCGCAAGCCCGTCGCGCCAGCGGGGGCGGCGGATGTGTTGCGCGATGATCCGGTGCGGGCGGCGGCGGACGGTGGTAAAGAGTCGGCGGGTCGTGAGTCGGCGCCGGACAAGACCAGTGTGTTTGCGCATCCGGTGGAGTGTTTTGTTTCCAACTTCGCGGACAAGGAGTTGCTTAAGCGGATGCCGTTGAAGGTCGGCGAGCATTCGGCGCCGTACAGTTCGTTCTTTAAGAAGGTTGAGTATCTGACGGACAACAAGGGGCTGATTTACTGGGGGCGGATCAAGAAGATCGAGGACTTCCACAGTGCCAGTTTTCGTATCGATTTCGAGGACAAGGTCTGGTTCAAGAAGCCCGAGGACAGTAAGAAGAAGCCGTATCCGGTGAGTGTTTATCTCAACAAGAAGCTGATCGACACCTACCGCAAGCGCAAGGCGTTTCTGGAAGAGATCAAGCACGCGGTGGACAGCGACAAGGCGTTGTTCTGTTTCTTCTATGGGGTGACGCCGGAGTTGAAGCAGGTGCCCGGCAAGAAGAACCCCGAAAAGCCTTTCGAGGTCTTCAATGCCAATATCGAGAACCTGGATCACTTCATTATTCGTGAGGCGCCGGGACTGGAGTGACGGTTAGCCTTGGGGTAGTTGCAGGTTGACGGCGCCAGCAGGCTGACTATGTCGGGATACAGAACTGCTGGAGCGACGCTCATACTGCTCAGCATTCCCCCCCTGCAACATACGAGCGTGATAACTGATGACTTCGCGCCCGAGTTGCTCAAGCATGGGCTACACCCTAGCGCCTATGACAAGCATTGATCTCTCGCCACGCCTCCAGACGTCGCTTCAAGGCATGTTCGATACCCGCCTCATCAACAGCGCAATATTCACGCAACCAGTGAGCGACCATTTCGACATTCGGCCAGTACATATCTTTCTGACCTTTGCTGCTTCTGGGCGTGTCATTCATCGCGGCATCGAAACCAATGGCTGCCCGTTCACCCGGTGGTAAACAGCCCGACTCAGATGCACTGCCTTGGAAATACCAGGCAATTTCATCAATGTGTTTTTGCGCACTTCGATGGCTACGCCGATAAAACCTGTAATCGTGACAGCCTTGATCCATGCGCTCCGGCATGACACCGGCATCGACCCAATCCATAAAGCCGTGATTGATCGCATCGCGGATCAATCCTTCACGCCAACGATCAGCAAACCAGGCAACGAAACCTTCTGCGTCGGCTTTTTTCGCCTCGGCGAAGACCATGCAGTAACGGGTTTTCACATGGATAACCAACAATACGTGCTTACGTTGCACCGTGATCGCATGGACTAGCCATTGCTCTACGGAATTGCTGGCCTCGTCATCTTCAATGGCCTTCGACGGGGGGTTGTTGTCCACCGGCGTGATTTTTTTGCCTTTGTGAACCCGGCTGAAAAACTTGCTGGCAGCTTCGGTGCAATTGAAGATCAACATGCGTTTTCTCTTTTGAATACTGAGGCCATCTTAGATCGACCGGGTATCCACTTCACTGATCTCGTGCCCTTCCCAGTGACGACTGAAGGAAAGCTACCCACACGGTGTCGGAGTTTTCTGCAACGTCCCAACACACGTCAAACACTCCCACAGCCGACGGAGCAGTTACCCGTAAGCTTGCCTACCTTCAATCGTTCTTTGCACCGCAAACCGGGCCGAGTTTCAGCGAGCAGCGACGACTCGGTCAGGCACCGTCCGTCTGGTTGGAGGCGGCGAATCAGGGAAAATCAAAAAATGCGTTTGATCCCGGCCGAAAACAACTGTACAAAAACACAGTATATTTTCAATCAGCACTCTTGAGCCCGGAGCACACCATGGCCACTTCTGCGATGAACCTCATTCTCGAACATATCGCGCTTTTCCAGTTTACCCCGACGCATTGCGTACAGGCCCGAGCCATGCTCGGCTGGAGCGCTGAGCAGTTGTCGCGTGAGGCCCAGGTGTCTGTCGAAGACATTCAGCGGTTTGAGGCGCAGCAGGATGTGGCCGATGCGGCGCGTCTGGCATTGGCGTATCGCTTGGAAGCGCAGGGGTTGGTGTTCTTTCCCGGGTTCGCGCCAGGCCGTAAATTGAATCCCCAGGCTATGCAGCAGAACGCTGTTGAGCGTGGGGATTTTGCTCAGGTCGGATGATTACTTGAAGGCAGGATGGTGCAGTTCGGCCGAGGCTTGTTCATAGCTGTAGGCCATGGCGAACAGTTGCGGCTCGCTCCAGGCTTTGCCGAAAAAGAACACCGAGGTCGGCAGTCCGTCATCGTCCATGCCCGATGGCACAGTGATCGCTGGATAGCCGGCGACGGCGGCGGCGAACTGCGAGTAGCCGTCGGCTTCGGCAATCATTGCGTCGAGGTTGTGTTCTTGCAGTTGTTCGTCGATGGCGCCCTTGAATTTTTCGCTGATGGTTGCGAGCGAAGCACGTGCCTGATCATGGGTCATGTCCATATCGTTGATCGCTTCGAGCATGCTTTGTCCGTGACCTTCAGTGCCGGGATTGGTTTTGTTGAAGTCGATCAGCGCTTGCAGCGACTGAATTGGCAGGTCGGGACGGCTTGCGAAGTATTCCGGCAATTCGTGTTTCATCCCGCCCATCAGATTTGGTATGTAATCAGCGGAATAGGGAAAACGGATAGTCACAGGTACGATCGTGGCGCCTTGTTCCTGCATCGCTGCCATGGCCATCAGAAATTCGACGCCAGGCGTCAGAGGCTTACCGTTGGCGCCGACGTATGCAACGGGATAACCGATGCGTTTGCCTTGCAGGGCATCGTTGCTCAGCAGCGCGGTGTAATCGATTCCTGTCGGTGCGCCCGAGGTGGCCGAGTCCGCCGCATCGATGCCTTGCATGAGGTTTAAGGTCAGCGCCGCATCGCGAACGGTTCGGCTTAAGGTTCCAGGAGTGTCTTGCAGTCGAGTGATCGGCACGATCCCGGATCGGCTTAACAGACCTAATGTCGGTTTGACGCCAACCACGCCGTTAGCCGACGCCGGGCAAGTGATCGAACCGTTGGTTTCAGTGCCCAAGGAAATTGGGGCGTAACCTGCTGCCACAGCAGAGGCGGAACCGGAGCTGGAACCGCATGTGCTTTCACTCGCCAGATGTGGGTTTTTCCCTTGGCCACCGCGACCGCTCCAGCCATGCGGCAGATCCATGTCCCGCACGTAAGCCCACTCACTCATGTTGGTTTTGCCCAACACAATCGCGCCAGCATCCCTTAATTGCTTAACCACGAAAGCATCAGCGGCAGCCGGCTGACCGACCATCGCCAAAGAACCCGCGCTGGTTTGCAGACTGTCAGCGGTATCGAAATTGTCTTTGAGCAGCACGGGAATGCCATGCAGCGCACCCCGCGTCTGACCTGCTGCGCGCTCTTCATCCAGTGCCTTGGCGATATCGAGCGCTTGCGGGTTGAGCTCGATAACGGCGTGAAGGGCCGGGCCTTGTTTGTCCAGGTCAGCGATTCGCTGCGTGAGGTGCTCAACTAGTGCGACGGCAGTCAGTTCATTGTTCGCCATCAGGGTGCCGAGTTCAGTAACGCTGGCGTATTCGAGTTCGGTATTCGCGGTGGCGGTGCTGGCAACGGCTGTGGCTGTCAGCGAAATCAGGATTGCTTGCGCCAGCGTGTTCATCCGGCGTTTGAAGGGGTGTTTCATGTGGATCATCCTTGTATGAAAAAATGCGAGTGAGTCATTCACTCGCGATACAGCCTACCGACACCGTCAGAAAGCGCTGTCAGCAACAAGGACAATCAGCAGTAGGAAAAGTCAGCCTGACTTGTAGCCGCTACACGGGGTGGAGGCTTTTTCTGACGCCGCTTCTTCCAGATTCAGCCAGCATTTGTGCACTGAAAATCTGAGATCGGAAAATGGTTTCACCCGCATACAAAACGCATTTGATTCCAGCAAATATTAACTGTACAAAAAACCAGTACACCCTAAATCACGCCTTAGTCTCAACCAGGCGTTAGCAATGAAAAGGATCGTTGACCATTATCCCAACATAGGTATATTTTGAATGTGTGCAAGGAAGCCGCTCTTGTGGGTGTGTAGCAGCAAAAAAGACCTGAAGCAGATGCCCACAGACGTGCAGGACGTTTTCGGTTATGCACTGGATCTCGCCCAAAATGGGCTGAAGCACCCAGATGCAAAACCTTTGAAGGGCTTTGGCGGTGCAGGAGTATTGGAACTGGTGGAGAACTTCGATACCAACACCTATCGCGCCGTTTACACAGTTCGTTTCGACAGCGCTGTTTACGTTTTGCACTGTTTCCAGAAGAAGGCGACGTCTGGAATCAAAACCGCTCAGTCGGACATTGAGCTAATCCGAAACCGACTTAGAGCTGCCCAGAATCACGCCAAAGGATCATCAAATGATAGAAATTGAAGAAGGCAGCGGCAACGTCTACCAAGACCTCGGCTTGCCCAATGCCAGTGAAATGCAGGTCAAATCACAACTCGCGGCCAAGATCGGCGAAATCATAAAGGCACGCCATCTGACCCAAATTCAAGCTTCGGAAATTCTGGGTTTGTCTCAGCCCAAACTCTCCGAAATGCTTCGCGGGAAATTTCGCGGTATCAGTGAAGCCAAGATGATGGAGTGTCTTTCTCGGCTCGGACGAGACGTACAAATAGTGGTGAAATCAGCCCCTCGTTCAAGGAAAGAGGGGCGTATTGAGGTGGTATTCGCTTGACGCGATAAGGCGTCAGGCGCCCTGCACCGCTGCTTCAGTCTCACCTTCAACCGTCAACCACCACGCACTCCCCCGCTGCGGCTGCGCCAGATTAAACGCCTCGCCCATCTGCGGCGTCGTGATCGTCACACTGCGCTCCCACGCCAGCGCGAGGATCCGGTCGAACGGTTCGTGCCAGGCATGCATGGCCAGGTCGAACGTGCCGTTGTGGATTGGAAATAGCCGGCGGCCCTTGAGGTCGATGTGCGCTTGCAGGGTTTGTTCCGGTTGCATGTGCACGTGTGGCCATTCGACGTTGTAGGCGCCGGTTTCCATCAGGGTCAGGTCGAACGGGCCGTATTCTTCGCCGATGCGTTTGAAGCCGTCGAAGTAGCCGCTGTCGCCGCTGAAGAAGATGCGCGTGTCGCCGTCGATCATTACCCACGACGCCCACAGCGTGCTGTTGCCGTCGAACAGGCCTCGACCGGAGAAGTGTTGCGACGGGGTGGCGATGAAGCGGATGCCGGCGATTTCGGTGCCCTGCCACCAGTCGTACTGGCGCACTTTGCTGGCGTCGATGCCCCATTTGATCAGGGTGTCGCCGACGCCCAGTGGGGTCAGGAAGTAGTTGGTTTTGTCGGCGAGTTTGAGTACGGCTTGGTAGTCGAGGTGGTCGTAGTGGTTGTGCGACAGGATCACCGCTTCGATCGGCGGCAATTGGTCGATGCTGATGGGTGGCTGGTGAAAACGTTTCGGGCCGGCCCATTGCACGGGCGAAGCACGCTCGGCAAAGACCGGGTCGGTGATCCAGAATTTATCGCGCATCTTCAATAGAAGAGTTGAGTGGCCGAGGCGATAGACGCTGTGGTTCGGCGCGGCCAGCAGGTCTTCGCGGGTCAGCGCTTGCACCGGGATCGGCGCGGCGGGCCGGGTGTCGCGGGGTTTGTGGAAGATCATGTTCCACATGATCCGCAACATTTTGCGCAGGCCTTCGCGCTGCACCGGCGCGTGGTTGCGGAACAGCCCTTGAGCCTGACGTGAGGCTTCGGGTGTGGAAGCGGGATTTGGGTTGGCCATGACTGAATGACTCCTGAAAAACCGGGGAATTCACGGCGTTTCACGGTGGGACGATAAATGGCCAAGGCTGCACGCACAGGCCGAACTGTCTGTTTTTTAGGTTGCGAGGATTAACGCAACATTACACTGAGCGGTGTAGTTTCTAGGTTGCATCAAACACGATGACAAGTAAACTACCGAGTGTAATTTCATTCACTTCCTGCCGAAGCTTACTTATGACAGCTCCACAGCGCCTCACCGACCGTAAACGCGAAGCCATTATTCAGGCAGCGATTGCCGAATTTCGTGCCAACGGGTTCGAGGTCACCAGCATGGATAAGATCGCCGCGACGGCGGGTGTGTCGAAGCGCACGGTGTACAACCATTTCCCCAGCAAGGAAGAGTTGTTCGCCGAGATTCTGAATCAGTTGTGGGCGCGGATCAGCGCAGAAATGCGCGAACCGTATTGCGCCGACAAGCCTTTGCGCGAGCAGCTGCGGCAGATGCTGTTGGCCAAATTGCAGATGATGGCCGACGACAATTTCCTCGGCCTGGCGCGGGTCGCGATTGCCGCCACCATCCATTCCCCGGAGCGTGCGCAGAACATGGTGGCGCGCATGGGCGAACGCGAAGAAGGCCTGACGGTGTGGATTCGTGCGGCGGTGGCCGACGGTCGATTGAAACCTATCGATCCGGAGTTCGCCGCGCATCAGGTGCAAGGGCTGCTGAAGTCGTTTGGCTTCTGGCCACAGATTTCCATGGGCCAACCGCCGCTGGATGCCGAGATGCAGAACACCGTCGTTGAATCGGCTCTGGACATGTTTCTCGGCTGTTATCAGCTCTAAGTCGCCGCTCTCCTGCGTGAGCCATCGATTAATGGCTCGGAAGGACACTGATCATTCCCGTTGGAATAAATGACAATGTCCGACAATCGACCGACAGACGGTCGACCTGAGGAAATATACTGCAAAGTATTTCAGGACGAATCACGCGCAGGACACCATGGAAAACAATCGCGGCAAAGGCTTGTCATTCGCCAGACGTATTTACCTGCCCCGGATCATCGGTCTGGGCGTCGGGTTTTTCTGTGTCGGCGCCGCGCTGCATCCGCTGAACATGCCGGGCTGGATCTGGGCACTGTTGCTGTTTAACGGCTTTGCCTGGCCGCATCTGGCGTATCAGATCTCCACGCGCTCTGCTTTTCCCTATCAGGCCGAGCGCCGCAACATGCTTTACGACTCGCTGTGCGGCGGGTTCTGGGCGGCGAGTTTTCAGTTCAATCCGCTGGCGACCGTGACCATTCTGTCGATGATGACCATGAACAACGTGGCGGCCGGTGGCCAGCGACTGTTCGTGTTTGGCGCCCTCGCCCAACTGGTCGGCGTGTTGCTGGGTTGGTCGATGTTCGGTTTCAAATTCAGTCTGACGATGACACAGGCGCAAGTCTGGGCCTGCTTGCCGATGCTCACCTTGTATCCGCTGGCGCTGGGCATGGTTTGTTATCGACTGGCGATCAAACTGTCCCAGCATAAACGTGCGTTGAGTGCGCTCAGCCGAACCGACAGCCTGACCGGCCTGCTCAATCACGGCGCTTGGAAAGACCTGTTGCACCTGAAGTTTCAGCAGTGCCGTCAGCACAACACGCAGGCGACGTTGGCGTTGATCGATATCGATCATTTCAAAGTGATCAACGACAGTTATGGGCACATCGTTGGCGATGCCGCGCTGCGTCAATTGAGTCAGGAGCTCAAGCGTGTGCTCGATGAATATGAGTTGGCCGGGCGCTATGGCGGTGATGAGTTTTGCGTGATTCTGCCGACGTTGCCATTGGCCAAAGCCGAGGTGTTGATGGAGCAGTTGCGCGAGGCGCTGGAGCAGTATCGCCATCCGGATGTGCCGGATTTGCGGGTGAGTTTAAGTATTGGCCTGGCGCGCTATCAGGCCGGGTATAAGGATGCGGTGGATTGGCTGGAGGATGCGGACAAGGCGTTGTATACGGCGAAACATACGGGGCGCAATACGATCAGTGTGGCGTTGGCGCACGACGCGAGAGTTTGAGTGACCGAGTCGCAGCCTTCGCGAGCAAGCTCGCTCCCACAATTTGACCGAGTTTCATCAGTAGGAATGCAGTTCAAATGTGGGAGCGAGCCTGCTCGCGAAGAGGCCGGCAGCCACAACGCAAGACTATAGTGATGCACAGCCACCCAACCCCGCCGAGCCCATCATGACCCCTGACCCATCCGAAAAACCCACCACCGATCCCACCGATCACCTGCGCTTCCACCGCCCTCACGCCCACCTCGCCACCACGTTCGGTAACGACACCTTCGCCCTGCGCGCCGAGGCCTTTGCGCGGTTCTTCGGCACGCCGACATTTCTCGGCGCGCAAACCCTGATCGTGTTGCTGTGGGTCTGCCTCAACGTTTTCGGCGTGACCACGTTCGACGTTTACCCGTTCATCCTGCTCAACCTCGCGTTCAGCCTGCAATCGGCCTACGCCGCGCCGCTGATTCTGCTCGCGCAAACCCGCCAGGCCGCGCGCGACAAGGCGCAATCCGACGCCGATGCCCAGCACCGTGAAGACCTCGCGCGAGCTAACACTGAGCGCCAGGCTCAAGCGGCACAGAACACCGCGCAATTACTGGAATTGCTGGAGCAAAACACCCGCCTCACCGAGATGACCAAGAGCCTGACCGAACGTATCGAAAGTCTCACCAGCGAGATGCACGATCACATGCGCCAGTCTGCGCAGCGCTGATCACGGCAGACGCAGCGCCCGCCCAAGTTCATCGAACAGCGTGACCACCGAGCGCAACGCCCGGCAATCCGGACGGGTCAGCAGCCACAGCGCGGTGTCGTAACCGTGCAACGGTTCGCTCAAGGCTTGCAGGTCATCGCCCATCAGAAAATCCGGCAATGCCGCCACACCGAGCCCGGCGCGTACCAACTCCGTAACCGAGAGCATGCTGTTGCAGCGATAACCCGGCACCACGCCGGGCAAGTGCTGACGGCGCCAGGCGATGGTCGGGTGATCGGGCAGAAAGTCATCCGGGGCGATCCAGGTCAGCGCGGCCAGATCTGTAGGATCGACGTTCTGCAGATAGCGCGGACTGGCACAGACCCTGTAGGAAATCTTCGCCAGTTGCCGTCCGACCAAGTGCTCCGGCGGTGTGCGCGTGAGACGCAGGGCAATGTCGGCATCACGGCGGCTGAGGTTGGCGAAGTCGTTGGAGGTGCTCAGTTCGATGGTCAGCGCCGGGTAGTTGGGCATGAACTGCGCCAGCGCCGGCAGCAGCAGGCCTTGCAGTACCGAGTCGGTGCAGGTCAGACGCACCGTGCCGCTGATCACTTCGCCACCCTGCTCCACGCCAATGCGTGCCGCTTCGAGGGCTTGCTCGGCGCGTTCGGCCTGCTCGGCGAGGTTCTGTGCGAGGGTAGTCGGCAGGTAACCGGCGCGGCTTTTTTCGAAGAGTTGCTGGCCGAGCGCGGCTTCGAGACGGCGCACGGCGCGGAACACGGTGGAGACGTCTACTTTTAACAGCTGAGATGCGCGGGCCAGAGAGCCGGCGCGCGTTAGAGCGAGGATCAGGGCCAGATCGGGGTAGTCGAGCTGATAGTGCGCCGCTGCATTGATCACTTGGGGAAACGCCAATATTGAGTGCGTGAGCGCCAATCTATAGTGAGTGGCGTTAGCGGGCAATCACACCCTCCTCAAAGCAAACGCAAAACTCTGTGGTGAGGGGATTTATCCCCAGTCGGCTGCGAAGCAGTCGTCGCTCTTGAAATCTTGGGGCCGCTTCGCTGCCCAACGGGGATAAATCCCCTCGCCACAGGGGTTCATCGATCTATTCAAAAAGGAATTTACATGGACGCTGTTTCCATCGCCCTCATCGGCGATTACGACCCGCAGGTGACGGCCCACCAGGCCATCCCCGTCGCCCTTGGGCTGATCGCTGAACACCTCGCCCGCCCCGTGCATTTCGAATGGCTGGCCACCGACCAGATTCACGCCGATAGCGCGCTGCAACGCTTCGACGGCATCTGGTGCGTCCCCGCCAGCCCTTACAAAAACGAAGCCGGCGCTCTGCGGGCCATCCGTTTTGCCCGCGAGCAGCAGCGACCTTTCCTCGGCACCTGCGGTGGTTTTCAACATGCCGTACTGGAATTTTCCCGCAACGTGCTGGGCTGGGCCGACGCAGAGCACGGCGAAACCTCGCCCGATTCCGAACGTGCTTTGCTCACGCCGTTGACCTGTTCACTGGTCGAAGCGGTGGACAGCATTCATCTGGTATCCGGTTCGTTGATCGCCAAGGCGTACGAAACGTCGGAAATTCAGGAAGGCTATCGCTGCCGCTACGGTGTGAATCCGCAGTTCGAGGGTGATCTTCTGAGCAATGGCCTACACGCCACAGGGCATGATTCGGTGGGGGATTTACGCGCGATCGAGCTCAAGGATCATCGGTTCTTTGTCGCAACGTTGTTCCAGCCGGAACGCGCGGCGCTCGGAGGAAAAATCCCACCGCTGGTGCGGGCGTTTGTCGAAGCTTGCGTGGAGGCACAGCAATGACCTCGTGTTTTGCGGTGATCTTCACCTCGACGCGCACCGAGGGTGATAACGGTTATGCCGCAGCCGCCGAGCGCATGGAAGAGTTGGTGAATATGCAACCGGGGTATCTCGGTGTGGAGTCGGTTCGTGGGGCGGATGGTGTCGGCATTACCGTGTCGTATTGGGAGAGTGAGGCGGCGATTCTTGCGTGGCGGCAGAATCCTGAGCATCGGGTAATTCAGGAGCGTGGGCGATCGATTTGGTATTCGAAGTTTCATACGCGGGTTTGCCGGGTTGAGCGGGAGTATCGGTTTGGGCAGTGAGGATGGCGGCGCAGTCTAGGCCGCCTTCGCGAGCAAGCTCGGCTCCTACAAAAGATTTGCGAGCGCCACCAATCCTTGTAGGAGCCGAGCTTGCTCGCGAAGAGGCCCTCTCAGTCACCGCAAAATCTCAACCCCGCACCAAGCTGCGCACCGCCACTATCTCCGGCACTTCAACCTTCTGCATATACACCCGCAACGGCTCGGTAATGTTGATCCGCTCATCAATATGCTGATCCAGCAGCAACTGAATCAACTCACGTTTAAGCGTCATGGTCTGCTCGGTCGCCGGCGCCCAGACGAATTCGCTGGTCGGAATAATGCCGTCATCGGCGACGTCCATGCCGAACGAATCTTCGCTGAAACGCACGATGTATTGACCGGTTTTGCGGTTGAGGCCGACAAAACCCTTGAGGTCGTCGGCAGCCTGGCAGATGAGTTGGGAGGTGATGCGCATGGTAAACCTCACGAAAAGTGATCGATGGTTTACACGCAAGGCGATCGAGTGGCGCGCCCTCTGCCGGGGCGTCTGCCGAGGGCAAGCGTACTTCAGTTGGCGAGCAGAATTGTAGGAAAATTCGGTTTTAATACATTTATGTCGGTCTGGCGATAGCACGCAATCGATTCAGTTGTTAAAAGGTACGTCTTTGAAACAGACCCGCGAAAGGATCTCGAACATGCCCGCCACTTTCACCAAAAGCGCCCTCATGCTGAGCCTGTTGCTCGGACTCGGTCAGGCGCACGCCGCCAGCCAGAGCAATCCCGACGCCGTGGCCGGGGCGCATGGCATCCCGCACCCGGCGGTGATCGCTCACCGTGGCGCGTCCTTCGATGCTCCGGAATCCACTGCCGCCTCCTACACACTGGCCCGCGACCTCGGCGCTGATTATCTGGAAATGGATTTGCAGCGCAGCAAGGATGGCGTGCTGTTCGCCCTGCACGATGACAATCTGCAGCGCACCACCGACGTCGCGAGCAAGTTCCCGGATCGCAAGGACAGCCCGGCCAACGCCTTCACCATGGCCGAACTGAAAACCCTCGACGCCGGCAGCTGGTTCAACGCCAAGTACCCGGAGCGCGCGCGTCCTTCTTATGCCGGGCTGAAAATTCTGACCCTGGACGAAATCATCAACATCGCCCAGGCCAACCCGCACCACAAACCAGGCCTTTACATCGAAACCAAAGAGCCGCAGCTGTTCCCGGGCATCGAACATGACCTCAAGGAAAAATTGCAGGATCGCGGCTGGCTGAGCCCGGCCGGTTCGAAACTGGCGAAGAGTCCGTTGGGCGTGGGTCAGGGTAAAGGCAAAGTGATCCTGCAGACGTTCGAGAAAAACAGCCTCGAACTGCTGGAAAAAGAAATGCCGCAAGTGCCGAAAATCCTGCTGTTGTGGGTCGGCGAAGGCAGCGTCGAACCGAAGTCGAAAGTGACTTTTGCCGAGTCGGGCGAGAAGGACAAAAACGTTTTCTACGGCAAACAGGAGCCGAAGTCTGAAGCCGAGTTCAAGCAGTGGGTCGACTACGCCAAGGCGCAAGGTGCAATCGGCACCGGCCCTTCGGCGAAGTTGACCAACAGCGGCGATCAAAGCTATTCGGATCTGGTGCAACCGTGGATGAATAAGTACACCCACGATCAAGGCATGCTCGTTCACGTTTACACCGTCGATGAGCCGGTGGATTTCGAGAAGGTGATGGCTGCGGGTGTCGACGGCATCTTCACCAACCGCGCCAGCGAACTGTTGAAGTTCTACAAGCGTCCGGCGGCCGGCAGTGTTGATCAGGTGTTGAAGAACAACGGTTATTGAGCGGCGATCTAGGTATCTGCATCGCGAGCAGGCGCGCTCCTATAAGAGCTGTTTGTTGGCGGTGCAAGTTTTTAAGGGTGAGTTAAGTTGCGCTGGTTAACCTGAACTCACTTAAACAGCTCACCCAATTAGACACACCACTAAAGGATTGAACCGATGAAAACTTTGACTGCCCTGTTTACTGCCGCTGCTCTGACCCTGACTGCTGGCCTGGCCCAAGCTGATGTTCGCGTCGACCAGATCCCTCAGTTGGTGAAGGAAGGCAAGATCAAGTCGCTGGAATCGATGAACGCCGAAGCGTTGAAACTGCACCCGGGTGCGACCATCACTGACACCGATCTCGATAACCACTTCAATGGTTATGAGTATGAAGTTGAACTGCGCCTGGCCGATGGCACTGAGTGGGATGTCGACTTCGACGCCACTACCGGTAAAGTGCTGAGCAACAAGCAAGACCACTGATACAGCGCACTAGCGAAAGCCGCACGATTGAAAGATCGTGCGGCTTTTTTGTGTTTGGTCTGAGAGATTTGTCGACGGTGGGATTTTACCCCCTCACCCCAGCCCTCTCCCCCAAGGGGGCGAGGGGGAAAGGGAGCAAATCGTGAGCTTTTCAAAGTCAAAGTACGGCTCGAAATCTCAGGTCGGTGAACCTTAAAAGAACACCTCGGTCAGTCCCCTCTCCCCCCGGGAGAGGGTTAGGGTGAGGGGAAAAGCCATCACGCCGAAGTACTGACCAACGCCCCCGACGTACTCGACCCCGAATCCTGCAACGCCTGCAACAACGACGCCGTAGCCGTCTGCAAAGAAGCCGACGTCGTGGTGATCTGCGCCTGCGCTGCCGCTACGTCCGCCGCTTTCGCGTCCGCGCTTTCCTGCTTCGCCTGCGCCGCTTGCAGTGCCTGCTGCTGTTGCTGCAATTGCTTTTGCAGCTCGGCAATCTGCTTGCGCAGCTCCTTCACCGAATCCGATTCTTCACTGCTGCTGGAACTGCTATCCCCCGCCGGTGCCGCGCCGCCCGCCGCTTTCGGCGCATCGCCGGATGCACTCGCACTCGCAGTCGCCGTCGCGGTGGTGGTGGTGTCGTCGCCAACGTCGTTGATCGTGGTTTTACTGGTGGACGTAGTGACAGTCTGATTGATCGAAACAGAGCTGATGCTGACCATGGAAATACTCCAATACCGGTGATAGATAAGCGGTCATCGACCAGCGCCGCGATGAATTGAGATCGACTGTGTACCCACACGGTATCGAAATCGGTACATGTCACCCCGTCATCGAGCGGTCACAAAATCGTCACGCACGATTGCGAAGATGCCGAGCAGGTGAATCTGTAAACCCCACGCCAGACGCCCTCTCCGCAGCGAGCCTCCATGAACCACAGCCTCGACATCAGTCATCGCGATCCCGATCTGTTTGGCCTGCTCTACGGCTTTCGCTTTCTGCCCGGCGAACGTGGCCGCGAAGTGGATTCGGCGACGGCATTACGCTGTTTGCAGGACGACAGCGACAGCGGCGAATTTCTCTGGCTGCACCTCAATCTCGCGCACGCGGCGTGCGAGCGCTGGATGAAGAGTCATCTGCAATTGCCGGAAGAGTTTTTCGAAGCGTTGCATGAAGGCTCGCGGTCGACGCGCATCGAGCATGTCGACTCGGCGTTGCTGGCGGTGGTCAACGATGTGGTGTTCAACCTCAGCAGCATGGTGTCGTCGGACGTGTCGACATTGTGGGTCTGCGTGCGCAGCAAATTGATCGTCAGCGCGCGCCTGCAACCGCTGCACTCGGTGGATAAATTGCGTTCGTCGGTAAAGGCCGGCGAGCGCTTTCGTTCACCGTCGGAACTACTCGTGCATTTGCTGCGGGATCAGGGCGAGGTGCTGACGCAAATCGTGCGCAAAACCAGTATGAGTGTGGATCAGGTCGAGGATGAATTGCTCTCCTCAAAGCTATCGACCAACCGTGCCGAACTGGGTGCCAATCGACGGGTGCTGGTGCGGCTGCAACGGCTGTTGGCGCTGGAGCCGGGTTCGTTGCTGCGTCTGCTCAATCGGCCGCCGCCGTGGTTGCAGAAGGAGGACGTCAAGGAGCTGCGCAAATCCACTGAAGAGTTTGCGCTGATCATCAACGACCTCATGGCGTTGGGTGAGCGGATCAAATTGCTCCAGGAAGAAATCGCCGCCAACCTCAACGAACAGAGCAACCGCACGCTGTTTACCCTGACCGTGGTGACGGTGCTGGCGCTGCCGATCAACATCATTGCCGGTTTTTTCGGGATGAATGTGGGGGGCGTGCCACTGTCGCAGGATCCGGAAGGGTTCTGGATATTGGTGGCGCTGGTGGCGACGTTTACCGTGATTGCGGGGCGGTGGGCGTTTCGTAAAAGGGGTGATTACTGACCCTTGTCCATCGCAGATCCATCGTTGAGACAGAGATCCCATTGTGGTGACAGAGAGCTGTCTTGGTGACACAGATCCATTGTGGTGACAAAGATCCTGTGGCGAGGGGATTTATCCCCGATGGGTTGCGAAGCAGCCCCAAAACCATTCACCCCGGTTTTTCAGTTGAACCGCGTCTGCCGGATTTACGACTGCTGCGCAGCCGATCGGGGATAAATCCCCTCACCACAGGTAAATCATTGCTCCTGCGACCTCCTTTCCCTTCAGATCAATGGTTGCGCTATTCATCCAAACACTGATCTGCCGCAGTCTCTCTGTAACATTCTGCAATGATCATGGGCGACATTCCTTCCCTCGCTGAGGATTGTCCGCTCATGGCTACTCCCTCCCTGACCGCCAGCCACACATCCGCCCCCAGCGGCAGGCCCGCCCTCGACAAGAAAACCAGCCCGTTCACCTACGTGATTTTTTTCGCCGTGCTGGCGATGGGCATGCTGTTCACCGCCTACAGCCTGATGCACGACATGCACGAACTCGGCACGGTCGTCACCACGTGGACGCCGTTTCTGCTGCTCGGCGTTGCGCTGTTGATTGCGCTGGGCTTCGAGTTCGTCAACGGTTTCCATGACACCGCCAACGCCGTCGCGACGGTGATTTATACCCACTCGCTACCGCCGAATGTCGCGGTGGTCTGGTCGGGTTTTTTCAACTTTCTCGGTGTGCTGCTTTCGAGCGGCGCGGTGGCGTTCGGCATCATCGCTCTGCTGCCGGTTGAGTTGATTTTGCAGGTCGGCTCGTCGGCGGGTTTCGCGATGATTTTCGCGCTGCTGATCGCCGCGATCCTGTGGAACCTCGGCACTTGGTGGCTGGGTTTACCGGCCTCTTCGTCGCACACGCTGATCGGTTCGATCATCGGCGTCGGCGTGGCCAATGCCTTGATGCATGGCCGCGACGGCACCAGCGGTGTCGACTGGGCGCAGGCGACCAAGATCGGTTACGCGCTGCTGCTCTCACCGCTGGTGGGTTTCGGTTGTGCCGCGCTGTTGCTGCTGGCGCTGCGGGCGTTCGTGAAGAATCGTTCGCTGTACAAGGCACCGGAAGGCAACGCGCCGCCGCCCTGGTGGATTCGCGGTTTGCTGATCGCCACGTGCACCGGCGTGTCCTTCGCTCACGGCTCCAACGACGGCCAGAAAGGCATGGGCCTGATCATGTTGATTCTGGTCGGCACGCTGCCAATGGCGTACGCCTTGAACCGCACCATGCCCGAAGAACAATCGCTGCAGTTCGCCGCTGTGGCGCAAGTCACCCAGCAAGCGCTGGTGAAAAGTGCACCGCAGCCGGCGCCGGCTGATCCGCGTCCGATCCTTTCCGATTACGTGCGCAGCAAGGAAGCCACGCCGCAACTGATTCCCGCCCTCGCTGCCCTCACCGGGCACATCGGCGAAGAAGTCCGGGGCTACGGTTCGCTGGCGAAAGTCCCGGCCGAGGCCATGGGCAACGTGCGTAACGACATGTACCTGGCCAGCGAAAGTATTCGCCTGATGGACAAGAACAAGGTCGGCAATTTCGACGCTGACACTAGCAGCAAGCTGCAACTGTTCAAGCAACAGATCGACAACGCCACGCGGTTTATTCCGCTGTGGGTGAAGATCGCCGTGGCCATCGCACTGGGGCTTGGCACTATGGTTGGCTGGAAGCGGATTGTGGTGACGGTGGGTGAAAAAATCGGCAAGACGCATCTGACGTATGCCCAGGGTGCGTCGGCGGAAACCGTGGCGATGCTGACCATTGGTGCGGCGGATATGTTCGGTTTGCCGGTGTCGACGACGCATGTGTTGTCGTCGGGTGTGGCGGGGACGATGGTTGCCAACGGCGGTGGATTGCAGATGAAGACCATCCGCAATTTGTTGATGGCGTGGGTGCTGACGTTGCCGGCGGCGATCCTGCTGTCAGGCAGCCTCTACTGGCTGTTTACCCAAATCTTCTGACCCACAACAATTCCCTGTAGGAGCTGCCGCAGGCTGCGATCTTTTGATCCTGTTTTAAAGATCAAAAGATCGCAGCCTGCGGCAGCTCCTACAGGTAGCCGTTTCAGATAGAGATCCAGTGAGGTTTGAGTGCAAGGTGTGGGTTAGAGGGTTGAGCGGATCACATCGCCGAGCCAATCCATAAACACCCGCACGCGCAACGGCAAATGTCGCTGCCGGGCATACAACAACGAAATCGCCATCGACGGCGCCGTGAACTGCGGCAACACCGCCAGCAGTTCGCCGTTATCCAAATGCGGTTTCATGCCCGAGCGCGGCACTTGGGTCAAACCGAACCCGCCCAGACACGCCGACTCATAAGCATCCGTGCTGTTAACCGTCACACTGCCCGCCATCGGCAAACGCTTAACCTCACCTCCCTCCTCGTACACAAACCCTTCCGAACGCGAACCCAATACGCCGACGTAATGCACCAGCCGATGCTGCGCCAGATCCTCCAGCGTCTGCGGCACACCATAGCGTTCAAGGTAAGCCGGGCTCGCGCAGTTGATCATCGAAAAATCGCCCAAATGCCGCGCCACCACCGATTGATCCGGCTGCGCGCCAATGCGCACCACACAATCAAAACCCTCGCTGAGCAGATCGACGCGGCGGTCGGTGCTGCTGATTTCCAGTTCCAGATTTGGGTGACGATCCATGAACTCAGGCAACAGCGGCATGACCAGACGTCGCGACAGAATGTTCGGCATGTCGACACGAATACGCCCGGTCAGCGAGGCCTCATCCTGGCGGAACAACCCTTCAATCTCGTCCATGTGCGAAAGCAGATCTTTGCTGCGTTCGTACAGCACCAAACCGTCCTGCGTCGCCTGCACTTTGCGCGTGGTGCGCTGCAACAGGCGCGTGCCGACCAGTGTTTCGAGTGCCTGCACATGTTCGGACACGGTAGAGCGCGGCAGGCCGAGGCTCTCGCCGGCGAGGGTGAAACTCGACAGTTCGCTGACCCGGACGAAGGTGCGCAGCAGTTCCAGTTTGTTCATGTAAGCACCTGAAGATTGTTCGGCTGAGCCGATCAGTGATTCCGATTTCAGTCTGTTTATCACCTATCGGCGGACAAATAAACTGAGTCCCATCACCACTC
Source organism: Pseudomonas sp. NPDC087804 (assembly GCF_044742965.1). Taxonomy (NCBI): domain Bacteria; kingdom Pseudomonadati; phylum Pseudomonadota; class Gammaproteobacteria; order Pseudomonadales; family Pseudomonadaceae; genus Pseudomonas; species Pseudomonas sp. NPDC087804. The sequence goes on along the minus strand of NZ_JBIUVN010000011.1, from coordinate 83,150 downwards.
ACCAGCATCGAGGAAAGCCCATGAACCGCAAAATCGCATTGATCACCGGCGCCAGTCGTGGCCTCGGCAAAAACGCCGCCCTGCACCTCGCGGCCCAAGGTGTCGACATCATCGGCACTTACCACAGCCGCGTGGATGAAGCGCAGGCGCTGGTCGTCGAACTGGAAAAACTCGGCGCCAAAGCGGTGATGCTGCAACTGGACGTCGGTCGCAGTGACAGCTTTGCCGGGTTCGGCGCGAAGGTTGAGCAAGCGCTGCGCGAACAATTTGAACGTGAGCGTTTTGATTTTCTGATCAACAACGCCGGGGTCGGTCTGCACGTGAGTTTCGCCGAGACCACAGTTGAGCAATTCGACATGCTGATGAACGTGCATTTCAAGGGGCCGTTCTTCCTGACGCAGCAACTCTTACCGCTGATTAACGACGGCGGACGCATCATCAATATCTCCAGCGGCCTCGCGCGTTTCACCATTCCGGGCGCCAGTGCTTATGCGGCGATGAAAGGCGCGATTGAAGTGCTGACTCGTTATCAGGCGAAAGAGCTGGGCGCGCGGCAGATTGCTGTGAACACGTTGGCGCCAGGCGCGATTGAAACTGATTTTGGTGGCGGGACTGTTCGCGATAATGCAGCGGTGAATGCGATGGTCGCGGAAAACACTGCGCTGGGACGCGCCGGTCAGCCGGATGATATTGGCGGGGCGCTGGCGTTGTTGCTGTCGCCGGGTGCGCAATGGATCAATGGGCAGCGGGTTGAAGCCTCCGGCGGGATGTTCCTCTAACGTCCCTGAAAACACCTACCTCTGTAGGAGCTGCCGAAGGCTGCGATCTTTTGATTTTGCCCTTTAAATCAAGATCAAAAGATCGCAGCCTTCGGCAGCTCCTACACGAGGATCGGGTTAGCCTTGGCAAACACCACGGGTCATGAAGCGTTCACGCAGCACGTCGTACGCCCAGTGATAAACATAGGTGTACGGCAGGAAGAACAGCAGCACACCGATATCCAGCAAAAACGCCTGCCACAAACTGACCGACAACCACCACGCAATCAGCGGCACGCCCATCACGATCAAGCCACCCTCGAACAGCAGCGCATGCACCACACGCACCCAGGCGTTATGCGCAACATTCATCCGCGCCAGTACCCGGTCGAAGTAGCGGTTGAACACTACGTTCCAGCCCAGCGCCAGCATCGCGATCAACACCGTCACCGCGCCCATTTCAAGCATCGGTTTTTTCATCAGCCACGCCAGCAGCGGTGTACAGATCAGAATGGCCAGCAGTTCGAAACCAACGGCCTGGAAAATACGTTCAGTGATGGATTTAGGGGCAGTCATTGCCTGACTCCTTGAGTGAAGATGGTTGCCATGATTCATCCTCACACCGATACTTCATAACCAATAACCATCGATCAAGGCGATAGTTCATGGCCTCGCAAGAAGTGCTGTTGGCGTTTGTGCAAGCGGCGACCCAAGGTTCGTTTTCGGCGGCGGCGCGCAAACTCGGGCGCAGTCAGTCGACCATCAGCGCGGCGGTGGCCAGCCTTGAGATCGATCTGGATCTGGTGCTGTTCGATCGCAGCAGCCGAAAACCGACGCTCACCCCCGCCGGGCATGTGATGTTGCAACGAGCGGAGGCGATTCTGGCGGCGACCAGTCGTCTGGAGATGACCGCGCGGCAGTTGTCCCAGGGGGTCGAGCCGAAACTGACCGTGGCGATTTCCGACACGTATCAGTCCTATCGTTTTGAAGCGGCGCTGGTTGGGTTTGAGCAGCGTTATCCGGATCTGGAGCTGGAATGTTTGATCGCTGAATGCGATGACTTGATTGAACTGGTGCAACGCGGTCGTGCGCATCTGGCCTTTGCGGAGATGCAGGAGAATTATCCGCCAGATCTGGTGACCTCGACCGTGGCCGAACGCACGGAAATCGCTTTGTTCGTGAATCGCGATCATCCGCTGGCGACGCTTGATCACATTGATCAGCACACCTTGGAACTGCATCGCGAGCTGCGCCTGGCGACCATCGTTAATCCGTACGACAGTCGTGGCAAAGGCCGGGTGTGGTCGGCGCCGAGTTATTTGATGTTGCTGGAAATGGCCGAAAAGGGTTTTGGCTGGGCGCCGTTGCCGCGTTGGCTGGCGCAGCGGTTTGGCAATGATTTGCTGGTGGAGTTGAAGGTGCGCGGCTGGCCTAAACCGGTGTTTGTCGATGCACTGTGGTCGCGGCTGTATCCGCCGGGGCCAGCGGGGAGCTGGTTGCTTAACAAGATGCTGGAATAGCTGCGCGGCCGATCAGGCCTAGGTCAAAAGCCCCTCACCCCAACCCTCTCCCAGAGGGAGAGGGGGCCGACCGCGGTGTCTTGCGTCGTACATCGACCTGAAATTTTGAGTCGATTATGGATTCACCGTTGTTTTTTCAGGTCGGCGTACTTCTTCAGCATCCCCCAATCTGTCCCCTCTCCCTCCGGGAGAGGGCTAGGGTGAGGGCAATTTCAACGCCAAAAGCCGCCCCTCAATAAACCTCCGCTCCGGCTCCTGCCGCGTCAATTCAAGCGCCCGCAAATACGCCTCCCGCGCATCTTCCACCCGCCCCAACTGCCGACAAAACTCCGCCCGCGCCGAATGCGCCAAGTGATAATCCTGCAACTCGCCCCGCGCCAAAATTCCTTCAATCAACTGCAACCCCGCCAACGCCCCATCCTGCTTCGCCACCGCCACCGCTCGATTCAACTCGATCACCGGCGAAGGCACCGCCCGCAACAGCACGTCATACAAACCAACGATCTGCTCCCAATCCGTCTGCGCCGCCGTCGGCGCTTCGGCATGCACCGCCGCAATCGCTGCCTGCAAACAATACGGCCCAAATCGCCGTGTGGTCAGCGCGCGCTCCACCAGCGCGCAACCTTCAGCAATCAACCCGGCATCCCACAACGCGCGATCCTGATCATCCAGCAGCACCAGTTCACCACTCGGCGAGGTGCGCGCCGAGCGTCGTGATTCGTGCAACAGCATCATCGCCAGCAGCCCCATCACTTCCGGCTCCGGCAACAATTCCATCAACAACCGACCCAACCTGATCGCCTCACGCGTCAGATCTTCGCGGGTCAGTTCAGTGCCGACCGACGCCGAATAGCCTTCGTTGAACACCAGATAAATCACCCGCAACACGCTGTCGAGGCGCTCGGGTAATTCGCTCAGGCTTGGCACTTGATAGGGGATTTTCGCGTCACGGATCTTGGCTTTCGCCCGCACGATGCGTTGGGCAATCGCCGCCGGCGCCGAGAGAAACGCGCGGGCGATTTCTTCGGTGGTCAGGTCGCAGACTTCACGCAAGGTCAGCGGCACTTGCGCATCCGCCGCCAGCGCCGGGTGACAACAGGTGAAGATCAGCCGCAGACGATCATCTTCCACGTCTTCGCCACTCCAGTCGGCCTGTTCGAGTTCTTCCAGTTGCGCGAGCAACATCGGCTGCGAGGCCTTGAACCGGGCGCGGCGGCGCAATACGTCAATCGCCTTGAAGCGCCCGGTCGAGACCAGCCAGGTGCGCGGATTGTCCGGCACGCCATCGCGCTGCCAGCGTTCGACGGCGACGAAGAACGCCTCGTGCAAGGCTTCTTCGGCGAGGTCGAAATCACCCAGCAGGCGAATCAGCGTCGCCAGAATCCGCCGCGAGTCTTCGCGATAGACCTGCTCGACCCGCGCCCGAACCTCAGACATTCAACTGCCGCACCGGGCGCACTTCAACGCTGCCGACCCGCGCTGCCGGAATGTTGCCGGCGACCTGGATCGCTTCGTTGAGATCCTTGGCGTCGATCAAATAGAAACCGGCCAGTTGCTCCTTGGTTTCCGCGAACGGGCCATCGGTGATCGACACTTTGCCGTTGCGCATACGCACCGTGGTGGCGGTCTGCACTGACTCCAAGGCCTCGGCGGCAACCATTCGCCCGCTGCCCTGAATCGACTCGGCGTAGGCCCAGCACTCGGCGTCTTCCGGGCTGTCGGGCGATGAATGCAGCAGGCGCTCATCGCTGTAGACCAGGCATAAATACTTCATGGCGTTCTCCTGAAGCGGACGGATCAACTATGGCTGAAGATCAAGGTTGCACATCGAACAGGGTCGCGCCGCTCATCGGATCGAATGGCGCCGACCAGTGTTCATGGGCGATTTTCCACGCCCCGCCGATCTGCCGATAGCAGGCGGTGACGCGCATCCAGCAGCTCTGAATTTCGCCTTTTTCATTGGTGCCGCCGCAATTGGCCACCCAGTGCGCGAAGGCGATGTTGTCGGCGCTTTCGATGGCGATTTCATGGAATTCGAAAATGTGCGGGCCGGGGCACATTTCCATGCACGCGACCCAGTGTTCGCGGTACGCCGGTTTGCCCTTGAATTGCAGGGCCTTGATCGCGTCGAACGAGACGATGTCGTCGGCGTACAGCGCCATGACTTTCTCTACGTCCTTTTTCATCACGGCGTCGCGGTAGGTGTTGATCAGGGTCTGGATTTCGGATTGTGCGCTCATGGTGTTCTCCGTGGTTTTTGTTGTGAAGACACCCTTAGTCGCTTGGTGGATCGGCAGATCGACAGGCGAAACAAAAAAATTCCACTGAGGGCAAAATCGCTAGAATCCGAGGCTTATCTTTGTAGGAAAAAGGAAATTCCCGTGTCAGCCCAACTCGTGCCGTACGACAGCCTGAATGCTTTGCAGCGTCAACAAGTCGAGGCGATTGAAATCCATGCCGAGCAGATCAAGTTCTCCGGCGATATTCACGGTGCGTTGCACACCTTGTTGTCGAAACCCGGCCCCGGCGTGAAGGGTTTTGCCTTGCTGGCGGATGAAGTGCCGGTGGCGTTTCTGCTGCTCAAGCGCCCGCCCGTGTTGCCGGCCTGGGCTGATGAACACAGCGCCACCTTGCATGCGTTGCAGGTAGATCGCCGCGCGCAGGGCAAGGGTTATGGCAAAGCGTGTCTGCAAGCGCTGCCCGAGGTTGCGCGTCAGGCTTGGCCGGAGATCAAAGGGCTGGAGTTGTCGGTGGACGCGGATAATGACGCGGCGATTGCGCTGTACGCCAAGCACGGATATGTCGACAGCGGCGAAGCGTACAAGGGCCGGATCGGTTACGAACGGCGCATGGGCCTGGTTTTCTGAGACATCGAGGGATGCATGATGCCGAAACCTACGACCTTGATGCATCAAAACGGATAACCGACCCCCTTACTGACACAACTCAAACCATTGTAGGAGCTGCCGAAGGCTGCGATCTTTTGATCTTGATCTTCTTAACAGCAAGATCAAAAGATCGCAGCCTTCGGCAGCTCCTACAGTGGAGATCGGGTTGGCTTTAGAGGGTCAGGATCATCTCGTGCCACGCCATCCCGCCGTGATCCGACTCCGACGGTTTGATGTAGGCAAAGCCAAACCCGGCGTACAGCGGAATATGCTTTTCCTTGCACATCAAATGAATCGTCGCCTTGTCCATCCCGCGCATACGCTCGATAAACTCAGCCATCAAGCGCTTCGCCAACCCTTGCCCCTGATAATCCGGGTGCACCACCACCGACATGATCACCACGTTCGGCCCTTTCGGGTCATGGCCGATCAACTCTTTGAACGCCTCATCCGACATCTGCACATCAAACGCCGCGCCCGAATTGACGAAACCCGCCACCACGCCATCCACTTCCGCCACGACAAAGCCTTCCGGCCAGGTGGCGATGCGCGTGGCGATTTTCTCGCGGGTGGCGGCTTCGTCGCCTTCGTAGGCAACGGTTTCGATGGCGTAGCAGCGATCCAGGTCGGCGGCGGTGACGTTGCGGATGACGGTGTTCATGGCGGCTCGGAAATCAGCAGAAGAAAGTGCTGAAAGCATAAAGGAATCGCGGGGGCATATCGATCCGCACACGGCGCAAACGCCTGAGGCGGATCAGTGATCCGCCTCATCGGCTGTGGCTCAAGCCTTGGTATCGACCGGCACACAGATTTCCAGTTTGCCAGTGTGCAGGCGCGGGTTGAAATCGGCGCTGTAACGCTCCAGTTCCGGCGCATTCAGCTCGACGTAGTGAGAGGTCGGCAACCAGGTTTTGTAGATGTATTGCAGGGTTTGCGGCAACTGATCGAGCGGGCCTTTGTGTTCGAACACCGCGTATTGACGGGGCAGCACTTCGACCCAGCGATAGACGTCCTGCGGCAGTTCGTCGAGCTTGGTGATTTCCACGCCGGCGATGTAATCGAAGCCGCCCTTGCCGTCGAAATTGCAGCACACGCCGTAGGTCACTTCGCCTTTTTGCCCGGGAATTCGTCCCAGGTGCGGCAGGAATTTCTCCCACAGCGCCGGGATGTCCTTGGCGGTGTCTTGGGTAAATCGATCGCCAAATCCTGCAATCAGCAGGAAGTGTCCATGTTCGAAGCGAGGTTCAGCCACTTCGACGCGTGTTTGCTCATCCATGACTCGACTCCTGGCACAAAAAAGGGGTTCGGCTGGGAGTATAGAAAGCCAAACCCGTTTCGCACGGTTACAGCGAATGCAACTGCTCGACGGCACCGGAACCGACGAATTCGTTGTAGCCGGATACGATCACGTAGACTGCGAAATAGCAGAAGATCGCTGCAGATGCCATGTAGGAATAGCGCAACAGCTTGTCGCCCAGCAGCTTGCCACCGTGGCTGGCAGCAAAGCACAGACCGGCCGACCAGAGCAGCCCGGCGCAGAGGAAACCACCGAGGAACAGCGCCGAACTCACCGGGCCACCGCCACCGGAGCGGGCGATCAGCGTGCCGCCCACCGCAGCGAACCAAAGAATCGCGCTCGGCGACGACATGGCGAGAAAAATCCCACGAAAGAATTCCTTGCGATGGGAGTTCTGCCCCACCTCCGCCGTCTCGGCCAGCAGCGCTTCGTGATGGATCGCCGAGTAAATCATCTTCGCCGCAAAGTAGATCAGCAGCGCCGAACCGCCGATCCACAGCACCCAGCGCACGCTTTCGTATTGCAGCAGAACGGTCATCCCGGCCAGCGCCAGCACCGCATAAATCAAGTCGCCGACGCAGGTGCCAAGGCCCAGCGCGAAGCCTTGAAAGTAACCGCGCTGCATCGCCAATGTGATCATTGCGATGTTGGCCACGCCGATATCCAGGCACAGCGAAAGGCTCAGCAAGAAGCCGCTGGTGAATTCCATCAACCATTTTCCTTGGAAAAATTTGTTAACAAACGGGCTGGACAGTATGCCATCACTGACCTTATCTTCCGCCACAGGTCACCGCAGTGACCAGCGTCGCTCGGACGGTTCCGGGCGCTTACGTTATCCGAGGCAACAATGGCCGAACAAGGTTCGCCGCGCCGCTTTGCGCGCATAGATCGACTCCCCCCTTACGTTTTCAACATCACCGCCGAGCTGAAGATGGCCGCGCGTCGTCGTGGTGAAGACATCATCGACTTGAGCATGGGCAACCCCGACGGGGCCACGCCGCCGCACATTGTCGAAAAACTCGTACAAGTCGCCCAACGCGAAGACACCCACGGTTACTCGACGTCCAAAGGCATTCCGCGCCTGCGCCGGGCGATTTCCAACTGGTACAAGCAACGCTACGAAGTCGATATCGACCCGGAAAGCGAAGCCATTGTCACCATCGGTTCTAAGGAAGGCCTGGCGCATTTGATGCTGGCGACCCTCGATCAGGGCGACACCGTACTGGTGCCGAACCCGAGCTACCCGATTCACATTTACGGTGCGGTGATTGCCGGTGCCCAAGTGCGTTCGGTGCCGCTGGTGCCCGGTGTGGATTTCTTCGATGAGCTGGAACGGGCGATTCGCGGCTCGATTCCGAAACCGAAAATGATGATCCTCGGCTTCCCGTCGAACCCGACTGCGCAGTGCGTGGAACTGGATTTCTTCGAGCGGGTGATCGCCCTCGCCAAGCAATACGACGTGCTGGTGATTCACGATCTGGCCTACGCCGACATCGTCTACGACGGCTGGAAAGCCCCGTCGATCATGCAAGTACCGGGCGCCAAGGACATCGCGGTGGAGTTTTTCACCCTGTCCAAGAGCTACAACATGGCGGGCTGGCGCATTGGTTTCATGGTCGGCAATCCAGAACTGGTTAACGCCTTGGCGCGGATCAAGAGCTACCACGACTACGGCACCTTCACCCCGCTGCAAGTCGCGGCGATCGCGGCGCTGGAAGGTGATCAGCAGTGTGTGCGCGACATCGCCGAGCAGTATCGTCAGCGTCGTAATGTGTTGGTGAAAGGGCTGCATGAATTGGGCTGGATGGTCGAGAATCCGAAGGCATCGATGTATGTCTGGGCGAAAATTCCTGAGGCGTATGCGCATCTGGGTTCGCTGGAATTCGCCAAGAAACTGCTGGCTGAAGCGAAGGTTTGCGTCTCGCCGGGGGTGGGATTTGGTGAGTATGGCGACGATCACGTGCGCTTTGCGCTGATCGAAAACCAGGATCGCATTCGCCAGGCTGTGCGCGGCATTCGCGGGATGTTCCGTGCCGATGGCCTGGCCCCGAAAACCTCTGCCTGACGCACTGATCGTTCCCACGCTCCGCGTGGGAATACAGCCCGGGACGCTCCGCGTCCCAAAGCGGACGCAGAGCGTCCATTGAGGCATTCCCACGCAGAGCGTGGGAACGATCACCCACAAAAAAACCGCATCGCTGCGGTTTTTTTGTGTCTGCAAGAAGCTGTTTACACGAACAGCGACAGCAGCAGGATAAAGCCCAACGCAACCACCGAGAGGATGGTTTCCATCGCCGTCCAGGTCTTGAACGTTTCGGCCACGGTCATGTTGAAGTACTGCTTCACCAGCCAGAAACCGGCGTCGTTCACGTGCGACAGGATCAACGAACCGGCGCCAGTCGCGAGTACCAGCAACTCACGGTTAACGCCCGGAATCATCCCCACCACCGGCACCACAATGCCCGCGCCAGTGATGGTCGCCACAGTTGCCGAACCAGTCGCGATACGGATCACCGCCGCCACCAGCCATGCCAGCAGGATCGGCGAGATCTGTGCGCTGACCGCCATGTGGCCGATCACGTCGCCCACGCCGCTGGTCACCAGCATCTGCTTGAAGCCACCGCCCGCACCGATGATCAGAATGATCGCGGCGGTTGGCGCCAGGCTCGCGTCCAGCCACTTGAGCATCTGTTGCGAGCCGATGCCTTGTTTGTGACCGAAGGTGTACAGCGACAGCAGCAACGCCAGCAGCAGTGCGGAGATCGGGTGACCGATCATGTCCATCCAGGTGCGGAAGAAGTGACCGTCCGGTAGCGCGACGTCTGCGAAGGTTTTCAGCAACATCAGGAAAACCGGCAGCAGCACGGTAACCAGGGTGATACCGAAGCTCGGCAGGCTCGCCGAGTCATCGTTTTCGCGGGCCAGTTGATCGACCAGTTCCTGATTCGGGTGACCCGGAATGTGCTTGGCGATGAAGGTACCGAAGATCGGACCGGCAATGATCGCGGTTGGCAGCGCCACGATCAGACCATAAAGAATGGTCTTGCCGATGTCCGCGCCGAACACGCCGATGGCCAGCAACGGGCCCGGGTGCGGTGGCACCAGACCGTGCACGGCGGACAGACCGGCAAGCAGCGGGATACCGATCTTGATAATCGACACGCCAGTGCGGCGCGCCACGATGAACACCAGTGGAATCAGCAGAACAAAACCGATTTCGAAGAACAGCGGGATGCCGACCAGAAACGCGGCGAACATCATCGCCCACTGGACTTTGTCCTTGCCGAACGCACGAATCAGGGTCTGGGCAATCTGATCTGCCCCGCCCGATTCAGCCATCATTTTGCCGAGCATGGTGCCCAGCGCGAGGATGATGCCGACGAAACCGAGCACGCCACCGAAGCCGTCCTGGAACGCTTTGATGATGGTGCCGATCGGCATGCCGGAGGTCAGACCGAGGAACGCGGCAGCGATGGTCAGGGAAATAAACGGGTGCAGCTTGAACTTGGTGATCAGGACAATCAGTCCGATCACGGTGACCACTGCATCAAGCAGCAGAAACGCGTCGTGGGACATGCCAAACATTGGGGGTGTCTCCTGGATTGTTGTTGTTATTAAAGCGGGTTAAACAGAAATCGTGAGGACAGCGCTATCTCTTTCAACACACTCATACCGCCTGTTTCAGACCGTGGGCCTGCCACCAGACGTGAGCCTGCGACGCCAGTTCTTCAACGTTGTGGATCGAAGCATTCAGCGCCAGGGTCAACGGCTCGCCTACTGGCGATTCGAGGGTGGCGAACTGGCTTTCGATCAACGTGGCCGGCATGAAGTGGCCCGGACGGTGGGACACACGTTCAGCGGCGACTTCAGGGGTCAACTCAAGAAACACGAAGCCCAGGCCCGGCAAGGCGCTGCGCAACACTTCGCGATAACTGTGTTTGAGGGCCGAGCAGGTCAGCACCGGGCGTTTGCCCGATGCATCGACGCGACGTAGTTCGACGCACAGGCTGTCGAGCCAGCCGGCGCGGTCGTCGTCGTTCAGGGGGATCCCCGCGCTCATCTTTTCGATGTTCGCGGCCGGATGGAAAGTATCGCCTTCAATGGCAGTGGCGCCGCTCAATTGGCACAGGACCTCGCTTACGCATTTACAGCTGCATCAGGACAGCGCTACCTTAGTGCCTTGATTTTTGTTTGGCAAGCCGTCGATGACCACCCCTAAAAACGATAAAAATACCCGCACCACCGGCCGTCCCACCCTGAATGAAGTTGCCCGCCTGGCCGGTGTCAGTCCGATTACCGCCTCCCGCGCCTTGCGTGGGGTCAGCACCGTGGCCACCGAACTGGTAGAAAAAGTCCGCAAAGCCGCCCTCGAACTCAACTACGTGGTCAACCCTGCCGCCCGCGCTCTGGCATCGGCGCAGAGCCATTCGGTGGTGGTTTTGGTGCCATCGTTGTCCAACCTTTTGTTTATCGACACGCTGGAAGCCATTCATCGGGTGCTCACGCCCAAGGGCTTCGAAGTGCTGATCGGCAACTTCCACTATTCCCGCGATGAAGAAGAAAACCTGCTGCGCAATTACATGGCGTACCAGCCGCGCGGGTTTCTGCTGACCGGGTTTGATCGCACGGAAAGTTCGCGGCGGATGATCGAGGCGAGCAACATTCCCTGCGTGTACATGATGGAACTGGACAGCGCTGCCGGGGTGAATTGCGTCGGGTTTTCGCAGTTGAGTGCCGGGGAGACGGCGGCTGAGCATTTGCTCTCTCGTGGGCGCAAGCGTCTGGCGTACATCGGCGCGCAACTCGATCAACGTACGTTGTTGCGCGGTGAGGGTTTCCGCAAAGCACTGCAGAAGGCCGGGCGTTACGACCCGGATCTGGAAGTGCTGACGCCGCGCGCTTCGTCGGTGGGCTTGGGTGGGGAATTGTTTTTGCAGTTGCTCGCGGCGCATCCGGACGTTGATGCGATCTTTTTTGGTAACGACGATTTGGCGCAGGGTGCTTTATTAGAAGCGCTGCGCAACGGCATCAAGATTCCCGAGCAGGTGGCGATTCTCGGTTTCAACGACTTGCCGATGTCCGAACACATGGTGCCGCGTTTGAGCAGCATCAACACCCCGCGCGAGGCGATCGGCCGGCGCGCTGCGGAGCAGATGTTGACGTTGATGGCGGGTAACAACGTTGCGCGTCCAGTAGAAGACATGGGCTTCGAACTGAAGATTCGCGAAAGTACCTGACGCTTCGCAATCCGATCATTCCCACGCTCTGTGTGGGAATGCCTCAACGGATGCTCCGCGTTCGGCGGTGAAGGGACGCAGAGCGTCCCGGGCTGCGTTCCCACGCGGAGCGTGGGAACGATCAACCACTCAACAGGTCAACGAGGGCCAGTGCGCCTTTCTGTAGCGGCTGGCTCTTGAGCCACACCGCGTGCACCGGCATCACCAGACCGTTTTCGATGTTGCGAAAATTCAGGCGTTTCAGCCGGCCGTTGTCCAGTCGCGATTGCACCACCGACAACGGAAAATTGCCCCAGCCCAATCCCGCCTCAACCATCTCCATCGCCGTCTCAAGACTGTCGGTGCGCCAGTACGACTCCGCCACCAACGGCCGCGTCTCGCTGATCGGCAAGTCGCGACTGGCGACGATGATCTGCCGCACATGCACCAGATCTTCCAGAAACAAATCCTGCCCCCGCAACAACGGGCTGTCCGCCGCCAGCGTGGCGATCATCCGTTCGCTGCCGACGAACTGAAAACGCTCCAGCACGTTCATGCTCAACCCGGCGAACGCCAGGCACACACTGACACGACCACTGTGCAGCATCGCCAGCACGTCATCCTGCGGCGCGGTCAGCACTTCGATGTCGAGCAGCGGATGACGCTCAGCAATCACCTTGATCGCCGCCAGCAAACGCCGCCGATCAATGTCCGCAACCACGCCAATCGACAACTTGCTCTCCAGCCCCAACGACAACTCCACCGCGTGCACTTGCAGTTGCTTGAGTTGCTCGGCAATCAACCGCGCGTGTGGCACCAACGACAACGCCATCGCCGTGGGTTGTGGCTCGCGATGACTGCGGTCAAACAGCAGATAACCGAGTTCGGCCTCAAGGTTGCCAATACTCATGCTCACCGCCGATGGCACCCGACCCAATGCCCGAGCCGCCGCCGAAAACGAGCCGCGCTCAATCACCGCGAGAAACAACTCGATGCTGTCGCTGTTGAAATTCACTTCATCTACCTATCACCAAAACTGAAAGCTACTGACTTTTTCTGTCAGCCCTATTGAAGCTATCTTTCGTCGCCTTCGCCAGTCCCGCTGGCCAACAAACGGCAAGAAAGAGGCAATTCCCATGCAAGGCGTCAAACGCAAACTGGTCTACGTGTCGCTCTACGAAGTGATCGGCATGACCTTCTCCGCCCTCGGTCTAGCGCTGCTGTCCGGCACATCCCCGGGCAGCACCGGGCCACTGGCGGTGATCATCACCACCATCGCCGTGACCTGGAACTTCATTTACACCTCGCTGTTCGAGCGCTGGGAAAGCCGTCAGGTGTCGCGCACGCGCACGGTGAAACGCCGCATCGCCCACGCCATCGGTTTTCAGTTGACCTTGATCGTGTTCCTGATTCCGTTGATTGCCTGGTGGATGAACATCAGCCTGGTGCAGGCCTTTCTGCTGGATCTGGCGCTGATCATTTTCATCCCGTGCTACACGTTCGCGTTCAACTGGCTGTTCGACCGGATTTTCGGTTTGCCGGCCTCGGCACTGCCGGATTCGGCGGCTGCGGCATAAATCGTTAATTCGTAAGCAGATATTGCAAGAAATCAGCGGTTTCCCGGGGCAAATCGCTGATCTTCACAATCCGTGGTTTCCGATAGCAGGCTAAGCTTTTCCATCAATAAAAAATGGATCTGCCCATGACTGCACACGCCCCCGCCGCCGCGCAAAGCGACGGCATCGATCCGATCCGCGCTGCCGAAGTTTCCGCCCGTATCGACCGTCTCCCCGCTGTCGCGACGATCTGGCGATTGGTGGCGCTGCTGTCGATCGGTGGTTTTTTCGAACTCTACGATTTATTCCAGACCGCCTACATCAGCCCCGGACTGATCCGCGACGGCATCTTCGCCACCGGCAATCAGGGCGTGTTCGGTTTCTCCGATCAAGCGGCGTTCGCTTCGGCGACGTTTCTCGGCCTGTTCCTCGGCGCCAGCCTGCTCAGCCCGCTGGCGGATCGCTTCGGTCGCCGCGCAATCTTCACTTTCGCGCTGGTCTGGTACACCGTGGCGACGGTGTTGATGGGTATTCAGAGTTCGGCGCTGGGCATCATCTGCATGCGCTTTCTGGTCGGCATCGGTTTGGGCATCGAGTTGGTGACCATCGACGCCTACCTCTCGGAACTGGTGCCCAAACGCATGCGCAGCTCAGCGTTCGCTTTCGCGTTTTTCGTGCAATTTCTCTCGGTGCCGGCGGTGGCGTTGATGTCGTGGTGGCTGGTGCCGCAAGCGCCGTTCGGTGTGTCCGGCTGGCGTTGGGTGGTGTTGGCCAGCGCGGTATTTGCGCTGTTTATCTGGTGGTTGCGCAAGCGTCTGCCGGAGTCGCCGCGGTGGTTGGCGCAGCACGGTCGATTCGACGAAGCCAACCGGATTCTCGATAACATCGAGGCACGCTGCGAGAAGGATCATGGCCAGCCCTTGGATACGCCGGAAACAGTGTCGGTCGATGTTGAAGGCAAGGGTCGTTTCGCCGACATCTGGCAACCACCGTATCGCCGCCGCGCCTTGATGCTGATCGTCTTCCACGTCTTTCAAGCGATCGGTTTTTTCGGTTTTGGCAATTGGTTGCCGGCGCTGCTGTCCGGCCAGGGCGTGAGCGTCACCCACAGTTTGATGTACGCGTTCATCATCACCCTCGCCTACCCGCTCGGGCCGCTGCTGTTCGTCAAGTTCGCCAACCGTTTCGAGAACAAATGGCAGATCGTCGGCTCGGCCCTCGGTGCGATGACCTTCGGTACGTTGTTCGCGCTGCAGACCAGTGCCTTCGGGCTGATCTTTTGCGGGGTGATGATCACCTTCTGCAACGCCTGGCTGAGCTTCAGTTATCACTCGTACCAGAGCGAATTGTTCCCGACCAATATTCGCGCCCGCGCGGTAGGGTTCTGCTATTCCTTCAGTCGTTTGTCGACGGTGTTCAGCAGCCTGCTGATCGGCTTTTTTCTCGACAGTTTTGGCACGCCGGGCGTGTTGACGTTCATTGCCAGCAGCATGTTGATCGTGATGCTGACCATCGGCTACTTCGGCCCGCGCACGCGTAATCTGGCGCTGGAAAACATTGCCTGATCCTGTAGGAGCTGCGGCACGCTGCGATCTTTTGATCCTCATCTTTTGATCTGAATTTATAGGATCAACATCAAAAGATCGCAGCGTGCCGCAGTTCCTACAGGGGGCGGTGTGATGTCAGTTCAGTTGCAGGGTTTCGTTGAACTGGCTGATGGCATCGACGACGTGACGTGAGCCTTGCTGAATCTCCTGAATCACTGCCCCCGCCTCGTTCGCCAGCTCCACACCAAGTCCGGTACGGCTGAGACTCGACTGCATGCTCGACACCGCGCTCAGCGACAGGTCGTGGTTGCGCCGTACAACATCGACGATCTCTAAAGTAGCCTGACTCGTTCTTGCCGCCAGACTTCTCACCTCATCCGCCACCACGGCAAACCCGCGCCCGTGCTCACCCGCCCGCGCCGCTTCGATCGCGGCGTTGAGCGCCAGCAAATTAGTCTGATCGGCAATCCCGCGAATGGTCTGGACGATGGTGCCGATGATGTCTGACTGTTTGCTGACCGCATCGATGCTGATTGCCGCTTCGTTGAGGTCGCGGGAAATGTCCTGAATGATCTGCACCGTTTGCTGCACGACTTGTGAGCCTTTTTGCGCGCAGGCGTCGTTTTGTACCGAGGTGCTGTGGGCCGATTCCGCAGCGTTCTGCAGCGTGGTCATTTGTTGGGTGATGTCGCTGGCGAACTTGACCACTTTGTACAAGCGGCCCTTGGCATCAAACAGCGGGTTGTACGAGGCTTCGAGGTAAACCATGTGCCCGGATTTGTTCTTGCGCTCGAAACGGTGCGAGTGATATTCGCCGCGATTGAGCGAAGCCCAGAAGGCTTTGTATTGCGACGATTCGGATTCGCTGCGGTGGCAGAACATGCTGTGGTGATGCCCAACGACTTCGTTGTGCGAGTACTGCATGGTCTTGAGAAAGTTGTCGTTGGCGGTGATGACATTGCCTTCCGGGGTGAACTCGATCACGGCCATCGAGCGACCGATCGCCGCGAGCATGGCTTCTTGTTCATGCTCCTTGTTGATCCGCGCGGTAATGTCGGACGCCACTTTGATGACACTTTTAACTTGCTTGTCCGGGCCATACACCGGCATGTAACTGGCTTCGAGCCAGACTTCCTTGCCACTTTTGTTCAAACGCAGAAACGTCCCGCTGATCGGTTCACCACGGGCCAGGTCGCGCCACAACTTGGCGTATTCCTCGCTGCGATAAAACGCTTCTTCACAGAAGATCCGGTGATGTTTGCCGCGCACTTCATCGGCGCCATAGCCCATGGTTTTACAGAAGTTTTCGTTGGCATCCAGAACGATGCCGTCGGGGGTGAATTCGATCATCGCCATCGAACGGCTGATCGCGGCCAACTTGGCATTGGCCTCGGTCAAGGCACAGCTGAATCGTTCGATTTCCAGCAGGTCAGCCTTGTGATGTAGGTTAAACATGGTTGTATCACCTTCCGCGCGGACTTTTGATTTGATGAAAGTTCAGGTCTTTCACGATCCACCACTACGTTCCAAAGAACAGGCACACGCATTCCTCCACGGGAGGAAGTTGTCAGGTGATAAATGATGGTCAATCGGAGAGTCCATGCAGCGACGCTCTAATCAAGACATCCTTCTCTTGATAGCCCGCTCGCGGGCCAGCCCTAACGCGTTGAAGAACTTCCATTTAAAAAATGCTCCTTGTTGGTTCAGTGTCGGTGCCTTGGGTTGCGCACTCTGGCAGCATGAATTTGCAGACTAACCGTGCACGGTCGACATAGTTAGTTACAGAGCAGCATAGCTAGCGCAAAACCTTGCGCAAGGCCACTAGTCGGCCAGTAGTGAGGACTTTTTGCACAAGAATCGGTTCAGCGGAAAATGAACAGCCCCCTGTAGGAGCTGCCGAAGGCTGCGATCTTTGGACTTTGATTTTTTCAAGATCAAAAGATCGCAGCCTTCGGCAGCTCCTACAGGGGGGGGGCGGCGTTGGGAATTAGAGGCTGGTGCTGACTTTGGTAGCCACTTCTGCTGGCACCCACGATTTCCAAACCTGCGGCTGATCGCGTAAAAACGCCTCCGCCACCACCCTCGGCTGCAAGCGTTTTTCACTCATCCCCGCCAGCGTCTGGTTCAACAGATCTATCGGCAAGTCGACCTTCTCAAAAAACGTCACCAGCTCCGGATACTGCGCCTTGAACGGCGCCGACACGCCAATCGCCAGACTCGCCGGCATCGACCGCGTGCCTTTGGGATTCGGATTATTGGCATCGGCCAAGGTCTTCCAGGCTTCGGCATCAAACGGCGGTTCCTCGAGTTTCACCAGTTTGAAACGCCCGAGCAGCGGCGTCGGTGACCAGTAGTAGAACAGCACCGGTTTGCCACGTTTGATCGACGACGCCACCTCGGCATCCAGCGCCGCGCCGGAGCCGGTGCGGAAGTTGACGAAGCTGTCGTTGAGCGCATAGGCCTTGAGCTTCTGAGTGTTGACGATCTCCGACGTCCAACCCGTCGGGCTGTTGAGGAAACGCCCACGGCTCGGGTCTTCAGGATCACGGAACACGTCTTTGTAGCGCGGCAGATCCGCCACCGATTTCAATTCCGGCGCCAAGGGTTTGATGCCGCGTTCAGGGTCGCCCTTGATCACGTACTCCGGCACCCACCAGCCTTCGGTGGCGCCTTTCACTGTATCGCCGAGCCCGAATACTTTGCCTTCGGCAGCAGCCTTGACCCACGCCGGACTGCGCCCGGCCCACTCTTCGCCGATCACTTGAATATCGTTTTTTGCCAACGCTGCTTCGAGGCTGACGGTGCTGCCCGGCAGCGTATCGGTCGGATAGCCGTAGCCTTTTTCGACAATCAGGCGCAGCACTTCGGTGATAAAACTGCCGCTCTCCCAAGTGATGTCGCCGAAGTGGATCGGCGCGGTTTTCTCCGTTGCAGTAACTGCGCCGACGCTCAAGCTCAGCGCCAGCAGCGAACCGCCGAGCAGGGTTTTGATCGATCTCATGCAGACCTCTTGTCTTGTAGGAATTGGTTGGCGCTGTGGCGATCGCACAGGGCTTGGGAACGGGTCATGTACACGCTCACCGAACGCTGGGAGATGCCCAGTTCGGCAGCAATTTGCGGGTAGGTCAGGCCATCGACGCGGGCGAGCAGAAAGGTCGAACGGACTTTGCCGGGCAGGCGTTGCAGGCTGTGATCGAGGCGCTTCAGGGTTTGCGACAGTTGCGCGAGATGTTCGGGCGACGCGGTGCCCTCCTCATCGACCTGTAGCTGATGCCGACGCTGTAGATCCGCACGGCGCCAGTGCTGATAAAGCAGACGTTGGGCGACGGTGGTGAGCAAGGCGCGGGGCTCGCGGATCGCGGTCAGTGATGATGATTCGAGCAGTTGCGCGAAGGTTTCGGCCGCGATGTCTTCAACGCTCGCCGCGTCGTGCAGATGCCGACGCAGATAGGTGCAAAGCCAGTGATGATGGGCGCGGAACAGGCCGGCCAGGTGTTGGCGATGGGAAAGGTCGGCGCCGGACATAGGGGCTCCTGGGTTAGGGGTCGCTGAATGTCCGGTGTTCCGGTGGCGCGATCGTAGCAAGGCGCCTTATGCATTAATAATATTTAAATTTCATTTTTATATTCGATTATGGAATACAAGATCAAAAGATCGCAGCCCGGAACGCGATCCCTGTAGGAGCTGCCGAAGGCTGCGATCTTTCAACGCAAGCAGCCATACCCCAACTCCACAGCCTCACGCTGATAGTCGAGCACCACCTGATAATCACCCTCTCCCGCCGCCAACACCTCAGGCAATCCCAACGTTTGCACAACATCCGGAAGTTCGTGCAACGACTGATTCATCACTTGTCGCAGCCGCTCGATCTGTTCATCCGTAGCACTGGCGACGGTGATAAAAGGCAACGTCGGACTGAACGCACTGCGTCCAACAACACGTAGTCCCCTGACTTCCTCAGGCGCATGCTGCGCGAGGTAGGCGTAGGTGACGCTGTCGATGGCGGCCAGATCTGCGCGCTTCTCACGCAACCAGCGCAGGCTTTCACGGTGACCGCCGCTGATGCCGACCGTGGAGAAGAATTGCCCATCGCGATGCAACGGGGCGAGGCGTTGGCGCAACAGATTCATGCCGCTGTTGGAATCGTCGCTGTTGATCACGCCGCGACTGTCGCGAAAGGCTGGCAAGGTTTTGCGTGGGTCATCGGCGCGGCTGAGGATCAGGCTGCAATGGTTGCCGGCACTGGCGTCGGGGAGTTCGTAGCGTGGGCGGCCGATCACACGAACCTGGCCTTTTAATGCCGTCATCAATGGATAGCCGCAGGTTTGTGTGAGTAGCAGATTGGGGGATAACCAGA
The DNA here is from genome assembly GCF_044742965.1 of Pseudomonas sp. NPDC087804. Lineage (NCBI taxonomy): Bacteria > Pseudomonadati > Pseudomonadota > Gammaproteobacteria > Pseudomonadales > Pseudomonadaceae > Pseudomonas > Pseudomonas sp. NPDC087804. The sequence continues at coordinate 64,011 of NZ_JBIUVN010000011.1, read as the reverse complement.
GTTCGCGCAGTGACAGGTCTTCAGCGCTCAGACGGGTGTGACCGAGGTGTTCAAGGATGCGCGCGAGCCAGCGCTCGTTGGCCACACGGATGGGCTCGGGGGCGGTGTACATAAGGAGTTCGGCGTGGTGTTGAGTCATACGCATATTTCCTGACAACAAATTTCCAACTGTGGGAGCGGGCTTGCTCGCGAAAGCGGTGAATCAGTAAAAAATACTTTGAATGACCCACCGCATTCGCGAGCAAGCCCGCTCCCACAGGGGGTTGTGTGGGGGGCCTGAGGTTAGTGATAAGGATGCTCGGGGCTGTCGATCGGTCTGACGCCATGCTCCCGCCACAACTGCCCATACCCTTGCACCAGAAACCCGCCACTCCTCGCCACCCATTGCTCGCGATTCGCGCGATACACCTTGGGCAAGTCGTACCACGCCAGCCCCGGCAAATCATGATGCACCAGATGAAAATTCAGATTAAGAAACAGCCAGCGCCACGGCCACCCAGCTTCATTTAGCACCGTGCGCTGCTCCGGTTGCGCGTGCGGTCGATGTTCGTAGTAGGAGCGGATCATCGCAATCGACAGCGCCGGCACACTGATCAACAACAGGTAATGCCACACTGGCAACACGCTGTAGCGCGCGATAAACCACAGCATCAGCAGCGTGAATGCGCCATGGGTCAGCCACATCAGCCAGGCTTGGCGCTCACGGTTTTTCAGCCGCTGCAATTCTTCACTCGCCAACGCCAGCAAGCCCAACGGCGCACCGATGGCAAAACGCCCGAGCACGGTTTTATTCAGCCAGTGCAAGCTGCGTTCAAACAGCGAACTGCCCTGCCAGCGCCCCCGCGTCAGGTAACGGCTTTCCGGATCGACACCGGGCACCGTCAGATCCTCATCGCGGTGATGCAGTAGATGGCTGTCGCGATACAGCGTGTACGGATACCACACGGCAAACGGCGCATAGCCGAGAATTTTATTGAAGCGAATCCAGCGCGTCGGATGACCATGGAGCAATTCGTGTTGCACCGACAGCCACAGCACCAGCAGCGGAATCAGCAGCACGGTACTTAAACCCCGTCCCAGCCAGTGGCTGTTGAACATGATTGCAAACCAGCCGCCATACACGCCGATCAACAACAGCCAGGTCGGCCAGTCGCTGCGAGCGGTAAAACGTTGGCGCAGGGTTTCGATGTGTTGACGGTGGACGGCGTCGAAATAATGAGACATGGCGTTGCTCGCAGCGGGTTCCTTCCCTTTCTGTGCAACGACCACCGAGAATCTTGCAGATTATTTTGGATCAACAGGGAAGCCCGAGAACCGGGCTTCCGAAAGGCGTGATCAATGACCGAAAATATCGGTTTTCTTGGCCTTCTTCTCCGCGCGTTTTTCAATCGCGGTCTTGGCCGGTTTCTTCTTCGCGGCTTTCTTTGAATCCATACCTTTGGACATGATGCGTACTCCACTCACAGGGGATGTGAGCTCAGGTATACACCTATCCAGACGCGCGCGTTCTTTTATAATCGCCGCGAAATCTACCGACAGTCAGAACCCATGCCCGATACCCAATACAGCCTGCTCGACGCGTCACTCTGGCCGTTGATGAACAAGTTTTACCGCAGCCACCAATCCTCGATGAAAGCCGTGCGTGATGCGCAATTGTGGGTGGCGCGACGTGGCGAGATTGTTGCGGCGTTGTGCTTGCGACCGGTGGCGGGTGGGCACTGGTTGACGGGGTTGTTTGTTGATCCGGGGTGTCGGGATCAGGGGATTGCGGGGCAGTTGATGGCAGCGGCGGTTCAGGATGTGACGGAGCCGGTGTGGCTGTTCTGTCATCCGGATTTGCGCGGGTTTTACGAGCGGCGCGGGTTCCGGTTTGATCCTGAGTTGCCGCAGGCGATGGCGGAGCGATTGAGCCGGTATGCGCGGAGCAAGCCGATGATTGCGATGGGCCTGGGGTGAAGATCAAAAGATCGCAGCCTTCGGCAGCTCCTACACCTATCCCTGTAGGAGCTGCCGAAGGCTGCGATCTTTTGATTCTGGTTAATCGTCAACCGTGGGATCGAGATCCGGGAACATCACTTCGGTGAAACCGAATTTGCTGAAATCAGTAATCCGCGAAGGGTACAACCGGCCGATCAAGTGATCGCACTCATGCTGCACCACCCGCGCATGGAAACCTGAAGCCACACGCATGATCGGCTCGCCCTTCGGATCAAAACCCTCGTAGCGAATCTGCTGATAACGATCCACCGCGCCACGCAAACCCGGCACCGACAAACACCCTTCAAACCCCTCCTCCATCAACGGATTCAACGGCGTGATCAGCGGGTTGATCAGGATCGTCTGCGGCACGGCTTCGGCGTCCGGGTAACGTTCGCTGTGCTCGAAACCAAAGATAACCAATTGCAGATCGACGCCGATCTGCGGCGCGGCCAGGCCGACGCCGCCGACGCTTTCCATGGTCTGGAACATGTCGTCGATCAGTTGCCAAAGCTCAGGGCTGTTGAACATTTCCGGCGGCACTGGCGGGGCGATGCGCAGCAAGCGCTCGTCGCCCATTTTGAGGATTTCACGGATCATGATGTGGCTTCGTCAGTGTCCGGCTTGAGCGAGTGATCGCGACCCAGGCCCGAGACGTGTTGTTTGGGTTGTTCATCGAGTTCGCCGGGGACTTTCTCGCCCTCGTCTTTGCCCTCGCTGGACATGTGCTCGATCACCGCATTCATCTCCGCGCCGAGTAGCAGCACCGCGGCGGAAATGTAGAAATACAGCAAGAGCACGATGATCGCCCCGATGCTGCCATACATCGCGTTGTAGTTGGCGAAGGTTTTCACGTAGAACGCGAAACCCAACGAGGCGATGATCCATACCACCACGGCCAGTACCGAGCCCGGGGTGATGAAGCGAAATTCCTGTTTGACGTCGGGCATCACGTAATAGATGAGTGCCACGGCGACCATCATCAGAATCACGATCACCGGCCAGCGCGCGATTGTCCAGATGGTCACGATGACCTCTTCCAGCCCCACTTGCGCGGCAATCCAGCCCATGACTTGCGGGCCGAGCACCATCAGTGCGGCGGCCATCAGCAGCATGCCGGCGATGCCGACGGTGTAGACCACCGACAGCGGAAAGCGCTTCCAGATTGGTCGGCCTTCGACCACGTCATACGCCGCATTCATCGCGCTCATCATCAGGCGCACGCCGGCAGACGCGGTGTACAGCGCGATGACGATACCGACCGAGAGCAAGCCGCCCTTGGACTGCTGCAACTGGTCGATCACCGGGTTCACTGATTCCAGCGCCTGCGGCGGCAGCACCAGTTCCGATTGCAGGCGCAGCCAGGAGAAAAAGTCCGGCAGGTGCAGGAAACCGATCAGGGCGATCAGAAACAGGATGAACGGGAACAGCGAGAACAGCATCTGGTAGGCCAGTGCCGAGGCGTAGGTCGACATTTCGTCATCGACGAATTCAGTGACCGTGCGCACCATCACTCGGTGCAGGGGCAGACCTTTCATGTCTGGAAATATCATTCGCGTCTCCTTTCGCCGCAATACAGGTTTGAAGTCGTGGCGACTCAGGGGCCGTTTTTTACATCAAGGTAGCTTGTTTGGCGAACCTTGGTGGGTGTCAGCAGGATTTCGACACAAAAACGGCCATCCTTGGATGGCCGCTCGTGTCTTTCGTTCAAGGCTGGATTACGCCTTGTCGACGCCTTTTTTGACAGCGTCCTTGGCTTTGCCGACCGCTTGCTGGGCTTCGCCTTTTTTCTCCTGGACTTTGCCTTCGGCCTGCAGCTTGGTGTTGTCGGTGGCTTTACCGACGCCTTGCTTGACGTTGCCGACCGCTTCGTTGGCCATGCCTTTTACTTTATCGCCTGTGCTACTCATGGTGTTTCTCCTTGGTGCAATTAGGGGGAAAAGTCAGTACGTAATGATTGACTGGCCGGGTTTGCGCCAAGTTTCATTTATTTTTCGCCGGATCATTTCGTCGCGACGAACAGGTTGGGCTTTATGTTTGCGTGCAATGCCCCGAGAATGCGCAGCATAAGGGCGCCACGCGCCAGGAACCGATCCTGCAGGAATGTTATGAAACTCGATAAAACGCTCGCCATCGCCCGTAGAAACAAGGAACTGGGCGGCGCCGTGCTCGGCACCAACAATTGCCACTTCGCCGAACTGAACCGCAACCGCAACATCTGGTGGTTCGACCTGCCAGTGTCGCGTCTGGCGATTGGTCAGTACGAGTGGATTCACCTGCTGATGCACACGCCGGCCACCGACGAACTGCTGCACCTGAAAGTGCCGACGGTGTTTCTGCGTGAGAAGCTCGAGGGGCTGGTGATTCGCAACGAAGGCAAGCGCAAAGCGGCGCTGAGCCTGGAATTGAGTGCAGACAAGGATTCGTATCTGCAGGACATGCGTCCGGCGGGGACTAATGTGAATTTCGCGCCGTTCCGTCAGTAAATCAAAAGATCGCAGCCTGCGGCAGCTCCTACATGATCATTCCCACGCTCTGCGTGGGATTGCATCTAGGGACGCTCTGCGTCCCAGCAGTTCTGGACGCAGAGCGTCCGGGGCGGCATTCCCACGCCGAGCGTGGGAACGATCAAAGCCATGCTCCGCACCAACAAAAAGCCCCGCATCTGCGGGGCTTCGTGTTTTAGGCGGCGGACTTGGCCTTGATCTTCTTCAGCTCTTCATCGCGCAGTTCGCGGCGCAGGATCTTGCCGACGTTGGTGGTCGGCAGCGCATCGCGGAACTCGACCGAACGCGGCACCTTGTAACCGGTGACGTTGGCGCGCATGTGCTCCATCACCGTTTCCTTGGTCAGCGTCACGCCCGGTTTGGCGACGATGAAAATCTTGATCGCTTCGCCCGACTTCTCGTCCGGGATGCCAATGGCCGCGCACTGCAACACGCCTGGCAGGGTCGCCAGTACGTCTTCCAGTTCATTCGGATAAACGTTGAAACCGGAAACCAGAATCATGTCTTTCTTGCGATCGACAATGCGCATGTAGCCGTCCGGCTGGATCAGCGCGATGTCGCCGGTTTTCAGCCAGCCGTCGCTGTCGAGCATTTCGTCGGTGGCTTCCTGACGCTGCCAGTAGCCCTTCATCACTTGCGGGCCCTTGACGCACAGTTCGCCGATTTCGCCCATTGGCTGTTCGACACCGGCATCGTCGATGACTTTGCACAGGGTCGATGGCACTGGGATGCCGATGGTGCCGATCTGGATGTGCTGGATCGGATTCACCGTGGCGACCGGGCTGGTTTCGGTCATGCCGTAACCTTCGCAGATCGAGCAACCGGTCACCGCTTTCCAGCGCTCAGCCGCGGCCAGCTGCAGGGCCATGCCGCCCGACAAAGTCACTTTCAGCGCCGAGAAGTCCAGCTTGCGAAAACCTTCGTTGTTGCACAGCGCCACGAACAGCGTGTTGAGGCCGACGAAACCGCTGAACTTCCACTTCGACAGTTCCTTGACCATCGCCGGCAGGTCGCGCGGGTTGCTGATCAGGAGGTTGGGGTTGCCGATCAGCATCATCGCCATGCAATGAAAGGTGAACGCATAGATGTGGTACAGCGGCAGCGGCGTGATCAGAATCTCGCAACCTTCATTGAGGTTCGAGCCCATCAGCGCCTTGCATTGCAGCATGTTGGCGACGAGGTTGCGGTGGGTGAGCATCGCACCTTTGGCCACGCCGGTGGTGCCGCCGGTGTATTGCAGCACCGCGACATCGCCGCTGTGCGGGTTGGCTTCGGCCACAGGCTGGCCTTGGCCTTTGCTTAACGCGTCATTGAACTTGATGGCTTTCGGCAGGTGGTAAGCCGGCACCATTTTCTTCACGTACTTGATGACGCTGTTGATCAGCAGGCGCTTGACCGGCGGCAACAGGTCGGCGACTTCGGTAACGAAAACGTGTTTGACGCCGGTTTTCGGCACCACGGTTTCGGCCAGGTGCGCCATGTTCGCCAGGCAAACAAGGGCTTTGGCACCGGAGTCGTTGAATTGGTGTTCCATTTCCCGCGCGGTGTACAGCGGGTTGGTGTTGACCACGATCAGCCCGGCACGGATGGCACCGAAGACGGCCACCGGGTACTGCAGAACGTTGGGCAGTTGCACGGCGATTCGATCACCGGGCTGCAAGTCGGTATGCTGTTGCAGATACGCGGCAAACGCACCGGACAATTCGTACAGTTCACCGTAGGTGATTGTCTTGCCCAGGTTGCTGAAAGCCGGTTTGTTGGCGAAGCGTTGGCAGGACTGCTTCAACACTGCCTGAATATTCGGGTACTCATCTGGATTGATGTCGGCAGCAATTCCAGCGGGGTACTTATCCTTCCAAAAGTCTTCGTTCATGGAAGCCCACTCCTCAGCAACGCGAATTCTTCACCGCATTTGATGCGATTATTATTGGTGTGTGTTTTGTATTGGTGAATCTGGCTTTTTGATAGGCCGAGAAGTCACAAAGCGCGCCGAGAGTAGCAGCTTTGCCGAGGGTCGACTAGAGCCAAAAGCGGCCCATACAGTCATATTTATGACTCAAGACTTGCTAACGGTCATTTTAGAGCAAAAATCCTAGAACACCTTGAAAGTCCCGCAAAACGGGGGTTTGCTCCCCTCAAAAGCTTCGCGGGCAAGCCTTGCTCCTACGGGTCGGTGAGATCCTGTAGGAGCAAGGCTTGCCCGCGATCCGCGTAAAGCGCGGCCATTCAGCGATTAAGCGATATCGCGCAACTCACGGCGCAGAATTTTCCCGACCGGCGTCATCGGCAACGATTCGCGCAGCACGATGTGCTTCGGCACTTTGTACGCGGTGAAATTCTCTTTGCAGTACGCCTTCAGCTCTTCCAGGCTGACGCCGGTTTCCCGCGCCACCACAAACAGCTTCACCGCCTCGCCCGAACGCTCGTCCGGCACGCCGATCACCGCGCAGTTGGCGACTTTCGGGTGGGCCATCACCACGTCTTCGATCTCGTTCGGGTACACGTTGAAACCGGAGACGATGATCATGTCCTTCTTGCGATCAACGATGCGCACGAAACCGTCCGGGTCGATTACTGCGATGTCGCCGGATTTGAACCAGCCTTCGGCATCCAGTACTTCGGCGGTGGCCTCGGGTTTGTTCCAGTAGCCCTTCATGATCTGCGGGCCTTTGATGCACAGTTCGCCACGCTCGCCCATTGGCTGCTCGACGCCATCATCGTTGATCACTTTCAACAACGTGCCCGGTACCGGCAAACCGACCGTGCCCAGGCGCGATTGATCGCCGTACGGGTTGGTGCACGCCACCGGCGAGGTTTCGGTCAGACCGTAGCCTTCGGTGATGCGGCAACCGGTCATCTGCTCCCAACGCTCGGCGGTGGCTTTGACCAGTGCGGTGCCGCCGGAGTTGGTGAGTTTCAGGCTGGAGAAATCCAGGGTCTTGAAATCCGGGTGATCCATCAGCGCAACGAACAGTGTGTTCAGCCCCAGCAACGCCGAGAAACGCCAGTTCTTCAGCTCTTTGATGAACCCGGCAATGTCGCGCGGATTGCTGATCAATACGTTGTGGTTGCCGGAGACCATCATGCACATGCAATTCGCGGTGAACGCATAGATGTGGTACAGCGGCAGCGGCGCGATCATCACTTCCTGACCCTCGCGCAGCAGTGGCTGACCATCCGGGCCGAGCTGCGCCAGACACGCGCGCACTTGCTGCATGTTCGCCACCAGATTGCCGTGGGTGAGCATCGCGCCCTTGGCCAGACCGGTGGTGCCGCCGGTGTATTGCAGCACGGCAATATCGTCGAGGCTGACCTTCAACGGCTTGATGCCCAAGCCCCGGCCCATGCGCAGCGCACTCTTGAAGGAGATCGCCTGCGGCAGCGAATACGCCGGCACCATTTTTTTCACTTTGCTGATCACGGTGTTGATCAGCCAGCCTTTGGCGGTGGGCATCAAGTCGCCCATCTTCGCTTCGATCAGGTATTGAATGTCAGTGTCGGGCAGCACTTCCTGGACTTTCTGGCCGAACATGTTCAGGTACACCAACGCACGTGCGCCGGAATCCTTGAACTGGTGACGCATTTCCCGCGCGGTGTACAGCGGGTTGGTGTTGACCACGATCAGCCCGGCGCGCAAGGCACCGAACACGGCAATCGGATAATGCAGGACGTTGGGCATCTGCACGGCGATGCGATCGCCCGGCACCAGATCGGTGTGCGCTTGCAGGTAACCGGCGAAAGCGGCGCTCTGACGTTCGAGCTCGGCGTAGGTCAGGGTCACGCCCATGTTGCTGAATGCCGGGCGATCCGCGAACTTCTTGCAGGAGCGCTCAAACACCTCGATCACCGACTTGAACTCACCCATGTCGATGTCCAGCGGTACGCCGGCCGGGCGTTTGTCGTTCCAGAAATCAGGTTGCATTGTTCTTGTCCTCTTTACCTGAGCCGATCCGGGCCGCTTTCTGTCATTTCTGAAAAAGCGGAGCTTCACGGACACTAGCAGTTATGGCCATTGAGGCAAATACGGGCAAAGCCGTCATTGATCGTGTGAATCTTCCTGCCGTGGCGTGGGCTGATCAGACGCGCTATACAATGTGCCGACTCTGAGCAAAGGAATCGCCATGATCCACCACCCCCTATGGCTGGACGCGAGTGACCGCAGCCGCCTGTTCGTCAACCAATGGCTGCCAGCCGCGCCGTTGAAAGCGGTGATCCTGCTGGCCCACGGCATGGCCGAACACAGCGGCCGATATGCCCGTTTGGCCGACACGTTTTGCGACAAAGGTTATGGCGTTTACGCGCCGGATTTGCGCGGACATGGCAAAACTGCCGAACACGGTACGCTCGGACATTTCGCCGACGACGATGGCTGGTGCAAGGTGCTGGGTGATTTGGCGAGCCTCAATCAACACATCGGCCAGCAGCACCCCGGCGTGCCGATCATCCTGCTCGGCCACAGCATGGGCAGCTACCTCGCGCAGGCCTATCTGCTGCACCACAGCGCCAGTTTGCAGGGGGCGATTCTCAGCGGTTCGAACTTCCAGCCGGTGGCGCTTTATGGCGCGGCACGGCAGATCGCCCGACTGGAAAAACTGCGTCAGGGCGGCAAGGGGCGCAGTGCGCTGATCGAGTGGTTGTCGTTCGGCTCGTTCAACAAAAAATTCAAACCGGTGCGCACGCCGTTCGACTGGCTCAGCCGCGATCCGGCCGAAGTCGACCTGTACGCCAACGACCCGTTGTGTGGCTTTCGCTGCACCAATCAGCTGTGGATCGACCTGCTCGGTGGCTTGCAGCAAATCAGCAAAGCGTCCAATCTCGCCCAGATCAACCCGGGCCTGCCGTTGCTGGTGATTGGCGGCGAATGTGATCCGGTGAGTGAAGGCAAGCGTCTGACTGATCTGGCCAACGCCTTGCGCTCGGCCGGCAGCCAGAACCTGCAACTGCAGATCTACCCGCAGGCGCGGCACGAATTGTTCAACGAAACCAATCGCGATGAGGTGATTGCCGATGTGCTGGCCTGGATCGATCAGGTGCTCAGCCATCCGCGCCCGCAACGCAGCGAATAATTTTTTGTGGATTTATTTAATCCGTCACAGGAATCAAGACCAATGACCCAGGTTACCAACATCCCTTACGAAGCCCTCGAAGTCGGCCAGACCGCCAGCTACAGCAAGACCGTCGAAGAGCGCGACATTCAGCTGTTCGCCGCGATGTCCGGCGACCACAACCCGGTGCACCTGGACGCCGAGTTCGCCGCCGCCAGCATGTTCAAGGAGCGCATCGCTCACGGCATGTTCAGTGGCGCGCTGATCAGCGCCGCCGTGGCGTGCGAAATGCCTGGGCCGGGCACTATTTATATCGGTCAGCAGATGAGCTTTCAGAAGCCGGTGAAGATCGGCGACACGCTGACGGTGCGTCTGGAAATCCTCGAGAAGCTGCCGAAGTTTCGCGTGCGCATTGCCACTCGCGTGTTTAACCAGCGTGATGAGTTGGTGGTGGATGGTGAGGCAGAGATTCTGGCACCGCGTAAGCAGCAGACGGTGACGTTGCCTACTTTGCCGGCGATTAGTATTGGTTGATTGAAAAGATCGCAGCCTTCAGCAGCTCCTACATTGGAATGCGTCCCTGTAGGAGCTGCCGCAGGCTGCGATCTTTTGCTTTTAAAACAAACATAAAAAAACGCCAGACTAGCTGGCGTTTTTTGTTACCGGCGTACGCTTACGAGCGTGCGCGAGCCTGGTTACGCAGGGCTTTTACCTGGTCGTGGTTGCGTTGTACGCCGTGGTACTGACGTTCAACCAGGTCACGAATGCCCACCAGGTTGTGCTTGTTGATTTTTTCCAGTGCTTCTTTGTAAGCCTTCAGCGCATGGTCTTCACCACGTTCGGCTTCGTTCAGCACAGCCTCTTCGTCTTTGCCGGTGAACATCGCTTTAACGTCGACCCAGCGACGGTGCAGATCACCGCTGACGCTGGTGGAAGTTTCCGGATCGCCGCCCAGTTTGCGAACTTCAGCTTGCAGCTCAGCTGCAGCGGTAGCGCAATCGGCAGAGCGGGTCACGAACAGGGTTTTCAGTTCTGGGTGCTTGATATCTTCAGCGCAAGTCTTGAACCCTTCCTGACCGTCCTTGCTGGTTTCAATCAGGTCATTGAGTACAGAGATGGCTTCTTTATTCATGTCGGTCATTTTTCAATTCCTTGCGATCGGTGGAAGATGCAAGGGATATTGCAGTGTGCGTGCCAGTTTTTACTCAGAAATAAAACACATATAAATCAACAACTTAAAGATAAATGAACTATCTGTATTGCGGTTATTTGCATGATCTGTCATTTGGCCTGCATGCAGAATGCCTGTATTTTCCAATCTGATTTGAAGCCAGACGATCCTTTTGATGAATCCCGAAAAACTCGAACTGCTGATCACCCGAGAAATGCCCTTCGGCAAGTACAAGGGCCGGATCATCGCCGACCTGCCAGGCCCTTACTTGAACTGGTTCGCCCGTGAAGGTTTCCCGCACGGCGAACTCGGCGGATTGCTTGCACTGATGCAGGAGATCGACCATAACGGTTTGTCCGAGCTGCTCGAACCGCTGCGTGCCAAACATGGCAAACCCGCCCCGCGCCACTGAAGCGCCCTCCTCTATAGAGCCAGCCGCCATGCCCGATAACACCCTGCGCGCCCGTGATGAAGCTTTTTGGCAAATGTTTGTCGGCCGCTATGACGTCCAACCCGGCCCGATCAATCTGGAGAACGGTTACTTCGGACGCATGTCGCGCACGGTGATCGAGGAGTACCAGCGCAACATCGAGCTGATCAACACCAGCAATTCGGTGTACGTGCGCCAGCGCTACGAGCAATACGACAACCTCGACATCCGCGCACAACTGGCCGAGCTGATCGGCGTGCGCGCGCAGAGTGTGGCGTTTACCCGCAATGCCACTGAAGGCCTGCAATCGCTGATTCGCAACTACAATCGCCTGCAACCCGGCGATCAGGTGCTGATCTGCGACCTCGAATACGACACGGTCAAAGGCGCCATGCGCTGGCTAGGCAAGCATCGCGGGGTCGAAGTCATCGAGATTGACCACGCGCATCCGGCGACTTTCGAGAGCCTGCTGGCCACCTACCGCGAAACCTTTATTCGTCACCCGAAACTGAAACTGATGGCGCTGACGCACGTCACCCATCGCAGCGGTCTGGTGATGCCGGTGCAGGCCATCGCCGCGCTGGCCAAAGAGCATGGGATCGACATCATCCTTGATGGCGCCCACGCCCTCGGCCAGATCGAGTTCGACTTCGAAGCCCTCGGCATCGCCTTCGCCGCGTACAACCTGCACAAATGGATCGGCGCACCGCTGACTCTCGGTTTCCTTTATATCGCTCCACAGCGGCTGGCCGATATCGACCCGGACATGGGCGAGATGCACTACCCGGTCAACGATATCCGCTCGCGCACCTCGTACAGCACACCGAACATTCCGGCGCTGATGACCTTGCCGCTGGTGTTCGAAGAGCATCGCTCGCTCGGCGGCGCAGCGGCCAAAGGGGCGCGAATCAATTACCTGCGCAACCTGTGGGTCAGCGCCGTGCGCCAGTTGCCGGGCATCGAAGTGATGACGCCAGACGACCCACGCTTGTATTGCGGGATCACGGCGCTGCGTTTCACTCGCCATGACAATCAGCAGGCGATGGCCGAGCGTCTGCTCAACGAATACAACCTGTTCACCGTGGTGCGCACTGGCGCCGCGTGCGGGCCGTGCATTCGCATCACGCCGGGGCTGACCACCACCGCCGCCGAGATGCAATTGCTCACCCGCGCGCTGAACGAGCTGCGCTGAATCGCTCAGACGGTGTATTTGTCGAAGTCCTCGGGTTTGATCTGCGACGACACCGCAAAGGTGTCGATGCCGATGGTCAGGTGGCCGAAGAAACCGTCCTCGTGGGAGTCGCGGCCGATCGGCCAAACGGTCAGGGTCGAAGCCTCGCCGCCCATGTCGGCAAAGAAACTGTCCTGAGTATTGTTCAAAGCGGTTGAGGCGCGACCGCGATAGGCTTTGGCGTTGAGCACCGAGCGCGACACTACTTCGGGGAAATACAACTGACCGACCCACGCCACGTTGCGCTCTTCGAGGTACTCGGTACCCGTGACCATGCGCACTGCCACATGAATGTGCAGCGCACGACCGGCGTAGAACCCCGGATAGATCGTGGTGAAGCGCGCCCTGCCCTTGTGATCACAGAACTGGCTGCCGCGCAGGTAAGTGTCATCGTCGGTGCGCGGGATCGAACCGATGGCTTCGGCGTCGACTTCGAGATCCGGGTTGATCCGGCTCCAGCCCGAATACGCACCGCGAGCGTTGCAATGCCAGATGTCCACCAGCGCGCCGCTCACCGGTTCGCCAGTCATCGCATCAACGATGGTCAGGCGGAGCAGCAGCGGCAAGCCTTCCGCACCTTCGCTGATGTTGCGGCGCAACAGTTGCGGGTTGCGAAAATACGGCCCGGCGATTTGCTCGGGGGCCAGTTGATACACCGGGTTCGGTGAGGGTGTTGCAGCGTCTCGATCCATGATGCGTTCTCTCTTCCATAAGAGAACGCAGATTAGCGCCACGCAATCGCCTGTGTGCGGTAACTATGTATCGCGTCGTAACTCCAGGCAGCGATCTTTTGGCCTAGCCATTTGAAAGCAAGATCAAAAGATCGCAGCCTCGTTGCACTCGACAGCTCCTACATTGCATCCCGTATCAACGCCCTGTAGGAGCTGCCGAAGGCTGCGATCTTTTGATGTTGGCTTTTCTGCGGGCAAAAAAAAACGGTGCGCCGACCGAGCGCACCGTAAAGCCGTAGAACACACAACGAAGTGTTTGGTAACAATCAGTCCAGCAGCGCCAACGCCTCAGCGGTGCATTCCTGAATGCGGGCCCAGTCGCCGTTCTTGATCCACTCCGGATCAAGCATCCAGCTACCGCCCACGCACATGACGTTTTTCAGCGCCATGTAGCTTTTGATGTTGGCCGGGCCGACGCCGCCAGTCGGGCAGAATTTCACTTCACCGAACGGGCCGCCGAGGGCTTTGATTGCCGCGACGCCACCGCTGACTTCCGCCGGGAACAGCTTGAAGCGGCGATAGCCCAGACCGTAGCCTTCCATGATGCCGGAGGCGTTGCTGATGCCCGGCAACAGCGGAATCGGGCTGTCGACGCTGGCTTCCAGCAGGTCACGGGTAATGCCTGGGGTGACGATGAATTGCGAGCCGGCAGCTTCGGCCGCCGCGAGCATGTTGCGATCGAGCACGGTGCCGGCACCGGTCATCAGTTCCGGACGCTGGTCGCGCAGGATCTGAATGGCCTTGAGGCCGAACTGCGAACGCAGGGTCACTTCCAGCGCGGTCAGACCACCGGCGGCCAGGGCGTCGGCCAGCGGCAGCACGTCCTGTTCGCGGGCGATGGTGATCACC
>NZ_JBIUVN010000011.1:0-50060 GCF_044742965.1 Pseudomonas sp. NPDC087804 | reverse complement strand
AGGCTGTCGATCAGGGCAACTTTGTCCGCCTTGGAAAGGGTCGGGGATGGGGTTGTCATAGCGGCTGTTCCTTGGCTCATGGGCACCAGTAAATCTCTAACGTAGGTTGCAGAAACGCGCGCACCGGCATGGCGGCGACGTCATCGGATGCCAGCGCGGCATTCAGGGTGGTCAGTTTCGACTGACCGGAAATCGACAGAATCTTGTGTTTCGCCGAAGCCAGCAGCGCACGGCTCATGGTCAAGCGCTGACGCGGCACGCTTGGCGCCAGCATCGGCCAGCAACGGCGAGTGCCATCGGCTTGCAGCGCTTCGGCCAGGTTCGGGCTGTTGGGGAACAACGACGCGGTGTGACCGTCATCGCCCATGCCCAACACCAGCACGTCAATCGGCGGCAGTTCAGCGAGCAAGCGATCAGCCTGTTCGGCCGCCTGCTCGACGTTCGCCGCAGCGCTATAAAGGCTGAGGAACTGCGCTTTCGCCGCTGGGCCTTTGAGCAGGTACTGCTTGAGCAGACCGGCATTGCTGTCGGCATGTTCAACCGGTACCCAGCGCTCGTCGGCGAGGGTCACGATGACCTTCGACCAGTCCAGTTCCTGTTTGGCCAGGTGCTGGAAAAACGCCACCGGGCTGCGACCGCCCGACACCACCAGCACCGCGTTGCCGCGTGCCGCAATGGCCTCGCTCAATTGCTTGGCGACATTCAGCGCCAGACCTTCAGCCAACAGCACCGGGCTCTTGAATTCGTGAGCGTTTACGCCCGCAGGCAGTTGCACATTAGATATCGCCATACCACGACCTCCCGTCCCGCGTGATCAATGCAATGGAGCTCATCGGCCCCCACGACCCGGCCGCGTACGGCTTGGGCGCGTCACCGGATTTTTTCCACCCGGCGATCAACTGGTCACACCATTTCCACGCGGCTTCGATTTCATCTTTACGGACAAACAGGTTCTGATTGCCGTTCATCACTTCCAGCAACAACCGCTCATAGGCATCGGGGATCCGCGCGCTACGCCAGGTGTCGGAGAAATTCAATTGCAGCGGCCCGCTGCGCAGTTGCATGCCTTTGTCCAGGCCCTGCTCTTTGGTCATCACGCGCAAGGAAATGCCTTCGTCCGGTTGCAGGCGGATGATCAGTTTGTTGCTGATCTGCAAGCGCTGCTCGGGGGCGAAAATGTAGTGCGACGGTTCCTTGAAGTGGATAACGATCTGCGACAACTTCTGCGGCATACGCTTGCCGGTGCGCAGGTAGAACGGCACGCCGGCCCAGCGCCAGTTGCGGATGTCGGCACGCAAAGCGACGAAGGTTTCGGTGTCGCTCTGGGTGTTGGAATTCGGTTCTTCGAGGTAACCCGGGACGGATTTGCCTTCGCTATGGCCGGCGATGTACTGGCCGCGCACTACTTGCGTGGTCAGACCTTCCGGACTGATCGGCGCCAGCGCCTTGAGCACTTTTACTTTTTCGTCACGGATGCTGTCGGCAGACAGGTCAGCCGGTGGATCCATGGCGATCAGGCAGAGCAGCTGCAACAGGTGATTCTGGATCATGTCGCGCAGTTGGCCGGCCTTGTCGAAGTAGCCCCAACGGCCTTCGATGCCAACCTTCTCGGCCACGGTGATTTCCACGTGGGAGATGTAATTCTGGTTCCACTGGGTTTCGAACAGGCTGTTGGCGAAACGCAGGGCGATCAGGTTCTGAACGGTTTCTTTGCCCAGATAGTGGTCGATACGGTAAGTGCGGTTCTCCGGGAAGAACTGAGCCACGGCATCGTTAACCTTGCGCGACGATTCGAGGTCGGAGCCGATCGGTTTTTCCAGCACCACGCGGGTGTTTTCTGCCAGACCGACGCTCGCCAGGTTCTCGCAGATCGCGCCGTACACCGCTGCCGGTGTGGCGAAGTAAGCAATCATGCGTTGCGTGCTGCCGGCCTGCTCGGCCAGCGCGACATAGTCTTCAGCCTTGAGGAAGTCGACGTGCAGGTAGCTCAGGCGCGCAAGAAAGCGCTCGGCCACGGCTTCGTCCAGCTCTTTGCCGACATAGCGACGCAGTTCGGCGGCGATGAACGCCAGGTGCTGCTGCTCGGTGCCGTCTTCACGGGCCAACGCGATGATGCGCGTGTCCTCGTGCAACAGATCGGCGCCATCGAGGTGATACAGGGCAGGAAACAGCTTGCGCAGGGCCAGATCGCCGAGAGCGCCGAACAAGGCAAAGGTGCACGGTTCAACCGTAATCGAAGGCATGATGTTTGTTCTTTTATCAAGTTAAGCTACAAATACCTTTTTTCAAGGCATCACTCAAGGGAAAATGTAGTAATAACCACAACATTTTCGCAAAATACAGATTCCGAGTGGTGGTCGGTCGGAGCCATCAGTAGGATAGGCCACCGTGACGGGCCACATCAAAGGCCCAATTTGCATAGATCAGCGCACCTTTGCGCTGGTGAATTAGGAATTCCATATGGACCGCGTGCGAAATTTACTGGAACAGATCCAGAGTCGCCTTGAAGACCTGAACAAGGCCGAACGCAAAGTCGCCGAGGTGATCCTGCTCAACCCACAGCAGGCCACCCGCTTCAGCATCGCCGCCCTCGCCCAGGCCGCGTCGGTGAGCGAACCGACGGTCAACCGTTTCTGCCGTTCGTTCGGCGTCAGCGGCTACCCGGAACTCAAGCTGCAATTGGCGCAGAGCCTGGCCAGTGGCGCGGCGTACGTCAGCCGCGCGGTCGAGGCCGATGACAATCCCGAGGCCTACACGCAAAAGATTTTCGGCAGCGCCATCGCCTCGCTGGACAGCGCTTGTCAGGCGCTGGATCCGAACCTGATCAGCCGCGCCGTTGACCTGTTGATTCAGGCACGGCAGATCCACTTCTTTGGTCTCGGCGCTTCGGCACCGGTGGCGCTGGATGCGCAGCACAAGTTTTTCCGTTTCAACCTGGCCGTTACCGCGCATGCTGATGTACTGATGCAGCGGATGATTGCTTCGGTGGCGCACACCGGTGAGCTGTTCGTGATCATTTCCTACACCGGGCGTACCCGTGAACTGGTGGAAGTGGCGCGCATTGCTCGCGAGAACGGGGCTTCGGTGTTGGGTTTGACGGCGGAGAATTCGCCACTGGCCAAGGCCAGTACGTTGAGCCTGAACATTCCGCTGCCGGAAGACACCGACATCTATATGCCGATGACTTCGCGGATCATTCAGTTGACCGTGCTGGATGTGTTGGCGACCGGGATGACCTTGCGGCGCGGGGTGGATTTCCAGCCGCATTTGCGCAAGATCAAAGAGAGCTTGAATGCCAGCCGGTATCCGGTTGGGGATGAATTTAATTAGGACGCTTCGCGTAAAAGATCGCAGCCTTCGGCAGCTCCTACAGGGGTTGATCGTTCCCACGCTCTGCGTGGGAATGCAGCCCGGGACGCTCCGCGTCACTGGACGCGGAGCGTCCCTTGAGGCATTCCCACGCAGAGCGTGGGAACGATCATCAAGCCGCCGCCCACGCCTGCAAACTCAAATGCGCCTTCTCCCCCGGCGCCAGGTGCAAGCTGTCCGTCCCGCCCGCCGCCGCTTCCACACAGACAAACTCCGAAATCTCATCCCACGTCACGCCCAACAACGGCCGCGCCCCGGGATGCCAGACCACTGTGTCGGCACTGTCGCCGGTATCGATGCACAACTCGCGCTGCCAGGCGTGATCCTTGAGCTGTAATTCGCCGTCATGCTGGAACACGCGCTGACACCCGCCATCCACGCGCAACTCGCCTTCCTGCTGACAGGTCTGGCGGCTCAACTGATCGTAACCCTGCGCCCCTTCGAGTCCAGACAGCGCTATCTCACCAACATCGCCAATACGCCAGTAAGCGTGCAAAGCCTGGCTCAACTGGCACGGCATATCATCCTGATGCTCGGTGCTCAGGCGCAGATCCATGCGTTCGCCAAGGTGCGCGTGCAGGTCAACCTGCCAGTCGCACAGTTGCAATTGCCAGTGCAGACGCACGCCGTCATCGCAGGTGCTGCTGTCGATCAACTTCCAGTCGAGCAGGCGCGCCCAACCATGCGACGGCCATGCGTTCTCACTCGGATGACGGCCATACCACGGCCAGCAAACCGGCACACCGCCACGGATCGCCCCGACATGCGGCCACTTTGCCGCACACCACAACCACGGTTTTTGCCCGCGCGGCTGAAAGTGCAGCAACTGCGCGCCCTGACGACTGAACACCGCCTGACACAGCGGGTGATCGATCACCAACACGTCGCGCATCTGATAGCGCTCCCAGGCGAATATCGGCTGTTCGCGCAGGGATTTGAAGAAGCGTTGTAGCGGATGCTCATGCATGGGCCACGGTCCTGAAAATCATGGGGGTACTTATCAATCCAAAAGCCTTGCACAGCACTTTGTGGCGAGGGGATTTATCCCCGATTGGCTGCGCAGCAGTCATGAAACCAGCGGATGCAGTCTGTCAGTGATATCGCGATTGCAGTGTTTGGGGCCGCTTCGCAGCCCATCGGGGCGGTGCGACGTTTCGCTAAATCCCCTCACCACAAAAAACTCTCCAGCCACAAAAATCATCAAGCAACACATCAAACCTATGTCACAAAAAAAAGCGGACAGCCTTGGCTGTCCGCAAATATGCGCACATAGAGAGGAGCTTATCGCAGACGCGTTAGAACGTAGACTGAATTTTCAGGCCAGCGACCAATGCGTTGTCCACATCATCCACACCGCCCGGGTGAGTGATGTACTGCAGGTTAGGACGTACGGTCAGCCAGTTTGTTACGTGGAAGCCGTAGTTGATTTCGTAGTTGTATTCGGTTTCACGAATCGGCGAGAACACCGGATTGTCGTAATCCGACACACCGTTGGAAACGTTCAGCAGCTCGGCGTTTTTCTTCACGTCATCGTTGACGTGGATACGTGCCGCGCCGATACCGACGTCATCCTTCGGACGCGCGTCGAACGGGCCTTTGTAGACAAACATCACCGACTGGTAGTTGTCGATGAAGTTGGTGTCTTTGTCGTGGAACGTGGCGTTGGCCGCGATGTTCAGACCGCGAGAAGCATCACCGTTGTGGCTGGTGAGTTGCTGTTGCGCCACAAACCAGTAGCCGCTTTTGCTGCTGTGGGTTTTGTAAGCGTCGCCCGTGGTAGCAGCGTCGAAACCGTTGACGTCTTCACGAACGTCGTCGGCATCGGCCGTGCTCTTGTAGTAACCGACGCGGTATTCGCCCGGCAGGCTGTTGACCTTCGGCGACCAGACCAATTCAACCGGCAGCACAGTCCCTTTGGTACCACTGCCGCTGAGTTTGAAGCCGTTGCCGTGTTCCAGCTGCGACGGGTTCTGGTTGTAAGCACCGATTTGCGCGTAGAGCTCGTCGTTGATGTTGTACTTCACGCGGATCGCGGCCTGGCTGACGGGCCAGTTGTACCAGATGTTGGTGGCCCAGTTACCCACTTGGGAACCGCAGAACGCCAGGTTCTGGAAGTCGCACGGGAAGGTGTTGAAGTCTTCGCCTTCACCGAAGTAACCGGCCTTGACGTCGAGTTTGTTGTCGAAGAACTGGTGCTGAATCCACAACTGGGTCAGACGCACCATGTGGCCACGACCATAAACTTCCTGCGAGGAGCTCAGGGTGCCGGCACGCGGATCGCCAACGCGGTCGTTGGAGATGTTGTAACCGTTACGGTTGGTCAGCTGGATCTTGGCCTGAGTGTTGTCCCAGCCCCACAGCTTTTGCAGATCGAGTGCCACGCCCAGACCGAACTGGTCAGCGTAACGCGCAGTCTTGTCGTCGTTGTAGCCACCGTTCAGGTTGCCACCGACTTCCCCAACGTAGTCAGCCTTGATGTCGATACCCTGCTCGATCAGCTTGGTACGCTCGCCACCCCAGTCGCCCGTCATCCATTTCGAATCGGAGCTGAAGGCATCCGCCGCCATGGCGTTACCGGCCAGCACCAATGCCGCCGCAGCTGATACTTGGCAGATCAACCGGGCATTGACGTGTTTCTTTTTCATCCCTACATCCTCGTCTTTATTGTTATTAACTGTTTTTATCTAACGCGGTTTACTTAAATTGCGATGGATTACAGGCAATCCGCCGCGTGCTCCTTTGTAGGAGTGAGCCCTGTGGCGAGGGGATTTATCCCCGTTGGGCTGCGTAGCAGACCCCGCTTTTATGGGGCCGCTGCGCGACCCAACGGGGATAAATCCCCTCGCCACAAAAGCCCGTTCCCACATTTGATCTTCAGCGGCCTTTGAATTGGGCCACGTTCGCAGACCGCGCATCGGTCTGTGGTTGACCGGCAGTGCCGAGGCGCTCGCCGGTGTTGGCATCGAACAACAACACTTTCGACGGATCGAATTGCAGCGTCAGGCTTTCGCCCACCTGCGGTGCCACGTCCGGCGCCAGACGGCAGCAGACTTTGGTTTCATTCAAATTGACGAATACCAGCGTGTCCGGACCGGTCGGCTCGGTGACCTGCACTTCGGCACGAATGCTGGGCAGGCCATTGCCCTCGCCGTTCGACAGAACGATCTGTTCCGGGCGCAGGCCGAGGATCACTTCGCGATCTTCAAGACCAGCATCCTGCATGCTCATCGGCAGTTCGCAACGGGCCTGGCCGCTGTCGAGCAGCGCCAGCAGACGACCGTCCTTGCGTTGCAGGCGCAGCGGAATGAAGTTCATCGGCGGCGAACCGATGAAGCTCGCGACGAACAGGTTGGCCGGGTCGTTGTAGATCTCTTTCGGCGTACCGAACTGCTGAATGATGCCGTCCTTCATCACCGCCACTTTGTCGCCCAGGGTCATTGCTTCGATCTGGTCGTGGGTCACGTAGACCGTGGTGGTTTTCAGACGCTGGTGCATCAGTTTCATTTCGGTGCGCATCTCGACGCGCAGCTTGGCGTCGAGGTTGGACAACGGTTCGTCGAACAGATAAATCTTCGGACGACGCGCCAGTGCACGGCCCATCGCCACACGCTGTTGCTGACCACCGGAGAGCTGACCCGGTTTACGGTTCAGCAAATGTTCGATCTGCAGCAGCTTGGCGACGCGAGCGACTTCTTCATCAATCGCCGCCTGAGGCATCTTGCGAATTTTCAGGCCGAATTCGATGTTCTCGCGCACGCTCATGGTCGGGTACAGCGCGTAGGACTGGAACACCATGGCGATGTCGCGATCCTTCGGGCTCATGCCACTGACGTCTTGATCACCGATCATGATCGCGCCGCCGGTGATGGTTTCCAGACCGGCGATGCAGTTCATCAACGTCGATTTGCCGCAGCCCGACGGGCCGACGAGGATCAGGAATTCGCCTTCCTTGATCGACAGTTCGATGTTCTTCAGGGTGTCCGGCAGGCCGGCACCGTAGGTCTTGTTTACGTTGCGAAGTTCGAGCGTTGCCATGATTACCCCTTGACTGCGCCGGCCGTCAGCCCGCGCACGAAATACTTGCCTGCGACCACATAGACCAGCAGGGTCGGCAGGCCGGCGATCATCGCCGCTGCCATATCAACGTTGTATTCCTTGGCGCCGGTGCTGGTGTTGACCAGGTTGTTCAGCGCCACCGTGATCGGTTGCGAATCACCGCTGGAGAACACCACACCGAACAGGAAGTCGTTCCAGATCTGGGTGAATTGCCAGATCAGGCAGACCATGATGATCGGCGTCGACATCGGCAGAATGATGCGGCGGAAAATCGTGAAGAAACCCGCGCCATCCAGACGTGCGGCTTTCACCAGCGCATCCGGAATGCTCACGTAGTAGTTACGGAAGAACAGCGTAGTAAACGCCAGACCGTAAACCACGTGGATAAACACCAGGCCGGTAGTGGTGCTCGCCAGGCCCATTTTGCCGAGGGTGAACGAGGCCGGCAGCAGCACGGTCTGGAACGGCAGGAAGCAACCGAACAACAGCAGACCGAAGAACAACTGCGAACCACGGAAGCGCCAGAACGACAGCACATAACCGTTCAACGCACCGATGGCGGTGGAGATGATCACGGCCGGAACGGTGATCTTGATCGAGTTCCAGAAGTAACCGTCAACCGTGGCCCAGGCCTTGACCCAGCCGATGCCGCTGACCACGGTCGGCCAGCTCAACAGGTTGCCGGTGCTGATGTCTTCCGGGGTCTTGAAGCTGGTCAGCAACATCACCACCAGCGGCACCAGATAAAGCAGGACAGCGAGAATCAGCACCGCGTAGATCGCGATGCGACTCAGGCTGATAGCAGGTTTGGCAGCGAGACTAGTCATTGCGCTTGGTCCTCAGCTCGGAATACAGGTAAGGCACGATGATCGCGAGGATCGCACCGAGCATCAGAATCGCACTGGCCGAGCCCATGCCCATCTGGCCGCGACTGAAGGTGAAGGAATACATGAACATCGCGGGCAGGTCGGAGGAGTAACCCGGACCACCAGCGGTCATTGCCGCGACCAGGTCGAAGCTCTTGATCGCGATGTGCGCCAGAATCATCACGGCACTGAAGAACACCGGACGCAGACTTGGCAGTACGACTTTCCAGTAGATCATCGGCATGCTCGCGCCATCGATCTGGGCGGCACGGATGATCGATTGATCAACGCCACGCAGGCCGGCGAGGAACATCGCCATGATGAAGCCCGAGGCTTGCCAGACAGCAGCGATCACCAGGCAATACACCACGCGATCAGGGTCGATCAGCCAGTCGAGACGGAAGCCTTCCCAGCCCCAGTCACGCAACAATTTGTCCAGGCCCATGCCCGGGTTGAGCAGCCATTTCCACGCGGTACCGGTCACGATCATCGAGAGCGCCATCGGGTACAGGTAAATGGTGCGGATAAAGCCTTCGCGACGGATGCGCTGGTCGAGGAACACCGCCAGCAACACGCCGATCACCAAGGTGATGCCGATGAACATGCCGCCGAACACCGCGAGGTTTTTGCTCGCGACCCACCAGCGATCGTTATCGAACAACCGCGCGTATTGCGCCAGACCGGCCCACTTGTAGTTGGGCAGGAAGGTCGAGGTGGTGAACGACAGCACGAACGTCCACAGGATGTAGCCATAGAAGCCCACCAGAACGATGAACATGCTCGGCGCCAGCACCAGTTTTGGTAGCCAGCGCTGCAATGCATCGAACGGCGAGGCCTTGCTGAACACAGCAACAGAACTCATGGGGAAATCCAGTACGAGAGAAAAGGACTACATGGGCAACTCGCCCCCTTGTAGGAGTGAGCCTGCTCGCGATTGCGGTGAGTCAGTTGATAAATCTGTTACCTGACCAACTGCTATCGCGAGCAGGCTCACTCCTACAGGGGCCAAGCATTACTTGGCGGACTTGATCGCTGCGCCGAGTTTCTTGGCGGTGTCGGCCGGGTCGGCTTTCGGGTCGTTGATGTAGTTGGTCACGACATCAAAGAACGCGCCTTGCACGGCCAGCGTGGTCGCCATGTTGTGCGCCATGCTTGGTTGCAGGCCGCCGGATTTGGCGTCAGCCAGGAAGTCTTTGGCAGCGGTCTGTGCGCAGGAATCGAAGCCCAGCGCTTCCATGTTGTTCAACATGTCGTTGCGAACCGGGATCGAGCCTTTGTTGATGCTGAAGACTTTCTGGAAGTTTTCACCCAACACGACTTTGGCGATGTCTTTCTGACCGGCCGCAGTGCCTGCGTCTTTCTGCTTGAACACAGCCAGCGAGTCGATGTTGTAGGTGAACGCTTTGTCGGTGCCCGGGAAGGCTACGCACTCGTAATCCTTGCCGGCGATTTTCTTGGCGGCAGTCCATTCGGACTTGGCCCAGTCACCCATGATCTGCATGCCGGCCTTGCCGTTGATGACTTTGGCCGCTTCCAGGTTCCAGTCCTGACCTTTGCCGTCGACGTCCATGTAGGTCGCGACTTTCTTCAGCTCGGTCAGTGCCTTGACCATCTCCGGACCGGTCAGCGCGCCGTTGTCCAGATCAACCAGGGCTTTCTTGTAACCATCGACACCCATGACCGAAAGCACCACGGCTTCGAACACGGTGCTGTCCTGCCAAGGCTGACCGCCGTGAGCCAGCGGAATGAAGCCCGCAGCCTTCAGCTTGTCGCCCGCAGCGTAGAATTCTTCGAGGGTGGTCGGGTTCTTGGTGATGCCGGCTTTCTTGAAGACTTCCGGGTTGATCCACAGCCAGTTCACGCGGTGAATGTTCACCGGCACGGCCACGTAATCACCGTCGTACTTCACGGTATCGGAGACTTTCTTGTCGAGCAGGCTGTCCCACTTTTCCGACTTGGCGACGTCTTTCAGCACGTCGGTGTCGAGCAGGCCGGTCGATGCCCATTCCTGGATGTCCGGGCCTTTGATCTGAGCAACGCCAGGCGGGTTGCCGGCAACGGCACGGCTTTTCAACACGGTCATGGCAGTGGCACCGCCACCACCGGCGACAGCGCCGTCTTTCCAGGTGAAACCGTCTTTTTCGACTTGAGCCTTGAGCACATCAACAGCGGCTTTTTCGCCACCGGACGTCCACCAGTGCACGACTTCGACCGAACCTTTGGATTCGGCAGCAGAAACACTGAGAGGCAGAATTGCGAGCGGGAACAGGGAGGCGACAGAAATGACAGTAGCGAGGCGAGAAATCGCATTCATCTGAGATGTACCTTTCTTGTTGTTATGCATGCAAGTCTGGTGCTTGCGCTGCACAGGAGTTTAAACAGGGCGATTCCCTTCGCAGGTAACGAAGGGACGCGCGAATGTCACCGTATGGTTACACAGGAATCTCTTGAGACAACTGCGCCAAAGCAGTCGCCATGCTCGGTGACAAGGGTAGACGAGGGATCAGCACCGCTTGCCAGGCGTGATACAGATCGGGTTTGCCCGCCCAGATATCGGCACTTGGGACGTTTTGCGGGTTGAGTTCGTGGTGCCAACTGCCGTCGCAACGATCGATGAAATGCGTTTCGCAGAATTCCCAGAACAGCCGGTACCAGGTTTCGTATTGCTCATCGCCGGTGCGTTTGAGCAAGGCGCTGGCGGCGGCGCTGGCTTCGGCGTGCGTCCAGTGCAAGCGATGACGGACGACGGCTTTGTTGTGCCAGTCGAGGGTGTAAACGATGCCCGGCAAACCATCGACGTTCCAGCCGTTGCGGCAATTGTTCTCGAAAAGTTTCTGCGCATCGGTCGCCAGCCAACCGGGCGTGAGCATGCCGGCCTGCACCCGCGCCGCTTCGAGGTGCAGCAACAGCCGCGCCCACTCGAAACCGTGGCCCGGCGTGGTGCCGTAAGGGCGAAAACCGTCAGCAGGATTGTCGTGGTTGTATTCACGCAGCGGTTGCCAGTCGCGATCGAAGTGTTCGATGACCATGTAACCGTTGCCGGCAGCGTGAGCGTGGATCACCCGCTCGACGATGCGTTGCGCACGCACCAGCCAGCGCGGGTCTTCAGTGACATCGGCCAGCGCGAGGAACGCTTCGGTCGCGTGCATGTTGCTGTTGGCGCCGCGATAGGCTTCTTCTTCGCTCCAGTCGCGATTGAAGAATTCGCGCATGGCGCCCTCTTCTTCGCTCCAGAAATACGTGTCGATGATGTCGATCGCATCATCCAGCAACGCTTGCGCGCCGGGGCGTTTGGCGGCCACAGCAGAGCTGGCGGCCAGCGCGACGAAGGCATGCAGATAGGCGTTTTTGCCGGTGTTGTCGTCGCGGTGTTCGGCGACGGCGAACCAGCCACCGTGCAACGCATCACGCAACGGCCCGCGCAGTGCGGCGATGCCGTGATCGACCAGTTCAGCGAAACCCGGCAAGCCCTGAATATGGGCCATGGCGAAGCTGTGGGTCATGCGCGCGGTATTCATGGTTTCGGCTTGCGCGTTCGCTGGCAGGCGGCCGCGTTCGTCGAGGTTGCCGAAACCTTGCGGGAGTTTTGCAGCCTTGGCGAAATCCAGCAGACGCAGGCCTTCAGCGGCGAGCCATTGCTGGTGGGCAGGGGCGTTCAGCCAACTGCTGAAGCCGGGTTGGAAGCGATCCATGGGTGGCCTTTTTTGTTGTTATGACTGCGGGGAGTCTAAACAACGGGCCGGGGCGGGCTTGTAACGAAGGGGGCGGGTTTTGTCACCAGCCAGTGACATTTGTGTTGTCAGGTCGGACGCCTTCGCGAGCAAGCCCGCTCCCACATTCGACCGCATTCTTCCCGATGGAACGCGGTCACTTGTGGGAGCGGGCTTGCTCGCGAAGAACGATAACGCGGTCTACCTAGTCAGCACTGCGCGGCAATTGCAGGGTCACCCGCAACCCACCCTCACGCAAATTCTGCAACGTCACTTCGCCGCCATGGCTATGAGCAATATTGCGCGCAATACCCAACCCCAGCCCATAACCCTGCTGCTGCCCCGCCAACCGGAAGTGCGGCTCGAACACCTGCTCCAGCCGCTGCTCCGGCACGCCAGGGCCTTCATCATCAACGTGCAAGACAAACGCGCTGTCATCGTCATCGATGTGCAGATGCGCGTTCTGCCCGTACTTCAACGCGTTGTCGATCAAGTTGCCAATGCAGCGCTTCAGCGCCAACGGCTTGCCCGAATACGCCGCCAGTGCCCGGCCCTGTTGGGTCACGCGGCCATTGCCGTTTGGCGCCAGATACGGCTCGACCAGACAGTCGAGCACATGATTGAGATCGACCGGTTCAATGTTCTCGTGGATGTCGGTGTCTTTCACGCATTGCAGCGCGCCTTTGACCAGCAACTCCAACTCGTCGAGATCGCGGCCGAACTTGGCTTGCAGTTGCTCGTCTTCAAGCAACTCCACGCGCAAACGCAATCGCGTGATCGGTGTGCGCAGGTCATGGGAAATAGCACTGAACAACTGGCTGCGTTCGGTCAGGTAGCGGCTGATGCGTTCGCGCATGCTGTTGAACGCGCGCCCTACTTCCACCACTTCACTGCCGCCGCCCTCCGCCACCGGCTCAACGTCGGCACCCAGCGACATGTCCCGCGCCGCACGTGCCAGACGCTTGAGCGGGCGGCTCTGCCAGTGCACCAGCACGCCGATGAACAACAACAAAAAGCCACTGGTGAGGACGATGAACCACACCTGTTGCGACGGCAGGCCTTGTTCTTCAAGACTGGTGTACGGCTCGGGCAGCAACGAGGCGATGTACAGCCATTCGCCCGGCGCCATCTGGATTTGCGTGACCAGAACCGGCGGATTGACCGGCTCGAGGGTCAACGCGTAATGCGCCCACGAGCGTGGCAATTCATCGAGTTTCAGCCCGGCATTGAAGATTCGTAGATCTTCGGGGCTGACAAAGGTCACCGAAATATCGGTGTCATGGCCGAGGGTCTGGCGCAGCACTTCGTCGACCGCTTTCATCACTGCGGCTTTACGCGGGGTGACCGGCAAAACGTCCATGCCCAGCGGTTTGTCATTGAGCGTCACGACAAATCGGGTGCCGCCCATGCTGCGCAATTGGTCGAGCACCAACGGACGATAAGCCACCGGCAACGAGCGGAAATAACTGACGCTGGCGGTCATCGAATGGGCGAGGCTGCGGGCGCTGGTGACCAGGCCTTCGAGCTGGGTGGCGCGCAGTTGCGAGACCCAGATC
This sequence comes from Pseudomonas sp. NPDC087804, assembly GCF_044742965.1. Lineage (NCBI taxonomy): Bacteria > Pseudomonadati > Pseudomonadota > Gammaproteobacteria > Pseudomonadales > Pseudomonadaceae > Pseudomonas > Pseudomonas sp. NPDC087804. The sequence continues at coordinate 36,503 of NZ_JBIUVN010000011.1, read as the reverse complement.
ACGCTGGACAACGTCTGCGCGAACAGCACGGCGAGCAAGGTCAGCAGCAACATCCGCCCGAGCAGCGAGCGCGGTACCGGCACCTGGGCGGCGAGTTTACGCAGCGACTCAGTGACCATTGCCGGCAACCACATTGGCTGCCAATTGGTAACCGCTGCCGCGCACGGTGCGGATCAGTCGCGGCGGTTTTTCCGTATCGCGCAGGCGTTGGCGCAAGCGGCTGACGGCCATGTCGACGATGCGATCGAGCGGCATCAGGTCGCGGCCACGGGTGGCGTTGCCGATGGTGTCGCGGTCGAGGATTTCCTGCGGATGATCGAGGAACAGTTTCAGCAGGGCGAAGTCGGCGCCGGAGAGAATCACTTCTTCGCCGTCGGTGTGAAAGAGGCGATGGCTGACCATGTCCAGCCGCCATTCATCGAACGCCAGGACTTCGCTGCCGTTACGTTCCTGACCGAATTGCGCGCGGCGCAGCAGGGCTTTGATCCGCGCTTGCAGTTCGCGCGGGCTGAAGGGTTTGCCGAGGTAGTCGTCAGCGCCGAGTTCGAGTCCGATCACGCGATCGGCTTCGTCGGAACTGGCGGTGAGCATGATGATCGGCACCTGCGCCTGACGCGGATGCTGACGCACCCAGCGGCACAGGCTGAAGCCGTCTTCGTCGGGCAGCATGACATCGAGGATCACCAGATCACTCGGCGCCTCGTTGAGTGCCTGGCGGAAACTGGCGCCATCGGCCGTGGCACGTACCTGAAACCCGGCGCGGGTCAGGTAGGTTTCCAGCAACTCGCGTATTTCCTGGTCGTCATCGACCAACAATATCGACTTGTTGACTGAGCTCACTTCGAAGGCATCCTTGTTGTTGGAATTGGGGCGGATTATGCCTTAAGCATCGAACTTACAAACACCACAGAACCACTGTGAAAGATAAACCTGTGGCGAGGGGATTTATCCCCGATGGGTTGCGCAGCAGCCCTTTTTTTTTTTGGGGCCGCTGCGCGACCCATCGGGGATAAATCCCCTCGCCACAGATAAATCCCCTCGCCACAAAGGTTCACTCTTGAAGCTGGATTGCACTTCAGGTTGGGCTGGATTGCTCGAGGGCCACACCCGCGCCCATCAGGCCGGAATACGGCGCTGTCACCAGCCACACCGGTATGCCTTTGAAATAATCACTCATGCAGCCCTTATCCGCAAAGCTGCGGGCAAAACCGCTTTCGAGGAAGAAATCGGCAAACCGTGGAATCACGCCGCCAACGATAAACACCCCGCCACGCCCACCCGTGGTCAGCACGTTATTGCCGGCGACACGGCCGAGCCAACAGCAGAACTGCTCGAGCACTTCCAGCGCAATCGGATCACCCGCCAGACCGGCCGCGGTAATCGCTTCCGGCGTATCGAGTGTCGGCTCATGGCCATCGACCGCGCAGATCGCCCGGTAAACCCGTGGCAAACCGCCGCCGCTCAACGCCGTCTCGGCACTGACATGGCCGATTTCGTTATGGATGTGCTGCCACAATTGCGTTTCACGCGGGCTGCTCAGCGGCAGATCGACGTGACCGCCCTCGCCCGGCAGCGCCGCAAAACGGCCTTCGCCCAAATCGAGCAAAGTGCCCACGCCAAGGCCAGTGCCCGGGCCGATCACCACCGCCGGGCGCAACGGCTCCGGCGTGCCTTCGCAGACCACGCGAAATTCGCCCGGCTGCAAACGGGTCATGCCCAGCGCCATTGCCGAGAAGTCGTTGACCAGCAACAACTGCTCGACCTGCAAGGTTTTGCAGAACGCCGTGCGGCTCAGGCGCCAGTGATTGTTGGTGAATTTGAATTCATCACCGCTGACCGGACCGGCCACCGACAGGCACACCGAACCGATCGAACCCGGCGCCAGACCGAGCCCGCTCAGGTAGAGGCTGATCGCCTCTTCCGGGCTGGCGTGGTCGGCGGTGGCCAAGACCTGAACCGATTCCAGTTGCTGATCTTTCCACAACGCAAACCGTGCGTTGGTGCCTCCGATGTCACCGACCAAAGCCAGTTTCAATTAAGCGTCTCCAGGGCAGAAGTGAAGGCGCTGGCGCCCTGCTCTGCCGAGCTGAAAGCCATGCGCATAAAGCCGAACAGTTCGCGACCGCTGCCGATGTTGTTGCCCAACAGGCCTTTGGCGGGTTCGCGTGCTGCAAATTCTGCGGCGTCGACTTTAAGTTCCAAAGTGCCTTTGACGCCATCGACGCGGATGATATCGCCCTCTTGCACGCGTGCCAAAGCGCCGCCGACATAAGCTTCGGGGCTGACGTGAATCGCCGCCGGGATTTTCCCCGAGGCGCCGGACATGCGCCCGTCAGTTACCAGCGCGACTTTGAAGCCGCGATCCTGCAGCACACCGAGGAACGGCGTCATCTTGTGCAACTCGGGCATGCCGTTGGAGCGCGGGCCCTGGAAGCGCATCACGGCGACAAAATCTTTTTCCAGCAGACCGGCCTTGAACGCGTCAGCCAGATCCTGTTGATCCTGGAACACCATCGCCGGTGCTTCGACGATCTGGTTTTCCAGCGCCACCGCAGACACCTTCATCACACCGCGCCCGAGGTTGCCTTCCATCACGCGCAAACCGCCTTCCTGCGAGAACGCACGCGCGACCGGGCGCAGGATGTTTTCGTCGAGGCTGTCGACCGGCCCTTCGCGCCAGACCAGTTCACCGTTATCGAGGAAGGGTTCTTTGGTGTACTTGCTCAAGCCGTGGCCGAGCACCGTGTTGACGTCTTCGTGCAACAGACCGGCGCCGAGCAGTTCGCGGATCAGGAACGACATGCCGCCCGCCGCCTGGAAGTGGTTGATGTCGGCTTTGCCGTTCGGGTAGACGTGGCTCAGGGTCGGCACGACTTCGGAGAGGTCGGCCATGTCCTGCCAGGTCAGTTGAATGCCCGCCGCCATGGCGATGGCCGGCATGTGCAGGGTGTGGTTGGTCGAACCGCCGGTGGCGTGCAGCGCCACAATCGAGTTGACCAGCGACTTCTCGTCGACGATTTCGCCGATAGGCATGAAGTTGCCGTTTTGTTTGGTCAGGCGCGTCACCTGGTGCGCGGCTTCGCGGGTCAGCGCGTCACGCAGCGGCGTGTTCGGGTTGACGAAAGAGGCGCCCGGCAAGTGCAGACCCATGACTTCCATCAGCAACTGGTTGGTGTTGGCGGTGCCGTAGAACGTGCAGGTGCCCGGGCTGTGGTAGGACTTCATCTCCGATTCCAGCAGCTCTTCGCGGGTCGCTTTGCCTTCGGCGTACTTCTGGCGCACGTCGGCTTTTTCCTTGTTGGAAATCCCCGAAACCATCGGCCCGCCCGGCACGAAAATCGTCGGCAGGTGGCCGAAACGCAGCGAACCCATCATCAGGCCCGGCACGATCTTGTCGCAGATGCCGAGCATCAGCGCGCCGTCGAACATGTTGTGCGACAGCGCTACCGCTGTAGACATGGCGATCACTTCGCGGCTCGGCAGGCTCAGTTCCATGCCCGGCTCGCCTTGGGTCACGCCGTCGCACATCGCCGGAGTACCGCCGGCGAACTGGCCGACCGAGCCGATTTCGCGCAGGGCGTTTTTGATCTGTTCCGGGAACACTTCGTACGGCTGGTGCGCCGAGAGCATGTCGTTATAAGACGAAACAATGGCGATGTTCGCCGAGTTCATCATCCGCAGGCTGTGCTTGTCTTCGCTGCCGCAACCGGCCACGCCATGGGCGAAGTTGGCGCATTGCAGCTTGCCGCGCATCGGCCCGTCAGTGGCGGCGCCGCGAATCAGTGCAAGGTAAGCCTGACGCGTGGCGCGGCTGCGGGCGATAAGCCGTTCGGTGACCTCAAGAACGCGGGGATGCATGTGTAGAACTCCAGGCTAACGGATGTGGCGACCTGATTGTCTATGCTGATCAAACGCCGTTGTTGTTGGAATGACAGACGGCTTTTTTGATCATTCGGACCAGTTGATTCAGGTCACTCGTTGTAGATAAAACAAAATATTGCCATTAAAAAGGCTTGTTTTCTATTTTTATGCGAATAATCTTGTAATTCCAACAACAAAACGACGGCGGCGCTGTTCCATGACTCTACGAATCGCAATCAATGGTTTTGGCCGCATCGGCCGTAATGTCCTGCGCGCACTGTATACCCAAGGCTATCGACAGGATTTGCAGATCGTCGCCATCAACGATCTGGGCGACAGCTCGATCAACGCCCATCTGCTCAAATACGACACCGTTCACGGCACGTTCGACGCGCAAGTCGAGCATGACAACGAGAGTCTGACCGTCAACGGCGACCGCATTGCGGTCAGCGCGATTCGCAATCCGGCCGACCTGCCCTGGGCCGCGGAAAAGATTGATGTGGTGTTTGAATGCACCGGTCTCTTTACCGACCGCGCCAAAGCGGCTGCGCATATTACTGCCGGCGCGCGCAAAGTGATCATCTCGGCCCCGGCCAAAGGCGCCGACGCCACCGTCGTTTATGGTGTGAACCACGACATTCTGCGCCAGTCGCACCAGATCATCTCCAACGCTTCGTGCACCACCAACTGCCTGGCGCCAGTGGCGCAGGTGCTGCACCGTGAGCTGGGCATCGAAAGTGGTTTGATGACCACCATTCACGCCTACACCAACGATCAGAACCTCACCGACGTCTATCACACCGACCCGTACCGCGCGCGTTCGGCCACGCAAAACATGATCCCGAGCAAGACCGGCGCTGCTGAAGCGGTCGGCCTGGTGCTGCCGGAACTGGCCGGCAAACTGACCGGCATGGCCGTGCGGGTGCCGGTGATCAATGTCTCGCTGGTGGATTTGACCGTGCAATTGAAGCGCGAAGCCTCGGCGGATGAGGTCAACGCGCTGCTCAAGGCTGCGAGCCAGCATTCGAAGATTTTGGGTTACAACACGTTGCCGCTGGTTTCCAGCGACTTCAACCACAACCCACTGTCGTCGATTTTCGACGCCAACCACACCAAATCCAGCGGCAAACTGCTGAAAGTGCTGGCCTGGTACGACAACGAGTGGGGCTTCTCCAACCGCATGCTGGATAACTGCCTGGCGCTGTGTAACGCCGAGTAAATCCCGTATACCCCTTGTAGGAGTGAGCCTGCTCGCGATTGCAATCTGTCAGTCACAGATGTTGTGGCTGATCAACCGCTATCGCGAGCAGGCTCACTCCTACAAGGTTTTGTGTTGCATTTAAAATCAGGACTTGACCATTCGCATAGATGATAAGCATTATCATTCGCTCGAAATGGATCAGGTTCCCCCGTGAGTCAATCGCGCTTCAACCACGTCTTCCTCACCCAGCGTATGTCCCTGCTGCGGACGCTGGAACGGATGGTCAACAATCACAGCACCGCTGAAGACCTGCTGCAGGAAACCTACCTGCGCGTGACGCGGGCGTTGAGCGAGCGGGCCATCGATCACCTCGAGCCCTTTGTCTTCCAGACCGCGCGCAATCTGGCGCTGGATCATTTGCGTGCGCGCAAGCTGCACTCACGGACGATGGTCGATGATGTGCCGCAAGACGTCGTGCACAGCATCGCCGCCCCCGCCAGCAGCGCCGAAGACGCCGCCCACGCCGAACAAATGCTAGAGCGATTGAACGTGAGCCTCAGCGAACTCAGCTCGCGTCAGCAGCAGATTTTCATCCTCAGCCGTTTGCACGGCAACAGCTACCAGGAAATCGCGGACGAACTGAGCGTCTCCCTGAGTACCGTGCAGAAAGAATTGAAACTGATCATGTCCATTTGCATCGGCGTCGCCGAACGGCATAACAGCAGCGGCGAGTTATAAGCTTCAAGCGGCAAGCTGAAAACTCAAAGTTCACACCGAATGAGCTTTAGCTTGCAGCTTGTCGCTTGAAACTCGAAACTTGCTTTGAAAAAGCCCGAGGAAACACCGTGACGGACACCCACCGCTCGCCTTCGCCTGATTCGGCGCGGGACGCTGCAGACGCAATGGACCAGGCGCTGGACTGGCTCATCGTGCTCGGCAGCCCGGACGAGGAGCAGACCCGGCAGTTCCATGCCTGGCTGGCGGCTGATCCGTTGAATGCCGAAGCGTTCGCCAAGGCGCAGGCGATCTGGGATGGCCCGCAAGTCATTCAGTGCGCGCAAAGCCTTGCGGCGAAACCGGCCAAGGTCACCTTTCTCAAGCGGTTGCGCCCGCACTGGAAACCGTTGGCCACTGCTGCTGTGCTGATTCTTGGTCTGTTCAGTTTCAGCAACCTGCCGATGCGCATGCAAGCCGATCATTTGACGGTGGTTGGCGAGCGTCAGCGCCTGCAACTGGAGGACGGTTCGAAAGTCCTGCTCAACACCAATTCCGCGTTCTCCAGCACGATCAATGATCAGCAGCGCGTCGCGCGGCTGTATCAGGGCGAGGCGTATTTCGAGATCGCCGGCAGCCGCACTCAGCCCTTGGAAATCGATGCTGGCCCGGTCAAAGCCAGTGTGCGCGACACCGAATTCGCCGTGCGTTATCTCGATGGCGTCGCGCAGGTCAACGTCCAGCGTGGCGATGTCGATCTGCGCGCGACCCACAACGATGCCCGCGTGCGCCTGTCGGCCGGGGAAAGTATCCGCATCGGCCCTAATGGCTTCGACCGCCCGTCCAAACTCGACGCCGCGACCGATCTGGCCTGGGTGCAGGGCCGACTGGTGTTCGAGAACTGTCCGCTCAACCAAGTGCTGGCCGAGCTGCGCCGCTACTATCCGGGCTGGATCATCAATACCAACGAGCAGTTGGCCGAGGTCGCCGTGACCGGTAATTATCGCCTCGATCAACCGCTCGACGTGGTGCGCTCTCTCGCCCACATCACCTCCGCGCGCTTGCAGGAATTTCCGGCGCTGGTGATCTTGAACTAAATGAGAATTATTTTTACTCGATAGCTGAAGCCCGTTCGTCTCGTTATAGCCAATGCAATTGATTCGCATCACGATGCCAATCAGCACCTATAAAGATTCGTGCGACACGGAGCGCTATCGATGTCCTCACGCCTTACCCGTCAGACTTCCCCTTCCCGCGTATTGTCGCTGCTGACCGCTGCCATTCTCATGGCCGGCACCGCACCGCTGATGGCTGCCACCGAGCAACCGGCGCGCAACATGGGCGATTACGTGTTCTCCATCAACCAGCAACCGCTGGTGTCGGCGCTCAATGCCTTCACCTCTGTGACCGGTTGGCAGGTCGGCTTGCCGGCGGAACTGGGTCAGGGCGTATCGTCGCCGGGCGTGCGCGGTTCGCTGCCGCCGGAGAAAGCGCTGGAGCGGCTGTTGGTGGGGACCAATTTGAGCTTCCGCAAGCTGAGCAACAACAATGTGGTGCTGGAAAAGCGCAACAGCAGCGGCACCCTGAACCTTGATCAGGTGACCATCAGCGCCACGCGTCAGGAACAGTCGGTCAACAGCGTGCCGGCCACCGTCAGCGTGCAGACCCGCGAAGATCTCGATCGCAACAACGTCAACTCGATCAAGGATCTGGTGCGGTACGAGCCGGGCGTTTCGGTGGGCGGTGCCGGTCAACGTGCCGGCATCACCGGCTACAACATCCGTGGTATCGATGGCGACCGCGTGCTGACTCAGGTCGACGGCGTGCAAGTGCCGGACAGTTTTTTCAACGGTCCGTACGCGCAGACCAACCGCAATTACGTCGACCCGGAAATCGTCAAACGCGTCGAAATTCTCCGTGGCCCGGCCTCTGTGCTGTACGGCAGCAATGCGATTGGCGGCGCCGTCAGCTACTACACCCTCGATCCGGACGACATCATCAAGCCTGGTCAGGACGTCGGCGCACGGCTGAAAACCGGTTACAGCTCGGCCGATGACAGCTGGCTGACCTCCGGTACCGTTGCTGGCCGCACCGGCGACTTCGACGGTTTGCTGCACCTGAGCCAGCGCAACGGTCACGAAACCGAATCCTACGGCGAAACCGGTGGCACCGGCCTGAACCGCACCGAGGCCAACCCGGAAGACGTGCGCACCACCAACGTGCTGGCCAAACTCGGCTGGAACTACGCTGACGACGCGCGCTTCGGCCTGACCTACGAACACTATAAAGATGATCGCGACACCAACCAGTTGAGCGCCGTCGGCGGCCCGTTCAACGCTGGACGCGGTTTCGGTTTCTATAAGTCGCGCACCGGCAACGACACCGTTACCCGCGAGCGTTTTGGTCTGGAACACCGCTTCGCGCTGGACACTGTGCTGGCCGACAACATCAAGTGGTCGCTCAACTATCAGATCGCCAAAACCGATCAGAGCACCCAGGAAATCTACGCGCCGTCGCGCACTGTGCTGCGCAACCGCGACACCAATTACAAAGATCGCCAGTGGGTATTCGATGCGCAGGCTGACAAGTCGTTTGCCATCGCCGACACCGATCACACCATCACCTACGGCACGACCATCAAGCAGGACAAGGTCACCGGTCTGCGCACCGGCTCCGGCACTTGCCTGACCGTCGCCGGCGCCTGCCGCGTGATCGGGGCGCCAAGCGCGGCCGACACCTTGACACCGGCCAGCGACTTCCCGGATCCGACCATCAACAGCTACAGCCTGTTTGCCCAGGATCAGATCAGCTGGGGCAACTGGACGTTCCTGCCGGGCGCGCGTTACGACTACACCGAACTCAAGCCGCACATCACCGATGAGTTCCTCGCCACTGCCGACCAGAGCGGTAACGGTCAGGTCAGCGACGAGAAGAAAACCTGGCATCGTCTGTCGCCGAAGTTCGGTACGACTTACAGCTTCAACGATAACTACACCTGGTACGGTCAATACGCCGAAGGCTTCCGCACCCCGACCGCCAAGGCTTTGTATGGTCGCTTTGAAAACCTCGCGGGCGGCTACCAGGTCGCGCCGAACCCGGATCTTGAACCGGAAAAAAGCAAAAGCTATGAAACCGGTCTGCGTGGCCAGTTTGAAGCGGGCACCTTCGACGTTGCGGTGTTCTACAACAAGTACCGTGATTTCATCGACGAGAACGCCATCACTCCCGGCTACACCGAGACCACGTTCCAGAGCAACAACATCAAACACGCCACCATCAAAGGCGTGGAGCTTAAAGGTCGCTTGAACCTCGATACCTTCGGCGCACCGACCGGCCTCTACACCCAAGGCTCGATGGCGTACCTGTATGGCCGCAACGACGACAGCGGTGAGCCGCTGAACAGCATCAATCCGCTGACCGGCGTGTTCGGCCTCGGTTATGACCAGGACAAATACGGCGCGCTGCTGAGCTGGACGCTGGTCAAGCGCAAGGATCGTGTCGACAGCACCATGTTCAAAACACCGGACGGCACCAGCACCCAGTTCAAGACCCCGGGTTATGGCGTGCTCGATCTGGCGGGCTTCTACAAAGTCACCGACGACGTGACCGTCAACGCCGGTCTCTACAACCTGACCGACAAGAAATACTGGCAGTGGGATGACGTGCGCGGTTACGACAGCGTTGGCGAAGCCTCGGTCACGCAACCGGCCAACCTCGATCGCCTGACCCAACCGGGCCGCAACTTCGCGATCAATCTGGTTTGGGACATCTGATCCCGCCGACCTCACTGCGCGTGTTCAAGCACCGCGCAGTGAGGTTTTTTTACGCTCAGGCGTCTGCTTGTTCGTCTCGTTAGCAAGCGCCTCTCTTTCTCAAGGATTTCCCATGACAGCTCAAGACACCGAACAACGCCCTGCCCTGCGTTCGCAACGCTTGAACCAGATCACCAACGAGCCGCACACCAAGCTCGATGCCCTGGTGAAGGCTCACGCGCCGTTCGAGACCCGCGCCAACTTCGCTCGTTTCGTGGTCGCGCAGTACCTGTTCCAGTCGGAGCTGGTCGACCTCTACAACAGCGCCGAACTGACCGCCATCGTCCCTGACCTGCCGGCCCGCTGCCGCGCTGAAGCGGCCAAGGCTGACCTCGCCGATCTCGACACCGAAGTCCCGGCACCGGTCGCTGGCGCGGTGAAAAACCCGAGCAAGGCACGGGCACTGGGCTGGATCTTTGTGTCCGAAGGTTCGAAGCTCGGCGCTGCGTTCCTGATCAAACGCGCCGTGGCCCTGGAACTGAGCGAAACCTTCGGCGCCCGTCACCTCGGTGAGCCAGAAGGTGGCCGTGCCGAAGGCTGGAAGAGCTTCGTGCGCACCCTGGATTCGCTGGAATTCAGCGCTGAAGAAGAAGCCGAAGTGGAGCAAGGCGCGATCGACGCGTTCAACCGCTTCACCGTGTTGCTGGAACAGGCTTACGCCACCGAGGCAGAACTGGCCTGATAGCAACACAATCTCCCCTGTAGGAGCTGCCGAAGGCTGCGATCTTTTGATGTTGTTTTCAGGATCAAAAGATCGCAGCGTTCCGCAGCTCCTACAAGGGCCCGCGTAAATCTGTAAGATCCCGATCCCGCTTCAGAAGCATCCCGCCGAGCCCATGCCGCAACCAGCCTCCTCCAAACTCGCCCGCGTGCTGTTCGGCCTTCTGGCCTACGTCAGCCTCGGCATCGGCCTGATCGCCATTGTCGTGCCCGGCCTGCCAACCACCGAGTTCATCCTCCTCGCCGCCTGGGCCGCCACCCGCAGTTCGCCGCGCCTGAGTGCCTGGCTGGAAAACCATCGCCTGTTCGGGCCGATTCTGAGCAACTGGCGCAACGGCAAAATCATCGCGCGCAAAGCCAAAGTCAGCGCGACGGTAAGCATGTTGCTGTGCGCGACGTTGATGCTGGTGATGCTCGATCACGGCTGGCCGATCTATCTGGCGATTGCCGGGATGGGGTTGGGGAATCTGTGGATCTGGTCGCGCCCGGAATCGATTCCTGTTTAAGCCACACCGAGTTTCTGTGTGAAGAACTTTTGTGGCGAGGGGATTCTGTGGCGAGGGGATTTATCCCCGATTGGCTGCGAAGCAGCCACAGTCCAGAAACCCTGATTTTTCAGACAGAACCCATTCTCAGGTTTTGGGCCTGCTTCGCAGGCCATCGGGGATAAATCCCCTCACCACAATTGCCCTCCCAAACACGCAGACACTTCCCTGAAATTGTTCTGATTTCCAGCACTTTCCCCTGCGCAAACGTTTAGCGCTGACCGTTCGTCGGCGCGCGCCTCATGCCTTCTCGCCCCGCGCCGATGAGCATTCATGGCGCTGAATGGATTTGGCGAACCGGGTAGTCCATACCCGCAAGCCACCCGTTTATCCATTCGCGAGATCGCCCCATGTTCGACTCTCTGTCCATCCGCCTGAAAATCGTCCTGCTCTCCGGTCTGTGCCTGCTCGGTGTGGTCGCGCTGATTGTTGGCATGAACATCTACCAGACCAACCAGAACGATGAACTGGTCAGCAACTCCAGCAACCAGCTGCTCACCGCCAGTGTGCAAAACCTGCTGCAAGCCAAAGCCGCCGAACAAGCGGTGCGGGTGCAGAAAACCTTTGGCGAAAGCTTGTTGGTGATTACCGCGCTGGCGGATCAGATCAAAGACATGCGCGTGATGGCCGCCAAGCGTTCGCTGGACGCCGGCGCCCTGCGCGAAGAGTTGAACCAGAGCCTGAAAACCGCCTTCGAGCGCAACGATAAAGTGCTCGGCATCTGGCTCGCCTTCGAACCCAACGGCCTCGACGGCAAGGACAGCGAGTTCGCCAACGACGCCGCGCGCCAGTCCAACGAAGCCGGACGTTTCGCGACCTATTGGAGCCGCGCGGCCGGCGCCTCGCTGAACACGATCATGGTCGAAGAAGACCTGACCAAAACTACCCTCAGCGTCAGCGGCACGCCGTACAACAGCTGGTACACCTGCCCTCGCGACAACAAACGCACCTGCTTGCTCGACCCGTACGCCGACACCGTGGGCAATAAGGAAATGCTCATGACGACCATTTCCGTACCGTTGATTGTCGACGGCAAAGCGATCGGCGTGGTCGGCGTCGACATCGCCCTCGACGCGCTGCAAGCAGCCGCCGTCGAGTCGCAACGCAACCTCTTCAACAACGCCGGGCACATGCTCATCGTCTCCGGCAGCGGCGTGCTCGGCGCCGACAGTTCGGACGCGGCCAAGGTCGGCAAAAAGATCAACGACACCCTCGGCGCCAATGGCCAGGACGTACTGCAACTGCTCGCCTCCGGCACACCGAAAATCCTCGAACAGGGCGACCTGATCCGAGCGGTTTACCCGGTCGACCCGATTGGCAACTCGCGTGCGTGGGGCGTGGTCATCGACCTGCCGAAACAAGTGCTACTGGCCGACTCGGTCAAGCTGCAAGCGGTGCTCGATGATGCCCAGGAAACCGGCGTGCTCACCGCGCTGTTGGTGGCTGTGGTGGCTGGTGTGGTTGGCCTGCTGCTGATCTGGCTGACCGCGTCTGGCGTTACCCGTCCGATCAACAGCGTCGCCGAGATGCTGAAGAACATCGCCAGCGGCGAAGGTGATCTGACCCAGCGTCTGAACTACAGCAAAAAAGATGAACTGGGCGAACTGGTGAACTGGTTCAACCGTTTCCTCGACAAGCTGCAACCGACCATCGCGCAGATCAAACAGAGCATCACCGAAGCGCGCGGCACCGCCGACCAGTCTTCGGAAATCGCCCGTCAGACCAGCGAAGGCATGCAGGTGCAGTTCCGCGAAATCGACCAAGTGGCTACCGCGTCCAACGAAATGAGCGCCACCGCCCACGACGTCGCCAACAGCGCGTCGAACGCAGCCAACGCCGCGAAAGGTGCCGATCAGTCGGCGAAGGACGGCATGTCGATCATCGAACGCAGCACCCGCGACATCAATCAACTGGCCGATGAAGTCAGCAAAGCGGTGACCGAAGTTGAAGCGCTGGCGGTCAACAGCGAGCAGATCGGTTCGGTACTGGAAGTGATCCGCAGCATCGCCGAACAAACCAACCTGCTCGCGCTCAACGCGGCGATTGAAGCGGCCCGTGCCGGTGAGAGTGGACGCGGTTTCGCCGTGGTCGCCGACGAGGTGCGCAACCTCGCCAAACGCACGCAGGATTCGGTGGAAGAAATTCGCGTGGTGATCGAGCGCATTCAGACCGGCACCCGTGGCGTGGTCGCGACCATGCATTCGAGCCAGACTCAGGCGCACAACAACGCCGGGCAGATTCGTCAGGCGGTGGATGCGCTGGGCAAGATCAGCGACGCGGTGACGGTGATCAGCGACATGAACCTGCAAATCGCCAGCGCGGCTGAACAGCAGAGCGCGGTGGCCGAAGAGGTTAACCGCAACGTTTCGGCGATTCGCACCGTGACCGAAACCCTGACCGGACAAGCCACCGAGTCGGCGGCGATCAGCAGCCAGCTCAATGCACTGGCGAGCCAGCAGATGAAATTGATGGATCAGTTCCGCGTCTAGACCTCACCACACAAACTTGTAGGAGCAGAGCTTGCTCGCGAAGAGGCCGTCACATTCAACATCTTCGTCGACTGACACACCGCTTTCGCGAGCAAGCTCAGCTCCTACAAGAGCCTTCATCTAATCCAGTGACGTTTTGCACTATCATCGCCCTCTCGCTCCGGAGGGCCTTCGATGACTGATTTACTCACGTCCATTCAAGCCGCACTCGGCTTGCCGCACACGCCGATTGCGTTCACCGCCAGTGGCGCCCTGCCCTCGGCCTTCGCCGTCACCGATCTGGCCTGCGCCAGCATCGCCGCTGCCGGGCAAGCCGTCAGCGAACTCTTGCAGCAACAAACCGGCCACCTGCCCGCCGTAGAAGTCGATCGTTGTTTGGCTTCGTTCTGGTTCTCCTCATCACTGCGCCCAATCGGCTGGCAAGTGCCGCCGCTGTGGGATCCGGTCGCCGGTGACTACGCAACGCGCGACGGCTGGATTCGCCTGCACACCAACGCCCCGCATCACCGCGCCGCCGCTGAACGCGTGCTCGGTGCCTGCGCCGATCGCGCGGCGATGGCGGTGAAAGTCGCGCAATGGGCGAGCACGGAGTTGGAGCAAGCGGTGGTCGATGCCAAAGGTTGCGCCGCCGAAATGCGCAGTTGGGCGCAGTGGCAACAGCATCCGCAAGGGTTGGCGGTAAATGCCGAGCCGCTTGTTCACTTCATTGCTGATCAGGATGAACATGCGAAATCGTGGCAAGGCTCGGTGGAACGCCCATTGGCCGGGATCAAGGTGTTAGATCTGACGCGAGTACTCGCCGGCCCTACCGCCAGTCGTTTCCTCGCGGGGCTCGGTGCTGAGGTTTTGCGCATCGATCCACCGACCTGGAACGAGCCCGGCGTCGTCCCGGAAATGACCCTCGGCAAACGCTGCGCACGGCTGGATTTGCAGGTTCCGGCGGATCGCGCGGTGTTCGAGAGTCTGCTGAAAGACGCCGACATTCTGCTGCACGGTTATCGCGCTGATGCGTTGGAGAATCTTGGTTTCGGCGTTGAACGTCGTCGCCAATTGGCACCGGGATTGATCGACGTCTGCCTCAACGCTTACGGCTGGAGCGGCCCGTGGCAAAACCGCCGGGGTTTCGACAGCCTGGTGCAGATGAGCAGCGGCATCGCCGAGGCCGGGCAGCGTTGGAAGCACGCGGACAAACCGACGCCGTTGCCGGTGCAGGCGCTGGATCATGCGACCGGCTATTTGATGGCGGCGAGTGCGATCAGGTTGCTGACTGAGCGGTTGCGGAATGGACATGGTGGTTCGGCACGGTTGTCGTTGGCGCGGACGGCGAGGTTGTTGATCGAACACGGGCCCGGAATAGCCGAAGCGTTGCGTGCCGAGGATGAACAAGACCAAGGGTTGCCCTTGGAACAAACCCCATGGGGGCCAGCACATCGGTTGCTGGCGCCGCTGAAGATCAGCGGCACACCGTTGCAGTGGGCGTTGCCTGCCATGGACTTGGGTTCACACCAACCTCAGTGGTGAATTTTCAACCGCTATCGCGAGCAGGCTCACTCCTACAGTTGACCGCGTTCCAACAGTAGAAACGCGGTCAACTGTAGGAGTGAGCCTGCTCGCGATGAGGGCTGAATTGGCCACGCAAATTCCGGATCAATCACCACGACTCAAAGACGCCCATAACACCTGCGCCGCATACCCGCGATAAGGCCGCCAACCCTCCGCCCGCACAGCCAATTCCCGCGCCGTCGGCCGCTGGCCCTCCAGCACTTCCAACGCCCGCAACAACCCGACATCGCCATGGGGAAACCCATCCAGATCGCGCAACTGTCGCAGCGCAATGTACTGCGCCGTCCACTCGCCAATCCCGTGCAACGCCAGCAACCGCGCCACCCCGCCTTCGCGATAAGGCTCAAATAATGCAGGATCATCGAGCAACGCCTGCGCCACGCCCGACAGTGTCCGCCCTCGACTCTTGGGCATCCCCAACGCCGCCAAATCCGCCTCAGCCAACACACAGGCCTCAGGAAACACATAGCTCAAACCCGGCACCGTCGATTGCAACGGCGCGCCATACTGAGCCACCAATTTCCCCGCCAAGCGAATCGCCGCCACCACGGTAATCTGCTGCCCGAGCACTGCGCGAAACGCCAGTTCCAAGCCATCCCACGCCCCCGGAATGCGCAACCCCGGACGCTCGGCCATCAACCGCACCAGCAGCGGATCCTGCGCAAGATGCCCTTGCATCACTGCCACATCCGCATCCAGATCGAACATCCGCCGCAACCGCCGCACAATCTCCGGCAGCGCCTGCGAATCAGGAAAATCCACTTCAACCGCCAGCGAATCAGCAGCACCGAGCCACACCGAAACCGTGCCATGCACCCCGTTCAACCCGATGCTGCGCGAATACACGCCATCGACCACGGTCTCCATCCCGACCACCGCTCGCGCCGTGAGAAAACCCAGCATCGCCTCCCAGTCATACGGCGGTTGATAGTCCAGCGCCAACCTCACAACGACAGCATGCCGCTGTACAAGCCATACGCCGCCAGACCCGCACCGATGATGACGACGGTAAAGATGCCCTTCTCAATAGACGTGAAGATCGGCTCGCCCTGTTCATGTTTGGCCTTGGCAAACAGGATCACCCCCGGCGCATACAGCAGCGCCGACAGCAGCAAATATTTCACCCCGCCGGCGTACAGCAACCACACCGCATAACCCAGGGCGATGCCGCCGATCAGCAAATCCTTGGTGCGTTCGGCCGAGGCGTGTTCGTAGGTTTCGCCACGCCCGCTCAGCAGCACGGCATACGCCGCCGACCACAGATACGGCACCAGAATCATCGACGACGCCAGATAAATCAGGCTGGTGTAGGTGCCCGCCGAAAACAGGGTGATCAGCAGGAAAATCTGGATCATCGCGTTGGTCAGCCACAACGCATTCACCGGCACATGGTTTTTGTTTTCCTTTTTCAGGAACGCCGGCATGGTTTTGTCTTTGGCCGTGGCGAAGAGAATTTCCGCACACAGCAGCGCCCACGACAGCAGCGCACCGAGCAGCGAGATTGCCAGGCCGATGCTGATCAGCAATGCGCCCCACGGCCCGACGATGTGTTCCAGCACCGCGGCCAGCGAAGGGTTTTGCAGGTTGGCCAGTTCCGGCTGGCTCATGATCCCCAGCGACAGCACGTTGACCAGCACAAGCAACGCCAACACACCGATAAAGCCGATCACCGTGGCGCGGCCGACGTCGCTGCGTTTCTCCGCGCGCGCTGAATAGACACTAGCGCCTTCGATGCCGATAAACACGAACACCGTGACCAGCATCATGTTGCGCACTTGATCCATGACATTGCCGAAGTTCGGGTTGCTGGTGCCCCAGATGTCGCGGGTAAAAATGTCGGCCTTGAAGGCGACGGCGGCAATGACGATGAACATGATCAGCGGCACGATCTTCGCCACCGTGGTCACCTGATTGATGAACGCTGCCTCTTTGATCCCGCGCATCACCAGAAAATGCACGCACCACAACAGCACCGAAGCACAACCGATGGCGATCGGCGTATTGCCCTGACCGAACACCGGAAAGAAGTAGCCGAGGGTGCTGAATAAAAGGACGAAATAACCGACGTTACCCAGCCAGGCGCTGATCCAGTAACCCCACGCCGATGAAAATCCCATGTAGTCGCCGAACCCGGCCTTGGCATAGGCGTAGACACCGGAATCCAGTTCAGGCTTGCGGTTGGCCAGGGTCTGAAAGACGAACGCCAGCGTGAGCATGCCGATCGCGGTGATGCCCCAACCGATCAATATCGCCCCGGCATCGGCCCGCGCCGCCATGTTCTGCGGCAGCGAGAAAATCCCCCCACCAATCATCGACCCCACCACCAGAGCGATCAACGCGCCTAGGCGCAGCTTTTGCGTCGGTTGCGACATTCAAATCTCCCTTCCTGATCAACGAATTCTCAATTTCCAGCCAAACCTCAGGATCCACCCAAACCCCAGATGCTCCGAACCCTCACCACAGGTTTATGACTTAACTAACTAAATGGGTAAAGAGTAAGTACGTTTATTAGATAACGCCAACAAATGCCCATTTATATATAGCCGATCACGCTAACGCCTAGCACGCTCAGACAATTTTGTGCGCTGATCCTAATAAATCAATTCTGTACTGAAAACAGACGCGGAAAATTTGCCAATCCGCCAAAACGAACTAGCGTCATAATTCGAAAGTAATAATAGCCATTCCCAAGCATGTAGCCACAAAGCGTCTAAATCGGGCTTCGCAGACGATAGCTTTATGCCTTCAGCCGATTCATAAGTCATTCATTAACAATGGAATGTGACCATGCACTGATCTAAGTCAGCTAACTGAACAGACAACAGAACTACGCTGTGATCTCTCTTCTCCTGCAATGGAGTCATGCAATGTCTGAAGCTCCCGGAAAACTACGACTCGGTGCATTGGTTGCGTTGGTAGTCGGTTCAATGATCGGTGGCGGGATATTCTCTTTGCCACAAAACATGGCCGCCAGCGCCGACGTTGGCGCCGTGCTGATCGGTTGGGCCATCACTGCTGTCGGCATGCTCACCCTCGCTTTTGTCTTCCAGACCCTCGCCAATCGAAAGCCTGACCTGGACGGCGGTGTCTACGCCTACGCCAAGGCCGGTTTCGGCGATTACATGGGTTTCTCGTCCGCCTGGGGTTACTGGATCAGTGCCTGGCTGGGCAACGTCGGTTACTTCGTTCTGCTGTTCAGTACCCTCGGCTACTTCTTCCCGATTTTCGGTGAAGGCAACACTGTCGCAGCCGTGATCGGCGCGTCCGTACTGTTGTGGGCCGTGCACTTCCTCGTCCTGCGCGGAATCAAGGAGGCGGCGTTCATTAACCTTGTGACCACGGTCGCCAAGGTTGTGCCGCTGGTGCTGTTCGTTCTGATCGCGATTTTCGCCTTCAAACTGGACATCTTCACCGCCGACATCTGGGGCATTAAAAACCCTGATCTGGGCAGCGTGATGAACCAGGTGCGCAACATGATGCTGGTCACCGTGTGGGTGTTCATCGGCATCGAAGGCGCGAGCATCTTCTCGGCCCGTGCGGAAAAACGCTCGGACGTTGGTAAAGCCACCGTGATCGGCTTCATCACCGTACTGCTGTTTCTGGTGCTGGTGAACGTGCTGTCGCTGGGCATCATGACTCAGCCGGAACTGGCGAAACTGCAGAACCCGTCGATGGCCGCCGTGCTTGAGCATGTCGTCGGTCACTGGGGCGCGGTGCTGATCAGCGTCGGTCTGATCATTTCGCTGCTGGGTGCGCTGCTGTCGTGGGTGCTGCTGTGTGCGGAGATCATGTTCGCCGCCGCCAAAGACCACACCATGCCGGAGTTCCTGCGTAAGGAAAACGAGAACCACGTACCGGTCAACGCCCTGTGGCTGACCAACGCGATGGTGCAGATTTTCCTGATCATCACCCTGTTCTCGGCGAGTACTTACCTGTCGCTGATCTACCTCGCCACTTCGATGATTCTGGTGCCGTACCTGTGGTCGGCGGCGTATGCCCTGCTGCTGGCGGTGCGCGGCGAAACTTACGAAGGCTTTGCCGCCGAACGGCGCAAGGATCTGATTATCGGCGGCATCGCGCTGATCTATGCGGTGTGGCTGTTGTATGCCGGCGGGGTCAAGTACTTGCTGCTTTCGGCCCTGCTCTACGCACCTGGCGCGATCCTGTTCGCCAAAGCCAAGCTGGAACTCAAACAACCGATTTTCACAAATGTCGAGAAGCTGCTTTTCGCCGCGGTGATCGTGGGTGCCCTGGTGGCAGCCTACGGTCTCTACGACGGCTTCCTGACGCTGTAATACCCGACTAATTTGTCATCTGGAGGATCACTGAAATGACCACGGAAAAAGTTAAGTACGGCGTACATTCCGAAGCCGGCAAACTGCGCAAAGTCATGGTTTGCTCCCCAGGTCTGGCCCACCAGCGGCTGACCCCGAACAACTGCGATGAGCTGCTGTTCGACGACGTGCTCTGGGTGGCCCAGGCCAAGCGCGACCACTTCGACTTCGTTACCAAGATGCGCGAGCGCGGCATCGATGTGCTGGAAATGCACAACCTGCTGACCGACATCGTCGCCATCCCTGAGGCGTTGGACTGGATTCTCGAGCGCAAGGTCACCGCCGATTCGGTGGGCCTGGGCCTGATCAACGAAGTCAAATCCTGGCTGAAAAGCCTCGAGCCACGGCACATCGCCGAGTTCCTGATTGGCGGCGTGTCCGCTGATGATCTGCCGGACAGTTTCGGCGGCAAGACCATCCAGATGTTCCGCGACTTCCTCGGCCATTCGAGCTTCATTCTGCCGCCGCTGCCGAACACTCAGTTCACCCGCGACACCACCTGCTGGATCTACGGTGGCGTGACGCTGAACCCGATGTACTGGCCAGCGCGACGTCAGGAAACCCTGCTGACCACCGCCATCTACAAATTCCATCCACAGTTCACCAACGCCGAATTCGAAATCTGGTACGGCGACCCGGACAAGGATCACGGCAGCTCGACCCTTGAAGGCGGCGACGTCATGCCAATCGGCAACGGCGTGGTGTTGATCGGTATGGGCGAACGCTCGTCCCGTCAGGCCATCGGCCAACTGGCGCTGAACCTGTTCAAGAACAAAGCCGTGGAAAAAGTCATCGTTGCCGGCCTGCCGAAATCCCGCGCGGCGATGCACCTCGACACCGTGTTCAGCTTCTGCGACCGCGACCTCGTAACGATTTTCCCGGAAGTGGTCAATCAGATCGTTGCCTTCACCCTGCGACCTGACGAAGGCAAACAGGGCGGCATCGACATCCGCCGCGAAGAAGGCACTTTCCTCGACACCGTGGCCAAGGCCCTCAATCTGAAAGCGTTGCGCGTGGTGGAAACCGGCGGCAACAGCTTCGCCGCTGAACGCGAGCAATGGGACGACGGCAACAACGTGGTGGCCGTGGAACCGGGCGTGGTCATCGGCTACGACCGCAACACTTACACCAACACCCTGCTGCGCAAGGCCGGCGTGGAAGTCATCACCATCAGCGCCGGTGAACTGGGCCGAGGCCGTGGCGGTGGCCACTGCATGACCTGCCCAATCGTGCGCGACGCAATCGACTACTAAACCTCTGAGCCCTGGCCGTCACTTATAAAGTGCGGCCAGGGGGATAACCGACACCGAAGGAGATCCATCATGGCTTTTAACATTCACAACCGTAACCTGCTCAGCCTGGAACACCACACCCCACGTGAGCTGCGTTACCTGCTCGACCTGTCCCGCGACCTCAAACGCGCCAAGTACACCGGCACCGAGCAGCAACACCTGAAGGGCAACAACATCGCCCTGATCTTTGAAAAAACTTCGACCCGTACCCGTTGCGCGTTCGAAGTGGCGGCGTATGACCAAGGCGCCAACGTCACTTACATCGACCCGAACTCTTCGCAGATCGGTCACAAAGAAAGCATGAAAGACACCGCCCGCGTGCTGGGGCGCATGTACGACGCCATCGAATACCGTGGCTTCAAACAGGAAATCGTCGAAGAACTGGCCAAGTTCGCTGGCGTACCGGTGTTCAACGGCCTGACCGATGAATATCACCCGACGCAAATGATCGCCGACGTGCTGACCATGCGTGAACACGCCGACAAGCCGATCCATGAAATCAGCTACGCCTACCTCGGCGACGCGCGCAACAACATGGGCAACTCGCTGCTGCTGGTCGGCGCCAAACTCGGCATGGACGTGCGCATCTGCGCGCCGAAAGCCTTGTGGCCACTGGATGATCTGGTCGAGCGTTGCCATAAATATGCGGAAGAAAGCGGAGCGCGCATTACCCTGACTGAAGACCCGAAAGCGGCGGTCAAAGGCGTCGACTTCATCCACACCGACGTCTGGGTGTCGATGGGCGAGCCGGTGGAAGCCTGGGCCGAGCGTATCCAGCAACTGCTGCCGTACCAGGTCAACGCCGAGCTGATGAAAGCTTCCGGCAACCCGCGCACCAAGTTCATGCATTGCCTGCCGGCTTTCCACAACAGCGATACCAAGGTCGGCAAACAGATTGCCGAGCAGTATCCGCACCTGAAAAACGGCATCGAAGTGACCGACGACGTGTTCGAGTCCCCAGCCTGCATCGCCTTTGAGCAAGCGGAAAACCGCATGCACACGATCAAGGCGATCCTGGTCTCGACCCTCGCTGATCTGTAACTGGATGATCAGGTTCTCCTGATCAACCAACAACCTGTAGGAGCTGCCGAAGGCTGCGATCTTTTGACTTTGCTTGTTCAAGATCAAGATCAACAGATCGCAGCCTTCGGCAGCTCCTACAGGGTCATCGAATTCTGAAAGGATTGCATTATGCGTATCGTCGTAGCGTTGGGCGGTAACGCCCTGCTCCGCCGTGGTGAGCCGATGACCGCTGACAATCAGCGCGCCAACATCCGCATCGCCACCGAGCAAATCGCCAAGATCCATGCCGGCAACCAACTGGTCATCGCCCACGGCAACGGCCCGCAAGTCGGCCTGCTGTCGCTGCAAGCGGCGGCCTACACCTCCGTCACCCCTTACCCGCTGGACGTGCTCGGCGCCGAAACCGAAGGAATGATCGGCTACATCATCGAACAGGAACTGGGCAACCTGCTCGATTTCGAAGTGCCGTTCGCGACCCTGCTGACCCAGGTTGAAGTCGACGCCAACGACCCCGCGTTCAAGAACCCGACCAAGCCGATCGGCCCGGTCTACGACAAGGCCGAAGCGGAAAAACTCGCCGCCGAAAAAGGCTGGGCGATTGCCCCGGATGGCGACAAATATCGTCGTGTCGTTGCCAGCCCACGACCAAAACGCATCTTCGAAATCCGCCCGATCAAGTGGCTGCTGGACAAGGGCAGCATCGTTATTTGCGCCGGGGGCGGCGGCATCCCGACCATGTACGACGAGAACCGCAACCTCAAAGGCATCGAGGCAGTAATCGACAAGGATCTGTGCTCGTCACTGCTCGCCGAGCAACTGGAAGCCGATCTGCTGGTGATCGCCACGGACGTCAACGCGGCGTTCATCGATTACGGCAAACCGACGCAGAAAGCCATTGCCGAAGCGCACCCGGATGAACTCGAACGCCTCGGTTTCGCCGCAGGTTCCATGGGGCCGAAGGTGCAGGCAGCCTGCGAATTCGCGCGCCATACTGGCAAGGTCGCGGTGATCGGTTCGCTGGCGGACATCGAAGCGATTGTCCAAGGCACCGCCGGTACACGCGTGACCACAGCGAAGCCTGGCATCACTTACCGATAATTAGAAACGGCGGGGGCAGGCCCAGGGTCTGCCCTCTTTCCATGCCTTGAAAGGAGTTCCTCATGGCCCAGTTTGAACCCGGTCATTTGCACATCGAGCGGCATGCGTTGACCGACGATGACGTCAATTACAACGTCTGCCTCGACTATGAAGTGTTCACCGATCCGCAAAAAGGCAAAGGGATACAGTTCACCCTGTACGGCAATATGCAGGGCAAGGACATGAAGGAAACGTTTTTCCTGCCCAAGGAAGAGGCCTACAACTTCGCCCGCGACGTGACCCGGATTGCGGAGAAATACGGGATTCCCAAGACGCACAGCCAGATTGGGTCGGTGCACAAACATTACGACCTGATGTTTGAAGACATCCGCAAGCAGCTGAACATGCAGTCCGGAGATCCGGTTAATCCTGAGCATTTCGAGTAAATCTCAAAAGCCCCTCACCCTAGCCCTCTCCCAGAGGGAGAGGGGACTGATTGGGGGATGCTTCAGAATTACGCCGACCTGATCCAGCTCCACCGAATCCATAATCGACTGGTTATTTCAGGTCGATGTCAAACCCCAGACACCTCGGTCGGCCCCCTCTCCCTCCGGGAGAGGGCTGGGGTGAGGGTGTTTTTGATTTAGGGCATACTTGCCACCCTCCGCTCTGCAGATCACTGAACCGCCCCATGCGTATCCACGTCAGTTTCATCGACCGCGTCGGTATCACCCAGGAAGTCCTGGCTATCCTCGGTGGGCGCAACCTCAATCTGGATGCGGTGGAGATGATCCCGCCGAACGTCTACATCGACGCGCCGACCCTGAGTCCGACAGTGCTCGAAGAGCTGAAAGATGCGTTGTTCCGCGTGCTCGGCGTGGAAGCGGTGACCGTGGTCGATATCCTCCCCGGCCAGCGTCGGCACTTGCAACTCGATGCCTTGCTCGCGGCGATGACCGATCCTGTTCTAGCCCTCGACAGCGCCGGCAAAGTATTGCTCGGCAACCCGGCATTGATCGCCCTCTACGGTCGCGAACCGGCCGGCGAAAGCGTCTCCGAATTGTTCAACGATCCCGGCCTGCTCGACACGCTGCTCGAACACGGCTTCCGCCTGCCGCTACGGGAAATCACCGTCAACGGTCAAACCTTGTTGCTCGACGCCACGCCAATCACCGACGCCGGCGCCCTGCTGACGTTGTATCAACCCAACCGCATCGGTGAACAACTCTCGGCGCTGCACCACGACCACGCCGAAGGTTTCGATGCGCTGCTCGGCGAATCTCCGGCGATCCGTACCCTCAAGGCCCGCGCTCAGCGTGTAGCGGCCCTCGATGCGCCGCTGTTGATTCAAGGCGAAACCGGTACCGGCAAAGAACTGGTCGCCCGCGCCTGCCACGCGATCAGTGCGCGGCACAACGCGCCGTTCCTTGCTCTGAACTGCGCAGCGCTGCCGGAGAACCTCGCCGAGAGCGAGCTGTTCGGCTACGCCCCCGGCGCCTTCACCGGTGCGGCGCGTGGCGGCAAACCCGGGCTGATGGAACTGGCCAACCAAGGCACGGTGTTTCTCGATGAAATCGGCGAGATGTCGCCGTACTTGCAGGCGAAATTGCTGCGCTTCTTGAATGACGGCAGCTTCCGTCGCGTGGGCGGTGATCGTGAGGTGAAGGTCAACGTGCGCATCCTCAGCGCGACCCACCGCGATCTGGAAAAAATGGTCAGCGAAGGGTCGTTCCGTGAGGATCTGTTCTATCGCCTCAACGTGCTCAACGTGGAAGTGCCGCCGCTGCGTGAACGTGGTCAGGACATTCTGCTGTTGGCGCGCTACTTCATGCAGCAGGCTTGCGCGCAGATTCAGCGCCCGGTCTGCCGCCTCGCCCCGGGCACTTACCCGGCGCTGCTCGGCAATCGCTGGCCGGGCAACGTGCGGCAATTGCAGAACGTGATCTTTCGCGCGGCGGCGATTTGCGAAAGCAGCCTGGTGGACATCGGCGACCTCGACATCGCCGGCACATCGGTGGCGCGGCAGACTGACAGCGATGTCGACAGCCTAGAACAAGCGGTCGAATCGTTCGAGAAAGCGCTGCTAGAAAAACTCTACGTCAGCTACCCCTCGACCCGGCAACTGGCGAGCCGCCTGCAGACTTCGCATACCGCTATCGCCCATCGGTTGCGCAAGTACGGCATCCCCAACAAACCCTAAGCCGAACGCGGTCAAAAATGTGGGAGCGGGCTTGCTCGCGAATGCGGTGGGTCAGTCGACATCATTGGTGAATGACACACCGCATTCGCGAGCAAGCCCGCTCCCACGTTTTGAACTGTATTCCAGATTGTTTTCTGTAGGAGTTGCCGGAGGCGGCGATCTGTTGACTTTGGATGTGTATTGGCCGGGACAAGATCGCAGCCTTCGGCAGCTCCTACAGTCCGGGTTTCCAATCCTACATTTGTAGTTACTGCTTAAAAGCGACCTCCGCCTGTACTGAAAGCGCTACAGTGGAATGATGTCGTTACACCCTCCTCTGATCACCGCTGTGCAAGGCTTTGATCCGGTTCAGCTTTTCTCCTCGCCCTGTGCTGTAGCGATTTCGCTACACACACCACTGAGTCACATCCTTCAAAATCACTCAAATCATTGATTTATAGAGATAAATCAACCTTGGCCGCGTTCTTGCTAATCAACCCTTCATAAATAAAGGGCTTCCCTGCCCAAGCCTTCCACCGCGTCCACCAGACGAGTCTGGCCCCTGAGGAGTTTCCATGAGCGAGTTGCGTTTTACTGAAGATCACGAATGGCTGCGCACCGAAGCTGACGGCAGCGTTACTGTCGGCATCACCGCTTTCGCGCAGAACGCCTTGGGCGACGTGGTGTTCGTGCAACTGCCTGAATTGCAGGCGTACGACAAAGGCGCCGAAGCCGCCACCGTGGAATCGGTGAAAGCCGCCAGCGGCGTGTACATGCCTCTCGACGGTGAAGTGCTGGCAACCAACCCGGCGCTGGATGACAGCCCGGAACTGGTCAACGAAGATCCGCTGGGCGAAGGCTGGTTCTTCCGCTTCCAGCCAAGCGACGCCGCCGCTGTCGGCAAATTGCTCGATCAGGACGCGTACGACCGTCTGATCAAAGCCCAAGCCGAAGCCTGAGGAACACCGACATGACTCAAGTAAACCTTGGCACCGCCAACGAATTCATCGCCCGTCACATCGGCCCGCGCGCCGGTGACGAGCAAGCCATGCTCAACAGCCTCGGCTTCGATTCGCTCGAAGCGCTGAGCGCCAGCGTCATCCCGGAAAGCATCAAGGGCACCAGCGTGCTCGGCATGGACGACGGCCTCAGCGAAGCCGATGCCCTGGCAATGATCAAAGGCATCGCCGGCAAGAATCAGCTGTTCAAGACTTACATCGGCCAGGGCTACTACAACTGCCACACGCCGTCGCCGATCCTGCGTAACCTGCTGGAAAACCCGGCCTGGTACACCGCTTACACCCCGTACCAGCCAGAAATTTCCCAGGGCCGTCTCGAAGCGCTGCTGAACTTCCAGACAATGATCAGCGACCTCACCGGCCTGCCGATCGCCAACGCCTCGCTGCTCGACGAAGCCACCGCCGCTGCCGAAGCCATGACCTTCTGCAAACGCCTGAGCAAGAACAAGGGCAGCCACCAATTCTTCGCCTCGATCCACAGCCACCCGCAAACCCTCGACGTGCTGCGCACACGTGCCGAACCGCTGGGCATCGACGTGGTGGTTGGCGATGAGCGTGAACTGACTGACGTGACGCCGTTCTTCGGCGCGCTGCTGCAATACCCGGCCGCCAACGGTGACGTGTTCGACTACCGCGAACTGACCGAACGCTTCCACGCCGCCAACGCGTTGGTGGCCGTGGCCGCTGACTTGCTGGCTCTGACTCTGCTGACCGCCCCGGGCGAATTCGGCGCTGACGTCGCCATCGGTTCGGCACAACGCTTCGGCGTGCCGCTGGGCTTCGGTGGCCCGCACGCGGCTTACTTCTCCACCAAAGATGCGTTCAAGCGCGACATGCCGGGCCGTCTGGTCGGTGTTTCGGTTGACCGTTTCGGCAAGCCGGCCCTGCGTCTGGCGATGCAAACTCGCGAACAACACATCCGTCGCGAGAAGGCCACCTCGAACATCTGCACCGCGCAAGTGCTGCTGGCCAACATCGCCAGCATGTACGCCGTCTACCACGGCCCGAAAGGCCTGACCCAGATCGCCAACCGCGTGCATCACTTGACCGCGATTCTGGCCAAGGGCCTGACCGCGCTGGGCGCGACAGTTGAACAAGCGAGCTTCTTCGACACCCTGACCGTCGCCACCGGCGCACAAACCGCCGCGCTGCACGACAAGGCGCACGCTGCGCAGATCAACCTGCGCGTGGTCGACGCTCAGCGTCTGGGTCTGTCGGTCGACGAAACCACCACCCAGGCGGATATCGAAACCCTGTGGGGCCTGTTCGCCGACGGCAAAACCCTGCCGGACTTCGCTGCGCTGGCCGCTTCGGTACAGAGCACCATTCCAGCATCACTGGTACGCCAGTCGCCAATCCTCAGCCACCCGGTGTTCAATCGCTATCACTCGGAAACCGAGCTGATGCGCTACCTGCGCAAACTGGCGGACAAGGATCTGGCACTGGATCGCACCATGATCCCGTTGGGCTCGTGCACCATGAAACTCAACGCCGCCAGCGAAATGATCCCGGTGACCTGGGCTGAATTCGGTGCCCTGCACCCGTTTGCCCCAGCCGCACAGAGCGCCGGTTACCAGCAACTGACCGACGAACTGGAAGCGATGCTTTGCGCCGCCACCGGTTACGACGCGATCTCGCTGCAACCGAACGCCGGTTCGCAAGGTGAATACGCTGGCCTGTTGGCGATTCGCGCTTATCACCAGAGCCGTGGCGATGAGCGTCGCGACATCTGCCTGATCCCGTCGTCCGCCCATGGCACCAACCCGGCCACCGCCAACATGGCTGGCATGCGCGTGGTCGTGACTGCATGCGACGCGCGCGGCAACGTCGATATCGAAGACCTGCGCGCCAAAGCCATCGAGCACCGCGAACACCTCGCCGCGCTGATGATCACTTACCCGTCGACCCACGGCGTGTTCGAAGAAGGCATCCGCGAAATCTGCGGGATCATTCATGACAACGGCGGCCAGGTGTACATCGACGGCGCGAACATGAACGCGATGGTCGGCCTCTGCGCACCGGGCAAGTTCGGCGGCGACGTCTCGCACCTGAACCTGCACAAAACCTTCTGCATCCCCCACGGCGGTGGCGGCCCGGGCGTTGGTCCGATCGGCGTCAAGTCGCACCTGACGCCGTTCCTGCCCGGCCACGGCCAGATGGAACGCAAAGAAGGCGCGGTCTGCGCAGCACCGTTTGGCAGCGCAAGCATTTTGCCGATCACCTGGATGTACATTCGCATGATGGGCGGCGCCGGTCTGAAGCGCGCTTCGCAACTGGCGATCCTCAACGCCAACTACATTTCCCGTCGCCTCGAAGAGCACTACCCAGTGCTGTACACCGGCAGCAACGGTCTGGTGGCGCACGAGTGCATTCTGGATCTGCGTCCATTGAAAGACAGCAGTGGCATCAGCGTTGATGACGTCGCCAAGCGCCTGATCGACTTCGGCTTCCACGCGCCGACCATGTCGTTCCCGGTCGCCGGCACGCTGATGATCGAGCCGACCGAAAGCGAATCCAAGGAAGAACTGGACCGCTTCTGCGACGCCATGATCCGCATCCGCGAAGAAATCCGCGCGGTGGAAAACGGCACGCTGGACAAGGACGACAACCCGCTGAAAAACGCTCCGCACACCGCAGCGGAACTGGTTGGCGAGTGGACGCACCCGTACAGCCGCGAGCAAGCGGTCTACCCGGTTGCGTCGTTGGTTGAAGGCAAATACTGGCCACCGGTCGGTCGCGTCGACAACGTCTTCGGCGACCGCAACCTGGTCTGCGCCTGCCCGTCGATCGAAAGCTACGCTTAAACGTGTTGGGGGCGAATTTCTCGCCCCCACCGCCTCACCTGTAGGAGCTGCCGAAGGCTGCGATCTTTTGATCTTGCTGTTGAAAGATCAGGATCAAAAGATCGCAGCCTTCGGCAGCTCCTACAGGGGGATGTAACCTGCCTGATGTTTCGCCAATTCCTATAACAAGAAACCGGAGAACCACTCATGTCGTTAAGCGTGTTCGACCTGTTCAAGATTGGCATCGGCCCCTCCAGTTCCCACACCGTCGGCCCGATGCGTGCTGCTGCGCGTTTTGCCGAAGGTTTACGCCGTGAAAACCTGCTGACGGCCACCGCCAGCGTTCGTGTCGAGTTGTACGGTTCCCTCGGCGCCACTGGCAAGGGTCACGGCAGCGACAAAGCCGTGCTGCTCGGCCTCGAAGGCGAACATCCCGACACCGTTGATACCGAAACCGTCGCCGCGCGCCTGCAAGAAATTCGCGGCAACGCTCGCTTAAACCTGCTCGGTGAACACAGCATTGCGTTCAACGAGAAAGAACATCTGGCGATGATTCGCAAGCCGCTGGCCTATCACCCCAACGGCATGATCTTCCGCGCCTTCGATGCGGCCGGGTTGCAGATCCGCAGCCGCGAGTACTACTCGGTCGGTGGTGGTTTTGTCGTCGATGAAGACGCGGCCGGTGCCGATCGCATCGTCGAAGACGCGACGCCGCTGACCTTCCCGTTCAAAAGTGCCAAGGATTTGCTCAGCCATTGCACCACCTATGGTCTGTCGATCAGTCAGGTGATGCTGACCAACGAAAGCGCCTGGCGCCCGGAAGCGGAAACCCGCGCCGGCCTGCTGAACATCTGGCAAGTGATGCAGGACTGCGTCGCTGCGGGATGCCGTAACGAAGGTATTTTGCCCGGTGGTTTGAAGGTCAAACGCCGAGCGGCAGCGTTGCACCGGCAGCTGTGCAAGTACCCGGAATCAGCATTGCGCGATCCGTTGTCGGTGCTCGACTGGGTCAACCTGTACGCCTTGGCAGTGAATGAAGAAAACGCCAACGGCGGCCGCGTGGTCACCGCACCCACCAACGGCGCGGCGGGGATTATTCCGGCGGTGCTGCATTACTACATGCGTTTTATCCCCGGCGCGAATGACGACGGCGTGGTGCGGTTTCTGCTGACCGCTGCGGCCATCGGCATTCTCTACAAGGAAAACGCCTCGATCTCCGGCGCCGAAGTCGGTTGTCAGGGTGAAGTCGGCGTGGCCTGTTCTATGGCCGCCGGCGCGTTGTGTGAAGTGCTCGGTGGCACTGTTCAGCAAGTCGAGAACGCCGCAGAAATCGGCATGGAGCACAACCTCGGCCTCACCTGCGACCCGATTGGCGGACTGGTGCAGGTGCCGTGCATCGAGCGCAATGCGATGGGCTCGGTGAAAGCCATCAACGCAGTGCGCATGGCCATGCGCGGCGACGGCCAGCATTTCGTCTCCCTCGACAAAGTCATCCGCACCATGCGCCAGACCGGCGCCGACATGAAAAGCAAATACAAAGAGACCGCGCGCGGCGGTCTGGCGGTCAACATCATTGAATGCTGAACCTTATTTAACGTCGCCTCCCTCAGGGAGACGATCGCACTTAGCCCCCTCTCCCTCCGGGAGAGAAACGTAACTAACTCCCTCTCCCTCCGGGAGAGGGCTGGGGTGAGGGGCTTTTGATCTTGATCTTGCCCTTACCCCAACCCAAATTTTCAAGGAGCCACGCATGTCCACCGAACAACTGTCGAAAACTCCACTTCACGCCCTGCACATCGAACTCGGCGCCCGCATGGTGCCGTTCGCCGGCTACGACATGCCGGTGCAATACCCGCTCGGCGTGATGAAAGAACACCAGCACACCCGTGAACACGCCGGGCTGTTCGACGTCTCGCACATGGGCCAGATTCGCCTGACCGGCGCCAACGCCGCCAAAGCCCTGGAAACCCTGGTACCGGTGGACATCATCGACCTGCCGGTGGGCATGCAGCGTTACGCCATGTTCACCAACGAGACCGGCGGCATCCTCGATGACCTGATGGTCGCCAACCTCGGCAACGACGAACTGTTCCTGGTGGTCAACGCCGCGTGCAAGGATCAGGATCTCGCCCATCTGCAAAAACACATCGGCGACCAGTGCACCATTACAGAGCTGTTCGAAGAGCGCGCCCTGCTGGCGCTGCAAGGCCCGGCAGCCGTTACGGTGCTGGCGCGCCTTGCACCGGAAGTCGCGAAGATGACCTTCATGCAATTCAACCGCGTGTCGTTGCTGGGCGTGGATTGCTTCGTCAGCCGCTCGGGCTACACCGGTGAAGACGGTTTCGAAATCTCCGTTCCTGCCGCCGATGCAGCAAAACTCGCCCGTGCCCTGCTCGCC
Organism: Pseudomonas sp. NPDC087804; assembly: GCF_044742965.1. NCBI lineage: Bacteria > Pseudomonadati > Pseudomonadota > Gammaproteobacteria > Pseudomonadales > Pseudomonadaceae > Pseudomonas > Pseudomonas sp. NPDC087804. Next base: position 5,493 of record NZ_JBIUVN010000011.1, on the reverse strand, counting down.
GAACCGGAAGTCCAGGCCATCGGCCTCGGCGCCCGCGATTCGCTGCGCCTCGAAGCCGGCCTGTGCTTGTACGGTCACGACATGAACACCGAAACCACACCGATCGAAGCCAGCCTGTTGTGGGCGATCTCCAAGCCCCGCCGTGCAGACGGCGCGCGGGCCGGTGGTTTCCCGGGTGCAGAGCAGGTATTCGCACAGCAACAGAATGGCATCGCACGTAAACGCGTCGGCCTGCTGCCGCAAGAACGTACCCCGGTGCGCGAAGGCGCTGAAATCGTCAACGAAGCCGGCGAGATCATCGGCAGCGTGTGCAGCGGCGGTTTCGGTCCGACTCTCGGCGGGCCTCTGGCAATGGGTTACCTCGACAAGGCTTACAACGCGATCGATACCGTCGTATGGGCCATCGTGCGTGGGAAAAAGGTGCCAATGCTTGTAAGCAAAATGCCATTTGTTCCGCAACGCTACTACCGTGGTTGATTGACTGTTTCTATAAGTAACGCGGTTGCGTTAAACGTGCACTAATGTGTAACGCAACCGCCATAAAACAGTGCATCTCTCACCCTTCTATTCGAATATGAACTTTGCTTATAACGATCGAAAACAATTGAACAAGCGAATCGCCTAAGCCGCACTAGTGAACTGACTAATTGCCATCAAGCGCAGGGAAACCGGGGCCTTCACGGGGGCTTGTTTTTTCTCCCGTAGTTGGCGTAGAGTTTGTTCACTGTGTTTGCATGGGTCAGCTTTGAATCGTGACCTGGGCAGTAGCCTACAAGTTAGCTACATCCCGTTCGACGTCTTCTTACTCTCCTGCAACCAGCCCCAGTACTCTTTCATGTGAAAGAGACTGTCATTAATTTTTGCGTCAAAGGAAATAAGAAATGTCCACACGTCAGAGCGGTACCGTCAAGTGGTTTAACGACGAGAAAGGTTTTGGTTTTATCACTCCAGAAAGCGGTCCGGATCTGTTCGTGCATTTCCGCGCCATTCAGGGCAACGGCTTCAAGAGCCTGAAAGAAGGCCAGAAAGTGACTTTCGTTGCTGTGCAAGGCCAGAAAGGTATGCAGGCTGACGAAGTACAAGCAGAAGCCTAATCTTCTGTAACGAAAAAGCCCCTGATATTGATATCAGGGGCTTTTTTGTGCGCGCGAACCCGTAAAATGGCGCTTCCTTTCGCGTCCAGAGGCTGCCATGTCGAAAAACCTCCTCACTCCCCAGGGCGATTTTCCTGCCGTTGGCCTGGGCCGTCGTCTGGCCGCGATGTTCTATGACTTTCTGCTGTGCACGGCACTGTTGATCGTCACCGGTTTCATTTACAAACTGATCCAGGCCGCGATCATCGGCGAAGAACGCCTGCGCGTGCTGACCGATGCCGGAAAAATGGACGGCGATCCGCTGTACTCCACCGTCCTGCTATTGGTGTTGTTCGCCTTCTTCGCCAAGTTCTGGACACATGGCGGGCAGACACTGGGCATGCAGGTGTGGGGGATTCGCGTGCAAAACGCGGATGGCAGCGCGATCAGCCTGTGGCAGGCGCTGTTGCGGTTTATGGTGTCGATTGCGTCGTGGCTGTGCGTGGGGCTGGGTTTTTTCTGGTCGCTGTACGACAAGCAGAAGCGCACGTGGCATGACATCTATTCGGATACGCGCGTGGTGCGAATCCCGAAGAAACAAAAGTAAGCGCCCACAAAAAAGATCGCAGCCTTCGGCAGCTCCTACAGGGATCAATGTAGGAGCTGCCGAAGGCTGCGATCTTTTGCTTTTAGGCGTTACCGGCCAACTTCATCCGTGCTGCCTGGGTGAAGTCGAGCATGCGCTTCAACGGGCGAATCGCCTGCGGAATCAGCGCCGGATCGACAAAGATCTCGTTCGTGCCTTCCTTTAAGCTCTTCAGCGTGCGCTCAAGGGTGTTCATGGCCATCCACGGGCAATGTGCGCAACTGCGGCACGCTGCGCCGTTACCGGCGGTTGGCGCCTCGATGAAGACCTTGTCCGGGCACAGCTGCTGCATCTTGTAGAAGATGCCACGGTCGGTCGCAACGATCAGCGTCTTGTTCGGCAACGACTGTGCAGCGGCAATCAGCTGACTGGTCGAGCCCACGGCGTCTGCCAGCTCGATCACCGAGGTCGGTGACTCCGGGTGCACCAGAATCGCGGCGTCCGGGTACAGCGCTTTCATGTCTTCGAGCTGCTTGGACTTGAACTCCTCGTGGACGATACAGGCACCGTCCCACAACAGCATGTCGGCGCCAGTCTTGCGCTGGATGTACGTCCCCAGGTGCTTGTCAGGGCCCCAGATAATCGTCTCGCCGTTGTCCATCAGGCTTTCGACGATCTCCAGCGCGCAACTCGATGTCACCACCCAGTCGGCCCGGGCTTTAACAGCAGCAGAGGTGTTGGCGTAGACCACCACCGTACGCTCCGGGTGCTGATCGCAGAACGCCGAGAACTCATCGACCGGGCAACCCAGATCCAGCGAGCAGGTTGCCTCAAGCGTCGGCATCAGCACGCGTTTTTCCGGGTTGAGAATCTTCGCGGTCTCGCCCATGAACTTCACGCCGGCGACCACCACGGTCTTGGCCGGGTGGGCGTTGCCGAAGCGCGCCATTTCCAGGGAGTCGGACACGCAACCGCCGGTTTCTTCGGCCAGAGCCTGAATCACCGGGTCGCAATAAAAGTGGGCAACCAGCACCGCGTCCTGAGCCTTGAGCTCGGCGGCGATGGCGGCACGGTAATAAGCCTCTTCCTCAGCCGTCAGCGGTTTGGGCTGTTTGGCATCGAGGTGAGCTTGAACCAGAAGGCGTTCGGAAATCTGCGTCATGTTCGCAAGACCTGCAGGCGCGTTCGCGCGAAAGTCGAGTATACACCCGGCTCCGGACCGCTTGAGGGTACCGCCGGGAGAGTGAGTATTATCAGGCACGGACAGCATTGAAGCTGCGCAAGGCTACAGAATATCCCGTTGATACAAAAGATCATTCTGACCTGCGTCAGCGCTGCTGACACTGAAACGACGCGGGGCCGAATTGCAGGCAAAAAAAAACCCGGAAATCCTCACTTGCGTGGGCCTTCCGGATTTTCTAAACCGCCAAAAATGGTGGGTCGTGTGGGATTCGAACCTACGACCAATTGGTTAAAAGCCAACTGCTCTACCAACTGAGCTAACGACCCGCTGTGTGGTGGCGCGTATAATACTGATTTTTAAGGACTATTCAACACCTTTTTGAAAATAATCAAAAATAAGGTGTTGGGTCGTCCACACCAGCGGCCGCGAAGCCTTCCGCACGCAGGCGGCAGCTGTCGCATTTGGCGCACGCGCGGCCTTCATCGTCGGCCTGATAGCAGGAAACGGTGAGACCATAATCAACGCCCAGCTTCACGCCGGCCTGGACGATCTGCGCCTTGCTCAGGTTCTGCAACGGCGCCTGGATGCGGAAGCCATTGCCTTCCACGCCAGCCTTGGTTGCCAGGTTGGCCATGCGCTCGAACGACTCGATGAACTCGGGACGGCAATCCGGGTAACCGGAATAGTCCACCGCGTTCACACCGATAAAGATGTCGCGCGCGCCAAGCACTTCTGCCCAACCCAATGCCAACGACAGGAACACGGTGTTACGTGCCGGCACGTAGGTCACCGGAATGCCTTCGCCGAGTTCTTCCGGAATGTCGATGCTGGTGTCGGTCAGGGCCGAGCCCCCCATGCCGTTCAGGTTCAGGCCAATCACTTTGTGCTCGACCACCCCCAAATCGCGGGCGACGCGTGCAGCGGCGTGCAATTCGGCGTGGGAGCGCTGACCGTAGTCGAAGCTCATGGTGTAGCAGGCGTAACCTTCAGCGCGTGCCATGGCCACGACCGTGGCCGAGTCGAGACCACCGGACAGCAGGATTACCGCACGTTTTTCGTTAGAGTTCAGTTGTTCAGTCATATCAGCGCCCCGGCTCATCATTCCATAGATATTTATGCAGCTGCAGTTGCAACCGCACTGGCAGGTTGTCTGCCACCACCCAGTCCGCCAGATCCCTGGCATTGAGGTCATGATGACTTGGCGAAAACAGCACTTCGCCCGCACGTCGATCAAGCCCGTACTGAATCAGTTTCGATACCGCCCAGTCATAGTCTTCCCGCGAGCAGATGACAAACTTCACCTGATCGTTGGGGGTCAGCAATTCGATATTTTCGTAACGGTTGCGATGGGCTTCTTTCGAACCCGGCGTTTTCAGGTCAACCACGCGACTGACGCGCGGATCGACCGCCGAGACGTCGAGGGCGCCGCTGGTTTCCAGCGAGACCTCGTAACCGGCATCACACAACTGTTTAAGCAGAGGAATGGCATTGGGTTGCGCCAGCGGCTCACCGCCGGTGACACAAACGTAGCGCGGACGAAATCCGGCCACTTGCTCGAGGATGTCGTCGAGGCTGCGCACGGTGCCGCCACTGAACGCATAGGCGCTGTCGCAGTATTGGCAACGCAAAGGGCAACCGGTTAGGCGCACAAAAACAGTGGGCAGCCCGGCAGTCCGCGTTTCCCCCTGCAAAGAGTAGAAAACTTCGGTGATTCTCAATGTGTCTTGCATAGTCGCCACGGGCGTAACAGCTAAACAGGCTGTCCGCCTCCGTCAGGCACTTCAGGCAATCCCGCCAACGCGTAGACCGCAAGAAGCGTGTTTCAGAAAAAGGGCGTGAATTCTAACGAAAAAACCCGCGACAAGCGCGGGTTTCTTCTTGAAAGGTCAAACAGCCTTACATGCGTTGCAGATCGCGTTGGGCCAACTGAGCGGCGGAGGTACCCGGATATTGGGCCACCACCTGCTGCAGAATGCCTTTGACCTTGTCGGTGTGACCAAGGCGGCGCTCTACATCAGCCAGCTTGTACAGCGAATCCGGCACTTTGGCGTGCTTGGGATACAGCTGCGAAACCTTGGCGAAAGCCTGACCCGCGCCTTGCAGATCGCCTTTGGCCAGGTTGACTTCGCCCAACCAGTACTGGGCGTTGCCCGCGTATTGGCTGTTCGGGTATTTGCGCAGGAAAGCGGCAAAAGCCTGGCTGGCCTTGTCGAAATCCTTGGCTTTGATCAGGTCGAAAGCGGCATCGTAATACAGCTTTTCTTTGGCCGGATCAGCCGGTTCGCTACCCGCGGCCGGGGCCTGGGTTGCTGCAGCAGCAGCCCCTGCACCAGCGGCAGCACCGGCAGCAGCGCTTGCGTCGCCACCGGCAGAAGAATTCTCGGGAGTCGCGGCAGATGCAGCACCGGATCCTATGCGCCGATCAAGATCCTGGTATCGCTCCAGGGATTCCTGCTTCATGCGCGCAACCTGATTCTGCAGTTCTTCAATAACGCCTTGCTGGCGCGAGATCTGATCCTGCATCTGTTGCAATTGGTTGAACAGCATGCCTTGTGCCGAGGCAGGGGCCGAAGCCGCTCCCCCGGCATAGGCGCCGTTCGTACCGTAACCTGCAGGCGGATAACTGCTCCCGCTATTGTTATAACCGGAGT
>NZ_JBIUVN010000010.1:0-162319 GCF_044742965.1 Pseudomonas sp. NPDC087804 | reverse complement strand
GCCATCGACGGCATCCAGTGCGAAGTCAGCGTTCGTCAGAAACACATCTACGGCATCTACAAGAAAATGAGCGGAAAGCGTCGGGCCTTCAACGAGATCATGGACGTCTACGCGTTCCGGATCATCGTCGACAAGGTCGATACCTGCTACCGCGTGCTAGGCGCTGTACATAATTTGTACAAACCGTTGCCGGGGCGCTTCAAGGATTACATCGCGATCCCTAAAGCCAACGGCTATCAGTCGCTGCACACCACGTTGTTCGGCATGCACGGTGTACCGATCGAGATTCAGATCCGTACCCGCGAAATGGAAGAGATGGCCAACAACGGCATCGCCGCCCATTGGCTGTACAAATCCAGTGGTGACGAGCAGCCGAAAGGCACTCACGCCCGCGCCCGCCAGTGGGTCAAAGGCGTGCTGGAAATGCAGCAACGCGCCGGCAACTCGCTGGAATTCATCGAGAGCGTGAAGATCGACCTGTTCCCGGACGAGGTCTACGTGTTCACGCCGAAAGGCCGGATCATGGAGCTGCCGAAAGGCTCCACGGCGGTCGACTTTGCTTACGCGGTACACACCGACGTCGGCAACAGCTGCATTGCCTGCCGGATCAACCGTCGTCTCGCGCCGCTGTCCGAACCGCTGCAAAGCGGCTCCACGGTCGAGATCGTCAGCGCACCCGGCGCTCGTCCAAATCCGGCATGGCTGAATTTCGTAGTGACCGGCAAGGCCCGCACGCACATCCGCCATGCGCTGAAACTGCAGCGCCGTTCCGAGTCCATCAGCCTCGGCGAACGCCTGCTGAACAAGGTGCTCAACGGTTTCGACAGTTCGCTGGAGAAAGTCCAGGCCGAACGCGTCAAAGCGATGCTCACCGAGTACCGCCTCGAACTGATCGAAGATTTGCTTGAAGACATTGGCCTGGGCAACCGCATGGCCTACGTCGTCGCCCGCCGCCTGCTCGGCGAAGGCGAACAGTTGCCAAGCCCGGAAGGCCCGCTGGCGATTCGCGGCACCGAAGGTCTGGTGCTGAGCTACGCCAAGTGCTGCACGCCGATCCCGGGCGACCCGATTGTCGGGCACCTGTCGGCGGGCAAAGGCATGGTCGTGCACCTGGACAACTGCCGCAACATCAGCGAAATCCGGCACAACCCGGAAAAATGCATCCAGCTCTCGTGGGCCAAGGATGTCACCGGCGAATTCAACGTCGAACTGCGCGTCGAGCTGGAACACCAGCGCGGCCTGATCGCTCTGCTGGCCAGCAGCTTCAACGAAGACGACGGCAATATCGAGAAAATCAGCATGGACGAACGCGATGGTCGCATCAGCGTTGTCCAGTTGGTGGTCAGCGTCCACGACCGAGTGCACCTGGCCCGCGTGATCAAGAAACTGCGCGCCTTGACCGGGGTGATCCGCATCACCCGCATGCGTGCATAACGCAACCCTAACAAGGAGTCCTACATGACCAAGACTGTTATCACCAGCGACAAGGCCCCGGCCGCCATCGGTACTTACTCCCAGGCGATCAAGGCCGGCAACACTGTTTACATGTCGGGTCAGATTCCTCTGGACCCAAAAACCATGGAACTGGTTGAAGGCTTCGAAGCCCAGACCGTCCAGGTGTTCGAGAACCTCAAAGCCGTGGCCGAAGCCGCTGGTGGTTCGTTCAAGGACATCGTCAAACTGAACATCTTCCTCACCGACCTGAGCCACTTCGCCAAGGTTAACGAGATCATGGGCAAATACTTCGACCAGCCGTACCCGGCCCGCGCCGCCATTGGCGTTGCTGCCCTGCCAAAGGGTTCGCAGGTTGAAATGGATGCCATTCTGGTCATCGAGTGATGCGCACGGCGCGGCCTTCAAACGCCGCGCCGACTGCTCTGCAAGAAAAGGTTTTGAAAGGATTCCACCATGCGCAAAGCGCTAGCTCTTCCGCTGCTCGCCCTCTTCCTCGGCGGCTGCGCCAGCAACCCTGTCGACCGTGACATCAGCGGCACCTGGATCAATCAGGTGGCGATCAATGCTGCAGCCAAGGGCGGCCCCCTGCGCGAAGCACTTCAGGCTTACGGCCCGAACCTTGAGTGGGACGTCAACACCAAGGCCAGTCAGGCCCGCTACACCAACGGTTTTGAGAACGTCGAAGGACGGCTGCTGGGCGAAGAGTCCGGCACCTGGAAAGTCGACTTCTATGGCAGCTCCGCCAGCGCGTTGAAACGTGACGGCAGCCAACTGCAACAGGCCGCCGGCGATAACGAACCCGAGCAACTGTTCGATCGCGCACCGATTCCGGTACCGGAAGGCGCGCCGATCGGTGCCAGTTTCGAGCGTGCGCTGTATTCCGCCTACATGGGCGGCAGCTGGAAAATCACCAGCGGTGAGGGCGAAGGCGCCACCGTGCAATTCCAGGCCGATGGCCAGGTGTCCGGATTGCCGGGTGCCGATCGATATGCGCTGTGCCTGGCGGGCGATTGCGCGTCGATGAGCAACGGCAACGACAGCATGTGGCTGCAGCAGAACGGTCAGGGCAATAACTGGATCTTTGTGCGCAAGGGCAAAGAGCTGGAAATCCTACAAGCGGTGAACTCCGCGCTGGCGGATGAACAGCCGCAGTTCACACCGGGTGCTCGCAAGTGGTTGCTCGAGAAACAGTAAACCGCTGAAAAGATCGCAGCCTTCGGCAGCTCCTACAGGAAACGCATTCCAAGTAGGAGCTGCCGAAGGCTGCGATCTTTTGCTTTTAGCGGCCTTCTAGGATCGCGGCGTAGCCTTCGCGGTAGCTTGGGTATGTTGGCGTCCAGCCGAGGGCCTTTGCCCGGGCATTGCTGCAGCGCTTGCTGCCCGTGCGCCGCACGCTCGCCTCTGCCGCCCACTCGGTCACGCCCAAATACTCGCGCAACCAGTCGACCACTTCGGCCAACGGTGCCGGTGCATTGTCGACGCCGATGTAGATGTTCTCCAGCGCAGTCCCCTGCCGATCCGCCTCGAGCAAAAACTTCAGCAGACCCGCCGCGTCATCCGCGTGAATGCGATTGCCATATAGCGGTGGTTCGACGGCGACGCGATAACCCTCGCGAACCTGCGTCAGCAGACGCTCGCGGCCAGGGCCGTAAATACCGGTCAGGCGCAGGATGCTCGCCGGGATACCGCTTTTGAGCGCGACTTGCTCAGCCTCAAGCATCAACCGTCCGGAGAAACCGCTGGCCACTGTCGCTGAGGTCTCGTCCACCCACTCGCCATCCATCTGCCCATAAACACTGCTGCTGGATACAAACAACAGCCGCTCCGGCACCTGGCCATAGTCATCCAGCCAGCTCAAAACATTCTGCAAACCCTGCACATAAGCCGCGCGGTACCCGGCTTCATCGTGATTCGTCGCAGCAGCGCAATACACCAGGTAATCCACCGCACCGATCGGCCAAGTGTCCGGGCAATCTTCATTAAAGAGATCCCCGGCAACACCAATGACACCGTCCGGCAAACGTGACACATCCCGGCGCAAGCCATGGACTTCCCAGCCAGCGGCCAGCAATTGCGTGGCCAGACGACTACCAATATCGCCACAACCGGCAATCAGAACAGAAGGCGCAGACATCAGAAAACTCCCATCGGAAAGCGACAGACTAGGCCCGGCGAATGACGAGCGGCTAGCAATCAAGGAAAAAAAGATACTCTATTACTTTTGTTAACAAGAATTACTTGCAATAATGCCTGCCACTTTTGTTCTCGGCCTCACGAGGCCTGGAAGAGCATCATCGTTTTTCTATCTCAGGTCCGGCCAGCATGACACGTAATCAAAACCCCGCTTCGCCAACCCAACGACCTCGCGCCTGGAGCGCAGTGGCGGCTCTGCTGCTCAGCCTGATGCTGGCACCGACCGCCGCCTTCGCTGACGCGCAAGCGCCAGCCGCACCGGCCGCGACCGAACAGCACGCTCCTGCTGCTGACGCGCCTGCCACCGCCCCGGCTGCCGCACCGACTGCAACCGATCCAGTGCAAGCGGTAGACGCTGCCGACGTTCCTGAAGTTCTCGAAGCCGACAACACGCTGGGCATGGCCCACGACCTGTCGCCGTGGGGCATGTACCAGAACGCTGACATCATCGTCAAAATCGTGATGATCGGTCTGGCCATCGCGTCCATCATCACCTGGACCATCTGGATCGCCAAAGGCTTTGAGCTGATGGGCGCCAAGCGTCGTCTGCGTGGCGAAATCGCTGCCCTGAAGAAAGCCACCACCCTTAAAGAAGCAAGCGCGACCGCCGGCAAGGAAGGCACCCTCGCCAACCTGCTGGTGCACGACGCGCTCGAAGAGATGCGCCTGTCGGTCAACAGCCGCGAGAAAGAAGGCATCAAGGAACGCGTCAGCTTCCGTCTTGAGCGTCTGGTTGCAGCCTGCGGTCGCAACATGAGCAGCGGCACCGGCGTCCTCGCCACCATCGGTTCCACCGCGCCGTTTGTCGGTCTGTTCGGTACCGTGTGGGGCATCATGAACTCCTTCATCGGCATCGCCAAAACCCAGACCACCAACCTCGCCGTTGTGGCACCGGGTATTGCTGAAGCCCTGCTGGCCACCGCACTGGGTCTGGTTGCAGCGATTCCAGCGGTTGTGATCTACAACGTCTTCGCCCGCTCGATCGCCGGTTACAAGGCGCAGGTTTCCGATGCTTCGGCAGAAGTCCTGTTGCTGGTCAGCCGCGACCTCGACCACCAGCCTGAGCGCAGCTCGCAGCCGCACATGGTTAAAGTGGGGTAATCGGCCATGGGCCTGCATTTGAAAGAAGGCGCAGACGACGATCTGGCCGAGAACCACGAAATCAACGTCACGCCGTTTATCGACGTGATGCTGGTGCTGTTAATCATCTTCATGGTGGCCGCTCCGTTGGCCACCGTGGACATCAAAGTCGACCTGCCTGCCTCGACCGCCAAACCGGCGCCGCGGCCAGAGAAACCGGTGTTCCTCAGCGTAAAAGCTGATCAGCGCCTGTTCCTCGGCGAAGACGAAGTGAAGCCCGAAGCACTGGGTGCCACACTCGACGCCAGAACCAAGGGCAAGAAAGACACCACCATCTTCTTCCAGGCTGACAAAGGCGTGGATTACGGCGACCTGATGAGCGTGATGGATAACCTGCGTTCCGCCGGTTACCTGAAGGTCGGCCTGGTAGGACTTGAGACGGCAGCCAAGAAATGATCACGACGCGCCATAAGCTGACGCGTTACAGCGGTAGCCTGGCCGTGGTGCTGGGCGTTCATGCGCTGGCCATCGCGCTGGCGCTGAACTGGACCGCCCGCCCGCCCATCGAATTGCCGCCGCAGGCAATGATGGTCGAGCTGGCCCCGGTTCCGGCCCCGCCACCGCCTGCTCCGCCGAAAGTCGTCACACCGCCGCAGCCACCGGCTCCGGTTGAAGAGTTGCCGATTCCGAAACTGGCCGAAGCCCCGAAGGCTGAAATCGCGGTGCAGAAACCCAAACCGAAGCCGAAGCCTAAACCGCCGAAGCCGGTCGAGAAGAAGCTGCCCGATCCGCCGAAGGAAAAACCTTCCGAGGAAAAACCGGCCGACACCCAGCCGACTCAGGCACCAACGGAGAAATCCGCCCAGCCTGCACCAGGCCCGTCGCCGGCCCAGATGGCTGCCAAAGCCAGCTGGCAAGGCACCCTGCTCGCGCATTTGGCCAAGTACAAAAAGTACCCGGCCAGTGCTCAGGCACGCGGCAAGGAAGGCTTGAACCGTCTGCGCTTTGTGGTGGATGCCGAAGGTAACGTGCTGTCGTTCGAACTGGTGGGCCGCTCTGGCAACGCTGATCTTGACCGGGCTACCCTGGAAATGATCCGCCGCGCACAACCGCTGCCAAAGCCACCGGCTGACATGCTGAACAACGGCTCGATTGAAATTGTTGCACCGTTTGTTTACTCCCTCGAACGCCGCCGTTAAGTAGCAAGATCAAAAGATCGCAGCCTTGGGCAGCTCCTACATTGGAATGCATTTCCCTGTAGGAGCTGCCGAAGGCTGCGATCTTTTGCTTTTTGCAGTAGTCGCATTGGGCCCTCAGTCTGATAACGTGCGTCTATCGATTGCAGCCGGTATGCTTGGCCCGCATCTTCATGGACGCTTTGCTATGACCCTCACAGAATTACGCTACATCGTTACCCTCGCCCAAGAGCAGCATTTCGGCCACGCGGCCGAGAAATGCCACGTCAGCCAGCCGACCCTGTCGGTGGGCGTGAAGAAACTTGAAGACGAACTCGGTGTGCTGATTTTCGAGCGCAGCAAGAGCGCCGTGCGCGTGACCCCGGTCGGCGAAGGCATCGTCGCCCAGGCGCAGAAAGTTCTTGAGCAAGCCCAAGGCATCCGCGAACTGGCCCAGGCCGGCAAGAATCAGCTGACCGCACCGCTGAAAGTCGGCGCGATCTACACGGTCGGCCCGTACCTGTTCCCGCACCTGATTCCACAACTGCACCGGGTCGCACCGCAGATGCCGTTGTACATCGAAGAAAACTTCACCCACGTGCTGCGCGACAAACTGCGCAACGGCGAACTCGACGCGATCATCATCGCCCTGCCGTTCAACGAAGCCGACGTGCTGACCCTGCCGCTGTACGACGAGCCGTTCTACGTGCTCATGCCGGCCCAGCACCCGTGGACGAAAAAAGAAACCATCGACGCCGGCCTGCTCAACGACAAGAGCCTGCTGCTGCTCGGCGAAGGTCACTGCTTCCGCGATCAGGTGCTCGAAGCCTGCCCGACCCTGACCAAGGGCGGCGACGGCGCCAAGCACACCACGGTCGAATCCAGTTCGCTGGAAACCATTCGCCACATGGTCGCGTCCGGTCTGGGCATCTCGATCCTGCCGTTGTCGGCTGTTGACAGCCATCACTACGCCCCCGGCGTGATCGCAGTGCGTCCGCTGTCGCCACCGGTGCCGTTCCGCACCGTGGCCATCGCCTGGCGTGCGAGTTTCCCACGGCCGAAAGCCATCGAAATCCTCGCCGACTCCATTCGCCTGTGCTCGGTGGCCAAGCCAGCGACACCGGTTACGGCCGGTTAAGCGAGCGTCATGACTGAGCTGTCGCAAGTGTCGGTGACGGCACTCAAGGGTGTCGGTGAAGCCATGGCCGAGAAATTGGCCAAGGTCGGTCTGGAGAATCTCCAGGACGTGTTGTTTCACCTGCCGCTGCGTTATCAGGATCGCACCCGCGTGGTGCCGATCGGCCATTTGCGACCGGGTCAGGACGCCGTGGTCGAAGGCACCGTCAGCGGTGCCGACGTGGTCATGGGCCGCCGCCGCAGCCTCGTCGTGCGCATGCAGGATGGCACCGGCGGGCTCAGTCTGCGCTTTTACCATTTCAGCAACGCGCAGAAAGAAGGGCTCAAACGCGGCACGCGGATTCGCTGCTACGGCGAAGCCCGGCCCGGCGCCTCAGGTCTGGAAATCTACCACCCGGAATATCGCGCCATCACCGGCGACGAACCACCGCCAGTGGATGAAACCCTGACCCCGGTTTACCCGCTGACCGAAGGCCTGACCCAAGCGCGTCTGCGTCAACTGTGCATGCAGACGCTGACGATGCTCAAGCCCGACACCCTGCCCGACTGGCTACCGACCGAACTCGCACGCGACTATCAACTCGCGCCGCTGGCCGATGCGATCCGCTACCTGCACAATCCGCCCGCCGATGCCGACGTCGACGAACTCGCCCTCGGTCATCACTGGGCGCAGCATCGTCTGGCCTTCGAAGAGCTGCTGACGCATCAACTGTCGCAACAACGTCTGCGCGAAAGCATGCGCTCCTTGCGCGCGCCGGCGATGCCGAAAGCGAAAAAGCTGCCGCCGAAATATCTGGCGAATCTTGGCTTCAACCCGACCGGCGCCCAGCAGCGCGTCGGCAACGAAATCGCCTACGACCTCAGTCAGCACGAACCGATGCTGCGGCTGATTCAGGGTGACGTCGGCGCGGGTAAAACCGTGGTCGCCGCCCTAGCTGCGTTGCAAGCGCTGGAGGCCGGTTATCAAGTCGCGCTGATGGCGCCGACCGAGATTCTCGCCGAACAACACTTCATCACTTTCAAACGCTGGCTCGAACCGCTGGGCATCGAAGTGGCGTGGCTGGCCGGCAAGCTCAAGGGCAAGAACCGCGTCGCCGCGCTGGAACAGATCGCCAGTGGCACACCGATGGTGGTCGGCACCCACGCGCTGTTCCAGGACGAAGTGAAATTCAAGAATCTGGCGCTGGTGATCATCGACGAACAGCATCGCTTCGGTGTGCAGCAACGTCTGGCGCTGCGGCAGAAAGGCGTCGGTGGGCGCATGTGTCCGCATCAACTGATCATGACCGCGACACCAATTCCACGGACGCTGGCGATGAGCGCCTACGCCGACCTCGACACCTCGATCCTCGACGAACTGCCGCCCGGTCGAACCCCGGTCAACACCGTGCTGGTCACCGACACCCGCCGCGTCGAAGTCATCGAGCGCGTGCGCGGTGCCTGCGCCGAGGGCCGTCAGGCCTATTGGGTGTGCACGCTGATCGAAGAGTCGGAAGAGCTGACCTGTCAGGCCGCCGAAACCACTTTTGAAGATCTCACCCTCGCCCTCGGCGAGTTGAAAGTCGGGCTGATCCACGGGCGCATGAAACCCGTCGAGAAGGCCGCCGTCATGGCCGAGTTCAAGGCCGGCAACCTGCAACTGCTGGTCGCGACCACAGTGATTGAAGTCGGCGTCGACGTACCCAACGCCAGCCTGATGATCATCGAAAACCCCGAGCGCCTCGGCCTCGCGCAATTGCACCAGTTACGCGGCCGTGTCGGTCGGGGCAGCGCCGCCAGCCATTGCGTGCTGCTTTACCATCCGCCGCTGTCGCAGATCGGTCGCCAGCGTCTGGGCATCATGCGTGAGACCAACGACGGTTTCGTCATCGCCGAAAAAGACCTCGAACTGCGCGGCCCCGGTGAAATGCTCGGCACTCGTCAGACCGGCCTGCTGCAATTCAAGGTTGCCGACCTGATGCGCGACGCCGACTTGTTACCCGCCGTTCGTGACGCGGCGCAAGCGCTGCTGGAACGCTGGCCGACCCACGTCAGCCCCTTGCTTGACCGCTGGTTGCGCCACGGGCAGCAATACGGCCAAGTGTGAGCACCGTCGCAGTTTCTGACAGCTCGTTCTGACCAAGCTGGTTATACTCCCGCCATTGTTTCAAAAACGGATACAGACCATGACCGAAGCCGCTCTCGCCCCCGAATCCCCGCACGCGCCGTCTGTCATTCGGCTGTTGCTGGACAAGCTCGGGATCGCCTACGAAGAAGTGCTCGACCACCACGGCCTCAATGCCTCGCGCAAGGTACAAGCCGTGTTGCTGGACGACGCTGTCGGCGCGCTGATGGTGCTGTTTCCGCAGAGCCAGTTGCTCGACCTCAATCGCCTCGCCGAACTGACGGGCCGTCGCCTGACCGCCGTGTCGACCGAGCGCCTGCAAAAGATGCTCGGCAAACACAGCCTGAGCCTGCTGCCAGGCCTGCCGGCACTGACCAGTTCGCCGTGCCTCTACGAAGAAAGCCTGCTGCGCGAGCCGAAGCTGCTGATCAACTCCGGTGAGCCGGGCGTGTTGCTGGAAATCACCAGCGATGCCTTCAAAAGCATGCTGACCAAGGCCAGCGCCGCCAACTTCGGCGAAGCGCTGAACAGCATCCGCCCGAACCTCGACCGCCCGGACGATGACCGCGAGGAAATCACCCAGGCCGTGCAAGCGTTTACCGCACGGCGCATTCAGCAGCGTCTGGAAGCGACCATCGAGATTCCGCCGCTGGCCGAAACCGCGCAAAAAATCATCAAGCTGCGCGTCGACCCGAACGCGACCATCGACGACATCACCGGCGTCGTTGAAACCGACCCGGCGCTGGCCGCACAAGTGGTGAGCTGGGCGGCGTCGCCGTACTACGCCTCGCCGGGCAAGATTCGCTCGGTAGAAGACGCGATCGTCCGCGTGCTCGGTTTCGATCTGGTGATCAACCTCGCGCTGGGTCTGGCCCTCGGCAAGACCCTGAGCCTGCCAAAAGACCATCCGCAACACTCGACGCCGTACTGGCAGCAGTCGATCTACACAGCCGCCGTCATCGAAGGCCTGACCCGCGCCATGCCTCGCGCCCAGCGCCCGGAGGCCGGCCTGACCTACCTCGCCGGTCTGCTGCACAACTTCGGGTATCTGCTGCTGGCCCACGTGTTCCCGCCGCACTTCTCGCTGATCTGCCGCCACCTGGAGGTCAACCCGCACCTGTGCCACAGCTACATCGAGCAACACCTGCTGGGTATCAGCCGCGAACAGATCGGCTCGTGGCTGATGCGCTACTGGGACATGCCGGACGAACTGGCCACCGCGCTGCGCTTCCAGCACGATCCGAGCTACGACGGCGCCTACGCCGAATACCCGAACCTTGTCTGCCTGGCGGTGCGCCTACTGCGTGGACGCGGGATTGGCTCGGGCCCGGATGAAGACATTCCAGACGCCCTGCTCGAACGCGTCGGCCTGACCCGCGAAAAAGCCAACGACGTCGTCAGCAAAGTCCTCGAAGCTGAAGTCCTGCTGCGCGAACTGGCTTCGCAATTCAGCCAGGGCTAAAACAAAACAGGCCCGCTCCCCCAAGGATTTACACAAACCCCTGTGGGAGCGAGCCTGCTCGCGAAGAATCCAACTCAATCTAGCTGATTCACACAAAACCCTGTGGTGAGGGGATTTATCCCCGACCGGCTGCGAAGCAGTCGCAAACCCAGCCACAAGGTGTGTCAGTCAAACCGAGGTCTCAGGATTCGGGGCCGCTTCGCAGCCCATCGGGGATAAATCCCCTCGCCACAAAAGCCCTTCTACTCAAGCCCTCTACTCAGGCCTTCTACTCAGACTATCGACTCAGGCCCTTCTACTTCAGCTTCTAGCCCTCAGGCTTTCGGCTTAGCCTTCCTCGGCTTCAAATACTTCATCAACCCCTGAAACCACATCACCAGCGCCGGATTGCCCTTCAGCTGAATCGACTTGTCCTGAATCCCCTGCATAAACGCCAGTTGCTTGTTCTTCGCCTGCATCGTCGCAAAGCCATAACCCGCATCTTTAAACGCAATCGCAAACGCCGGCTCTGCCACCACGCCAGACTTGCTGGTGATGCGCTGATCCTTGACCACAAAATGCCGCGCCACTTTCCCATCCAGCGTCTGCAGCTGAAACACCAGATCCTTGTCACCCAACTGCTGCTGGAATGCAGGATTTGTCCGGCTGGCCTTACCCATCAACAAACCCATCATCCACAGAAGAAAACGAAATTTCATGCGCACAGCCTCAAAAGGAAAATGAACGGCCGGGGCAGTTTAACCACTTCACGCTGGAGCGCCACTATTCAACACCGTTTGAAGACGATCCCCCGTTTTCCCAACACGATGACCACCAAGTCACACTCCCCTACACCTCCCGAAATACATTACTGTAGGAGCTGCCGAAGGCTGCGATCTTTTGATCCTCCGCCCTGCAACTCCCTAGGAATTTTCCCGCAAAGCACGGCGGCATGCGTGAACCAAGCGAGCTGGCCACTAAACGTACCTTCGCCTACAACTTCCCCACACACTCCAAAAAACCGTCCAACCGCCGCGAAGGCAACCTCTTTAACATCTGCGAAGAGCTCGACACGGAAACCATTCTGGCTAACGCGTCGGAAAACCTGCTATCCATAGGCGCCGATCGCGAGCCCTCGTTTTGATCGAAACACCGCACGCTCATTTCAGCGCCTGAATAACTGGATCGTGATAACTCGTATCAATTTCAATACCCGCTTCAATTGCCTTCTGCTCTCTTGCCTCTCGAATAATCCGATATTTTTCTAATCTTTCCGGCATGAGCTCCGTCCAGCGGGCATTCTCTTTATCAGTATTAAATGTGGTGCGCCAATACTCTGATTGCGTTTTGAAATTCAAACTAACCAGATAAGTGCCTCGCTCCTCAGGTGCATCATCCGAATCCCGGCTCCAAGCCTGCACCTTAAGATAGTTACCGTCTTTGAAAAAAGTCCACGTATGAAAACGCCCAATCCTCAACCAGCGCCTCAGATCTAAACGATAGCTCGGATCTAGCCAAGGATGGCTCAATACGTAGTCGCCCAGTACGTAGTCTGGTGTATCAATCTTATCCATCTGCGATCCAGAAACTCGCGGATCGGATGGCGAATAATAATGTTGCCAGCCAGCAGCGGTGATCTTATCAATCAGTTCAAAAAGGAACAGCCTGTAATCATCATGCAAGCTGTTATCTGGCAATGATCGAATTGAAAGATCTAGATCCTCAACACTTCTACCAACATCCCTATCTACCGCAATGCTGATACGAGCGACGTGGTCGAGTGTCAGAGACTTATCTATAATAACAGTCGGAAGTTTGCTGTCATCAAAGGATCTTTCAACCTTATACCAACACATGTTAACTGCTGACATGCAACCTTCGGAAAATATTACAGGACTACGCGCGACTAACCCTTCAATATCTTCATGCATATTAATTTCAATGGGGCGGTTGGTGGCAATGTCTGCCATGCCTCGGCTACCACTGACATCATCGCAACCGCTGATCAAAAATGAAAACAGCGGTAAAAATACAAAACGCTTCATGCTTAATTTCCCAAATGGAATACCGGCCATTTGGAAATAGCCTTCAAATGAAAAAGAGTGCCGACCTGAGTCAGGAACAATGAACACCCGTTCGTACTTTATTGGCGGACACTCGACTCGATGTCAGGGGCCTGATAATTTTCCTGAATCTGAACCCCCGCCAAACGTGCCAGTTTCTCAGCTTCTGCTCGGCGCGCTAACAGTTCATTCAGTCGAGCAGGGAATTTCTGCTTCCAATCAGCCCTGTCCTCCTCCTTAAAATCCAGCTTCCAAGTGTTTTCTTGAGAGGTAAATTCTATGACAGTCAGATAAGTGCCTTTAGATTTTGGTTCAGTATCACTGTCACTGCGCTGAACCATCACATGAACAAACTCATTACCTTTATACATATACCAGTTGTAGAAAGATTTAACTTCCATCCACTTATCGAGTGCCAGTGAAACATCGGGATCAAACATGGGATGGCTTAATGGATACTCACCAAAGACTTGCTTTCCCTGCGGTATCTTCGCCAACTCGTCTCCCGAAATGCGTGGATCTGCAGGGTAAAAGTACTTTTTCCAACCGGCTAATTTGAAACCATTCAGAAGTTCATAAACCCACTTACGGTTATCTTCATGGCTCGTATTATCAGGCAACCCGAGCAGCGTCAGGTCGAAGTCCGTGACATTCTCCTCTCCTGTCACTCGTGAGACACTGATGTCGGTCACTTTATCGACTGTGAGGTTATCGCCAGCCACATCGACAACAACGTTAGGGATAGATGGATCACCACTGCGCATGTTTATTTTGTACCAACAAATCCCCATCGATGCTGGGCATTCCTCGGAGAACCTCAAAGGACTGCTTTTAAACAGAGCATCGAAAGAACCGTCAACGTCAATTTTGACAACCGGATTACTCTTTTCCATTTTAGTACTCACTTCGCCCTGATCATTACCACAACCACTTAACAAAACTAACAAAATCAATAGATGGTGCTTCATGTCTTGTCGGCCCAACTTGCGATGGTGGCAATTGTCGACTCCATACGCCAAGTCTCTATCTGCATTAATTTGTGGTACTGCTTAGCAATCGCCAGAATGAATTTCATTCGTTCTTTGGCTTTATATAGACTGCCATCGTCGTCCGTCATCTTAACTCTATGCTCAGAGTCTTTTACATCACACGCAATTGCAAACGCAGCAGATCTCAACGGAACGTAGGGAAGCCCTTCGGACAACGCCTGACCGTCAAGAATTTTTTGAAATGTCCAATCATCATAAATAAGCGGCTGCAGAATTTTTAATTGTTCATGATCGGCAATTTTTAAAAGCGATTCGAATTTTGCTGTTTCCCGCGCGGCGCCCGCGGGCATTGCTTCTACAGCCTTTATTAAATCAAACGCCTCATCAATTTCGTTGGTTTTCTTCAGGTTGTTTATTGAGCCAAGCGCCGCACTTGCCCACGGTAAATCTTTAACGCGCTTTTGGGTTTCTGTTTCATAGGTATCGACATTACGACGAGATTTGCACGACATAAACTCATCGGGAGATTTAACATATAACCAATGCCAACAAAAAATATCCTGAAATAACCAGAAGTTGCCTTTGCCCAACCCATTTTTCCCAACCAGAATCGCGGCATTGACCTCAGCATAAGTCGCAGGCATGACGACGAGGGGTGCAGAAGCTCGTTGGGCAAATTTTGTGAAGTCCAGCCCACACATGACCTGCTTACTGGCGAATGCGGCAAGGCCCATCCAATAGAATCGACCTTTTAATTCAGGCCTACCGCCGGGTTCAGTCTCGAGGTAAAAACGTGCATAGTTTCCTGCAATTCGCGCAGCCCTGACACTGAAGTCACTCACCAGGGTTAGCTTGCTTTTCCCTGAAAAAAGGCTTTTTTCGCGAATACTCAAGCGCTTAACGGCTTCCATCTGAGCAAAAGACCAGGATTGTTCGCACGTCACACAATACTCGTGTGGTCTGGCATCCTGTTTTTTGCTTATGTCTAATTTGGTGATGGGCTCCTGCTTCATGCTTTGCGTCCTTTCTCATAATCATCAGAACCTTCCGGAACCTCAAAATCATCCCAGATTAAATGCACTTCTGCTTCTTGGATGGACTCGGCTTTGACGTTTGGCGATAGTCCGTCCGCATCGCTTCGAAATGTTAATGGTGCAGTCCTATTAGGAATGATAAATGCCGCAGCTACTGAGCTGTAAGGAACACCCGTACTCGTGACGAACTTCATTTGCCCATAGAAATTTTCAACAGCTGCATTTTTTAGAGTATTCCCCGCCCGAGCCTGATCCGCAATCAACGGTATTACCGGTGTCAAAATCCCGATCCCCGTCCCCGACCCAGCCGCCCCACCCGCATTAATCTTCACCACCGGCCCAACCACCGTCACGCCGCCCGCATCCAGCTTGATAAAACTCCCCCCACCCAGAATCGTCAGCTCCGATCCCGCCTCGATCACAATCTTGTCACCCGCCTTCAGGTGAATCTCATTCCCGACACTGGTCAGCTGCGCCGTACCCAGTTTGACGTGCTGGCTCTGCCCCACCGTCAGGTGATCGTCAGCCTTCGCTTCAATCTTGCGATCAGCAATCGTGGTGCGGTGTTCTTCAGCTTTCAGCTCGGTGTAGGTGTTTTTCTCAACCGTGTCGTGACGTTCATTCCCGACCCGAATCTTCTGGTCATGCTCGACGTTCTCATCCCAATCACGCTGGGCGTGGATGTAGATCTGCTCCGCACCTTTCTTGTCTTCGATGCGCAGTTCGTTGTACCCACCGCCTCCCGGGGAGCTAAGGGTTTTGAATACGCTGCGGGTTTTGTTCGCCGGCAGTGCGTACGGCACCGGGTTTTCTTTGTGGTACAGGCAGCCGGTCACCAGTGGTTGGTCGGGGTCGCCTTCGAGGAAGGTGACGAGGACTTCCATGCCGATGCGCGGGATGCTGATGGCGCCGTAGCGGTCGCCGGCCCAGGAGCTGGAGACGCGCAGCCAGCAGCTGGTTTTGTCGTCGGCGAGGCCTTCGCGATCCCAGTGGAATTGCACTTTGATGCGGCCGTATTGATCGCAGTGGATTTCTTCGCCTTTGGGGCCGGTGACCATGGCGGTCTGGCTGCCGAGTACGCGCGGTTTCGGGTGTTCGAGGGCCGGGCGGTAGAACACGTCCCACGGGGTGGCGAGGAAGGTGTTGCGGTAGCCCTGATGGAAGTCGTCCTTGTTATTGGTGGTGTCGCTGGTCACGCTTTCTTCGAGGACTTGCGGCTGTTTGCCTTCGTGGACGATTTCGGTGAGCAGCCACAGGTCGTTCCATTCGCTGCGCGGGTGGTCGGACATTTCCATGAAGTGGCCGCTGACCAGTTTGGTCTGGTCGCCACGCCCTTCGGCCTGACGGTAGTCGGCACGGTGGCGTTCGAGGGCGCGCTGGCTGAGGAACTTGCCGCGCGCGCGGTCGAGGAAGCGGCCGGGGTAGTCGTAGTCCTCCAGATCCGGTTCAGTGCTCTCGCCATCCGGTTTGTAGGCGGCTTCCATTTGCAGGCGCGGTTTTTCGAAGTCGTAGTCGCGGCGCATGGTGCGTGTGGTGCGGGTTTCCAGGCGCAGTTTGAAGCCTTTGATCACCGGTTCGTCGGCGACCATGCCGCTGCCTTGCACGTACGCGGTCGGCTGGCCGAGGTTCTGGAACACGGTCTGGTCATCGCCAAACACCAGCAGGTGGGCTTTTTCGCTGTGCTGAAAGTGGTAGTGAATGCCTTCCTCTTCGCACAGGCGCTGGACGAAATGCAGGTCGGTTTCGTCGTACTGCACGCAGTAGTCGCGATCCGGGCACGGCTGGCTGAGCTGGAAGCTGTAGGCGTTGGCCTTGATGCCGTGTTCGTCGAGGATCAGCGCGATGATTTTCGGCGCCGACATCTGCTGGTAGATGCGTTGGTTGGTGCGGTGATGCAGGTATTGCAGCTGCGGCACGATGGAGATTTTGTAGCGCGTCAGGCGCTTGCCGGCATCGCCTTGAGCGACGCGATAAATCTGCCCGTGAATGCCGGAGCCCTGCGGATCGAACGCGAGAAAGGCCTGCTTGTGCAGGAGTTTTTCCAGATCCAGATCGGGGTTTTCGCTGACCAGTTCGAGGTCGAAACGATACGGCTGGCTGACACCCTCGGTGCCGGTGAACGACAGCACTTGCAGGTCGCCGACATAGTCTTCCACCGTCAGGCTGAAGTGGGTCTCGTTAGCTGAGTTGAACATTGTGTGCTCCCTGTTCGAATGTCATCCGTTACGCCCGAAAACGCAGGCGTTGCCGCCAGGACGAAGTGGCGCTCATGGCGTCACGCAATTGGCCGGCAGTGATGCTGCGTTCTGCCGCATTGAAGCTCAGCGCTTTGCGCAGCGCGGGCCAGCAGTGTTTCGGTAGGTTTTTCGGCGCGTGCAGCTCGCGCTCCAGGTGTTCGTCGCGGGCCAGGGTCGAGGCCACGCGGCGGAACGGCGGCTTGCCGCCCGCCAGCTCGTAGATCACGCAGGCCACGCCGTACACGTCCGCGCCGGCCGACAACGGCTGGCCTTCAAGCAGTTCGGGGGCGGCGTAGCCCGGTGTCCAGGCGTTGAAGCGTTCACGGCTCAGGTGCGGCAGACCGGGCAGCACACCCTCCTCCGCTTGACCGAGGCCGAAGTCAAAGAGGCGCAGGCCGTCTTCGCTGAGCATGACGTTGCTCGGTTTCAGATCACCGTGCAGCACGCCGCGACAGTGGGCATACGCCAACGTGTCGAGCAGCGGCAGGACGATGTCGCGCAGTTCTTTCCACGGCAGGCCGAGGGGCCGCTCGCAGAGCAATTTGTCCAGGGTCAGGCCACGCATGTATTCCATGGTGATAAAGGCCCGCTGGCAGTCGGTATCGACTTCAAAAGTGTGCGCACGCACGACGTTGTCGTGGCGCAGGCGTCGGGTCAGGGCGAACTCGCTGTAGAGCAAGGCACTGGCGTCCGGCGACTCGGCAAATTCTTCGCTGAGGATTTTCAGCGCAACGTAAGGGTCGGGATCGCCAAACTGTTCGTGCAGCAGATCCCGCGCCCGGTAAACCGCGCCCATGCCACCGGCCCCGAGCAGCCGCTCGAGGCGGTAGCGACCGGCCAACACATCGGGCAGCACACCGATGCTGGCCTTTTTAGGGGCCAGCGCGGGTTCGGCATTGTGCGACTTGGCGAAGGCGAAGTAGGTCAGGTTGCTGGCCTGCTCTTCGCTGATCAACAGGTCATCGATTGGCGATTCGATTTCACTCATTGGCGGATCACCACGGCAGTCAGGTTGTCCCGCGCGGAGCCCCGCAGGGCGCCGTCGAACAAACGTTCCAGCGCCACGTGCGGCGCGCTGAGACTGAGGGCGTTGCCGAGGGCATCGCTGCTCAGGCCTTGGTACAAACCATCGCTGCAAAGCAAAAACGCATCGCCCGGATAGACCTCGAGTTCCAGCACATCCAGGGTCAGTTGTTCGGCCGCGCCGACGGCTCGGGTCAAGGCATGAGCCGCCGGGTGCGCCGCCGCTTGATCGACGCTCATTTTCTGTTCGTCGATCAATTGTTGTTGCAGCGAATGGTCTTTGGACAGCTGATACAGACGCTGCCCGCGCCACAGATAACAACGGCTATCGCCGGCCCAGATGCAGGCCGCGCGATTGCCTTCCACCAGCAGCGCCACAACGGTGCTGCCCATGACGCTGTCGTGACGGCCGGCGGTGACGGTCAACTCCTGCCCCAAACGTCGGTTCACCCAATGCAGGCACTGGCGAATGGCTTTGAGGCGTTCGTCGAAGTCATCGTGTTGCGGCAGTTCAGCCAGGCTGGCGACGATCAACTGGCTGGCGATGTCGCCACCCTGATGACCGCCCATGCCGTCCGCGACCACCCACAGCCCCTGCTGTGGCGAGTCGAGGAAGGCATCTTCGTTGCGCGCCCGCACCTTGCCCGGGTCGGTACGCGCCGCGCTGCGCCAGGCACTGGCCACGAGCATCAGAGCTGCACCGGCATACGGAAGGTGCGCAGTACGCCCATGTCGAACGGGTTCGGCGAGCGTTGGCTGGTCAGCAGGTAGTTGGCGCGCAGGCCACCCACGTCAGCTTTCAGCACCAGCACGTCGCGACCGTTGAGGTACTCGGTCTGCATCAGATCAAACAGACGGAACAGCGACCACGGGCCGGAGTTTTTCTCGATGCCGATCGGACGCCCCGACATCTTGTCCATCACCAGACTGGTGCGACCGTCTTCAGCATCGGTCGGCCATTTGAACGACACCGGCACAATCGGGCCGTGACGGTATTCGATGGTCTTGTCGCCGAACTTGAACTCGGAACGGCTGACCGCCGGATCGAGGGTGTACGGCTCGAGTTTGAACTGCACGGTCGGCTCGGCCGGGTTGATCGAGAAGAAGCTCTTGCGAATGGTCAGTGCGGCGGCCATCTGATCGAGGTAAACCTTGGACACCGGCAGGCTGTGGCCATCGACGCTACGCATGCGGTAGTTGCCCGGATCGCCACTGACGAACGGACGCATGTAGTTGTCGAAGAAGCGGTCAGCGATGCCTTGATCCTTGAAGAACTCGCGGAAGTCGGCGATCGCCACGTCGCTGGTGCTGGTAGCGCTGAACGGATAACGCTTGCTGATGGTTTTGCCATACACGCTGTACAGCTCGTTTTGATAACGGCCGTTCATGTATTGGTACGCATCGTTCAGCACCAGACGCCACGAGTCTTCGGCCAGCACGTTGAACCACACGCTCAGCGGACGCGGCAGACGACCGGAGGCATTGCGCAGGTTGGTCAGCGCATCACGCTGGCCGCTCATGCGGGTTTTCGCCAGTTCGAACGCGGCTTGTTCCGGCGAGCTGGAACGGGCCAGGCTGGCCAGTTGCAGTTGCAGGTCGTTGAGCGCGTTGAGCGCCGGCGTCAGGTCAGCGGCCGGGCCGTTGTTGTCATCGAGCAAACGATGCAGCGGCTCGAAGCGACGTTGCAGCGACTTCTTCGCGGTGTCCGGCAGGTTCTTCGCAACGGTCAGGGCCGAAGCCTTGTCTGCTGCGGCGGCCGCCAGTTTACCGACCTTGCCCAGTTTGCCTTTCTGCTCGGCCAGCGCATCAGCCGCTTCGGCGGCTTGATCCACCGGGTCAGCAACAGCCTGGAAGCGGGTGTTCTCGCGCACTTCCGTGAGCAAGGCGAGCACCGGCGAGTTGGCCGACGTCAGGCCCGCCAGTTGCTCGGCGCCTTCACCGGCGTCGTTGATCGGCGGCAGGGCCACCTGGCCAACGGCTTCGCTCCAGTAGTTGGCGTAGTCACGGAAATACAACTGCTCAAGCTCGACCATCAGACGACGCAAGTCCATGTCGCTGATGCCCGCGCCTTCGCCCAGCACCCAGTTGTCACGCAGGATGTCGGTGACCAGAGTCGCGCCCTGTACCGAAAAATACTGCTGATAACCCTCTTGGGTGTAGAAGCCCGGAATCACGTAATCGGTGCCGATAAACAGCGAGCCTTGTGGGCCGAGGTGTTGGCTGAAACGGTATTCCGGCAGATTGCGCGCCTGCTCGCGGAGCATGCGATACACGACGTTGGCTAGCGATTCGCTGCGCAATACCTGCCGCGCCTGGGCGACCAACTGGTCGTTAAGCGGATAGATAAAAGGCTGCTTGAGCAGACGTTCGAGGTGAGTATTCAGACCGTTCTGCACCGCGGTGTTGCCGGTGTAGCGTTGCGACCAGTCAGTGGCGATCCAGTCCTTGAGCCACGCCGCGTCGCGACGATCCTTCATGTTCAGCATCAAGTACGCGCGCAGGCTGTTCAGCAGCTTTTCGCGATCCTGCAGGTTGGCGCGGATCTGCCCTTCGAGCTGGGATGCAACCCGTGGCAGCAACTGCGCTTGCAGCTCACGCTCGTAGGCGTCGGCGACCGGCGGATTGACGTCTTCGCCCTGATACAGACCGCCACGTTCGTGATACGACACGTCGCCCTTTTTCGGGAACACCTGGGTCGCCGCATAACTGGTGTCGAGGGTTTTCAACACGCCCATCGCGTCATCACGCGAGGTCAGTGCCGAACGTTGCTGCGTCCAGTTCTGCGCCAGCGTACGAAGGTTTTCCAGACGCTCGTAGTTGGCCGAGAAACCACCGGCCCAGAGGATGCCGAACAGTGCCAACGACGCCAGTGCGCCGATGTACAACGCACGCTGGCCCCAATGGATGCGGCTGCGTTCACGCTTGTCGAGACCAGCCAGATCCGCCTCAGGGAAAATCACCCGGCTGAGCAAGTGGTGAATGAAGCGCGAACGACCGCTGCGCAGCGTCGGTAGCACACCGGCGCTCATGCCCAGACTCGCGCCGATGCCGGCGGTGGTCGAATCCATTTCCTGGGTCAGGTGCGGTGCGCTGGTCAGGTAGAAACCACGCAGTTGCGTGGCACGCTGATAACGGTTGCCAGTGAACGCCATGTCGACGAACAGGCACAGGCGCTCGCCGATCTGCCCGAGTTGATGCGGGAAGTCGAGGATGCGGCCACGGCGCTGGGTGTCGCGCTCGGAGTGCATGCGCATGATCACCTGGCTGTTGAGGCGACGCAGCAGCTCTTCAAATTCATTGCGCAGTACCGCGACGTCGGTGCCGACCTGATCCTTGCGGAAACTGGTGCCGAGCACCTGATCGCTTTCTTCGCGGCTCAGCTGATCGAAGAATTCGTCGAAGCCCAGCAGCTTGTCAGCCTTGCTCAGCACCAGATACACCGGCACGTCGACGTGCAGTTTCTGATGCACATCTTGCAGACGGCCACGCACCTGACGCGCGAGGGTGTCGATGTCTTGTTCGCTACCGCCGAGCAGGGTTTCCACCGGAATGGTCACCAGCACACCGTTCAACGGACGGCCACGGCGACGCTTGCGCAGCAGCTCGAGCAAGGTCGTCCAGGCGCTGCTGTCGACTTCGGCGTCCGGCTGCGTCAGGTAACGGCCGGCGGTGTCGATCAGCACACCGTGGTCGGCGAAGTACCAGTCGCAATGACGGGTGCCGAGGGTGTCGCGGGTCAGCTTGCGGTCGATCTTGTTGATCGGGAATTCCAGACCGGAAAAGTCCAGCAGACTGGTCTTGCCGGAACCCTGCGGGCCGATCAGCAGATACCACGGCAAGTCACTGCGCCAGCGCTCGCTGCGGCCACGATAGAGGCTGGAAGTCTTCAGGGTTTTCAGCGCGTCTTTGAAGCGCGCCTTCAACTCTTTCTGCTCTTCGTCGATCAACTCTTCACGGCGGATACGATCCTGACCGTCTTCGCTTTCTTCTTCGGCTTTCTTGCGGATACCGGCGCGCCAGCTGACGAAGACCATGACCAGGCCCCAGATCAGGAACAGCACGGCAATGGTCAGCAGGCGGGAGGTCGGGCTCTCCCAGAACTTGTAGTCATCGACCGCCAACAACGGGCCGACGAACCACACCAGCAGCGCCACGAACAGCACCAGCAGCAAAGTCCAGACCCAGGTCTGGCGCAGGAAGGCGCCGACTTTCTTGAAAAACTTTTTCATCACACGTCCCTGTTTACGGCTGCGACTGCGGTTGCACCGCGGCCGGATCAAGCGGCTGATAAGGTTGCAGAACGGTGTCGCGCTGCTCGCCCAGAACCCAGGCGAAGCCCGAATACATCACCACCAGACAGACCAGCGTGAACAACACCACCATCCACGCCGGCACGATGCGCACCAGACTGCGGCGCTGATCGTTGAGGCCTTCCCAGTGCGGCGACAACTCGCGCGGCACGTCGCCACGCAACTGACGAATCTGACGGTACAAGGCGTCGCGGATGCCTTCGAGTTCGAGCATGCCGCGTGCCTGTACGCGGTACTTGCCCTCGAAACCGAGGGACAGGCACAGGTACATCAGCTCAAGCATCGGCAGGTGTTTGACCGGGTTTTTCGACAGCCGATCGAGCAGTTGGAAAAACTTCTCGCCGCCAAAGGTTTCGTTGTGGAAGCTGCTGAGCAGGCTCATCTGCGACCACTCGCTTTCGTTGCCCCACGGCGTGGTCACGACGGCTTCGTCGACCACGGTGCAGAGCACGTAACGCGCGGCCATCACCTGACTGCTTTCGGCGCCGTTGTGCAGGGCGCGCACTTCAAACAACTTGAGCCCGGCGGTCAGGCGCTCGTTGAGCGCGTACAAGTCTTCGCGGCTTTCGCTGTGCTTGAGGCGCACCACTTCCGAAAGCAAATCGGAGGATGCAGCCACCAGAGAATTGAGGCTGATATTGAACGACTCTGCCGGGCGCAGGCGCGCGGCGTAGATCATCCGTTCTTCCAGTTGTTCGAAGCGCGGTGGCGCGGCGAAGTCGGTCAGCGGACTCGACGCCGGGCCGTGGCCCTGACGGTCGAGCAGGACGGTTTTGTCGTCCTGGTTGTGTTCCATGTCCTTGATCATGTCGGTCAGTTCCTGATGGCCCAGAATTTCAGTTCAAGCTCGGCGAATTCGCCGGACACGTGGAACGCGAAACCGCCGGAGCGTTCCAGTTGTGCCAGGTCTTCGGAACTGAGTTCGAGAATGAAATAGGTTTTGTTGGAGTGGAACGCGATCTGCCGCGGGGCCACCGGCAACGGTTTGACCTTGATCCCCGGCAAATGCAGGTTGACCAGTTGGCGGATGCGCTCCACCGGGCCGACCTTGAGGTGCGCCGGCAAGCGGTGGCGCAGTTCTTCGGAATCGCAGTTGGCACTCGCTGCCAGCACGAACGACGCGGTGCCGAGCAATTTGTGGTCGTGCAACGGCGAAACGATGATGCCGTACTGACGCGCTTGCAGGATCAACTCGATGGCGTGCTGTTCGAGCACCATCGACAGCACCTGACGGATCGCTTCCATCAGTTTGCGGAAGCTGCCGCCCTGATCGGCGTGGGAATAACGGCTGTCCAGACGCGGGCGTTTGCTCTCGCCGGAGAACGTCGCCAGATCGCCGAGCATGGTCAGCAGCGTGCGGTACAACTCTTCCGGGTGCACTTGCTCCAGACCGAGGTAGTGACGCAGCAGCAGCTCGGTGCGGTTGATCAGTTGCAGCATCATGAAGTCGCCAACCTCAGCGCCGCCGACCTTGCCGTTGGAGCGAATCCGCTCGGCAATCGTGTCGCCACGGTGGTTGAGCATGCTGATGACTTCTTTCAGGCACGACAGCAGATAGCTGGACGCGTGAGCCTGAATGTAGGTCGGCACGAAATCCGGATCGAGGCTGATCACGCCGTCGGGCGTGGTGTCGAGCACGTCGCAGATTTTCAGTTTTACGTAGGCCTGATCGCTCTGCTGCTCGCCGAGCATCAGTTTGAAATCCGGGCGACCGCAGCTGACCTGACTGGCGGAATCGTCGCCGGCGTTGGAGTCAGCCACTTCAGCGTCGTACGCGGTGAAGCGCGCGAGCACGTCGGACTGCTCCGGACGGCGCGCCTCGATGTGGTTACCGGTGACCAGCGGCAGCGCCAGAAAAATCGGGGTGTTGCCGGTGTTCGGCGGTACGTCCAGCGCCAGCGGTTCGGTGTTGCCGCCGAGTTCGAACAGGCTGCCGTCCGGAAGAATCCCCGAGGCCTGGCTGACCACCAGTTTGCCCATGTTGAGGAACTGCAGGTCGATCTCCAGATTGAGGAAACCCCAGGTGTAACTGCCCAGCAACTGGGTGCGGGTTTTCATCTGGTGATCGTAATAGCGATCGTTGTGCTGGAAGTGCTGCGGCCGCAGCAACATGCCTTCCTGCCAAATGACTTTGTGGGTATTCATGATCAGTTATCCGCCTTGGCGAGCGTTTCTTGGCTGTTGCGGATACCCGTCTGATCGAGGGTCAGATCAGCCTCGGTGAGTTCCTGCGGGGTGACCTGCACGGTGTAGCGCCACTCGGTTTCCGGCAGATCGCGGTAAGCGGCGAGCACGCCCACGTAACGGCTGCCCTCCTCCACGCTGAGCTTCAACTCGACGGTTTCACCCGGGCGCAGTTCGAGTTCTTCGGTGGCCACCAGATCCGGATTGAGGGATTCCTTGGCACGCTCGTAGAGGCTGAAGAAGTCAGCGTTTTCGAAGGTCACCGGGTGTTTGAGTTCGAACAGGCGCACCACGATCGGCGAAGGACGCCCGTTGAGATCGGGGTTCAACTGATCGCTGCCGGTCAGTTTCAGGTTGACCTTGGTCACGTTCGAGTACGGCGATAGCGACGAGCAACCGGCGAGCAACGCCAGCAAAGTGAGCGCAGTCAGCGTCTGGAAAAAAGCGGTCGAGCGGCGAGACATGCGCATCATCCTTGGTGGTCGGTGTGGAGGGTGGAGATCAGGCGGATCTGTTCTTCGTAGGCCTGAGCGAAGTCGCGGGCCAACAGGCGCTCGCTCCAGTCATCGTCCTGACGCAGTGCCTGGTGATAACGGCCGAACGCTCTCCAGCGCCCACCCGATGTTGCGATCAGCGGCTTGTTGTCGCGCTCGAAACGCAGGGTCAATTGCTCCGGCGAGAAGTGCTCCAGCGTGCCGCGAACGGCGGCGCGGCTGGCGGTCAGCAGCGCCACTTGATGCGCCTGCAGATCACGGAACGCGCGGGAGATCGCTTGCTCGGCCGGCAGATGACCGGGCTTGCTTGGCTGCAACAGAATCTCCAGCGCTTCGCTCGGATCGACGGCGAATTTCAGCGGATTCTTGTTGGTGCCCTGGACGATGGTCTGGGCCAGACGCAGCTCGTTTTTCAGCTCCGAACGGGTGCGCAGGCTCTGCTGCAAACCACCGACGCTCTGACGCAGCAAGCGCGCGGCATTCAGTGCCAGCGCTTCGCGTTCGTCGTGGCTGAGGCCTTTGACGTCGACACCCAGCGCGGCGCCGAAGTGCTCCCAGAAACCTTCGCTTTGCCGTTCAACAGGCTTCGGCGCCGGCGCGGGTTCAGGCTCGACGGGAGCGGCGATCAGCTCCGGCACCATCAGGCTTTCCATGTCGATGCGCGCGTAGTCGGCACGCTGACGGGAATCCTCGGGCTTGGCAGTCGGCGCCAGCAATTCGTCGATTTCCGAGTACACGCGCTCTTGCTGTTCGATGGCATTGAGCGGGTCGAGGTCGAGGAACGCGTCGTCGGGAATGATGCTGCCCGCCGCGCGCGGACGGCCGGCTTCGCCGTCGAACGTGGCCGGGTCACGCACCAGTCGCGCACGAATCTCGAAGTCGCCGAGCACGTAGGTGCTGCCGTGCTCGATGCGCACCGGTTCGCCCTTGTGCAGACGCGCGCCGCTGCCGCCGTCCTGAATGCCGTTGCTGCTGCTGTCGGTCAGGAAAAACGAGCCTTCGCGGTAGCTGACAATCGCGTGGTGATTGGACAGGTGACGCTTGCGGTCAGGGATGATCCAGTCGCAATCCTCGCCTCGCCCGATCACGCCGCCGGCCTGCTTGAAGGTCTTCTGGCACAACTCGGTGGGCACGAATTGCTTGGTGTTCAGCATTTCGAAAACCAATTCCATGTTTGCTGCTCCTTGCAATCACTTACCGCGATTGGCCGCTTGCGGATCACCCAGCGGGCGATAGTCGTTGTCGTTGAATTTGTAGTTGCCGCTACAGCCGCCAAGGCCGCATAGAACGACGAGGGTCAGCAGGACAGCGTGCCAGTGACGAACAGACATCAGAGGGTCTCCAGGGGTAGACAAAGCACAAAGCGCCGGCCCTTGCGGGCGGCGCCGTTATTAGCGAATTTGTTGGTTTGGGGGGCTCTAGATCGCAGCCTCCAGCCACTTCTGGGAGGAATGTTGATCCCCTGTGGTGAGGGGACTTGTCCCCGATGGGGTGCGCAGCGCCCCCAAAACCTGTGACCCGGTTTCTGCAGGGAAACCGTGTTTGCCGGACTGCGACTGCTGCGCAGCCGATCGGGGATAAATCCCCTCGCCACAGGGGGTTCACTGATCACAGGGGTTTCACTGCCCACAGGGATATTGTTGGGTGCAGCGATCAATTTCTGCTCAACCATCGAAGTCACCCAAATTGATATTCAGGCGGCCGAGGCGGTATAGCAGCGTGCGGCGTGGCAGGCCCAGTTCGCGGGCGGCGAGGGTCTGGTTGCCGTCGTTTTTGCGCAGGCAGTTGAGCAACAACGTGCGCTCGACCTGCTCCAGGCGTTCACGCAGATTCAGGCTGCTGTTGTCTTCGGGCATCGGCTCCATGCGCAGGGAGAAATGCTCGGCCAGCAACTCGCCGCCCTCGCACAACAGCACCGCGCGCTCGACCAGCGCTTTCAGTTCGCGAACGTTGCCGGGGAAGGTGTAACCCGACAGATGCTCCAGCGCCGCGTCCGACCAGCGCACCGGATCTCGCTGCAAATACGCGCAGGCCTTTTCGGCGAAATGCCGGGCCAGGTCGAGGATGTCGCCTTCGCGCTGACGCAGCGCCGGCAGCACAATCGGAAATTGCGCGAGGCGGTAGTACAAGTCCTCGCGGAATTTGCCTTCGCTGACCAGCACCGACAGATCGCGGTGAGTCGCGGCGATGATGCGCACGTCGATCTTGTGCGTGTCGTTGGAGCCCAGCGGACGAATCTCGCCTTCCTGCAACACGCGCAGTAATTTCGATTGCAGCGACAGCGGCATATCACCGATTTCATCGAGCAACAGCGTGCCGCCGTTGGCCGCGTCGAACAGCCCGGCGCGGTCGCGATCGGCGCCGGTAAAGGCGCCCTTGCGATAGCCGAACAGCTCGCTTTCCAGCAGGTTTTCAGGAAACGCCGCGCAGTTCTGCACGATGAACGCCTGCGAGCGACGCGGCCCGCAATCGTGAATCGCCCGCGCGACGACTTCCTTGCCGGTGCCGGTTTCGCCGCGCAACAGCACGGTGTACGGGCTGTGCAGGACTTTGCCGATCAGCGAGTAGGTCTGGCGCATCGCGGTGCTTTTGCCAATCAGACCGTAACCGCTGATGCTCGGCACGCTGCGCGCCACCGGTGCCGACACATCGCGTGGCTGACGCAGACGCTGGAGCAAATGCAGTTGGCCGAGCACGAACGAGCCGAGCTGACCGAGCGAATCGGCGAAGCCTTGCAGGTCGGTGCGACGGCGGCTGGCGCAGAGCAGCAAGCCTTCGACAGCCTTGTGCTGATTGACCAGCGGCACGCACAACAGCGACTGCCACGGCGAGGCCACCGCCGGCAGAAAACTGGTTTCGTGCAGGCTGCCGCTCAAGTCGTCGAGGCATACCACGCGGTTCTGGCACAGGGCGAATTGCAGCAGTTGCTCACCGTTGTAATCCGCCGGCAGGCTCGCCGCTTCACGCGGTTGCAGGGCGCCGTCGAGGCATTCGGCGTTCATCCCCAGGCAGGTGTGGGTGGCGTCGAGCAGGTACAACTGCGCCAGTTCGCAACCGCTCAACTCGGCCAAGCCGCGCACGAAGTCACCCAGCAGCGCAGCACCGTCCGCCGCGCGCGACAGACTGGCGAACTGCGCCAGCAACGCTTCGGCATACACCAGCGGCTGCGGCACTTGAGTGAACATCACGCCCACCTCAGGCGAACTCGCACGTCACACTGGCTTCGCCGTCGAGCGTGGCGTGCACGCGCTTCAGGCTTTCACCGGTGGCCATGGCGTCGAGCAGACGATCGGCCACCAGCGGCAGCACGTGTTGATCGAGCAGATGATCGATCAGGCGCGCGCCGCTGTCGCTTTGCGTGCAGCGCTCGGACAAGTGATCGACGAGGTTCTGGCACCAGCTGAAATCCAGCTGACGACGGTTGAGGCGCTCGCCGAGACGACCGAGTTTGATCTCGATCAGCTCGCGCAATACCGGGCCGCCGACCGGGTAGTACGGCACCACTTTCATCCGCGCCAGCAGCGCCGGTTTGAAGTGTTTGCTGAGCACCGGGCGAATGGTTTCTTCCAGCACTTCGGCGGTCGGCCGCGCGCCGTTTTCGCAAAGGTCGCTGATGCGATCGCTGCCAAGGTTCGAGGTCATCAGGATCAACGTGTTGCGGAAGTCGATCTCGCGACCTTCGCCGTCGTTGGCCACGCCTTTATCGAAGATTTGGTAGAACAGGTTGAGCACGTCCGGATCAGCCTTCTCGACTTCATCGAGCAACACCACCGAGTACGGTTTCTGCCGCACGGCTTCGGTGAGCATGCCGCCCTCGCCGTAACCGACGTAGCCTGGCGGTGCGCCGATCAGGCGCGAGACGGTGTGCTTCTCCTGGAACTCGGACATGTTGATGGTGGTGATGAAACGGTCGCCGCCGTACAGCAGATCAGCGAGGGCCAGCGCGGTCTCGGTTTTACCGACGCCGCTCGGGCCGACCAGCAGGAACACGCCGACTGGCGCATCAGGTTTGTTCAGGCCGGCAGCGGTGGCGCGCATCGAGCGATCCAGTGCGTGCACGGCTTGTTCCTGACCGCGAATGCGCGTGCGCAGATCGGTGGCGAAACTGGCGACTTTGGCGTTGTGCTCGCGAGCCAGTTGCGCCAACGGCACGCCAGTCCAGGCGCTGATCACTTCGGCGACCAGACGCGGGCACACTTCGAAACTGACCAGACGTTCTTTGACCTGGGCGGCGGTCAGCGCGCTGTGGGTTTCGTTGAGCTGCGCTTCCAGCGCTTCGACGCTCTGGCCTTCTTCGACCTCGGCGGCGAGGGTTTCGATGACGGTGCCTTCGGCGTCTTCTTCAACGCTGAGCACCGGTTCAACGGCGGCGGCTTCGCGAGCCTTGGCCAGTTGCTGACGCAGATCGAGCAGGCGCTCGGCCAGGGTTTTCTGTTCAATCCACAGGGTTTCCAGCGCGACCATCTCGTTTTCGGCGTCGTCGAGACGTGCTTCCAAAGCCTCCAGCGCTTCGTGATCGATCAGCAGACCAGCCTCGGCGTCACGGCGCAGGGCCTGACGCTGACGACCACCTTCAGCCAGTTCGCCACGCAGGCGCTCAAGACTTTCCGGAGCAGCGGCGAGGCTGATGCGCACGCGGGCACAAGCGGTGTCGAGCACATCAACGGCTTTGTCCGGCAGCTGCCGACCGGCCAGATAACGCGCGGACAGTTCAGCCGCCGAGACCACTGCGTCATCACGCAGATAGATGCCGTGGCTCTTCTCGTAAACCTGGGCCAGACCACGGAGGATGGTCACCGCTTCGCTGACGGTCGGTTCGTGTAATTGCACCGGTTGGAAACGACGGGCCAGTGCCGGGTCTTTCTCGAAGTATTTCTTGTACTCGGCCCACGTGGTGGCGGCGATGGTGCGCAGTTCGCCACGGGCCAGTGCCGGTTTCAGCAGGTTAGCGGCGTCAGAACCGCCAGCATTGCCGCCCGCGCCGATCAGCGTGTGGGCTTCGTCGATAAACAGAATGATCGGTTTTGGCGAAGCTTTGACTTCGTCGATCACGCCTTTGAGACGACGTTCGAATTCACCTTTGACGCTCGCGCCGGCCTGCAACAGGCCCATGTCCAGCGACAGCAGTTCAACGCCTTTGAGCACTTGCGGCACTTCACCGGCGGCGATGCGCGAAGCCAGTCCTTCGACAATGGCGGTCTTGCCGACACCGGCCTCACCGACGACGATCGGGTTGTTCTTGCGGCGACGGGCGAGGATGTCGACCATCTGCCGAATCGCGCCGTCACGGCACAGCACCGGGTCGAGTTTGCCGTCGCGGGCCTGTTGGGTCAGGTTGTGGGTGAAACGCTGCAACAGTGATTCGCCCTGCGCCGCCGGTTTGCCGTTGGCCGCCGGTTGCTCCTGTTGCGACAGGGCAAATTCTTTCAGGCGATCGATGTTCAGCTTGGCGAGCAGCGGCTGATAACGGCTGCCGGCGTAACGTATCGGGTTGCGCAACAGCGCGAGGATCAGCGCGGCGTCTTCAACCTGGGTCTGACCGAGTTCAAGGTTGGCCACCAGCAACGCATCTTGCAGCCACTGCACCAGTTCCGGGGCGAACACCGGGTTGCGCGAAGCGCTGTGCTCGACGCGCGATTGCAGCGCCGCGCTGAGTTCACCGGCGTCGACATCGGCGTCTTGCAACGCGCGGGCGAGCAAGCCGTTCGGACGTTCGAGCAGGCCGAGCATCAAGTCTTCGACGAGGATTTTGCTGCCGCCACGGGCGACGCAACGCTCGGCCGAACGCTCCAGATCACGACGGGTTTCGGCGTCCAGCGCCTGGATGAGTTGTTGCAGGTCTACGTTGATCATGGCTCACGTCCTTAATGAATTTTGCTGCCCAGGGTCACCACGCCGTCCGCTTTTTCGCGGCCCAGCCAACTGGTCCAACCGAGGCGACAGGCGTTCTGCTCACCGATGCGCAGTTCGCGGATTTCTTCCTGGCGCAGCACCAGGCGAATGTCGTAATCGAGCGGGTCACGCAGGGTGAACCGCACCAGCGCGCAGAGCGGCTGGTAACCAAAACCGATCGGCAGAAATTCATGGAATCGCTGCCAGTCGAGTTCGGTGATATGAATGCGGAATTTGCCGCTGCGGTCGCGCACGTGCTCGCCGAGCACCAGGTCTTCGCCGAGCAGGCTGTTGGCGCGGCCCAAACGATTGCGCTGTTCTTCGAGAATCTCGACGCGGCGCTCGATGCACTGCTCGATGACCAGGTCTTCGTGCTTGAAGTAGTAACGCAGCACGGCTTCGATCAGCGCCGCCGAGTGCGCGCGCAGGCTGAGCAAACCGAGGTACGGCAGCAGGCGTTTCCAGTTGAGTTCTTTAGCTTTGCGGATCTCTTCGCCACCGAGGCCAATCAGCGCAAACAACTGCGCCGAAAACGGGTCGAGCGCGCCGCTCTGGAAGCTTGCGCGGTAGCGGTATTTGCGCCAGATCGGCAGCATCAGCCGTTGCAGACGATGGTGGAACAGGTCGAGGAAGTTGCGCGTCGGGTTGCCGTCTTCGCTATCGCCCAGGGCTTGTTCGCCATAGAACGCCGGCAGCGGCGAACCGGAACCGACCAGGCCGATCAGGTTGAAACGCATGCGCGCGCGCATCTGCCCGTGCTCTTCGAAAAACTCCACGCGATCGACGTCGCTGCCGGGAAAACCCAGGCTCGGATTGGCCTGGAATTCCAGCTGATCGTACAAATCGTCTTCGCTCAGGTACGGGTGTGCCTCGCGCAGCCGATCGATCACCAGCAGCACTGCCTGAAACAGCGAGTACTCGCGTATCGCCTTGGTGAGCCCGCTTAAAGCAGGGGCTGCAGGCCCATACGTGGTGTCCATTGGTACACCTCTCCCTGTGTGCTTTTTACTCGCAGCTCGTGGAATGAATTGAGACTGGCGTAAAGCGCGAAAAACTCGTTAAGAACCGAAGCGAAGACGAACAGATCGCCTTCGCCGATGTACCCTTCCGGGTCGATGGTCAGCTCGGTGCGCAAGCCGCGCACCGGCAAGCCACGGTGCAAGCGATCGACGTGGTGATGCTTGATATTCTTCAGGCCGCCGAGCAGGCGTTTGCTGACTTTTTCCGCGTGCTGGTCGTAGTAACGCGGCAAGTCGTAGGTTTCCAGAATCACCTTCAACGCATTGACGTCGGCCAGCGACAAATAGTTAAGCGACATGTTGCTGATCAGCTTCCACAGGAAGTCACGGTTCAGCGGCGGCGCAAAACTCGATGTAGCCGGGGTGATGTTGCGAAAACTGAGAAACTCCGGCGTCTCTTCGCAGGCCACACAGATGTCGCCGAGCTTGAGCTTGCGCGGCAGATTCTGGTTGGTGCAAATCAGCTCGATCGACAGGGTTTCGTGGGCTTCGGTGTGTCGAATGCCGAAGCTCAAATAAGTGTCGAGGCCGTCGTGCAGCAAGGACGAGCGCTGGCGAATGCTGTAATGCGGACGGCTGTTGGGCACGTCGAAACTCGGGTCGTGCTCGAAGGATTCGAACGGCACGTATTCCTGATAACCGAGGCCGCCGGGCTTCCATCCCGTCACGGTTTCCACCGAGAACACACCGCAGTTTTCCAGATCGTATTCCGCCGGCAGCAGCAGGTATTCGTCCTGCTTGCCGTCGAGACGAATCGGCAACGCATCGTGGGCAAACAGGTTGGCGATCGGCGTGCAAAACAGCTTCACGTTATCCAGTGTCGGGCGCATGCGCAGGATGCCGCTCTTGCGAATGTCGAAGCGCAATTCCAGGCCGCGCATCTGCTTGAGGGTGTCCTGCGGCAGCGCGTTGAGGATGTCCAGACCGTTGACGTCGACGAAGAGGAATTTGTCCTGAAAGGCGAAGTATTCCTGCAGGTAGCGATAGCCACGGAAGGTATTCAGTGGATACGGGATCAACGCTTCTTCTTCGGCAAAGCCCACCGGGGTGACCCGGTCACCGGGAATCTTGAACGCCATCGGCTTGCCGCTGACGCCATCAATTGGCTTGCCGGCGCCGTCGAGCGGGATCAGCTCAATGCCTTCGAGGTTGCGCAGCAGGCTCAGGTAAAGCATCTGGCTGATGTAGCGCTCACCGGCAAAGTGCAGACGCAGCTTGCTCAGTTCCAGCTCACCGAGGTGGCCGTCGGCACTCATTTCCAGACGCAGGCTGAGCAGCGAGCCGTCGCCCTTCACCGAGTAATTCAACGCCGCGAGATCCAGCGGCAACACCTCGGTCGGGTAGCAAGTGCGGAAGCGGCAACGCACGTCTTCGATCGGCTTGCTCTCCACCGGCGTATCACGCTCGACCACCAGCGCCGGGCCCGAACGCTTGAGCGGATCGAACTGCAAAATGCTGAACGCCGGCAGCGGGCGCATGTAGTTGGGCCAGAGCAATTGCATCAGCGAATGGCTGAGCTCCGGCAACTCGTCGTCGAGCTTCTGGCGCAAACGCCCGGTGAGAAACGCAAAGCCTTCCAGCAACCGCTCCACGTCCGGATCCCGCCCGGCCTGCCCCAGATACGGTGCCAGCGCCGGACTACGCTCGGCGAAACGGCGACCGAGTTGGCGCAGTGCGGTGAGTTCGCTTTGGTAGTAGTGGTTAAAGGACACGGGGTACCTGCCTGAAAAATGAACTCATAAAAAAAACGCTCCGCCACCGAAATGCCGGTTCATTTTTGACCGCCGCCTTCTGCGGCGCACCACGTGGCATGGTCAAGCCGATCAAATGACGGACATGCATTGGATTTACGAATGAATACGTAAGGCGCTGCGGGCTCGTAGGAGAAGTAGTAATAGTTCTTACCATCCTCGCCATAGATCCAGTAATTCGACGACCCCTCATTTATCTCATAAGGCTTGAATGAAAAAATGGAGGATTCAGACGGGATGAAGTTAACACCATCCATCAACATCATGAGCGCATTAGGAAACACGTTTGTCAGTGAAAACAAAGCCACAGCAAGAATTGCGACAGACAGCTTCATGAGCTTGCGCCTACATACTTCATCATTTGAAAAATATAATAGAGCTGCACTCATCATTTCACCTTTCTCGATTTCCAAATCACGAGCTTACTACCATTTGGAACAGCCACCTGTTTTGATACGCCACATAACAGGGCTTATCACAAGCATCTCTAACGCTTCTCGGAAAACAGTAAAAACTTACTCAAGACTTTAAAAGCAACAACCGTAACAACTGAAAAAAATGCGCCAACCACTAAAACATAGGGAATATAAGTTAACCACAAAAACATCATACCCAGACCAGCTAGCCTGCCAAACGCCAAACATCCGATGCCATAAACAACCCAAGGCACTCCATAAAACGGGATAAAAACTACAGGAGCCCACCAAGCAAGACGTACGACTTCAAGCTCAGTTCTCCTAGAAATCAAACGAGTAGAAAAGACCGCGAATAACACATAGGCCACCAGCCCGAAACCAAGAACGTATATAAGGACGAACTGTTCCATCCCACCACGTAGCGGGCTGGAAAAATATAAAGCATCAAGCAACAGCAAAACCGGCAACACCACCATTGGCAACCAAATCGCTGTTTTAAAATAACTCACATACGTCATTTCAACGTCGACTCGGTAGAGTCGTCCGGCATAGGCTCTTCCCAGATACCCATCCAGCGGCCATCGTTCGGACTAAGATTTTTGAAAAAATTATTCCACTCCTCAATCGGCCGCATTTCCAGAGCTTCTTTTTTTAACTTTCGCCTTCTCATCTCGTTTCCAAGAGTGCCTTTGAAGTTCCCCTCTTCATCAACTTCTATGCGAATCGCCGAAGAGATCATCGGATACTTCTTATCACCAAATAGCGCAACAAGAGCTGCAGCCTTCCGAACATGCACACCTAAAAAAACAGATTTTCCAGAAGCATCAGTAATAAAAGCCTCACAGTTCGGAAATCCATCACCAGTTATATATGTCACTACATCTAAATGCTTCGCCACTCGATCGAACGTCATTATAACTTTGTAACTTACGTCCAGGCTTGGCACGAATGTCATTCCTGTCAATTTTTTTGTTTCCGCTGAAAATGGAAAAGCGTGATTCTCACCTGCGTAACCACCATCAACCCAAACAGTAGTGACTGCACCCTTTTCACTTTTAATTGATGGCCAGCTTCCGCCTTTGGGCTTTAACTCTGCATCATAGTGAGTATGTTCTTCACCCGCCTTCCCGGAATCATTCGACTCCGTTTGCGTATTAACAACTTCGTTCGTTGCCAGCTTTACAAAAAACCTATGCCATACACGTG
This sequence comes from Pseudomonas sp. NPDC087804, assembly GCF_044742965.1. Lineage (NCBI taxonomy): Bacteria > Pseudomonadati > Pseudomonadota > Gammaproteobacteria > Pseudomonadales > Pseudomonadaceae > Pseudomonas > Pseudomonas sp. NPDC087804. Next base: position 127,116 of record NZ_JBIUVN010000010.1, on the reverse strand, counting down.
AAGTTATTAGCGTACCTTGAGCGCCAGAGAGGCCGCTTGGCTTTAACGAAAAGCCGCGTGCATCACCTTCGAAGTAAAAGCCGCTCCACCCAAACGTTTTCCCTGGGTGAAACGATCTTATATTGAATTCATAAGTTGAAAGCTTTGCTAATTTTACGGTCGCGACCTGCCCCTCACGATTGGTAGAAGGGGTGGAAGGAGCCTCCGCCAGAGGCGTAACGTTAGACATTCGCGACTCCTGCTGGAGGAAGCAGGGAAATTTTCAATATCTGGGAAGCTTTACCGGTGCTAACAGCTTTGGTGTGGCCGTTGACGTCCGTCACGCCCTCATAAATCTCACCTGACTCGGTCTCCAATCGGTAGCCGTAATTTGCCACCGGGCTACCTTCGTCGTCCCTCAAAACGAAAAAGTCATTGAAATAGTCAGGCATTGGAACTGGCGGCACAAACGTCACCGGCGTATGCGAATTGCCAATAATCACCGTCCCGGACCCAGCCGTAACCTTGTTCCCATGCGAACCCACCGAACCGACCGTTGCAGCAGGTTTGCCGTTAATCAAAACCGTGGTCGCCAGATCGCCGACCATCGCACCACCACACGCCGAGGCATCACCTTGGCGGGCGGCCGCGAGGCCGTCGAAGAACACGTCGCCGGAACCGGCGGCGATCGGGTTGGTGCCGTGGCCGGGGAGCGGGCAAGCGGTGGGGTCGGATACGCGTGCTGCGGGTTTGCCAGACATCGGAGTCTCCTTAGTTGACCTTCACTTGACCGCTGCCATCCAGGCGCGCGGCGAAACTGACCTGTCGCTTGAAACCATCAACTTCCAGCAGGCCTTCGATGCTGAAGGCCAGGCGTAGCTGATCGTGATCACGCGGCAGGGAAATGACACGCACATTGCTCAGGCGCGGCTCGTAGGCTTCGATGAAGCATTCGATGGCCAGGCGGGCCTGACTCAGAGAGTCGTGCAGGCTCAGGCGCATGTCATTGAGATCGGGCAACCCGTAGTCGGACAGCGTTTGCACGCTGCCGGCCCGGGTGCTGAGCATTTTGGCCAGATGGGCAGCCACGGACGCCATGGCGGAAACCTCGCGGCTCCAACCACTGCGTTTTTCTGCGTCGCCATTAAGGCGTTCGAAAAGGCTGCCGTATCCGTCCATGAGTCGCTCTTACTCTTTGTCCAGCTTGCCAACCAGCGACAGGGTGAAATCGGCACCCATGTACTTGAAGTGCGGACGCACGTTCAAGCTCACGCGGTACCAGCCCGGCTCGCCTTCAACGTCGCTGACGATGATTTGCGCAGCGCGCAGCGGACGACGGCCACGCACTTCGGCGCTCGGGTTTTCCTGGTCAGCAACGTACTGACGGATCCACTTGTTCAGTTCCAGCTCGAGGTCGGTACGTTCTTTCCACGAACCGAGTTGCTCGCGCTGCAGCACTTTCAAGTAGTGAGCCAGGCGGTTGACGATCATCATGTACGGCAGTTGAGTGCCGAGCTTGTAGTTCAGCTCTGCAGCCTTGCCTTCAGCGCTGATGCCGAAGAACTTCGGCTTCTGCACCGAGCTTGCGGAGAAGAACGCCGCGTTGTCGGAGCCTTTGCGCATGGTCAGAGAGATGAAGCCTTCCTCGGCCAGTTCGTATTCACGACGGTCGCTGACCAGAACCTCGGTAGGGATCTTGGTTTCGATTTCGCCCATGCTTTCGAAATGGTGCAGCGGCAGGTCTTCAACAGCGCCACCGCTCTGTGGGCCGATGATGTTCGGGCACCAGCGGAATTTGGCGAAGCTGTCGGTCAGCTTGGTGCCGAACGCGTAAGCAGTGTTGCCCCACAGGTAGTGCTCGTGGCTGTTGGCAACGGCTTCCTTGTACACGAACGATTTCACCGGGTTTTCTTCCGGGTCGTACGGGTTGCGCAGCAGGAAACGCGGCACGGTCAGGCCAACGTAGCGGGAGTCTTCCGAAGTCCGGAAGCTCTGCCATTTGGCGAATTGCGGGCCTTCGAAGTGGTCTTTCAGATCTTTCAGATCCGGCAGGCCGGTGAAGCTTTCCAGACCGAAGAATTTCGGGCCGGCCGCAGCAATGAACGGCGCGTGAGACATGCAGGCAACGCTGGACACGTACTGCATCAGTTTCACGTCAGGCGAGCTTGGCGACATGTAGTAGTTGGCGATGATCGCGCCCACCGGCTGACCACCGAACTGGCCGTATTCAGCGGTGTAGATGTGCTTGTACAGGCCAGACTGCATGACTTCCGGCGAATCTTCGAAATCGTCCAGCAGGTCTTCTTTGGAGACGTTGAGGATTTCAATCTTGATGTTTTCGCGGAAGTTGGTGCGGTCGACCAGCAGCTGCAGACCACGCCACGACGATTCCAGCGCCTGGAAATCCGGGTGTGCAGGATTTCGTCCATCTGACGGCTGAGCTTGGCATCGATCTCGGCGATCATGCGGTCAACCATGGCTTTCTTGACCGGTTCACCGTTGTTCTGCGGCTTGAGCAGTTCTTCGATGAAGGCCGACACGCCGCGTTTGGCGATGTCGTAGGCTTCGTCGTCCGGGGTCAGACGGGTTTCGGCGATGATGCTGTCGAGAATGCTGTACTCGCCGCTCGCGGCGCCTTTCTCTTGTGCTGCGCTAGTGCTCATTGTGTTGGCTTCCTTGGCTGCTGGGTTCAGGCGTCCGGGGCTGCGGCGTTGAGGCCCAGCTCACCGAGTACGCGACCGCGGGATTCGTCGTCGGCGAGCACGCCTTCGATGGCTTTACGGAACGCAGGGGCGTTACCCAGCGGGCCTTTGAGGGCCACCAGCGCATCGCGCAGTTCCATCAGTTTTTTCAGCTCAGGCACTTGCTCGACCAGGCTGGCCGGGTTGAAGTCCTTCATCGAATTGACGCGCAGCTGCACGCCCAACTCTTCCGTGCTGCCTTCTTCCTGCAGACGGTTCGGCACATTCATCGACAGGCTCAGCTCTTGCTTGGCCAACACCTCGTCGAAGGTCACCTTGTCGATGCTGATCGGCTTGCGATCTTCGATCTTGCGTTCGTCCTTGCGGTGGGTGTAGTCACCGATTGCCAGCAGCTTCAGCGGCAGTTCAATCTCTTCCTGAGCACCGCCGGTGGCGGGTTTGAAGGTGACGTTGATGCGTTCCTTGGGGGCTACCGAGCCTTCTTTGGCCATGGCTTTTCTCCTTGCGGTTGTGGCCCTGGGGCCTATTCGAGTACCACTTCGAGATCGAGGTGGCACAGCCTGCGATAAATCTCTTCCTTGCGTTCACGTACGGCATGGTTCTGCGGCAACAACTCGCAGCAGCTATGCAGTAAATGCAGCACTTCCAATGCAAGATCGGGCTCCCAGGCGTGCAGGCCTGAGTCCTGTAATGTCTGATCGAGGGTTTCCAGCTGGTTCTTGGCCAGTTCGTATTTCTTGGCCATGAAGCACAGCCGTGCGAGGGCGAACTGCCAGAAGAACCGCACGCGCCCGCCTTGGGCGGCTTGCAGTCCTTGCTTGAGAATCTGCACGGCAGGCTTGAGGCCTTCCTTGCGCAGAATCGGCAGCACCTCTTCGAGGGCTTTTTCCCAGGCAGGCTGGGTTTCGACGTTGTCGCTTTCGACCTTGCGCGGCGCGCTGGCGCTTTGCAGATGCGGCATGACGTTAGCGGCGATCCACGCCCGAGTAGCGGGATCGGCAAACGGTGCGCCGTCATGGAAACGCAGTTCGATAATGCCGGGCAGCCGTTGAACCAAAAGCGCGAAGTGGATTTCCACTTCGCGCATGGCCAGCTCGGCGTTGAGGTTCTGGAGACATTCCCAGACCATCCTCTGGCCATCGAACCAGAACGGCGCCTTCGCCAGGCTCGCCTCCAGTTCCACCAGCAGGTCGGCGTATTTGCCCTGATCGAAGCGATCCTGATAGAGCTTGAGCTTGTCGACCGGCAGGCCGCGCAACACGGTGATCTGCTCGGCGTTGCGCTCGGGCACCGCGTCGATGGTCATCCACAACAGCGTGCGGTTGAGGCGCAAGGCGCGCAGGTCAGTGGCTTTCTGCTTGAGCCACCAGGCACACAACGGGCGAGCGCTGTCTTGCTGGGCGCGCAATGCTTTGTGCGCGTCTTTTTCGTTGTCGATCGGCGCGCCGGGAGTGAGCAACTGGGTCGCGGCCTGCTTGACCTGCGCCACCGCTGCGCCCACCACACCGGGGGCCGGCTGATTGTCGGCAGCGCGCTGGATCATGGTTTTCAGGCGACGGGAGATCGGCAGCAGCAGCGGCGACTCATCGCCCAAGTGCTCGGCGCAAGCGGCTTCAAGACCAGTCAGATGATCGGAGAGCTGCCGGAACATCGGCAACTGCTCTTTGATCGCGATGTTTTCGGTGATGACCTGCTCAAGACGCGGCACCAGCCAGCCGATGGCGGCGGCACGGGTGCGGGGTTTGAGCGGGTGGACGTCGGCCCAGTTGTTTTCCGACAGATGGTGCAGCAGACCGAGGCCGGCCAGCAGCCCGGGGAAGGATTCACGCTGGTACAACGACCAGGTCAGCCAGGCGCCGACACGCAAATCCTTGGATTGGGTACGCAGCAGGTTTTCGCTGTTTTCGCGGATTTTCAGCCAGTCGATCTGCCCGCTTTCGTGCATCGACGAGGCTTTGCTCAGTTCGCTTTCCAATGCCTCGAATTCGCTCGAAAAACGAACGTCTTCGCCCGCGAAATTCTCTTTGGAAACAGAGACTTTTGCGAGTTCGAGGTAATGAGCGGAAAGTTTGCTTGAGTAGGACATCCATGGCCTTTATTAAGGATTACGGTCATGCGCCTATTGGAATTGCATCGGCGCGGGACAGTATCGAAGAGCGGGTACGGGACTCATCCAATTGAGTTTGTGCTCTTTCAAGTGCGCGCATCGTAATCACTATGATGGCCACTAGCAAGCATCTGATTAAACAACAAGACGAAGTGTTCTTTAAATCACGTAGGAGGTTTCCCTATATTCCGTCAGGGAATCCCCGATGCCATTTTAATAGCATCGCTCTGGTCGAACCGGCCGCAAAGCGTCGATCCAGAGCGGTCGCCAGCGCCCTTGAAAACAGGAGCCGAACGAGTCGCCGGAAGCAGAGCGGAGCATGACAAGTTTTGAAAAATCCCGATGTAGGAAAATTCTGAAAGACTTCATTGCTGTTTCAATTAAACGCCGCGTGACAACAGACAATTAAAAAAGTGCCATCACAATGATGGCTTTTATATAGAAAGGATTATCAGCCGACTGGATTGCATACAATGTGCATATTGTTGCAAGAGTATTAATGGCGATCGCCATACAACGATATGTAGAAACCATCAGGCATAAAAAATGGGCATCCGATTCAATCGGTATGCCCATTTTTCCGCAACCGTTCTCCCCATTATTCAGGGAGTTCGTTGCAATTATGGATTGACGCTGTCTTTCAACGATTTGCCTGGCTTGAACGCAACGGTGTTGCTGGCCTTGATTTTCACCGGCTCGCCGGTTTGCGGATTTTTGCCGGTACGGGCGCCGCGGTGGCGTTGCAGGAAGGTGCCGAAGCCCACCAGCGTGACGCTGTCCTTGCGGTGCAGAGCGCCGGTGATTTCTTCGAGAACGGCGTTGAGAACGCGGTTGGCCTGTTCTTTGGTCAGATCTGCTTTTTCAGCGATTGCAGCGGCGAGTTCTGGTTTACGCATTAGTGAAGCCCCTTTGACGGTTTTTTGTTGTTATGTCCGTGCTGTCCTCGTTGGAACAGCGCCCAAGGCGCCGCAGGTGCTCTACTCTGCGGCAGACGGGAGTGAGGATGGCACGCGGTTAAAGCCTGCGCCAGTCTCACCCGGATCTTTGTGGGGGCAAAAGCGGGGTGATTCCGACAGAACGACCGGTATTTACGCCAGCAAGGCTGGAAGCTGTTTGTTCAGGGCGAGTTTTTCCATCACCGCCGCGCCCGTCAGCGCATAACCGAGCAACTGGCCGTCTGCGTTATGGCACAACGCTTTGACGTCGGCGCCCTGCCCTTCGACCGTCCAGACGCCTTCGCTACCGCGTGGCGGCGGCGAAACAACCAACGGGCACACCGGGGTTTTCACGGTGATGGGCATAGGGCCGTAGGTCACTGCTGTAGGGTTTCCCGCCAGGGTTTGTGCCAGCGCACGCGCACAGCTCATGAGGGGCATTACGTACAACAGATTCAGCCCATCGACCTCGGCGCAATCGCCCAAGGCGTAGATATTGGCGTGGGACGTCTTCAAATGGCGATCAACCACGACACCGCGATTGACCTGCACGCCGGCAGCCGCCGCCAGATCAATGCGCGGGCGCAGACCGATGGCCGAGACCACCACATCGCAGGCGATGACCTGGCCGTCGGAGAGGTGCGCCTCCAGACCGTCAGCGACTTTCTGCAAACGGGTCAGCACCGGGCCAAGGTGGAACTTGGCGCCGAGGCTTTCCAGTCCAGCCTGCACGGCGGCGGCAGCGGCCGGGTGCAGCAAGGTCGGCATGACCTGCTCGCATGGCGCGACCAGTTGCACTTCATAGCCGCCAAGGATCAGGTCGTTGGCGAATTCGCAGCCAATCAGACCGGCGCCGAGCAGCAGCACGCGGCGCTTGCCGGCGGCTGCGGCACGGAATCGCGCGTAGTCTTCGAGATCATTGATCGGGAACACCAGTTCGGCGCCATCGCCTTCGACCGGCACGCGCACGGTTTCCGCGCCCCAGGCGAGAATCAGATCGCGATAGCTGACAGCTTCTTCGCCGATCCACAGACGCTTGTGGCCGGCATCGATACCGCTGATGCGCGTGTGGGTGCGCACTTCGGCTTTCAATTGCTCGGCCATGGCGCCCGGTTCGGCCATGCTCAGGCCATCGGCGTCTTTGTTTTTGCCAAAACCGGTGGAGAGCATTGGTTTGGAGTAAGAGCGGCCGTCATCGGCGGTAATCAACAGCAGCGGGGTTTCGCTGTCGAGCTTGCGAAATTCCCGGGCCAGGTTATAGCCCGCCAGGCCGGTGCCGATGATGACGACAGGTGCGCTCATGCCTTACTCCTTTGGATTTACTTAGTTGATTTCGATCATTTCGAAGTCCATTTTGCCGACGCCGCAGTCCGGGCACAGCCAGTCTTCCGGCACGTCCTGCCACAGAGTGCCCGGCGCGATGCCGTCATCCGGCCAGCCGTCGGCTTCGTTGTAGATCAGGCCGCAGACCACACATTGCCACTTTTTCATTCAGGTACTTCCTCAGGGGTTCAGGCTTTTGCCGGCGCGGACGGTCGATGGGTGTTGCGCTGCCGTCCGGCTCAGCGCGTTTTGTACTGATGGAGCCGCGCAGATGCAAGCCTGTTCGGCGCAACGGCGACCCGGATCGCTCAATATCGCAGCTCGCCATGGTAAGCTCGCCGCCTCATTTGCGGCCAATAATGACTCATTGTGCAACAGACAAATTCCTCCCCGGCCCCGCTCTGGCTGACTCAAAGCCGACTGACGCCCCTCCCCGATTCGTTGACCCTCGACTGGCTGTTCGACGAAGGCTCCCTGACCCGCCGACTCACCCGTTTGTCTAACGACGGCTTTAGCGTGACGCCCTTGTTCGAAGGCTGGGACACCCTGCGTGCCGACGAATGCGCGGCGCTGGATCTGGCCGCAGGCAGTGAAGGCTGGGTGCGCGAGGTGTATTTGCGCGGCCACGGCGAGGCTTGGGTGTTTGCCCGCAGCGTCGCTTCGCGCGCCGCGTTGCAGGGCGACGGTTTGCACATGGACGAACTCGGCAGCCGCTCGCTGGGCGAATTGCTGTTTTGCGATCAGGCCTTCCAGCGCCGCGCACTCGAAGTCTGCCACTACCCTGAAGAATGGCTGCCGCCCGCCGCCAAGGCGCCCGCACTGTGGGGCCGTCGTTCCCGTTTCGACCGTGGCGCGCTGAGCGTGCTGGTCGCGGAAATCTTCCTGCCGAGCCTGTGGCGCACCGCCCGCGCCCATTCGGAGAACTGCTGATGTATCAGAGCCTGCTCAAGTCCCTGAACCGTTTGAACCCGCGCGCCTGGGATTTCATTCAGCTGACCCGGATGGACAAGCCGATCGGCATTTACCTGCTGCTGTGGCCGACGCTGTGGGCGCTGTGGATTGCCGGAAAAGGCTCGCCGTCGCTGGCCAACGTGGTGATTTTTGTCCTCGGCGTAATCCTCACCCGCGCCGGCGGCTGCGTGATCAACGACTGGGCCGATCGCAAGGTCGACGGCCACGTCAAACGCACCGCGCAACGGCCATTGGCTGCGGGCAGAATCAGTTCGAAAGAAGCGCTGGTGTTCTTTGCGCTGTTGATGGGCGTGAGTTTTCTGCTGGTGCTGTGCACCAACGCGCCGACCATCTGGTTGTCGCTGGGCGGTCTGGCGCTGGCGTTCACCTATCCGTTCATGAAGCGCTTCACCTATTACCCGCAAGTGGTGCTGGGCGCGGCGTTCTCGTGGGGCATGCCGATGGCGTTCACCGCCGAGACCGGCGAGCTGCCGGCGGCGGCGTGGCTGCTGTGGATCGCTAACCTGCTGTGGACGGTGGGTTACGACACCTATTACGCGATGACCGACCGCGATGACGATTTGAAGATCGGCGTGAAGTCGACGGCGATTCTGTTTGGCGAAGCGGATCGGGTGATCATCCTGAGTTTGCAGGCGTTGTCGTTGGGCTGCCTGTTGCTGGCAGGGTCGAAGTTCGAGTTGGGGACGTGGTTTCACCTTGGTTTACTGGTCGCTGCCGGTTGCTACGCGTGGGAATTCTGGTACACGCGGGATCGCGACCGGATGCGCTGCTTCAAGGCGTTTTTGCACAACCATTGGGCCGGGTTGGCGATATTCGTCGGGATCGTGTTGGATTACGCGTTGCGCTAAACATAGAACCTTGTAGGAGCAAAGCTTGCTCGCGAAGACGTCGTGTCAGTCAGCACACGCGTTAACTGACACACCGCTTTCGCGAGCAAGCTCAGCTCCTACAAAGGCAATGCGGTTATTTGGCTTTGGCGACTTTCCAGGCGCCGTCCATTTTGCCGTCACCGGTCATGTCACCGGCCTTTTTGTCCATCACGAAGGTGTACAGCGGCATGCCTTGGTAGGCCCACTGCATCTTGCCGTCGTCACGCTTGATGACAGTCCAGTCACCCATCGACTTATCGCCCGCCGCAGCCATCAACGGCGGCCAGTTCGTCGCGCACTTGTCATTGCACATCGACTTGCCCGCAGAGTCTTTGGCGAAGGTGTACAGGGTCATGCCCTTGTGATCGGTGTACATGCCATCCTTTTCCATCGCCGGGTCGGCGGCGAATGCCATCGATGGCAATGCCAGGGCAGCGGCAAGCATCAGCGCTTTGAAAGAAACAGTCATTTGAGTCATGGAAACCTTCTTTTGTGGTTGTCAGGATTCGGACTTAAAGCTTAGTTCAGGATCGCGCCAATCGCCGGGCGACTAAAATACTGTCACACGACTGCAATAATTCCGTTATCTAATGCGGCGCAAGACAGTTAAATGACAAGAGGATTAAGGCATGGTTGGCAGGAGCATTCTGATCGTCGACGACGAAGCGCCCATTCGCGAAATGATCGCCGTTGCGTTGGAAATGGCCGGCTATGACTGCCTCGAGGCAGAGAACTCGCAGCAGGCGCACGCCATCATTGTCGACCGCAAGCCGGATCTGATCCTGCTCGACTGGATGCTGCCCGGCACGTCCGGCATCGAATTGGCCCGCCGCCTCAAGCGTGACGAGCTGACCGGGGATATCCCGATCATCATGCTCACCGCCAAGGGCGAAGAGGACAACAAGATCCAGGGTCTGGAAGTCGGTGCCGACGACTACATCACCAAACCGTTTTCCCCGCGTGAACTGGTCGCCCGCCTCAAAGCCGTGTTGCGCCGCGCCGGCCCGACTGATGGCGAAGCGCCGATTGAAGTCGGTGGCTTGCTGCTCGACCCGATCAGCCACCGCGTGACCATCGACGGCAAACCGGCCGAGATGGGCCCGACCGAATATCGTCTGCTGCAATTCTTCATGACCCACCAGGAACGCGCCTACACCCGTGGCCAGTTGCTGGATCAGGTCTGGGGCGGCAACGTCTACGTTGAAGAGCGCACCGTTGACGTGCACATCCGCCGCCTGCGCAAGGCCCTCGGCGACGCCTACGAAAATCTGGTACAAACCGTGCGCGGCACTGGCTACCGGTTTTCCACCAAGGCATAAAACAGCAGCTGCAAGCTTCTAGCTACAAGCGGCAAGTTGAAGCCGATCCGCTTTAGCTTGAAGCTTGTGGCTTGAAACTCGAAGCTGCGTTAAGGACGCTCCGTGAATCAAAACTGGCATGGCACCCTGATTCGCCACATGCTGTTGCTGGTCACCGCCTGCCTGGTGATCGGCCTGATCACCGGCTATTACGGCTGGAGCCTTGCTGCAGGTCTGGGTATTTATCTGGCCTGGACGCTCAAGCAGTTGCTGCGGTTGCATGAATGGCTGCGCCTGCACCAACCCGATGAAGCACCGCCCGATGGCTATGGCCTGTGGGGTGAGGTTTTTGACAGCATCTATCACCTGCAACGCCGCGACCAACGCGTACGCGGGCGTCTGCAAGCGGTGATCGACCGGGTTCAGGAATCCACCGCCGCGCTGAAAGACGCGGTGATCATGCTCGACAGCGACGGCAATCTGGAATGGTGGAACCGCGCGGCGGAAACCTTGCTCGGTCTGAAGACCCCGCAGGACAGCGGCCAACCGGTGACCAACCTGGTGCGCCATCCGCGCTTCAAGGAGTACTTCGAGCAAGACAGCTACGCCGAGCCGCTGGAAATCCCCTCGCCGACCAATGATCGCCTGCGCATTCAGCTGTACATCACCCGCTACGGCAACAATGAACACTTGATGCTGGTGCGCGACGTCACGCGCATCCATCAGCTGGAACAGATGCGCAAAGACTTCATCGCCAACGTTTCCCACGAACTGCGCACACCGCTGACGGTGATCTGCGGCTATCTGGAAACCCTGCTCGACAACGTCGAAGAGGTGAACCCGCGCTGGAGCCGAGCCCTGCAGCAAATGCAGCAACAAGGCGGGCGCATGCAGACGCTGCTCAACGACCTGTTGCTGCTGGCGAAACTGGAAGCCACTGATTACCCGTCGGACAACCAGCCAGTGCAGATCGACACGTTGCTGCAATCGATCAAAAGCGATGCGCAGCAATTGTCCGGCGCAAAAAACCAGCACATCACCCTCGAAGCCGATGCGAGCATTTTGCTCAAGGGCAGCGAGGCGGAGTTGCGCAGCGCGTTTTCCAATCTGGTGTTCAACGCGGTGAAGTACACCCCGGCCGAGGGCAATATCCGCATTCGCTGGTCGGGCGACGATCAAGGCGCGCACCTGAGCGTGCAGGATTCCGGGATCGGCATCGACAGCAAACACCTGCCGCGCCTGACCGAACGTTTCTACCGCGTCGACTCCAGCCGCAACTCCAACACCGGCGGCACCGGGCTAGGCCTGGCCATCGTCAAACACGTGTTGCTGCGCCATCGCGCACGGATGGAGATCAGCAGCGTGCCCGGTCACGGCAGCACGTTCACCTGCCATTTTGCCCCGGCTCAGGTGGCCCATGCACAGGCGATCAGCGCCAGCGAATGATGCCGCCCGGCACGCGCCACTAGGCAATCGCCCGGTCAGCCGCTACATTGGCTGACTTGTGCCTGCCTTTCAGGCGCGGCTTTTACCTTCTTTTGAATCATACGGAACCCGCAAAACTCCATCATGGACCCTTCCCCTGGCTTGTCCCTCGCAACAATATTTGCCGATTTCGGCATGATCCTATTTGCTCTGATCCTGGTTTTGCTCAACGGTTTTTTCGTTGCGGCGGAATTCGCCATGGTCAAACTGCGCTCGACCCGCGTCGAGGCCATCGCTGAACAGAACGGCTGGCGCGGGCATATCCTGCGCACCGTACACAGTCAGCTCGATGCGTACCTCTCGGCGTGTCAGCTCGGTATCACCCTCGCCTCCCTGGGCCTGGGCTGGGTCGGTGAGCCGGCGTTCGCGCACATTCTTGAGCCGCTGCTGAGCGCGGTCGGTGTGCAATCGGCCGAGGTCGTCAAAGGCGTCTCGTTCTTCACTGCGTTCTTCATCATTTCGTACCTGCACATCGTCGTCGGCGAGCTGGCCCCCAAGTCGTGGGCGATCCGCAAACCGGAGCTGCTGTCGCTGTGGACGGCGGTGCCGCTGTACCTGTTCTACTGGGCGATGTACCCGGCCATTTACCTGCTCAACGCCAGCGCCAACGCGATTCTGCGCATCGCCGGCCAGGGCGAACCCGGCCCGCACCACGAACACCATTACAGCCGCGAAGAACTGAAACTGATTCTGCACTCCAGCCGTGGCCAGAACCCCAGCGACCAGGGCATGCGTGTGCTGGCCTCGGCGGTGGAAATGGGCGAGCTGGAAGTGGTCGACTGGGCCAACTCCCGCGAAGACCTGATCTCGCTGGAATTCAACGCGCCGCTGAAGGAAATTCTGGCGATGTTCCGTCGCCACAAGTTCAGCCGCTATCCGGTGTACGACAGCGAGCGGCAGGAGTTCGTCGGCCTGCTGCACATCAAGGATCTGCTGCTGGAACTGGCGGCGCTGGATCACATTCCCGAGTCGTTCAACCTGGCTGAACTGACTCGTCCGCTGGAGCGCGTGTCGCGCCATATGCCGCTGTCGCAGTTGCTGGAGCAGTTCCGCAAGGGCGGCTCGCACTTCGCCGTGGTCGAGGAGGCTGACGGCAACATCATCGGCTACCTGACCATGGAAGACGTGCTGGAAGTGCTGGTCGGCGACATTCAGGACGAACACCGCAAGGCTGAACGCGGCATCCTCGCCTATCAGCCGGGCAAGCTGCTGGTGCGTGGCGACACGCCGTTGTTCAAGGTGGAACGTCTGCTCGGCATCGACCTCGATCACATCGAAGCGGAAACCCTCGCCGGCCTGGTCTATGAAACCCTCAACCGCGTGCCGGAAGAGGAAGAAGTGCTGGAAGTCGAAGGCCTGCGGATCATCATCAAAAAGATGAAAGGCCCGAAGATTGTGCTGGCGAAGGTGTTGATGCTGGATTGATCAGGATGGCGGGCGGCTTTTGTGGCGAGGGGATTTATCCCCGTTGGGCTGCGAAGCGGCCCCAAATCCTTCATCCCTGTATTGACTGACACACCGCATTGAATGTTTTGGGACGGCTTCGCCGTCCAACGGGGATAAATCCCCTCGCCACAGTTGATCTCCTCTGCCTTCACTGTTTGCCCAACGCAAAGTTGGGCAACGCGCCCAGTGGCTGGTTGAACTGATACGGAATCGATACCAGCCCCTGCCCCGTGTTGCGCTGCACCACAAAGTGCAAATGCGGGCCGCTGCTGTTGCCGGTGTTGCCGGACAGCGCCAGCGGACTGCCGACTGTCACTTGCTGTCCTTCCCTGACGCTCACCGAACCTTGCTTCAGATGCAGGTACACGCCCATCGTCCCGTCATTGTGCAACACGCGCACGAAGTTGCCGGACGGGTCGGTGCCGCGACCGCTCTGTGAGTTTTCGACTTTCACCACAACGCCCGCGCGCGCCGCGATGATTGGCGTGCCGACCGGCATGGCGATGTCCATCGCGTAACGATTCTTCGGCCCGAAGTGGCTGTACTGCCCCTCAGCGCCCTGACTCAAGCGAAACGGCCCGCCGCGCCACGGTAGCGGATAGCGATAGCTCTGCGTGACGCCAACGGGGTTGCCGAGGGAATATTGAAACTGCGGCGAATATTGCAACGGTTGGCCGGCAGTAATCGGCGTCAACAGCGCCATCCGGGTTTTGCTGCGCGCCGGCAGCACCCGACGGATGGCTTTTGCCGGCGCACCGCGCACGTTGCTCAGGCTGATAAACGCCAGCGCGATCTCGACCGGCGCGTACAGGTCGTTGCGCACGAACACCACGTCGCCGCCCTTCTGCTTCTTGATGTCGAGGTACACCTGACGCTCCAGGTGCTCGACCATGCGATCCTGAAACACGAACTCCTTCGCGCCTTTGCTCGGGCGATCGCTGTACGAGACCACACCGTTAGCATCGGTGGATTTGTAGACAGTGACGGCCACAGCCGAGGTAGAGGCCAAGAGAAAACCACAGAGAAACAGCAGGCGCGCGAACATGGGCAAGAGTCTGTCGAAGGAAGGCCTGAAAAGAGCCTAGCAGGTGAAACAGACCGGGGGAGTCGACAGATGTTTCAATTTGGCTAAAGGCAAAACAAAAGATCGCAGCCTTCGGCAGCTCCTACATTGGAATGCGATCCCCTGTAGGAGCTGCCGCAGGCTGCGATCTTTTCAGACGTGCCTCTTACGCGCCGGGGATGAAGTGCTTCTGCGCCGTGCCACGGGCAATCAGGCGGGAGATGTAGTCGAGCTTCTGTGCATCCTGATCGACAAAGCGGAAGGTCAGTTGCAGCCATTCGCTGTCGGGCTTCTGCTCATGCGCGACCACCGCGTGCAGATAGCCATTAAGGCGGGCGATCTCGGCATTGTCGCCCTGCTCCAGATCGAGCACCGCGCTGTCGAGGATCTGCGGCAGGTTCTCGCTGCGCTTCACCACCAGCAGCGCTTCCTTGAGGCTTAACGCTTTGATCACGCATTGCTGCGTGCCGCTCGGCAGCCGCAACTGGCCATGCCCACGACCACCGCTTGGCGCTGCCGAAGCGGCAGGTGCTTTGACGGGCGGGCTGTTGAGCAAACCGCGAGCCGGTGCAGCTGCCGGGGCAGGTGCTGCAACCACGGGCGCTTTACCGCCGGTCAATGCGCTCAGGGAATCGTTGCCGAATGCCGAGTTCATCTTGGTCGGGGCGCTGTTCATCAGGGCGTCGAGCTTGCCGATCTTGTTCAGGGCCTGTTTGACCTTGGTCAGCAGTTGCTCGTTGGTGAACGGTTTGCTGACGTAACCGGAAACGCCGGCCTGAATCGCCTGCACCACGTTCTCTTTATCGCCACGGCTGGTGACCATGATGAAGGGCATGGTTTTCAGGTTGTCTTGCTCGCGACACCAGGTCAGCAGTTCGAGGCCGGACATTTCCGGCATTTCCCAGTCGCACAGCACCAGGTCGAACGCTTCCTTGGTCAGCATGGCCTGAGCCTTTTTGCCGTTGATGGCGTCCTCGGTGCGGATCCCCGGGAAGTAATTGCGCAGGCACTTTTTCACCAGGTCACGAATGAACGACGCGTCGTCCACGACCAACACACTGATCTTGCTCATCCAACACCCCTATTAAAATCCCGGCAAGCATAACGCTGGCTGATGGCACATTGCCAAAACTCTTCAGTCACGCCGGGACTTTTCGTTCGCGGGTGCTGCTTTTTTATCGAAAGCTGTAAACGAAAACGCCCGGCCAAAGGGCCGGGCGCTTTACTCAGGCAATCTTACTTATCGTCAGCAACGTCCGGAACATTAGCGGTTTCGCCGCTTGTGCCTTGAACTTCTTCCTTCATGCGCTTGAGGCCCATGTGCCGCACGTCGGTGCCGCGCACCAGGTAAATCACCAACTCGGAGATGTTGCGCGCGTGGTCGCCGATGCGCTCCAGCGAACGCAGCACCCAGATGATGCTCAACACGCGCGAGATAGAGCGCGGATCTTCCATCATGTAAGTCGCCAGCTCACGCAGGGCGGTTTTGTATTCGCGGTCGATGATCTTGTCGTACTGCGCCACCGACAACGCCAGGTCAGCGTCGAAACGGGCAAACGCGTCCAGCGCATCGCGCACCATGTTGCGCACCTGGTCGCCAATGTGGCGAACCTCGACGTAACCGCGTGGCGCCTCACCTTCTTCGCACAACTGAATCGCGCGGCGAGCGATCTTGGTCGCTTCGTCGCCGATTCGCTCGAGGTCGATAACCGACTTGGAGATGCTGATGATCAAACGCAAGTCGGACGCCGCCGGCTGACGACGGGCAAGAATGCGCAGGCATTCTTCGTCGATGTTGCGTTCCATCTGGTTGATCTGGTCATCGATCTCGCGCACCTGCTGAGCCAGACCGGAGTCGGCCTCGATCAGCGCGGTCACCGCGTCGTTGACCTGCTTCTCGACCAGCCCGCCCATGGCCAGGAGGTGGCTGCGCACTTCCTCAAGCTCAGCATTGAACTGCGCAGAGATGTGATGGGTAAGGCCTTCCTTAGAAATCATTGTGTTCGCTCCGCAAAAGCTTTAACCAAGAGCTGCAAGCTACAAGCTGCAAGCTGAAATTTGTCGTTACGCTGAACCGCTTTGACTTGCCGCTTGCAGCTTCAAGCTTGCGGCTGTACGGCTAGCCGTACCGCCCCGTGATGTAGTCTTCGGTCTGCTTCTTCGCCGGATTGGTGAACAGGGTGTCGGTGTCGCCGAATTCCACCAGTTTGCCCATGTACATGAACGCCGTGTAATCCGAAACCCGCGCGGCCTGTTGCATGTTGTGCGTGACGATGACGATGGTGAACTTGGATTTCAGCTCGTAGATCAGCTCTTCGACTTTCAGGGTCGAGATCGGGTCGAGGGCCGAGCACGGTTCGTCGAGCAGCAGCACTTCCGGCTCAACCGCGATGGTACGGGCGATCACCAGACGTTGTTGCTGACCACCGGACAGACCGAGTGCCGATTCATGCAAACGGTCTTTGACTTCGTCCCACAGCGCCGCGCCTTTCAGCGCCCACTCGACCGCTTCGTCGAGGATGCGCTTCTTGTTGATGCCTTGAATGCGCAGGCCGTACACGACGTTTTCGTAGATGGTTTTCGGGAACGGGTTCGGCTTCTGGAACACCATGCCGACGCGACGACGCAGTTCAGCGACGTCTTCGCCCTTGCGATAGATGTTGTTGCCGTACAGGTTGATCGCGCCTTCTACGCGGCAGCCGTCAACCAGATCGTTCATGCGGTTGAAGGTGCGCAGCAGCGTCGATTTACCGCAGCCGGACGGGCCGATGAAGGCAGTCACGCGCTGTTTCGGAATGTTCATGCTGACGTCGAACAGCGCTTGTTTGTCGCCGTAGTACAGGCTCAGGCCCGGTACTTCGATGGCCACGGTTTCCTGCTCGAGGTTGAGGCTCTGCTTGTCGCGGCCCAGGGCGGACATGTTGATGCCGTGGGTATGTGCTTCGTGCTGCATGGGAGGCTCCCTGTGCTAACAAATTTGGTTCGGTTGGCCGCTGACCTCACAACATGGGTCAGCGGTGATACCGCTCTCTGTAGGAGCACAGCTTGCTGGCGAAGGCGATTTTGATGACGCCATCGCGGGCAAGCCTTGCTCCTACAGAGAGAGGCGTTAATCAGCTATCCAGTGCTTTGTATTTTTCGCGCAGGTGGTTGCGGATATACACCGCCGACAGGTTCAACGTCGCGATCACCAGCACCAGCAACAGCGCCGTGGCGTACACCAGCGGGCGCGCCGCCTCGACGTTCGGGCTCTGGAAGCCGACGTCATAAATGTGGAAGCCCAAGTGCATGATCTTCTGATCGAGGTGCAGATACGGGTAGTTGCCGTCCACCGGCAGCGACGGCGCCAGTTTCACCACACCCACCAGCATCAGCGGCGCCACTTCACCGGCGGCGCGGGCCACGGCGAGGATCATGCCGGTCATCATCGCCGGGCTGGCCATCGGGATCACGATCTTCCACAAGGTTTCAGCCTTGGTCGCGCCGAGGGCCAACGAGCCCTCACGCACGGTACGCGGAATACGTGCCAGACCTTCTTCCGTCGCCACAATAACCACCGGCACCGCCAGCAGCGCAAGCGTCAGCGAGGCCCAGAGCAGACCCGGTGTACCGAAAGTCGGTGCCGGCAGCGCTTCCGGGAAGAACAAGCGGTCGACCGAGCCACCGAGTACGTAAACGAAGAAGCCCAGACCGAACACGCCGTAAACGATCGCCGGAACGCCGGCAAGGTTGTTCACCGCGATACGGATGATCCGCGTCAGGGTGTTCTGTTTGGCGTATTCACGCAGGTACACCGCTGCCAGCACGCCGAACGGGGTGACGATCATCGCCATGATCAACGTCATCATCACGGTGCCGAAGATCGCCGGGAAAATCCCGCCTTCGGTGTTCGCTTCACGCGGGTCATCCGAAAGGAACTCCCAGATCTTGCTGAAGTAGAAACCGACCTTGGTGAACGTGCTCATCGCGTTCGGCTGGTAGGCGTGAACCACTTTGCCCAAACCGATTTCAATCTCTTTGCCGTTGGCGTCGCGAGCGGTCAACGCGTCGCGATTGAACTGCGCATGCAGGTCGGCCAGACGCGCTTCGATGTCCTGATAACGCGCGTTCAGTTCGGCACGCTCGGACTCCATGTCCGCCTGTGCGGTGGCGTCGAGTTTGCCTTCCAGCTCCAGTTTGCGACCATGCAGACGGATGCGTTCCAGCCCGGCGTTGATCGCACCGATGTCGGTTTTTTCCAGCGACTTCAGTTGCGCCGCCAGACCGTTTACCCGGTTGATCCGCGCCTGCAGTTCAGGCCAGGCAGCTTCGCCCTCGGCGATAACCTTGCCATCCTGTTTGACGTTGACCAGGTAGCCGTAAAAGTTACCCCACTCGCGACGCTCAATCGCCATCAACTCCGGCGGTGTGGTCTGGTTGGTCAGCCAGTCGCCGACGATCCAGGTGAAGTCGTTGCCGTTCAAGTCACGGTTGCCGACCTTGATCAGCTCGCGGGTCATGAATTCCGGGCCTTGATCCGGCACCGGCAAACCGGCGCTCTTCAGGCGAGCACGCGGCACTTCTTCTTTCTGTACCACTTCGCCGACGACCAGATGCTGGGCCTGACCCGGCACGTCGTAGCTGGCATGCACCAGATCCGCCGGCCAGAAGTGACCTAGACCGCGCACGGCAATCACTGCCAACAGGCCAATGGTCATGATGACCGCGATGGACACCGCGCCACCGCTGATCCAGACGCCCGGGGCGCCGCTCTTGAACCATCCTTTCAGGGAGTTCTGTTTCACAGACTTCTACCTTTGCTTAAAGCGACGAGTATTTCTTGCGCAGACGCTGACGAATCAGTTCTGCCAGGGTGTTCATGACGAAGGTGAACAACAGCAGCACCAGCGCCGAGAGGAACAGCACGCGGTAGTGGCTGCCGCCGACTTCCGACTCGGGCATTTCCACCGCGACGTTGGCGGCCAGAGTACGCAGGCCTTCGAACAGGTTCATTTCCATGACCGGGGTGTTACCGGTGGCCATCAGCACGATCATGGTTTCGCCGACCGCACGGCCCATGCCGATCATCAGCGCCGAGAAGATCCCCGGGCTGGCAGTCAGGATCACCACGCGAGTCATGGTCTGCCACGGTGTGGCACCGAGGGCCAACGAGCCAAGGGTCAGACCGCGCGGCACGCTGAACACGGCGTCTTCAGCAATCGAGTAGATGTTCGGGATGACCGCAAAACCCATGGCCAGACCGACCACCAAAGCGTTGCGCTGGTCGTAAGTGATGCCGAGGTCGTGGGAGATCCACATGCGCATGTCACCGCCGAAGAACCAGTTCTCCATGAACGGACTCATGTACAGCGACAGCCAGCCCACAAATAGAATCACTGGAATCAGCAGCGCACTTTCCCAACCGTCCGGGACTTTCAGGCGGATCGATTCAGGCAGGCGGCTGAAGGTGAAACCGGCGACCAGAATGCCGATCGGCAACAACATCAGCAGGCTGAAAATGCCCGGCAAATGCCCTTCTACATACGGCGCCAAAAACAGACCGGCGAAGAAACCGAGGATCACCGTCGGCATCGCTTCCATCAGTTCGATGACCGGTTTGACCTTGCGGCGCATGCCCGGGGCCATGAAGTACGCGGTGTAGATCGCCGCAGCGACGGCCAGTGGCGCCGCCAGCAGCATCGCGTAGAACGCGGCTTTCAGGGTGCCGAAGGTCAGTGGCGAGAGGCTCAGTTTCGGTTCGAAATCGGTGTTGGCCGCGGTCGATTGCCAGACGTATTTAGGCTCGTCGTAGTTCTCGTACCAGACCTTGCTCCACAGCGCGCTCCACGACACTTCCGGGTGCGGGTTGTCGAGCAGCAGCGGTTGCAGCTTGCCGCCGGCTTCGACGATCACGCGGTTGGCACGTGGCGACAGACCGAACAGGCCCTGACCTTCTACGACTTGATCGACCAACAGCGTGCGGTGCGCGGTGCTGTGGAACACGCCGAGCTTGCCGCTAGCATCCAGCGCGAGGAAGCCTTTGCGACGCTCTTCAGCGGTGATTTCAACGATCGGCGTGGTGCCCATCTGGAAGGTGCGAATCTGCTTCAGACGCTGTTCGCCATCCGGGTCACGCGCCATGAACCACTGGGCCAGACCGCCCTTGGAGTCGCCAATGATCAGCGAGATGCCACCGACCAACTGAGTGGAAGCGGTGACTTCAGCGTCGCCGTCTTCGAGCAGTTTGTAGCGACCGTTGAGGCTCTTGTCGCGCAGGCTGAACACGTCGGCCTGAGCACGCCCGTTGACCACGTACAGCCATTGCTGGCGTGGGTCGACGAAGATGTTTTTCACCGACTCGGTCATCTGCGGCAGATCGATACGCTTCTGCTCGTTGGTGACTTCGCCGGTCATCATGTTTTCTTCGCTGGTCAGCGACAACACGTTGAGTTGCGAACCGGTCGAGCCCACCAGCATCAGCGTGGTGTCGGTGGCGTTCAGGCTGACGTGCTCCAGCGCACCGCCGCTTTCGTTCAGCGCGATCGGCGTCTCGCCGTACGGATATTCGATGGCCGGGGTGATGGTTTTCTTGCCATCGGGGTAGCTGACTTTATAGGTGTGACGGAACACCAGCGCCTGACCGTTGGACAGGCCCACGGCCACCAGCGGATGACCCGGCTGATCTTCACCCAGCGAGGTCACGGTGGTGCCGGCCGGAACCGGCAGATCGACGCGCTTCAATTCAGCGCCACTGTCGATATCAAAGAACAGCGCCTGACCCTTGTCGGACACGCGCATGGCCACCTGATTCTGCTCTTCGAGCGAAATCATCAGCGGCTTGCCGGCGTCCTGCATCCAGGCCGGGGTGATCGCATCTTTCGCGGTCAGGTCGGCACCCTTGAACAGCGGCGCAACCACGTAGGCGAGAAAGAAGAAGATCAGGGTGATGGCTGCCAGCACCGCCAGGCCGCCAACGAGGACGTACCAGCGGGTGAAGCGATCCTTGAGCGCGCGAATGCGGCGCTTGCGTTGCAGCTCAGGCGTATTGAAATCAATGCGCTTGGGAGGGGAAGTCGTAGTCATTGGGGAATTGGCCAGATCATTCATGCGCACACCCTAGCGATCCTGTATGACAGAAAGATGACAATGCAGTGACGCACCAAATCCACCGCCAGCGGGTACTGGAGGAGGATCGAAGAATTCGAAGGTTCGCGGTGTCCTGTGGGGCCCGCCTGAAACCTGCTGTAACGGAAACGTTTGAAACCTGTGTAGGAGCTGACGAGGGAACCGAGGCTGCGATCTTTTGATCTTGCAGTCAGAGGCCAGATCAAAAGATCGCAGCCTCGGTTCCCTCGACAGCTCCTACAGGGGTTCCTGCAGATCCGGGTTTAGCCCGGATCTACGGGGTTACTTCTTTGCGACTTCAGCGCCGCCTTCTTGCAGACCGAGGTCAGCCAGTGCTTTTGCAGCAACCTTGGCTGGCAGCGGGATGTAGCCGTCTTTCACCACAACTTCCTGGCCCTGTTTCGACAGCACCAGTTTCACGAACTCAGCTTCCAGCGGAGCCAGAGGCTTGTTCGGGGCTTTGTTGACGTACACGTAGAGGAAACGCGACAGCGGGTACTTGCCGTTCAGGGCGTTTTCTTCGGTGTCTTCGATGAAGTCAGTGCCGCCCTTCTTGGCCAGAGCAACGGTTTTCACGCTAGCGGTTTTGTAGCCGATGCCCGAGTAACCGATGCCGTTCAGCGAGGAGCTGATCGACTGCACAACCGACGCCGAACCTGGCTGTTCGTTAACGTTTGGTTTGTAGTCGCCTTTGCACAGGGCTTCTTCTTTGAAGTAGCCGTAGGTGCCGGATACCGAGTTACGACCGAACAGCTGCACTGGCTTGTTGGCCAGGTCGCCGGTCACGCCCAGGTCGCCCCAGGTTTTCACGTCGGCTTTGGCGCCGCACAGACGGGTCGACGAGAAGATCGCGTCAACCTGTTCCATGGTCAGGTGCTGGATCGGGTTGTCCTTGTGCACGAACACAGCCAGGGCATCCACAGCCACCGGGATAGCGGTTGGCTTGTAGCCGTACTTCTGCTCGAAAGCAGCCAGTTCGGTGTCCTTCATCTTGCGGCTCATCGGGCCCAGGTTGGAGGTGCCTTCAGTCAGCGCAGGTGGCGCAGTGGCGGAGCCAGCGGCCTGAATCTGGATGTTTACGTTCGGGTATTCTTTTTTGTAGTTCTCAGCCCAGAGGGTCATGAGGTTGGCCAGGGTATCGGAGCCGACGCTGGACAGGTTGCCCGACACACCAGTGGTCTTGGTGTAGCTCGGGATAGCAGGGTCAACAGCGGCGAACGCGTTGGCAGTCGCAACGCCAGCAGCGACAAAAGTCATTGCCGCCATCAAACGCTTCAGTTTCATGCCTTACTCCTAGCAGATAGGGTGTGTTAAGTCGGGGCCAAGTATCAGCAGGCCGTGTGAACACTCTATGGCTGAAATATGACAATTGGATGAAAGGCCAGCATGTCGCGACAGATCGTTCCCACGCTCTGCGTGGGAACGCCGCCATGGACGCTGTGGGTCCGCATTTGAGAGGTGACGCGGAGCGTCACGGGATGCATTCCCACGCGGAGCGTGGGAACGATCAGGCGGGAGGGAAAATCAGCGCCCCTTCTTCCAGAGCCACGCCCCCACCAGCATCCCCATCGCGCACAGCACCGCCACATAATAAGCAGGCCCCATCGCGCTTTCCTTCAGCAGCAAACTCACCACCATCGGCGTCAAACCGCCAAAGATCGCGTAAGCCACGTTGTACGAGAACGACAACCCGCTGAAGCGCACCACCGGCGGAAACGCTTTCACCATCACATACGGCACCGCACCAATGGTGCCGACCAGGAAACCGGTCAGCGCGTACAGCGGGAACAGCCAGTTCGGGTGATCCGCGAGGCTGTGATAGAACGTCCACGAGCTGATCAGCAGGCCCAGGCAACCGAACACAAACACCCGGCCGGCACCAAAGCGATCCGCCAATGCGCCGGAAATGATGCAGCCGATGCTCAGGAACACGATCGCCAGACTGTTCGACTGCAGCGACTCCGTCGGGGTGAAGTGATAAACGGTTTGCAGCACGGTCGGGGTCATCAAAATGACCACGACGATGCCAGCGGAGAGCAACCAGGTCAGCAGCATCGAGATCGCAATCGCGCCGCGATGGTCGCGCAGCACCGCACGCAGCGGCACTTCTTCAGCCAAGGCTTTACGCTGTTGCAGCTCGGCGAACACCGGGGTTTCGTGCAGCCAGCGGCGCAGGTACACCGAGAACAGGCCAAACACACCGCCGAGCAGGAATGGAATCCGCCAGGCGTAATCGGACACTTCGGCAGGCGTATAAATGCTGTTGATCGCGGTGGCGACCAGCGAGCCGAGCAGGATGCCGGCGGTCAGGCCGCTGGTGAGGGTGCCGCAGGCGTAACCCATGTGTTTTTGCGGGACGTGTTCGGAAACGAAGACCCACGCGCCCGGCACTTCCCCGCCAATCGCCGCGCCCTGAATCACGCGCATCACCAGCAGCAGGATCGGTGCCCACATGCCGATCTGCGCATACGTTGGCAGCAGACCCATGATCAGGGTCGGCACGGCCATCATGAAAATGCTCAGGGTGAACATCTTCTTGCGCCCCAGCAGGTCGCCGAAGTGCGCCATGACGATGCCGCCCAACGGCCGCGCGAGGTAGCCGGCGGCGAAGATGCCGAAGGTCTGCATCAGACGCAGCCACTCGGGCATGTCGGCCGGGAAGAACAGCTTGCCGACCACAGTGGCGAAGAAAACGAAGATGATGAAGTCGTAGAACTCCAGCGCGCCGCCAAGGGCGGACAGCGACAGAGTCTTGTAGTCATTGCGGGTCAACGGTCGTGCGGGTTGCTCGGGCTGCGCGAGGCTCGAAGGCGCTGTGGTCATGGCAAGGGCTTCTCTTATAGTCGGATCTGCCGCCACAACAACGCTGGCGGTGGCTTGGGCAGGTTCGGCACCATAGCAAATTGTTCGAAAAAGCACATAGAGGCGCGTATTTGACGGTCGAAATGAGAACCGGATGGTCGTCGTGGAGTCTACCGACCGATATACTCGCAACCTGCTCCGGTTTGTAGGGGGTTGCTGTGCGAAAACGTCGTTGGCCCGGCCTTTGCTCGGGATTAGCCGGTTTCGCAGAGTTTCTCCTTAGGCGCCTGATGGAAAACGTGACGAACGTAGTATGTTCGGTGCTGAATCGTTTTTCCCGAAGACGGCTACCACCAGCAATACCAACGATGAGTCACGGGTCAGAGGCACCCTCGGCATGATAGAGCTCGAACAAGAAGATCCGATCCCGCAAGGCGACCTGGCCCTGCAAATCACCGCACTCCCGCGCGAAACCAACGGCTTTGGCGATATTTTCGGCGGCTGGCTGGTGGCGCAGATGGATTTGGCTGG
The DNA here is from genome assembly GCF_044742965.1 of Pseudomonas sp. NPDC087804. Lineage (NCBI taxonomy): Bacteria > Pseudomonadati > Pseudomonadota > Gammaproteobacteria > Pseudomonadales > Pseudomonadaceae > Pseudomonas > Pseudomonas sp. NPDC087804. Next base: position 102,500 of record NZ_JBIUVN010000010.1, on the reverse strand, counting down.
CACCGCGATGGCCAGCCGTGTTGCCGGTGGCCGCGTCGCTACCGTTGCCATCGACCGCATGGCGTTTCTCGTGCCGGTCGCTGTCGGCGCACAATTGTCCTTCTATACGCAGACCCTGGAAATCGGCCGCAGCTCGATCCAGATGATGGTCGAAGTGTGGAGCGACGACCCGCTGTCCAGCGAGTGGCGTAAAGTGACCGAAGCGGTTTTCGTCTTCGTCGCCATCGACGGCAGCGGCCGCACTCGCTCGGTGCCGCCACGCGCGCGCTAAACCTCGCGGCCGTTTTACGGTCGATAGTTGTCCTTGTTACTGATTGAGAGCTGTCCGATGAACACGCCCAACGTTGAAGCCGTGAAACTGGATGAACTGAACTGCTGGCGCATCCGCCACGGTCAGGCCGAAGTGCTGGTGGCCCAGCAAGGCGCGCACATCCTCAGTTATCAGATCGATGGCCAGCCGCCGATCATCTGGCTCAACGATAAGGCGGTGTTCAAGACTGGCAAGAGCATCCGCGCTGGCGTGCCGGTGTGCTGGCCGTGGTTTGGCAAATTCGAACGCAACCCGCAGAGCGTGCAGGCCATGTACACCGGTGAGCAACCGGCACCCGCGCACGGTCTGGTGCGGGCGATGGATTGGGAACTGAGTGGCATCGAATCAGAGGCTGATGGCGTGAAGGTGGAGTTCAAACTGCCCTACCCCGAAGGCGGCCTGCCGGACTGGCCGCATCAGGTCGATCTGACCCTGACCCTGCATTTGTCCGAGCAACTGAGTTTCAGCCTGACCAGCCACAACCGTGGCAGTGACACCGTCAGTCTGAGCCAGGCGCTGCACACCTATTTCGCGGTCAGTGATGTGCGCAATGTGCACGTCGATGGCGTCGATGGCTTGAAGTACATCGAGACGCTGGATGACTGGAAAACCAACAGCCAGCAAGGTGACCTGCAGTTTGCCGGGGAAACCGACCGCATCTACCTCGACGCTCCACCGCAGCTGAGCATCGTCGACGCGGCCTGGGAGCGGCGCATTGTCCTGACCGCCACCGGCTCGCGCACGGCAGTGATCTGGAACCCGTGGATCGATCGCGCGGCGGCGTTGGCGGATATGGATAACGATGGCTGGCAGCGCATGCTATGCATCGAGACGGCGAATGTGACGGATGACATCGTCACGCTCGCGCCGGGTGCGAGCCATACCATGGGCGTCAGTGTCGCCAGCAAACCGCTTTAAGATCAAAAGATCGCAGCCTTCGGCAGCTCCTACATTGGAATGCATATCCCTGTAGGAGCTGCCGAAGGCTGCGAGCTTTTGCTTTAGAGATCAGATTCCTGCACCACCCGCACCTTATCGGCTTCCAGCGCATACGCTGCGTCAGCCAGGTCATTGCTGACCTTCTCGACTTTCAGCGTGCCGGTCACCCACAGCGGCGTGTAGATATCGTCCAGCTTCAAGCCCTTCGGATAACGCACCAGCACCAGTTGATTCGGTGGCGGTGGCGGCACGTGGATGCAGGCGCCCGGATACGGCACGAGGAAGAACAACGTGCTGCGACCCTTGGCGTCAGACTCCAGCGGCACCGGATAACCACCGATGCGGATGTGTTTGTCGTTCATCGACGCCACGGTTTTGGTCGAATACATCACCGCCGGCAGACCTTTGGCCTGCTTCATCCCGCCCTTCTCGGTGAAGGTGCCGGTGGCTTCCGGGGAGTTGTGGTCGATTTCAGGCATGGCCTCGAGGGCCTTTTGATCCGACTTGGGCATCAGTTCGAGCCAGTCGGTTTCCGGCAGTTCGCCGGCGTGGGCCAAACCGCTGCCCAAGAAAAGGAGAGTCAACAGAAGACGGCGCATGAAGGTGCTCGGTATAGAAAGGAAGGAACGTTGAATCGCCGAGCATTCTAGCCCTCCCTGCCGCGTTGGCAGAGAGGACTTTGTCGCTTTGGATCAGTTCTTTTTGATCAGGCCGTAGATCACCAGCAACACGACTGCACCGACCAGTGCGCCGAGGAAGCCTGCGCCCTCGCCCGCCTGATAAATGCCCAGAGCCTGGCCGCCATAAGTGGCCGCCAGCGAACCGCCGATACCGAGCAGGATGGTCATGATCCAGCCCATGCTGTCATCGCCCGGTTTCAGGAACCGAGCCAGCAGGCCGACGATCAAGCCGATAAAGATGGTTCCGATAATTCCCATGGCAATTCCCTCTCAGTAGTAGATATGCGAAGCCTAGTCAGACTTTGGCATCCTGCCATGAGAGAACGGCGGCCCCTGAATGGTTCCGCCGCAGACACATGAAACTGAATTACTCGGCGATCAGCGCTTCGACCTTGACGATCTGCGCCTGCAGCGTGGCCATGTCGGCGCAGCGCAGGTTGGCGTGACCGACCTTGCGCCCGGCCTTGAAGGCTTTGCCGTAGTGATGCAGATGACAATCTTCGATGGCGATGACCTTCTCAACCGGCGGCACAACGCCGATGAAGTTGAGCATTGCGCTCTCGCCGACCTTGGCCGTCGAACCCAACGGCAGGCCGGCAACGGCGCGCAGATGGTTTTCGAACTGGCTGCACTCGGCGCCTTCGGTGGTCCAGTGCCCGGAGTTGTGCACGCGCGGGGCGATTTCGTTGGCTTTCAAGCCACCGTCGACTTCAAAGAACTCGAACGCCATCACGCCAACGTAGTCGAGTTGCTTGAGCACACGGCTCGAGTAGTCTTCGGCCAACGCCTGCAACGGGTGATCGGTGCTGGCAACGGACAGCTTGAGGATGCCGCTGTCGTGGGTGTTGTGTACCAGCGGATAGAACTTGGTTTCGCCATCGCGAGCACGCACGGCGATCAGCGAAACTTCACCGGTGAACGGCACGAAGCCTTCCAGCAGGCAGGACACGCTGCCCAGTTCGGCGAACGTACCAACCACATCTTCCGGCTTGCGCAGGACTTTCTGGCCCTTGCCGTCATAACCCAGAGTGCGGGTTTTCAGCACGGCCGGCAGACCGATCGAAGCCACGGCGGCATCCAGATCGGCTTGCGATTGAATGTCGGCGAAGGCCGGGGTCGGGATGCCCAGATCCTTGAACATGCTCTTTTCGAACCAGCGATCGCGAGCGATGCGCAGGGCGTCGGCGCTCGGATAAACCGGAACGAATTGCGACAGGAACGCCACGGTTTCCGCTGGAACACTTTCGAACTCGAAGGTCACCAGATCGACTTCATCGGCCAGTTGGCGCAGATGATCCTGATCGCCGTAATCGGCCCGCAGGTGTTCGCCCAGCGCAGCGGCGCAAGCGTCCGGCGCAGGGTCGAGGAAAGCGAAGTTCATGCCCAGCGGAGTGCCCTCCTGGTACAACATGCGACCCTACTGGCCGCCTCCGATTACACCGATCTTCATCTCAACAACCTCAGGCAATACGTGGGTCTGGATTGTCCAGGACGCTGTCTGTCTGCTCGGCACGGAAGGTTTTCAGTACCGCGTGGAACTGCGGGTGCTTGGCGCCGAGGATGCTCGCCGAGAGCAGCGCGGCGTTGATCGCGCCGGCCTTGCCGATAGCCAGAGTGGCGACCGGAATGCCCGCTGGCATCTGCACGATGGACAGCAGCGAGTCGACGCCCGAGAGCATGGCCGACTGCACCGGCACACCGAGCACCGGCAGGTGGGTCTTGGCCGCACACATGCCTGGCAAGTGGGCTGCGCCACCGGCACCGGCGATAATCACCTCGATGCCGCGGCTTTCAGCCTCTTCGGCGTACTGGAACAGCAGATCCGGGGTACGGTGGGCAGAGACCACTTTGACCTCGTACGGGATGCCGAGCTTTTCCAGCATATCGGCGGTGTGGCTAAGGGTGGACCAATCGGACTTGGAGCCCATGATCACGCCAACCAGTGCACTCATCGTCGCGCCTCTTCTCTCTGGAGCGCCCGCAGGCGCGTCATAAAACAACAAGCCACGCAGGTTGCGTGGCTTGATTGTACGAAAAATGGCCGGTCGTGCCGGCCGAAGGCCGCGCAGTATACCGCAAAGAAAGCAATAAACAGCCCCCTGCGCGACCATCTGTCATCTGCCGCAAATGCCCGGTTTTATTGACTTGAAGGTCAGCCAAAAAGATCAAAAGATCGCAGCCTTCGGCGGCTCCTACAGGGACATGCATTGCAATGTAGGAGCTGCCGAAGGCTGCGATCTTTTCAGGAAGCTTGGGCAGCGCCGCCTTCAAGCTTGCGCCACAGCAGGCGCACGTTGGCTTTGCGCACCAAGGCGCAGCGGTAGAGACGAATCTCCAGCGGCACATGCCATTGCGGGCCGCCGCAGACCACCAGTTCGCCACGGGCCAATTCCGCACGCACGCTGAGTTGCGGCACCCAGGCAATGCCCAACCCTTCCAGCGCCATGCTCTTCAAACTGTCCGCCATCGCGGTTTCATAAATAGTGGTAAAGCGCACTTGACGCTGACGCAGCAAGCCATTCACCGAGCGCCCGAGAAAAGCACCGGCGCTGTAAGCAAGCAACGGCACACTCGCTTCCCCTTCCAGATCGAACAGCGGCTTGCCCTCGGCATCCGCCGCGCACACCGGCAGCATCTCGGTCTGGCCCAAATGCAGCGAGGGGAAAATTTCCGGGTCCATCTGCATCGCCGCGTCCGGGTCGTAGAACGCCAGCATCAGATCGCAGCCACCCTCACGCAGCGCATGCACCGCGTCGCCGACGTTGGTCGCGACCAGTCGCGTGGCAATGTTCAAACCTTCATTGCGCAGTTGCGCGATCCAGCGCGGAAAGAAACCCAGTGCCAGCGAGTGAGCGGCAGCGACTTGCATCACTTCGCCCTGCCCGCCCTCCAGATGATGCAGATGGCGCAGCACTTCACCGAGTTGTTCGACCACCGTGCGCGCGGTCACCAGAAACAACTGCCCCGCCGCCGTCAGTTCGATCGGCGTGCGCGAGCGATTGACCAAGGTCAACCCCAGCGCCGCTTCGAGGCTGCGGATCCGCCGACTGAACGCCGGCTGGGTCACGAAGCGTCGTTCGGCCGCTTGCGAGAAGCTGCGGGTGGCGGCCAGAGCACTGAAGTCCTCGAGCCATTTGCTTTCCAGATTCATCACGTCCTCCCGGACACGCACCAAAACAGGTCACACGTCTGCCGCGCACGCGGCGTCACATGGGCATTATGCCGAATGTGCATAGGGCAGTGCTTAACAGCATTGGCCCAAAATTCCCCACAAGCCTAGCATTCGCAGCGTTCCGGCACAGACCGGGTCCATATCGAGATGATTTCTATCATGTCCTCCGCTGCATCTTTCCGCACTGAAAACGACCTGCTTGGCGCCCTCGAAGTACCGGCTCAAGCGTATTACGGCATCCAGACCCTGCGAGCGGTGAATAACTTCCGTCTCTCCGGCGTTCCGATTTCGCATTACCCAAAACTCGTTGTCGGTCTGGCAATGGTCAAACAGGCCGCTGCTGACGCCAACCGCGAGTTGGGTCATCTGAGCGAAGCCAAGCACGCTGCCATCAGCGAAGCCTGTGCCCGATTGATCCGCGGTGATTTCCACGAAGAGTTCGTGGTCGACATGATTCAAGGTGGCGCCGGTACTTCCACCAACATGAACGCCAACGAAGTGATCGCCAACATTGCCCTCGAAGCAATGGGTCACCAGAAAGGCGAGTACCAGTTCCTGCACCCGAACGACGACGTCAACATGGCGCAGTCGACCAACGACGCTTACCCAACGGCGATCCGCCTGGGCCTGCTGCTCGGTCACGACACCCTGCTGGCCAGCCTCGACAGCCTGATTCAGGCGTTCGCGGCCAAGGGCAAAGAATTTGATCACGTCCTGAAAATGGGCCGTACTCAATTGCAAGACGCCGTGCCGATGACCCTCGGCCAGGAATTCCGTGCTTTCGCCACCACCATGGGCGAAGACCTGGCCCGTCTGAAGACGCTGGCCCCGGAACTGCTGACTGAAGTGAACCTGGGCGGCACCGCGATCGGTACCGGCATCAACGCCGACCCGCGTTACCAAGCGCTGGCGGTTCAGCGTCTGGCCCTGATCAGCGGTCAACCGCTGGTTCCGGCGGCCGACCTGATCGAAGCGACTTCCGACATGGGCGCTTTCGTACTGTTCTCCGGCATGCTCAAGCGCACCGCGGTCAAGCTGTCGAAAATCTGCAACGACTTGCGTCTGCTGTCCAGCGGCCCACGCACCGGCATCAACGAAATCAACCTGCCAGCGCGTCAGCCAGGCAGCTCGATCATGCCTGGCAAGGTCAACCCGGTAATCCCGGAAGCCGTTAACCAAGTCGCGTTCCAAGTGATCGGTAACGACCTGGCGCTGACCATGGCAGCCGAAGGCGGCCAACTGCAGCTGAACGTGATGGAGCCGCTGATCGCGTTCAAGATCTTCGACTCGATCCGCCTGCTGCAACGCGCCATGGACATGCTGCGCGAGCACTGCATCGTCGGCATCACCGCCAACGAAGCGCGCTGCCGTGAACTGGTCGAGCACTCGATCGGTCTGGTTACCGCACTGAACCCGTACATCGGCTACAAAAACGCCACCCGCATCGCCGGCCTCGCCCTTGAAAGCGGCCGCGGCGTGCTGGAACTGGTGCGCGAAGAAGGTCTGCTCGACGAAGCCATGCTCGCCGACATCCTGCGCCCGGAAAACATGATTGCTCCGCGTCTGGTTCCGCTGAAAGGCTGAATCGACGCGTTACTTGTAGCACCGCTCACCAGGTCGAGGGACTAGACACCTCTCACCTTTTGAGGGCTTGGGGATTTAGTCCCCAGGCCCTTTTTTTTAACTTCTTTGCGGGCAGGACGTTAAATGTTTTATGTATTTGATACCGCCAAGATCGCAGCCTTCGGCAGCTCCTACATGATGGATGTACACCTGTAGGAGCTGCCGAAGGCTGCGATCTTTTGATCTTGCAGCATCCTCGTTTCGTCGCTTGCACCACGACTGTGCAGACGGGCGCCGCACTGATCGGTATAGTGCCGCCCCTCTTCGCATGAGCGGTCGTCGGTAACGAGGCCATCACCCATGTGAAACCCGAACTAATAACAAACCCGCGATTTGGAACCGGGACGAAACCTTCGCCTCACCTGTTGTGCCGCGCGCAAACCGGTGTAACACGATGTTTCTCCGATCCAGCATTTGCTTACACAAAAAACAGCGAGGAAAAATCCATGCTCGAAGTCATCAACGACTTCCTCTCAGGCAAAGTACTGATCGTGCTCATTGTCGGGCTCGGTAGCTACTTCACGATTCGCTCGCGTTTCGTTCAACTGCGGCACTTCTTCCACATGTTCGCGGTGTTCCGCGACAGCCTCAAAGGCAGCGCCGGCCAACTCAGCTCGTTCCAGGCCCTGATGCTCAGCCTCGCCGGCCGTGTCGGTGCAGGCAACATCGCCGGTGTCGGCATCGCCGTAACCCTCGGCGGTCCGGGTGCGGTGTTCTGGATGTGGGTGACCGCACTGGTCGGCATGTCCAGCAGCTTCTTCGAATGTACTCTGGCCCAAGTCTACAAACGCGCCGATGGTGACGGTCTTTACCGTGGCGGCCCGGCCTACTACATTCAGCACGGCCTGAAGCTCAAAGGCATGGCAGTGGTGTTCTCCGTTCTGCTGCTGGTCACCTACGGCTTCGCCTTCATCGGCCTGCAGTCCTACACCGTGACCCACTCGCTGCAGAACGCCTTTGAATTCGACCCGCGCCACACCGGTATCGTCCTGGCGGTGCTGCTGGCCATCACCTTCCTCGGCGGCATCAAGCGCATCGCTTCGGTGTCCGACCTGTTGGTACCGATCAAGACCCTGGCCTATATCGGCGTGACCCTGTACGTGATCGGCACCCAGATCGAACACGTGCCCGCCATGCTGGAAACCATCATCAAGAGCGCCTTCGGTCTCGACCCGGCCTTTGGTGGTCTGCTCGGCAGCGCCATCGTCATGGGCGTGAAGCGTGGCGTGTTCGCCAACGAAGCGGGCCTGGGCAGTGCGCCGAACGTCGCCGCCGTGGCTGCGGTGAAACACCCGGGCGCGCAAGGTGTGGTTCAGGCTTTCAGCGTGTTCCTCGACACCTTCGTGATCTGCACCTGCACCGCGCTGCTGATCCTGCTGTCGGGCTTCTACACCCCGGGCTTCGAAGGTGACGGCATCGTCCTGACCCAGAACTCGCTGGCCGCCGTAGTCGGTGACTGGGGCCGCATGTTCGTCAGCGTTGCGCTGTCGCTGTTCGTCTTCACCTGCATCCTCTACAACTACTACCTGGGCGAGAACAGCTTGCAGTTCCTCACCCGCAACCGCGCTGCGCTGATGATTTTCCGTGGCCTGGTGCTGGCGCTGGTGGTCTGGGGTTCGATGCAGGATCTGTCGACCGTGTTCGCTTTCGCCGACATCACCATGACCTGCCTGGCCTTCGTCAACCTGGTGGCTTTGGCCATGCTGTTCAAGGTCGGCATGCGCGTAATGCGCGACTACGACGAGCAGCGCCGCGCCGGCGTCAAACAGCCGGTGTTCGATTCCAGCAAATTCACTGACCTGGATCTGGACCTGAAAGCCTGGCCAACCAACCCGCCGGCAACAGCGGGCAAGACCGAAGCCGAGCCGCAAGGCGTACCTGCAGCGCAACGCTGACAGGTGAATGACGGGCGCATCCCCTGCGCCCGTCAGTTATTGTGATGCAATAACTTGTAGGAGTGAGCCTGCTCGCGATAGCGGTTCATCATTCAACCTTTATGTTGGCTGAAAGACCGCTATCGCGAGCAGGCTCACTCCTACAGGAACTCATCGTTTCGGAGAATCCTATGAACCCTTCGACTTATCCCGCCGCCCAACACGTCATGGTGCTCTACACCGGTGGCACCATCGGCATGCAGGCCAGCGCTAATGGCTTGGCCCCGGCGTCCGGTTTTGAAGCGCGGATGCGCGATTACCTGCACAGCCAGCCTGAACTCGTCGTGCCGCAGTGGCGCTTTCGCGAGATGTCGCCGCTGATCGACAGCGCCAACATGACCCCGACCTATTGGCAGCAACTGCGTGAAGCGGTGGTCGATGCCGTGGACGTGCAAGGCTGCGACAGCGTGCTGATCCTGCACGGCACCGACACGCTGGCGTACAGCGCGGCGGCGATGAGCTTCCAGTTGCTCGGCCTGCATGCGCGCGTGTGCTTCACCGGTTCGATGCTGCCGGCGGGCGTGACCGACAGCGATGCCTGGGAAAACCTCGGTGGCGCACTGGTTGCCCTCGGCCAAGGCCTGGCGCCGGGCGTGCATTTGTACTTCCACGGCGAACTGCTGGCGCCGACCCGTTGCGCGAAAGTGCGCAGCTTTGGCCGTCATCCGTTCAAGCGTCTGGAGCGTCAGGGTGGCGGTGTGAAAGCCCCATCGATTCCGGCGTCGTTGAGCTATAGCCATCCGAAGCGACTGGCCAAAGTTGCCGTGCTGCCATTGTTCCCCGGCATTAGCGCTGGAGTTCTTGATGGCCTGCTCGACAGCGGCATTCAGGGTCTGGTGCTGGAATGCTACGGCAGCGGCACCGGGCCGAGCGACAACCCGGAGTTTCTGGCGAGCCTCGGCCGCGCGCGGGACAACGGCGTGGTGGTGGTGGCGGTTACGCAATGCCATGAAGGTGGGGTTGAGCTGGATGTGTATGAGGCCGGCAGCCGCTTGCGCGGGGTTGGCGTGTTGTCCGGTGGCGGCATGACCCGTGAGGCGGCGTTTGGCAAGTTGCACGGGTTGCTCGGTGCTGGGCTTGAAACTGAAGAAGTGCGCCGGCTGATCGAACTCGACCTCTGCGGCGAACTCCTCTGACACCACCCCGCCCTTGTAGGAGCAAGGCTTGCCCGCGAATGGCCCACCTCGATGACACAGATACACCGTGTCATCGTTCTTCGCGGGCAAGCCTTGCTCCTACAAGGATCGCGTACGGCATGCAACTTGCTGCATTCCAGCCATCTCAAGGCTGGAAGATCCCATGCTGCACTCCCACCTCACTACCCTCAACGCGGTCTCGCTAATCCTCAACACCTTCAAAGCCGAAGGCCTGTCGAGCGAGGCGCTGCTCAACGGCAGCGGCATCAGTGCGGCGGATTTAAACCGTGCCGACACACGCATCACCACCAACCAAGAGATGCAGGTCTGCGCCAACGCGGTCGCGCTCAAGCACGATATCGGTCTGGAACTGGGCCGGCGCATGCACGTTTCCTGCTACGGCATCCTCGGTTACGCGCTGCTGACCTGTGCCACCTTCGGTGACGCTTTGCGTTTGGCGATCCGTTATCCGGCGCTGTTGGGAACACTTTTCGAACTGAGCCTGGAAGATGATGGCGAGCGCGTCTGGTTCGTTGCGGCGGACTATCGCGAAAGTCCGGCGATGGCCGTGTTTAATGCCGAATTCTGCCTGGTCTCGCTGAAGGTGATTTGCGATGACCTGCTCGGGCATCCTCTGCCCTTGCTCGCCACGCGGTTCGAACACGCCGCGCCGGATTACCGCGACAGCTATGCCGAACACTTCAACTCGCCGCTGCACTTCGCCGCCAAGGACAACGCCTTCGCCTTCGACCGGCACTGGCTCGATCAGCCGTTGCCGTTGGCGGATGCCATTACCCACCAAGCCATGGCCGAGCGTTGCCGCAAGCAGAATCTGGAATTCACCGGGCGTCAGGCGTGGCTGGGGCGGATCCGCCAGTTGCTCAGTGCGCAGTTGAATGCCGCGCCGGGGCTGGAGGGATTGGCGCAGCAGATGAAGTGCTCGCCACGCACCTTGCGCCGCCATCTGAAGGACATGGGCAGCAGCTATCAGGAACTGCTCGATGAACTGCGTTTCGAGCGGGCCAAGCAGATGTTGTGCGAGGATCAGTTGCCGATCTACCGCATTGCCGAAACCCTCGGCTTCAGCGAGACCGCCAGCTTCCGCCACGCGTTCGTGCGCTGGAGCGGCGTTGCCCCCAGCCAATTCAGGGCTTGAAAATCTAAAGATCGCAGCCTTCGGCAGCTCCTACAGGGATCGGTGTAGGAGCTGCCGCAGGCTGCGATCTTTTGATCCTCAGGGGGCGAATTGCGGTCAGAGGTTTTGGCCAGATCAATCCCCTTTTGGCCTTTCCTGCCGTTCTCCGATTCCTCTCGCGCCGCAACACTGGGGGCAACCGAACCAGCCTTGCGGAGAACAACAAATGCTGACGATCTACTCAGACGATCACCACCTGCACCATGGCCGCTGCGAACTCATCGATGGCCAGCTAAAACCGTGTTTCGAGATGCCCTCGCGCGCCGACCATGTGTTGCAACGCGTACAAAATCAGAACCTTGGCGCGGTCGAAGCACCGAAGGATTTCGGCCTCGACCCGATCGCCCGCATCCACAGCCGCGACTACCTCGATTTCTTCAAAGGCGCCTGGGATCGCTGGACTGAATTCAACACCGACGGCGACTTGCTGCCCTATACCTGGCCGGCGCGCACCCTGCGTGCGATAAAACCGACCAGCCTGCACGGCCAACTCGGTTATTACAGCTTCGACGGCGGTGCCCCGATCACCGCCGGTACCTGGCAAGCGGCCTACAGCGCGGCGCAGGTTGCCCTCACCGCACAAGCAGAAATCCAGCGTGGCGCACGCGCTGCTTTCGCTCTGTGCCGCCCACCGGGACACCACGCTGCCAGCGATTTGATGGGCGGTTATTGCTACCTCAACAACGCCGCCATCGCCGCGCAAGCCTTCCTCGATGCAGGCCACAAGAAAGTCGCGATCCTCGACGTCGACTACCACCACGGCAACGGCACGCAGTCGATTTTCTACGAGCGCAGCGACGTGCTGTTCACTTCGATCCACGGCCACCCGGAAGCGGAATTTCCGTTCTTCCTTGGCTATGACGACGAGCGCGGTGAAGGCGCCGGTGAAGGCTTCAACTTCAACTATCCATTGCCGGCCGGTTCCGGCTACGACGTTTGGAGCGCGGCGCTGGAGCAGTGCTGCGACGAGATCGACCGCTACGGCGCCGACGTCATTGTCGTGTCGCTCGGTGTCGATACGTTCAAGGATGATCCGATCTCGCAATTCAAACTCGACAGCCCGGATTACCTGGCGATGGGCAAGCGTATCGCCGCCCTCGGCAAGCCGACGCTGTTCGTCATGGAGGGCGGTTACGCGGTCGAAGAAATCGGCATCAACGCAGTGAACGTACTGGAAGGTTTCGAGCAGTAAACCGAGTCACCATGAAAACTCCATTCTGACCCGCCACTGTGCGGGTCATTTTTTACATGCGATATATAGATACCACCACGTCCCGCAAATGCCTCGCTACCGTCATGTGCTTTCCCGACTCAACGTCAGAAGGATCTGCACATGCCCCCCTTAGAACCCGACTCGCCAATCTTGTCTGTTCCGGCCACCGATCTGCTGACGCAACTGGTCACCGGCCCGTCGCTGCGAGAAGTCGCCACCACGGTGCTGCGCGCAGAACTGAACGCGCTGTATCCGGCACTCGAACTCAACCCCGATCTGGTCATGGTCGGCACGCCTTCCTGGATCAAACGGGATGGACAGATCGTTGCCGGCGACACTCGATTCGAATCCTTGACCGACTCGCTGTTGCGTCATGCAATCGCGCGCCAACCGGTCATGTTTATCGACGGTGAACACTTCCTGACCGGGCAGCCGAGCGCCAGCCCTTCCATCCAGTTGCCGGTCAACATCGACGCGGTCGGGCGCCTGCTCAACCTCCTCGCGTCAATGCTGTTTACTGCCTATCAGGAACAGCAACTCGACTACTGGAATCAACCGGTGACCCTTAATGCGCCTCGCTGGCAGGAGCTGTCTCTGGCCTTGCGCGTGCGCTGGAACCTCAAGCAGGCCAAACACTGGGATGCTGATCAGCTTGCCCTCGCGCATCTGGTATTCAATTACCCTGACCGTGCCACGCGCAAACCTCACGACCCCTATCAGACACGCGCCTGCCTGATCGATCTGGACAGCGGCGGCGAAACGCCCACGCACCTGAACATGCTTGATATCGCCGTAATTACTGGCGTACTGGGTGAGCGCACCTTGATACTCACGCACTCGATCATCATGGGTTTCCGCGCTCATCCTTCGTTCGAAGCACTTGGTCAATACCTTCGAACATTCACCGGGAGCTTATCCGCCGACAGCCAGCTTGAGTGGCGGCTGGTTGAACCCGAGGGCGATTTTTTCGATACCCAGGCCTGCACGCTGATTGCTCTGCAAGCGCAGGCGCTGGGCGAGCTCGACTTCAGTAACCCGACGCCTGCAACTGTCACCCAAGCCAACGCCCACCACGTTCACAAGAACGATGCGCGCTTCAATCGCATCGATCCGCTGCTGCCAGACTGGCTGACCCGCGCGCACCCCAATGACCTCAGTGCTTTCGGCCGACATCTGATGGATCTGGCCGCCGTGCGGCAGAGCAGCGCCACGTCTTTCGAAGACGCAATCCCGCCCATCGAGCGCTTTGCTCTGAACAGCCTCAGGCTGCAGATGGAAAAGAAACACCCACAGGCCAGACAGCTGAAACTGAAGAACCTGCGCATCAGCATCACCCGTCCGGTGGTCTGGGGCACTCAGGCCACGGGCACCAGCGAAACCCTCACGCTGAGCCTGGCAGAGCTGGCCCTGGAAAACCTGATTGCGGTTCCGCTGGGCGATAAAGTGCTCTGGTTCACCACCGGCGAAGCGGTGCCGGAATGGCTGACCCCGACTTACGTCGAAGGGTTGGTAACCAGGGTCAATATCGGCAAAACCTACCCGGCACTGATCAAGGAGCGACTGGTTGATGACCCGATCAAATCTCTAGAGTTGTCGAGGCTGTACCGCGCGCACTTGCAGGTACAGCTGCCGTTGCTGGCCCTGCAATGCAAGATCCGCAAAGAAGGTGCTATCGATGAGCAGGGCTACCGCTACATCGTGGCCGTGATGAGTGCGGCGGGTGAAGCGCGGCGGGTCGATGATCAGGAAATCGTCATCCGTCCGTTATCGTTTGTGCTCGATCAACAGACCGACGACAGCGCCGACATCGTCACCAACATGTTCGTGATCGGCCCGCGTGATCAAAGCAAAGGGCCGTGCTTGCTATACCGTCCGCTGCTGGAAAACCCGCTGACTCAGTACCCGACACCGTCGAGCCTGATCTACGCGATCAAACACTCGAAAAAGATCCGTGAATCAGTGCTCGCCTGGCTACCGGACAGCGTTCGCGCCAACTATTCGAACTTCATTTTCCACGGAGACTTGCCCGACCTCGCAGTACTCGCCGAATTGCTGACCAATCCCCTGCTGAACATTAACCTCAACACCCCCGTGCGGCTGGGCAGCAAAGTGCTCGAAGGTGATTACCTGCGCAGTTTGTTCGCCGCCAATACTACTGCGCTGATCGAGCTCGCCGACCGTGAATCGGTATCGAATGCCGAAAGCCATTGGGCGACGCTCAAGGAAGGCGCGTGGAAACTGTTCAACGCCGTCCTGCCGTTTCTCGATCCGACCGTAGGCGCGGCGGTGTGGATCTGGCAGCTTTTCAATGACCTGCAACAAACCCTCGAAGCGACACACGATGGCAACAGCGAGCTGGCCACCAGCGCGCTCACCGATTTGCTTCTGTCAGTGGCCATGGTGCTTGCCCACCGCGCGGCGACCCGCGGCAAACCGGCACGACGTTCAAATGAATTACCCGCAACGACCAAGACCCAATTCATCGAAAACCCGACGCGACCCGATCCTGTCCAGTTGAAACAGCTTGCGGACATCACGCTCACCGAACTGCCAGGCAACCATCAGTCGGCCATCCACAGCCTCGGCGCGCTCAATCGCCAAGCGACAAGCCTTGGCCAGACGCTTGAGCGATTCGCTATCGACCCACCGACAGGGCTCGGCCAGCCTATCGGTGAGGGCGCACAACAGCACCTTTACGCCATAGCTGGAAAGCGCTATGCCAAAGTAGGTGCGCGCTGGTTCGAAGTGCATCTCAATGAACAACAAGACGTGCAAATCATCGACTCCCGTCAACAACCGCCACGCTCCGGGCCATTGCTGATTCATAACCGTCAGGGTCGTTGGTTCATCGACACGCGCCTGCGTTTGCGCGGCGGAGGCCTCAAAAGCCGAAAGGCCGAACTGCTACGCAAAAACGCACAACGAATCGACGAACTGCACCAGCACCTCAGGGACTTCAACGATAATCTCGGCGCCAGCAAAACTGCATTGGTCGGCGCACGCAAAGCACTGCTATCGGCAACGGCTGAGACGTACAAAGCGCACGAATCGGTATTCCTGGAAAAGCTCGAAGCGCAAATCCGCACCTACGAAGCGACCGTTGGCCACCTCAAGGAATTGAATCGGATTGAAGCGATGCCGGGGTATCGGGCTTCGATGATCGAAATGCTCAGCTCCCTGCTTTTTTTCAACCAGTCGTGGATCGACCAGATCAAACCCGCGTTCAAATCGTCAATGGACCTGACTAACACTCTGCTGGCGGAAGAAGACGGCGGAGTCAGGCCTGCCGATAACGCGCCCTACCAAGAGATGCACAGGCTGGCCACGCTGATGGTTCAGCGCATCGAAATGGCTCAGGCGAGTTTTTCCGAACTCGGCGTTCTCGGAAAAGAAGCTGCGCAAATGGCCAGCCATTTCAGAGAGAAGCTCCCGGTATATGACGTGCAGGATTTGAAAGCATTCCGGATTTCTCTGGCGCGCGCTTTTTGCGTCAGGGAAGGCAATGGCGCCGCATGGGAGGACGCTCGGGAGCAGGTCATACGTCTGGTCAACGAGGCCAATCTGGCGATCCAGAATTCGCTCGACCTGCAGCGCGAAGGCCATGAGTTCAGCGACCCGCAACGCATCGAGGCGCTCAACACCCTGGTCGAACAATACGCCAGTATCAACTCCCGCCTGCAGGATTTGCCTCAGCAGTTTGCCGAACAGATGCTGACGGATCAACTCGCACAACTGCAGCTGAATATTGATGCGTTTGGTCAGCAAAGCAGCCGGCAACTGTCGCAAATGTCGCTTGAACGCGGCCCCCGGCTTCCGCAGCCCGGCCCATCGCGAGCACCGGCAAAGCGAGTCATCAAAACGCGCTTCAAAGGCATGCAACTGGTAGAGCCGCGCAAAGAGGCCCAGGGTCATACGCCGCTGGCGGATGTCAAAGCCAGCCTGACCGGCAATGTATTGGCGACCTTTCACGAGAAGGAACCCGATCTATGGTTACAGCGTGTGCGCAGCAAACCGGCGCAAACCCTGCCAGCCAAAAGTTTGAGCAAAACGATAAGTTCGGGGCAGACACTGCTCGATGCTGTGCAAGGTCTCATTCAGCAGCAGAAGAACAATGCTCGCGAACCGAATCGACTGCCCGTAGAAATCGAAGAGGCTCTGACCCGGCATGCCACGCAACTGAACGACGCTGCCAATGCCATTGACCAGGCGCTGACGTCTGGCCCCTCGTCCCATGCGCAAGCGACTGCAGCAGCGCTGCTCAAACAGAACATCGAAACCGCCGTCATTCAGCTCAAGAACGTTGGCCATACGTTACGGGTCAACATGACCAAGCGCCAACTGCCCACCGCGCCGCGCGTGGCGTGGCTGTTCGCTCAGCAAGAATTGATGATCGACAGGATCCCCGGTCGCCGCCAACTCAAGGGATCGAAGAAAGACTTCCTGCAGGAATACGAAATTCGTGACCGCAAAACCAAAGCGGTGTTGTGGTACGCACACTTTCATTATTTGCGAGCCGACACCGTCGATGAATTGTTCAGCGCCGCCCACTTGAAAACCAAAGAGCAAAGATTACTCGGCAGCGGCTACTCCCTGGAAAACGCGTCAAGCACACAGGAAGTCATCGCGATTTACCGCAGTGAAATCGGCGTGCCACTGGCGAAAACGCTGTTTTTTCCGATCAAGCCACCCACGGCGTCGGTGACCTGAACGTCAAAGGTTTTTGATGCTGTGACTGTGGCAGGCGAGTTTGCTCGCTCGCCACAGTTTTTTTACCGAACAATATTTATATACCGCCAACACCCGGCGGCTATTCACTACTTTCGGGGTTTACGCAGGAGGCAACACAGCTTCCTCGACTCTTGGAGTATTGAACATGAGCCCCCCGGTCACGCTGTCCTTCGAAAACTCTACCCCTCTGCTCGACAAAAGCAGACTGGTGAACCTGACCAGTCACGGCCCCACGCTGGGCGATGTCGCCGCGCAAATGCTCAGTGAAGCATTGCGCTCGCTATACCCCGATCTGGCTCTCGATCCGGATGCATGCATGATCGGCACGCCGCAATGGCACGAGGAAAACGATCTGGTTGTCGCTGGCGTCACTCGATTCGAATCACTGAGCCACACGCTGGTTCGCCTGAATCTATACAACGCCTCGGCCAACTTCATTACCGCTGAACATTTCCTCACCCTGGAACCGGATGCCCTCACTCCGCGGCATCTGGCTGTCGACATTGAGGAGATTGGCCGCCTGCTCAACGACTACTCACCGTTATTGTTCGTCGAGTATCAGGAACGCCAATTGAATTTCTGGAACAGCGAGAACCGCAGTCTGCCGCGCTGGCAAGAGCTCGCGGATACCTTGCGCAAAGCCCTGGATGTCAACGAAGTACAGGGCTGGAGCGTTCAAGAGTGTGCCTTGGCCAGACTGATCTTCACCTCTGCGGACAAGAATGCCCGGCCAATGCAACAAGCCGGGTTCAGCAGGATTCAGGCCGGCCTGATCGATATCGATACGCTGGAAAACACCAAAGAGACTCACTTGCTGCTCGGTGGTGCTTTGGTCATATGTGCGCAGCTTGAGCAACGCGAACTGGTGTTGATGTACACCATTGAGAGTGGCTACGAATCTTTCGCGTCGATGGACGAACTCGGAGCCTCGCTGCCTTCACGTATTTCGGAACAACTGGATGGGCGCCCGATGCAGTGGCGGCTATTCGAGCCTGAAGGGAATATTTTTGACCACATGGCCTGGGCGCTGATTGCCTCGCAACTCGACTCCATTGCCGCGATTGGAGACAGCTCGAACCAGTCAGCACCGGCCACTTTAAGCGCGCCGGTGGTGCCTGCGGAGGAGCAGGTGCAGCTCGACAAACTTGAATCGTCGCTCCCTGACTGGCTGCACAACGCCTCGGCCGACGACTTGGCCGCCTACAGCAAATACATCACCGAGCTGGGCAAGCTCTACCGCGACCCGACGTTCAAGCAAAGCAAGGATTTGATTGAGCCCATCGATCGCTTTGCCCAACGGCTGATGTGCGAAGCGCTCATCCATGACAAACACGCCGAAGGTGCTGCAATCCTGCCGCTGGATGAGTTGGAAATTACCATCACCAACAGCTTTACCGCCGGCGATCTGACACTGCCTGATTTGCTTGATACCTATACGCGAACCCTGGGCGAATATGCTTTGGAAAACACGCCACCCTACAGGGCCAGCCTGCGATTCAAAACCGGTGAAATCGTCCCGGCCTGGTTGACGGTGGAGCTACTGACAAGCCTGGCCCAAAAAGTCGATATCGGTAGCGTTTATCCGCAACTGATCAAGCGCAGACTGCTTGACGATTCGCAGGAATCGAAGCGCCACGCCACGCTGTATCGTCAACAATTACGTTTGTTGCTGCCATTGGCGGCACTCGAAAGCAAAGTCCGGTCGCAGAACGGCCTCGATGAAACCGGTTACGGCTACATTCGCCAAGTCGCGGGCGAACGCTTTGCCTCTTCGCACCGGATTTCGATCTGTCCGCTCACGCTGATCCCGCAGCATCGTCTGCTCAGCAGTACGGACACAGTCACCAATATGTTCATCATCGGAGCACGTGATCCCGATAGCGGGCCTTGCATCCTGTATCGACCGCTGTTCGAGCCTGCTTTGCTGCAGTTCCCTTCCCGGCAGAATCTGCTGTATGCCCTGCATCAACCGGGGGAGCTCAGGGATTCCGTGCTGGCATGGCTGGCGGATCGCAATTTGAGTTTCGAATATGCTCAATACGTGTTCCCGGTGGGTTTACCTTCGCCTTGGCTGGTTATTCAGCAATTGTCCGACCCGACCCTGCACATGAACGGGCTTGGCCATGTCGATTTTGGCATTGATGAGATCAAAGGCGACCTCTTCCAGACACTGTTCGAGAGCAACGCCCAAGCCCTCGTGGAACTGGCGGATCGTCAATCCATGTCCAACGCTGAACAGCGCTGGTTACTGCTGCGGGAATGCAGCTGGACACTGTTCAATGTCGCTTCGAACTTCCTCAGTGGCGCACTCGGCGCCGCCGTATGGGTGTGGCAAAGCATCGAGGAAATTCAGCAAGCACTCGACGCCCATGAGCGCGGGGATCGGCTCGGTGAGTGGAGTTCACTGGGCGATATTTTGCTGACGCTGGGGATAATCCTTACCCATCACGCTACTCGGCACCGCCAACGGGTTGCGGGGGAGTTGAAGCCTCAAAAGCACATGGCTGAATATCTGCCTAAAACCGAAATCGTTCCGGTTGGCTCGCGCTTTGAGAAGCAGCCCTTACTCGATGAACTACCAAGCCAGCATTGTTCCTCGGTCGAGATTGGCGGATCGGTTCCTCGACGAAATCCGCCGGAGTTGGGGCGTTATCTGGACGGGCTCAAGGTCAAGGCGCCCGACCTGAGCCATGAGGACTTGACCCGCCTCAATGAACACCCTCCCTACCTCTATCAACTGGCGGACAAGAGTTACGCGCAAGTTCGCGAACGCTGGTTCGAGGTTCGCCTGGATATCAACGGACAAGTCACGATCTGCGACCCTCACGACTCAACCCGTAGCGGCCCGCTGCTAACGGGTCTGAAAGGTCTGTGGTACATCGACACGCGCCTGCGCTTGCGTGGTGGCGGACGCAAAAGCCGGATTCAGCAGTTCAGGCATGCCAACGAACTTCGCAAACAGGAACTGGAAAGCGAATTGCGAGCGTTCAAGGAGCGCGAAAAAACCCTCAAGACCGAACTGATGACTGCATTCGATGAGAAGTTCAAGGCCACCGAGAAAACTCGCGAAGCCACTTCTTATGCATACGCGTTAAAACTCGAAGAAGCGATTGGTGAATACCAGAAAGCTTTGGAACATATTCGCGATTGGCGTACCAAAGGAGGCTCGGTCGGTTACGTCTACGACACGGTACGCCTGACCACCGAACTGCATAAAAATATTGATCAGTGGTACCTCATGAAGGTGCACGCCTACATCAGGATCACTGAGCCGCTGCGAAACGGCCGCCCCCAGGATCCTCCGACACTGCACCGGGATTATGTTGCGACCATCACTCAGGCCATCGAACTCGGGCAGCAGTTGGGGGATAAACTGAGCCTTGCCGAGACTTCGCTGGAGCACCTGAAACCCCTCGGCAAAGCAGGCGTTACCAATGCGGCGAAACTGCGAGCCATGCTGCCTCAGTCCACCGTTCTGAATTTCAAAGCCAACGAGATTGGCATGTCTCATGAGCCCTGCATGGTAGAAACCAACGAGCCCTCAATGAATCAGGCGCGTTACCAAGTGGGCCGCATTATTACTGACGCGGCTGATGCCGCTCATGATCTGACAGCGCTGATCAAGACGAAAACAGCGACGCTCGAAACGGCGGACACGCTGGAACAAATAAGCCGATTCGTCGATACCTTCAACAATGCCGACCAGCGTTTGCAGGAGGTAGTCGAAAATTACCCGCAACACGTCAAACGCCCCCGAGTGATGCACCTGCGGACACTGATCGAAGAGTTTCGCCAACTGGCCCAGGCCAGGATCGATTCCCTGTTGCTGAATGATCCCACGCTGAGGCAACAGGAAGCGGCCACGTCTGAACAACCCGGCCCTTCACGCGCAATGGTGAAAGTTTACAAAACCCGCCCGCGCGAATCAGCGCCCGACAAGCCAGAGAAAAGCACTGCAGATCCGATTAACAAGATCGTGCCCGACTCACGCCCGGCATTGAGCCCGGCTCGCAGCGATATCGATATCATCAGCGACGCACTGGAACTCAATCTCGATTGCTCCAACTTCCTCAAAAATTCCCGCAAAGACGCTCAACGTCCTTCACGGATCCCCGCCGATATGCAAGAGATCCACGAACAGTACGCGCGGAAACTGGAGCAAAGCGCAACAGACGTCGAACAAGCCTTGAGCAACTTGCGTGCGGCAAAAAAAAGCTTTCCCCCTATTGCCAGTCTGAGTACCGAAATGCGTGAAGCGGCCACGCGGGTCAGGCGCGAAGGCGTGGACATCCGCGCGAGCATGTACAAACTGCGCAAACCGACTCAAACCAACTTCAAATGGATGCACGAGAATGCTCAACTCAGCCTCGCTCGCGACGAGCGTGGACGTATCCCGACGAAACAGTTCGGCGATTATTTTCAGGAGTTCCGGATTCTCGACAAGGCAAACAACGACCAACCCCTGTGGGTCGCGCACTTTCACTACAAAGCCCTGAAAACCCCGGCGGATCAACCGACCACCGCCCACCTGAAAGTCGCCGACAGTTACCTGGCGACCCTTACACCGGATCAGCAAAAAACCTTGAACGCTTTCGAGCCGATCAATGGCGTGTTGCGCAAGTTGAGCGATCCAGACCTGCGCAAATTGTTTCTTGATCTGCCCATACCGGAGAAACCAGTGGCCGGTGCTTCCGGGAAAAACTGATTTCAGTCACGCCAGGCTTTCTTCAATCGCCCGAGCGCAGCGCTGATCGCGGCCTCGGGTACGGCAGCGAAACCCAGTACCAGGCCGGCGCGTTGATCCGCCGGCAAGGTTGAATCCGGCAGCCAATAACTGCTTAAACCGTTGATCTCGACATCGGCGCTGGCGGCCAGACCGATCAACTGTTGCTCGCGGGCCAGTGTGTCCACGGGAATGGTCAAATGCAGACCGGCCGCCACACTCGGCAGGCTGCCGACGCCGGGAATATCGCTCGGCCAACCGGCCAACAAGGTATTGCGCCGGCTCAATGCGGCACGGCGCATCCGCCGGATGTGTCGCTGAAAATGCCCGGCCGCCATGAACTCGGCCATCACGGCCTGGGTGCTCACTTCCGAGTGGCGCACGTCCACCGCGCGGCGCTGGGAAAAAGCGTCCACCAGCGCTGGCGGCAACACCAGATAACCCAAACGCAACGCCGGGAATGCGACTTTGCCGAAGGTGCCGACGTACAACACGCGGCCCTGCCGATCGAGCGCCGCCAATGGCGCCAGCGGTGCGCCGGTGTAACGGTACTCGCCGTCGTAATCGTCCTCGACGATCCAGCCTTGCGTGCGCTCGGCCCACGCCAGCAATTCCAGACGTCGCGCCAGACTCATCACCACGCCGGTCGGGTATTGATGAGACGGCGTCACATACGCCACTCGGCAATCCGCCGCCGCCGCCAATGCCGCGCAATCAATGCCCTCCTCGTCCACCGCAATCCCACGCAATCGCGCACCCGCAACGGCGAACGCGTGACCAGCGGCGCGATACCCCGGATTTTCGATTCCGACGCCATCGCCCGGCTCCACCAGCAACTGTGCACAAAGGCTAATGCCCTGCTGCGCGCCACTGGTGATCACAATTTGCTCAGCGCTGCACTGCATGCCGCGCGAACTGCGCAGATAGGCGGCGATCATCGCGCGCAAACGCGCATCACCGGCCGGGTCGCCGTAACACAGCTGCTGCAAATCCGGCTTGCGCCAGAAAGCCGCGTTCAGCTTGGCCCAGACCTCAAAAGGGAACAGATCGAAGGCCGGCACACCGACACGAAAAGCACGCGGCGGACCACTCGGCGGCTTGGCCAAATGGTTGTTTTCGATGCGTGAAAAAGTATCGCTGTGGATAACTTTACTGGATGGAACCACAGGTAAATCCAGCCAGTTTGTGGATAAGGCTGTGGGTAAGCCTGTTGAAAACCCTGTGGATACTTTTGTGGATAGTTTTTTCGCTGAGGGCGGTGGTGCCGACAATTGTGCGACGTAAGTTCCGTCGCCGACCCGCCCTTCGATAAACCCTTCGGCATACAACTGATCGTAGGCACGCACCACGCTGTTACGCGAAATCGCCAACGCCGCCGCCAGATCGCGACTGGCCGGCAGCCGCGTGCCACTGGCCAAGCGCCCATCGAGTACGCGCAGACGCAATGCCTGATAGAGCTGGCGGCTCAGGCCCTGCCGGCGATCAAGCTCGATACCGGCGGGATTGAAGGGCATGGACAGTGTCGTCGATTCAGGCATGGCAATGGACCTATGAAATTGCTCATCAATGGCTCTTACAACAGACCAATAGCCTGCCTAGGATGCAGGCATTCGCCAAGGAAAATCTGTCCATGTACACGCCGCGCGCCTTTGCCATCGAAGAACTGTCCCAACTGCACGAACTGATCCTCGCCACCCGCCTCGCCATTCTGGTGACCCACGGCGAAAACGGTCTGCAAGCCAGCCATGTGCCGGTGCTGCTGCATTGCGAACAAGGCGAGTACGGCACGCTGTACGGGCACCTGGCCCGCGCCAATCCACAATGGAAAGACCTGCGCGACGGCGCGGAAGCCATGCTGATTTTTGCCGGCCCCGACGCCTACGTCAGCCCGGGCTTTTACCCGAGCAAGGCCGAGCACGGCAAAGTCGTACCAACCTGGAATTACATCGCCGTGCACGCCTACGGCCACGCCGAAACCTTCAGCGACGGCGGGCGTCTGCTCGACATCGTCAGCACCCTCACCGACCGTCATGAAGCCGGTCGCGCCCAGCCGTGGTCAGTCGCCGATGCGCCCGCCGATTACATCGACGGCATGCTCAAGGCGATTGTCGGTTTTGCCATTCCCATCGACCGTCTCGAGGGCAAGCGCAAACTCAGTCAGAACCGCAGCGCCGAAGACATTGCCGGCGTGCGTGAAGGTCTGGCCGCCAGCCCCGAAGTCAACGATCAAACCCTCGCCCAATTGATGCGCTAAGGAAATCACCATGAGTCAGATCGACATTCGCCAGGTCAGCGCCGCCGACCGCGCCGCGTGGCTGCCGTCGTGGCAGGCCTACCTGCGCTTCTACAACACCGAACTGCCGGACGCCGTCACCGACAGCACATGGCAGCGTTTCCTCGATCCGAGCGAACCGACCCACGCAGCGTTGGCCTGGGCCGATGGCAAAGCGGTGGGCATGGTGCATTACATCTATCATCGCTCGAACTGGAGCATCGAAAATTCCTGCTACCTGCAGGATTTGCTGGTGACCGAGGAAACACGCGGCACCGGCGTCGGCCGCCTGCTGATCGAACACGTTTACGCCACCGCCAAGGCTGACGGTTGCTGCAAAGTGCACTGGCTGACCCACGAATCCAACGCCACCGCGATCCAGCTCTACGAGCGCATCGCCGAACGCCCGGGTTTCATCCAGTTTCGCAAAGCCATTTAAGGAGAGGCACCCATGATCATTTCACCGGCTGACTGGAAAGGCGTCCCCGCCCCTACCGCCACATTGCTTGAAGGGCGTTTTATTCGCCTCGAACGACTCGACCCGGCGCGCCATGGCGAACAACTGTTCGCCGCCCTCGAAGGCCCCGGCGCCGACCCGAAGCTCTGGGATTATTTGCCCTACGGCCCGTTCCCGGAACGCAGCGTTTTCGACGCCTGGCTGAACAACCATGCCGCCGCCAGCGACCCGTATTTCTTCGCGGTCATCGACCGTGCGAACAACCAGGTGCAAGGCATCCTCAGCCTGATGTCGATCGTCCCGGCGCAGGGCCGCATCGAGATCGGCCACGTCACCTTCGGCGCGCCAATGCAGCGCTCGCCGAAAAGCACCGAGGCGGTATACCTGCTGGCCAAACATTCCTTCGACCTCGGCTACCGCCGCCTCGAATGGAAATGCAACAACGGCAACGCCCGCTCCAAATACGCCGCCGAACGCCTGGGCTTCAGCTTCGAGGGCGTGTTCCGCCAGCACATGGTGGTCAAAGGCCAGAACCGCGACACCGCGTGGTACTCGATTGTGGATTCGGAATGGCCGGCGATTGGCGCAGGGTTCGAGCGTTGGTTGAGCGATGAAAACCAGACGCCGGATGGACAGCTGAAAGGCTTGGTTGAGTGCCGTAGTTAAGGCACAAAGCAAAAGATCGTCCGAACGCGGCCCGAGCCTGCGGCAGCTCCTACATTGATCCGTGTAGGAGCTGCCGCAGGCTGCGATCTTTTGATCTTTAAACCACGTCCCTACGGATGCGCACCACGCTCATTTTCATCCCGAAACAACGGAACACGGCATTCAGAGACTTCATCGTCTGATTACCTTCACCGTGCTCGATATGCACCAACGTACGAACCGAGATTTTGCACATCCTTGCGAACTGGTTTTGATGCAACCCAGTCACTTCCACGCGTAAACGCCGAACGGCTTCACCGATTTCCAGTGTCCCCTCAGCGATTGCCTCTTGGATGCTTTCCATTAGCACCATCCGCTCAGCAACTGTCATTCCCACATCATTACCTCCGCCTTTTTAACGCAGTAGGCTTCATAGCCATATTGGAGTGAGTCTGATGAACTAATCAGCGCTCAATCTGCAATGTATTGCGATTCAAAGAGCAAAGGCGCTAAGAAAACTGCAACAAAATGCAGATATTACCCAGCTATTTCCGTAAAGCTGCAAAACAATGCAGATCAACCACCGACATCATTCTGTAAAAACCCTTCGCTATACAGGACGGCCCGCTTATAACAAAAAGGCCTTCCGCCCATGTCCTTCCCGCCGCAGCGTCTCTCTTTCGCCATCACCCTGCTGATTTCCGCCACGGCGGCCCACGGCAAAACCATTCAGATCGACACCGCCACCACCGCCGCGCAAACCTTGGGCGGGAATGACACGATGACGATCTCAGCGCCGGGCAGCATCACCAATAGCGGCAAGACCGTCAGCCTGAAAGACAAGACCAGCGGCACCGGTGTGGTGATCGATAACGCCGGCAAAATCATCTCCACCGGTGGCCGCGCGATTGATAGCAGCGGCGACGAAAGCAAGGCGCGCGACTACGCGATCTATAACCGCAGCGGCGGGCAGATTCTCGGTGCCAACGATGCTGTGCGCATCGACAGCAACTTCGTCAGCGGCAGCCTGTTGATCGACAACAGTGGCGTGATTCGCTCCAGCACCGGCCAAGGTCTGGATCTCGATGCGCTGCGCAGCGACGGGGTGAAAACCACCATCATCAATCGCGCGGGCGGGCTGATTCGTGGCGACGCCAGCGACGGCATGAAGACCGGCGCCAACGCCACGATCACTAACTACGGCGAGATTTCTACCGGCGACTCGCACAACGCCGACGAGAAGTTCGACGGCATCGATATCGACTCGGCTGGCGGCGTCAGCGTGACCAACTACGGGGTGATTTCCGGTGGTCGTCACGGCATCACCACCGATCTCGGCGCGACGTTGGTTAACTATGGACAGATCACCGGGCGCAACGGCTCCGGGTTCGGTTCCGACGGTGACGGCACGGTGATCAACCACGGCACCATCACTGGCGCTTACTCCGGGTTGCAAGCGAACGGTGACGGCGACGGCGTGGACATCGACAACATCGCCCACATCGAAAACTACGGCACCATTCAAGGCGTCGGCGCGGGCGGCGTGGACAAGGGTGGTTTCGCCAATGGCAGCGAAGGGATCGCGCTGGGCGGCGGCTATATTCTCAACGCAAAAAACGCACTGATCAGCGGCGCCGACAGCGCGATTCTGGTCGACGACGGCAGCGGCAATTCGGGGCTGGCAGCGACCACGCTGGAGAACTTCGGCACCATTCAGGGCCTCAACGGTTTCGGCGTGAAGTTCGTCGGCGAGTTCGATGACAACGTGGTCAACGGCGGCACCATCAGCGGCAGCAATGGCCTGGCGCTGGATCTCGGTGGAGGCAACGACAGCCTGACCTTGCGCAACGGCAGCCGCTTTGTCGGCGTGGTCGATGGCGGCAGCGGCTACGACCAAGTGGTGATGGACGACGCCGCGGGCGGCAGCTTCGGCGACAGTCGCAACTTCGAATGGCTGGAAGTGAAACAAGGCGCGTGGACGCTGACCGGCAACGGCGATTTCAGCGACGGTGGCGCGGTGCGCAATGGCGCGACGTTGATCAACCAGGGCAGCATCGCTGGCGACCTCACCGTCGATGCGGGCGGCGTGTATGCCGGCGGCGGTTCGGTGGGCAGTCTCGACGTCAACGGGACCTTGCGCACCGACACCAGCCTCGGTCGTGCAACCGTCGTGCATGATTTGAATATGGGCAGCGGCTCGACCCTCGCCTACGGCGTTAACGCCGACGGCAGCAGCGCCGCGGTGCAAGTCGGCGGCACCGCCAACCTTAACGGCGCGACGCTGGCGGTCAATCCTGGCCCCGGCACGTATCCTTGGCAGAGCCAATACACCGTGTTGCAGGCCGGGAAAATCAACGGCACCTTCGGCAGCGTCACCAGCGACTACGCGTTCCTCACGCCGACCCTCGCCTACACGCCGACGCAGGTTGATCTGAGTTACAACCGCAACGACGTGGCGTTCAACGAGTTCGCTACCACTGGCAATGGCCGCAACGCCGCCAACAGCATCGCTTCGATGGGCAGCAACAACGCGTTGTACAACGCGCTGCTCAACACCTCGCAAAGCACGGCGGGCGCCGCAATCGAACAACTCGCCGGTTCAAGCAACGCCAACCTGACCAGCGCCACCCTCGCCGCCAGCAATCAGGTCGGCAACAGCATGCTCTCGGCGATGCAACAAATCGGCGGCAGCCCGGGCCTGGCTGTCGGCCTCGATCAGCGCGATACACCGGTGCTGGCGGCGAACGGCGTGCCTTCCGAGGCGCGCAATCTGAATGACCCGAACGCCCGTGGCCGTCTGTGGCTGCAAGGCATCGGCGGCTACGGCAAGCTCGACGGCGAACATGGCAGCAGCGGTCTGGAACAACGCACCAAGGGCAGCGTGCTCGGCGCCGACTGGTCGATGACCCCGGCGTGGCGCGTGGGTGTGCTCGGCGGTTATTCGAAAACCGATCTCGACGCCAGCGGTGTCGACGGCAACGTCGAGAGCTGGCACGCCGGCGTTTATGCGCTGCATCAGAATGGCCCGATTTCAGTGCGTCTCGGCGCGGCGTACAGCGGCCATCAGGGGGACAGCAAACGCACCGTCGCCTTCAACGGTTTCAGCGATCGCCCGAAAGGCGATTACGACGCCGACAGTCAGCAAGCCTTCGCCGAACTCGGCTATGCGATGGGCAGCGGCCGTCTCAGCGCCGAACCCTTCGCCAGCCTCGGCTACCAGCGCTACCACCGCGATAGCTATCAGGAAAAGGGTGGTGCCGCCGCGCTGCAAGTCGACAGCGAAACCCAGGACAACTTCAGCAGCACCTTCGGCTTGCGTCTGGCCCACCTGAATACGTTGGATAACGGTATGAGCCTGACGCCGCGCATGACGGCTGGTTGGAAACATACCTATGGCGATGTGAGCAATTCGACGCGTCAGGCCTTCGTCACCGGTGGCACCGCGTTCAGTGTCGATGGCAGCTCGCTGGATCGTGACAGCCTGGTGCTGGAAGCGGGTCTGGATGTCGGCCTCTCGGCGCGGCATACGCTGGGTGTCGGTTACAGCGGCGAGATCGGCAGCAACAGCCGCAATCACGGGCTGATCGGGCAATGGCAGATGAGTTTCTGAGAGTGCCAGCGGGTTACATCCGTAAACATTGTAGGAAAACACGCCGGTATGGCTGGGTAAAACCGGCCGTTTCCTCAGCCTCGGCGATTTTCCACAGAGAAAACTGAAGGAAGCCGCAAGCCTGTGGGAAGCAGCTGACATCGGCCCCACAGGCCTTCAACTTAGAGTTTGGTCTCCAGTCAAAAGAGGCCTTACTTGATGCCCGTTCAACACTTTTACCAACCGAAAAAACTGGCGCTGGCCATCACCCTCGCGGTGAGCTGCGCTCAATTCACACAGGCCGAAGAAGTGCCTGCCAACGTGCCAACCCCTGGCGCGCTGACGGCGCTACTCGACACCTTCATCAACGATCCCGACACCCTTAAAACACCGATCGACAAGAAGGGTTATGCCGAGCCTTTTAGTGAGCGCGATGATCTGCTCATCGTCACCGGTAAAGGCAGCTTTGCAGGCCCGGTGGATGGCGCCGGCGGTGTGAATGTCCTGCAACTTGATGCGGCCAAGGGCTCGCTGGGTGATACGCGGAACTTCCATGGCCTTGAGGTCAAGCAAGGTGTCTGGACTCGAGTCAAAAATACGCCCTCGGACTTCACCGCAGGGGTTGTGGTGCGTCCTGAAGCTACCTTCACCAATGAAGGTGCGATTGCTGGACATGCCGTGGTCGAAGGCACGCTGATCAATAAAGGCGGGATCGAGGAAGGCGCTTTTGTCTCCGCTGGCGGCAACCTCAACAACCGGGGAATTATTGGCGGTGCAGTCCACGTTGATGAAAAGGGCCAATTCGCTGGTGGAGGTGCAACTGGCACATTGAATGTTCATGGAATGCTGAAGGTTAATCAGGCGCTCGGCGCACCTTCCGTGAATGGTGATTTGAACCTGAATTCCAGCGCAACGCTGGCTTACGAGGTCAAAGCGAAAGGCAACAGCAAGACCATCGATGTCGCTGGGACGGCCGATCTGGGTAATTCGACGTTGCAACTCACAACGGCGGGCGACTACCCGAAAAGCAGTCAGCACACGGTTCTGACAGCGGGAAAAGTCGTTGGGGAATTTGGCCGTATTGAAAACGATCTGGCGTTCATGACACCAACGCTGAAATACGACGAGAAACAGGTCGGGCTGACGTTTAGCCGAAATGCAGAGAAGGTTGAAAACGCCGCCTCATCGGAAAATGCTGGCGAAATTGGTAAACAAATCGATCAGATGCTTGATGCTTCCACCACTCCGGTCGCGCCGCCAGAAGTAGTGCCGGTGGTGGCTGAGACGACGGGAGCGCAGGTGGAAACGCCGGTGATCGACATCGCGACTTCGGAGTCTTCTGCTCCGGTGGTGGCGGCAGTTTCCGAAATGAGTACGGAGCCAGCGGACACTGCTGTTTCGGTTGTTCCTGTTGAGGCTGCCGCTTCAATCGGAACTGCCGTCTCCGCCGAGGTAGTTACTTCGGCGGTAACGGCTGAACCCGTTGATACTTCCCCGACAGCTGAAACACCTGTTGCCGTTGCGGTTACCGAGCCAGCTGAAAATGCAGCCCCTGTCCTGGCGTCCGCGTCGGCCGCGACTCAAGCTGTTCCTGCGGCGCCTGCAACGACTGCACCAACTGCAAGCGTCGTCCCGGCCAGTGTTTCTGCACCGATCGCACCTGCGAACCAAGCCCTCGTCGCCCTGCTCGGCAGTAACAGAAACACCGCTGCTTTGGCGCTCGATCAACTCGCCGCCGGCAGCAACGCCAACCTTGCCAAAGCCACACTGAGCGCCGTGTCACCGGTCAGCGACAGCATGCTGTCGGCCATGCGTCAGCTCGACACAGATGCAAGATCGGCTAAAGCAGGTGACGGCAATGGTCGAGTCTGGGTTCAGGCTTTGGGCAATGGCGGCAAAATCGATCGCGACGCCGACAGCACCCTGAAACACTCGACCCAAGGTCTCGTTGCAGGTGCTGACTGGCGTCTCGATGAGCAATGGCATGTCGGGATCATCGGTGGTAACTCGCAGACCAAACTCGATGCGCGCCATGCCGATGGCGATCTCGACAGCTGGCATGTCGGTGCCTACGCGGTGCGTCAGGACGGCCCGCTGGCGCTGCGCCTCGGCGCCACTTATGCCAGTCATGACGGCAGCAGCAAACGTCGGGTGGCGTTCAACGGTTTTAGCGATCGCCTCAAAGGCAGCTACGACGCGAGCACCCAGCAAGCCTTTGCCGAAATAGGTTACGACCTCGGCCAAGGCGATTTCACACTCGAGCCCTTCGCCAATCTCGGTTACCAGCGCTACCAGCGTGACAGTTACAGCGAAAAAGGTGGCGACGCGGCGTTGAAGGTTCACGGTCAGTCGCAGAAAAACCTGAGCAGCACCTTTGGCCTTCGCGTGGCAAAAACCAACAACCTCGACAACGGCATGCAACTGACGCCACGTCTGAGTGCGGGTTGGAAACATACCTACGGCGAACTCGACATGCACACGCGCCAGGAGTTGCTTAACGGTGGCATCGGTTTCGAAATCGCTGGGGCGCAACTGGATCGCAACAGTCTATCGCTGGATGCTGGCCTCGATCTGGCGCTGTCCGCCAGTCATACGCTGGGCATGGGCGTCACCGGCGACATCGCCTCCGACAGCCGCAACACTGGCGTGATGGGCCAATGGCGCATGGCGTTCTAACGATCTGATGGGCTGTTGTGGGAGCGGGCTTGCTCGCGAAGAGGGAGTCTCAGTCGATATTTGCTTCGAATGACACACCGCTTTCGCGAGCAAGCCCGCTCCCACAGGGTTCTGCGCCACCCGCAAATCCCCTGTAGGAGCTGCCGCAGGCTGCGATCTTTTGATCTTGGCTTGCTCGCGAAAAGGGAACGTCAGCCAGTATTTGCTTCGACTGACACACCGCTTTCGCGAGCAAGCCCGCTCCCACACGGTTCTGCGCCACCCGCAAATCCCCTGTAGGAGCTGCCGCAGGCTGCGATCTTTTGATCTTGCCCTTAAACAACAACATCAAAAGATCGCAGCCTGCGGCAGCTCCTACAGAGAAAAAAAGCAAAAAAAAGGGGAGCACATGCCCCCCCGAGGTTTAAAGCGTTGGATCGCGGCGGTTATCTCAGCCTTCGATCTCGATCAGGATTTCGCCCGGATTGACCCGATCACCCTTGGCCACATGAATCGCGGTGACCTTGCCGGCAATCGCTGCCTGGACCTCGGTTTCCATCTTCATCGCTTCGGTGATCAGCACAGCCTGGCCGGCCTTGACGGTGTCGCCTTCCTTGACCAGCACATCGACGATGTTGCCCGGCATGGTCGTGCTGACGTGGCCCGGTGCCGAAGCTTGCTTGCGCTTGCTGCTGCCACCGCCGACGAATTCGTTGAGCGGTTCGAACACCACTTCTTCCGGCATGCCGTCGATGGACAGGTAGAAGTGACGTTTGCCTTCGGCCTTCACACCGACACCGGTGATGTCGACGCGGTAGGTTTCGCCGTGGACGTCGATGACGAACTCGGTCGGTACGCCTTCGCCGCCCGCCTTGGTCACACCGCCCGCTTCAGGAATCGGCAGCAGCACTTCTGGCGTGAGGGTGCCGGCGGCACGCTCTTCGAGGAACTTGCGGCCGATGTCCGGGAACATGGCGAAGGTCAGCACGTCTTCTTCCGACTTGGCCAGTGCGCCGATGTCGGCACGCAGCTTGGTCATTTCCGGCTTGAGCAGATCGGCCGGACGCACGTCGATGACTTCTTCACTACCGATCGCCTGACGACGCAGCTTCTCGTTGACCACGCCCGGCGCCTTGCCGTAGCCGCCTTGCAAGTAGAGCTTCACTTCGTTGGTGATGGTCTTGTAGCGCTCGCCGGCCAGCACGTTGAAGAACGCTTGGGTGCCGACGATCTGCGAAGTCGGCGTCACCAGCGGCGGGAAACCGAGGTCTTCACGCACGCGCGGGATTTCCGCGAGCACTTCGCCCATGCGGTTGAGAGCGCCCTGCTCTTTCAACTGGTTGGCGAGGTTGGAGATCATCCCGCCCGGCACCTGGTTGACTTGCACGCGGGTGTCGACGGCGGTGAATTCGCTTTCAAACTGGTGGTACTTCTTGCGCACGGCGTAGAAGTACAGACCGATCTCTTGCAGCAGTTCGAGGTTCAGACCGGTATCGAATTCGGTGCCCTTGAGCGCAGCGACCATCGACTCGGTGCCCGGGTGGCTGGTGCCCGAAGCGAAGCTGGAGATCGCGGTGTCGATGTGGTCGGCGCCGTTTTCGATTGCCTTGAGCTGGCACATGGTCGCCAGACCGGCCGTGTCGTGCGAGTGGATGAACACCGGCAGCGACTGCTCGGCTTTCAGTGCGCGAACCAGTTCGCCAGTGGCGTACGGTGTCAGCAGACCGGCCATGTCCTTGATCGCCACCGAGTCGCAACCCATGGCTTCCATTTGCTTGGCCTGGGTGACGAACGCGTCGATGGTGTGCACCGGGCTGGTGGTGTAAGCGATGGTGCCTTGGGCATGTTTGCCGGCCGCTTTCACCGCTTCGATGGCCACGCGCAGGTTACGCACGTCGTTCATCGCGTCGAAGATGCGGAACACGTCGATGCCATTGACGGCAGCTTTGGCGACGAAGGCTTTGACCACGTCGTCGCTGTAGTGACGGTAGCCCAGCAGGTTCTGGCCACGCAGGAGCATTTGCAGACGCGTGTTAGGCAGCGCCGCGCGCAGTTGGCGCAGACGCTCCCACGGGTCTTCTTTCAGAAAACGTACGCAGGCGTCGAACGTCGCGCCGCCCCAGCACTCCAGCGACCAGTAGCCGACTTTGTCGAGCTTGTCGCAGATCGGCAGCATGTCTTCGGTGCGCATGCGGGTGGCGAGCAGCGATTGGTGAGCGTCGCGCAGGATGGTGTCGGTAACGAAGATCTTCTTAGTCATTGGTATCTCCTCATAGCGGCAAGCTTCAAGCTAAAAGCTGCAAGAAAAAGCCAATCTGCTTTTACTTGCCGCTTGCAGCTAAAAGCTCGCAGCTGTTTCATTCATAGGCCTGCGTGGGCGGCGATGGCGGCGGCGATGGCCAGGGCCAGCTCTTCGGGTTTGCGCTTGATCGAGTAGTTGGTCAGTTCAGGGTGGCTTTCAACGAAGCTGGTATTGAACTGGCCGCTACGGAATTCCGGGTTGCGCAGGATTTCCTGGTAGTACGCGGCGGTGGTCTTCACGCCTTGCAGACGCATGTCGTCCAGCGCACGCAGGCCACGATCCATCGCCTCTTCCCAGGTCAGTGCCCAGACCACCAGTTTCAGGCACATCGAGTCGTAGAACGGCGGAATGGTGTAGCCGGTGTAGATCGCTGTGTCGGTGCGCACGCCCGGGCCACCGGGGGCGTAGTAACGGGTGATCTTGCCGAAGCTCGGCAGAAAGTTGTTCTTCGGGTCTTCGGCGTTGATACGGAACTGCAACGCGAAACCACGGTGCTGAATGTCTTCCTGCTTCACCGACAGCGGCAGGCCGGAAGCGATGCGAATCTGTTCGCGGACGATGTCGATCCCGGTGATTTCTTCGGTGATGGTGTGTTCCACCTGCACCCGGGTGTTCATCTCCATGAAGTACACCTCGCCCTCGGCGAGCAGGAACTCTACGGTGCCGGCGTTCTCGTAACCCACTGCCTTGGCCGCACGCACCGACAGGTCGCCGATGTAGGCGCGCTGTTCCGGGGTCAGTTGCGGGCTCGGGGCGATTTCGATGAGCTTCTGGTTGCGACGCTGGATCGAGCAGTCACGCTCGAACAGGTGCACGACGTTGCCGAAGCTGTCGCCGAGGATCTGCGCTTCGATGTGCTTGGGATTGACGATGCATTTTTCCAGGAACACTTCGGCAGAACCGAACGCCTTGGTCGCTTCAGAAATCACCCGAGGGAAATTCTGTTCGAGTTCTTCGCGGCTGTTGCAGCGGCGGATACCACGGCCGCCACCACCGGAGGTGGCCTTGAGCATCACCGGGTAACCGATGCGGTCACCTTCGACCAAAGCTTCTTCGATGTCGGCGACGTTGCCTTCAGTGCCCGGCGTCACCGGTACGCCGGCCTTGATCATGCTGCGGCGCGCTTCGGTCTTGTCGCCCATGCGGCGAATGACCTCTGCCGACGGGCCAATGAACTTGATCCCGCGTTCGGCGCAGATATCAGCCAGTTCGGCGTTTTCCGAAAGGAAACCGTAGCCGGGATGCAGGGCATCGCAACCAGTTTCCACGGCGAGGTTCACCAGTTTGCGCGGGTTCAGGTAACCGGCCAGTGGCTCGGCACCGATGCTGTGGGCCTCGTCCGCACGCTTCACATGCAGCGCATGGCGGTCGGCGTCGGAAAAAATCGCTACCGAGCGAATGCCCATTTCGGCGCAGGCTCGCACGATTCGTACGGCAATCTCACCACGGTTGGCGATCAGGATCTTTGTTATCACTTGGAGGTTCCCTTGAGCCGGTGGCACCACGACCTGCTAGACCCAGGTCGACGCGTGACCAAATGTTTCAATTTAGTCGCAGATCCACACTAGCGCTCATAAGGGATTAACAAAAATGAATAATAATTGGGTTAGCCATAAGTAAAGACTTATAGTTAAAACATCTACCCGCGCGCCGAGCCCGAATAAAATGCGTAAGTCCTTGATGCGTATGACATTGCGTCAGCTGCAGATCTTCAACGAGGTGTGTGATTTACGCTCTTACAGCCGCGCCGCGGATGAAATGTCGCTCACCCAACCGGCGGTCAGCCTGCAAATAAAGCAGCTGGAAGAGCTGATCGGCCAGCCATTATTCGATTATGTCGGCAAAAAACTCTACATGACCGAAGCCGCTGAAGCCCTTCAGCGCGCCAGCCGGGATATTTTCGGGCGTCTGGAAAACCTCGATATGCAGCTGTCGGACATGCAGGGTTCGCTGCAGGGTCAGCTGAAACTGGCGGTGGAATCCAGCGCCAAATATTTCGTCCCGCACCTGTTTGCCGCGTTCAAACGCCAGCACCCGGAAGTGAATCTGCAACTGACCGTGGTCAACCGTGGCCAGGTCATTCGCAGGCTGTCGGACAACCGTGACGATCTGGTGATCATGTCGATGGTGCCGCAGGACATGGGCCTGGAATTTTTGCCATTCCTCAACAACCCGATTGTTGCCGTGGCGCGCCCGGATCACCCGTTGGCGCACATGGGCCCGTTGCGGTTACAGGATCTGGAACCCTACACGCTGCTGATCCGCGAGCCCGGCTCGGGTACGCGACTGGCGTGCGAAGAGTATTTCAAAGAGAAACGCGTGCACTTCACTCAGACTCAGGAAGTGGCGTCGGCCGAAGCACAGCGTGAATGTGTGCAAGCGGGTCTGGGCCTGGCGCTGTTGACGCGCCATGCCCTGAACCTGGAGCTGGCGACCGGCGGGCTCGTCGAGCTGCCGGTCGAGGAATTGCCGCTGTTCCGTAGCTGGTGCCTGGTGCAAGCGAAAGCCAAACGCTTGTCACCGGTGGCGCACGCCTTCCTGGCGTTTATCCGCAGCGAACGCGTGCAGATCAGCGCGCTGGTTGAGCGCTTCGACGGGAAGCTGCGGGTGCCGCCTGCCAGTGAGTGATATCGGGAAAGTCGCCGATTTCGGCTTGAAGCTGACGGAGTTCGAAGCGATCCTCGATAGCGCGGCGAAATTCCATGCGGCGCTGGTCTTCCTGCTGACGACGGGTTTTCGCGGCGCTGTTGCGTTCTTCGTAGGGCTGAGCCATTTCGAGTCTCCCAAGGCGATGACGGGAGTTTCACGATAGGCGGCGGGGATGACGGTTTGATGAAAGTTGCCGACTACAAAGCAAAAGATCGCAGCCTTCGGCAGCTCCTACATTGACCGTGTAGGGGCTGCCGAAGGCTGCGATCTTTTGATCTTAATCATCCAGAGCTTTGGCGGCTTTCGGAGAGAGGCGCAAACTACGCAGACTGCGCTTCACGCTCTTGAGGTGGTTAACCAGGCTCGGCCCACGCGCCATGGCCACGCCCATCGCCAACACATCAATCACCACCAGGTGCGCGATACGCGAGGTCAGCGGCGTATAGATCTCAGTGTCTTCATGCACATCGATCGCCAGATTCACCGTCGACAACTCGGCCAACGGCGTCTGGCTCGGGCACAAGGTAATCAACGAAGCGCCGCTCTCACGCACCAGATTAGCGGTGATCAGCAAATCCTTGGAGCGCCCGGACTGGGAAATACAGATCGCCACATCGGTCGGCTTCAACGTCACCGCCGACATCGCCTGCATGTGCGGATCGGAGTACGCCGCTGCGGTCAGCAATAAACGGAAGAACTTGTGCTGCGCATCCGCCGCGACCGCGCCCGACGCGCCAAAACCATAGAACTCGACGCGCTGCGCCTGCGACATCAGCGTCACCGCGCGCTGCAACTCAATCGGATCGAGCTTCTCGCGAACCTCCATCAACGTGTGCAACGTGGTGTCGAAAATCTTCAGGCTGTAATCGGCGACCGAGTCGTCTTCATGGATCGCGAACTGACCGAAGCTGGCACCGGCCGCAAGGCTCTGCGCTAACTTCAGTTTGAGATCCTGAAAACCGGAGCAGCCAATGGCGCGACAGAAGCGCACGATGGTCGGTTCACTGATGCCGACGTTGTGGGCCAGGTCGGCCATGGAACTGTGCATCACGGCCGCAGGGTCAAGCAGCACGTGGTCGGCGACCTTGAGCTCCGACTTGCGTAACAGGTGACGTGACTGGGCGATGTGTTGCAGCAGATTCAAGGGGCTGGACTCTTCTTATGGGCAAGGATGTAGCACGCTTGTAGTTATACTACATGAATTGGCTTTTTGCCTGCTCAATGCGTAACTCCATGTCCCCATATCAGGCGCGATGGGGTGCATGTAGCCCTTAAAGCGGTTTTTCCTGATTGCGCAAAAGCCCGGCCAGACCGGCAGCCTCCACCGGACGACTGATCAGATAGCCCTGCACCTCATCGCAACGTTCGGCGCGTAAAAATTCCAGCTGATCCTGCCGTTCAACGCCCTCCGCGACCACTTTAAGCGACAGCCCGTGAGCCATGGCGATGATCGCGCGGGTAATCGCCGCATCCTCACTGCCCTCGCCCAATCCGCGTATGAACGCCTGATCGATCTTCACGTAATCCACCGGAATACGCTTGAGATAACTCAGTGACGAATAGCCGGTGCCGAAGTCGTCGATCGCCAGTTTCACGCCCAGATCGCGCAGTTGCTGGAAGGTCGCGATGATGTGTTCGACGCTGTCGAGCAACTGGCTTTCGGTCAGTTCCAGTTCGAGGTAGTGCGGCGCCAGACCGGTTTCCTCCAGCACCTGACGCACCAGACTGACCAGTTTGCCCTGACGCAATTGATGCACCGAGAGGTTCACCGAAACGCGGATCGGCTCCAGCCCTTGTCGCTGCCATTCGCACGCCTGCCAGCAAGCCTGACGCAGGACGAATTCGCCGATCGGGCCGATCAATCCGGTTTCCTCGGCCAGCCCTATAAAATCCCCCGGCGGCACCCGGCCCATGGTCGGGTGATCCCAGCGCACCAGTGCTTCCGCCGCGTTCAAGCGCCCCGATTCGAGGCACAGCTTCGGCTGGTAAAACACTTTGAGCTGCTTGTCCTCGATGGCTTTGCGCAGCTGGTTTTCCAGCTGCAAACGCTCGAGGGTGCTGGCTTGCAGGCTCTCGGTGTAGAACTGGAAGTTGTTGCCGCCGAGGTGTTTGGCGTGTTGCATGGCCATATTCGATTGACTGACCAGCGCGGAAATTTCCCGCGCATTGTCCGGCAACATACTGATGCCCATCGAGGCGCTGACCACCAGTTCATGCCCTTCAACCGTCAGCGGCAAACGCAGCTTGGCCGACAATCGCGTAGCGACCCGCGCCAGACTCGACAGGTTGCCGTAAGCATCGAACAGCACCGCAAATTCATCGCCGGACAAACGCGCAATGGTGTCGGCCTCCGGCAACGCGTTGACCAGCCGCCGCGCCATCTTCTGCAACAACTGGTCAGCGACTTCATGGCCGAGACTGTCGTTGAGCAATTTGAAGCGATCCAGATTGATGTGCAGCAACGCCAGACTGCGTCGACCCTGACGTGAACGCTGATGCGCTTCGTGCAGACGTTCACGGAACAGCGAGCGATTGGCGAGCCCGGTGAGTTCGTCGTAATGGGTCAGGTAACGCATGCGCTCTTCGGATTCGCGTCGCGCAGAGAGATCGGCGAAGAAGCCGACGATATGGCT
Source organism: Pseudomonas sp. NPDC087804 (assembly GCF_044742965.1). Taxonomy (NCBI): domain Bacteria; kingdom Pseudomonadati; phylum Pseudomonadota; class Gammaproteobacteria; order Pseudomonadales; family Pseudomonadaceae; genus Pseudomonas; species Pseudomonas sp. NPDC087804. Next base: position 63,645 of record NZ_JBIUVN010000010.1, on the reverse strand, counting down.
GACATTACCGCGACTGTCGCGCACAGAATTCAATTGCAGCCACTGCGGATACAGCTCGCCGTTCTTGCGCGTTTCGACCAACTCACCCTGCCAACTGCCGTGCTGCTCCAGTGCATGACGGATCGCCACGTAATGACGGCGCGCATCGCGGCTGCACGGCAGCTCGACGACGTTGCGCCCGAGCATGTCGTCGATGTCGTAACCGGTGACGCGACTGAACGCCTGATTGATCGCGATCAGCGCGTAGTTCGGATCGAGAATGACGATGCCTTCGCTGGCCGCTTCAAAAACCGTCGCCGCCAGGCGTTGCTGTTCTTCGAGGCTTTTGCTGACGCTGATGTCGCGGCGGGTGCCGACCATGCGGATTACGCGTCCGCTGTCACTGCGCTCCACCGCGCGGCCACGGTCTTCGATCCACACCCAATGACCGTCGCCATGACGCACGCGGTACTCAATCTGATAATCCTCGGTGCGGCCCTTTAAATGCTCGGTCAGCGCGAGTTTGAGGTTGGGCACGTCTTCGGGGTGCAATCGCGGTTTGAGATCGCGCAGCAAAGCCGTGACGTATTCCGGGGCGAGGCCGAACAGTTCCTGAATCTGCGTGTGATGGACTTCGTCGGTTTGCAGGTTCCAGTCCCACAATCCCAGCTCACTGGCTTTCAACGCCAGCGCCAGCCGCGCTTCGCTTTTGCTGAGGGCCTGATTGGCGGCGTCCAGTTCGCGGCTGCGTTGGGCAACACGATCTTCAAGGGCAACCTGGGCTTCGCGCAACTTGCCCTCGGCACAACGCCGGTGGTCGATCTCCTTGGCCAGTTCCTGATTGAGTTGCTCGCTACGGGATTGGGTCTGTTGCAGGTGTTCAATGAGGTGCTGATTCTGAAAGCGCCGCAGCAAGCCGCGATCGATCAGCCGATTGACCTGCCACGCCACCACACTCAGCGAGCCGAGCAAGATCAACCCGAGCCAGCCCCAACCGCGCGCCTGCTCGTCGCCGCCCCAAAACAGATAGCCGATCGCTGGCAACAGACACGGCAAGGTGAAGGACAAAAATGCGGGCAGACTCACCGCATACGCAACACTGGCCGACAACGTCGCGGCGCCAATCAGGCCGAACACCCAGGCTTGCTGCATGAAGTTATCGGCGGGCACCAGAGCGATGCCGGCGCCGGCCAGTGTCAGGCCGGTCATCGTTGAGCCGAGCAGGAACATTCGCCGCCAGATCGGCTGCGCCTGTCGATTGGGAATGGCGGAATCGAACGCGGCCACTTGAATCACCCGCAGCGCGACCAGCGACAGCAACCACACCAGCCAAATACTGACCACGAAGTAGCGCTGCGGGCTCCAGAGCAAACCGGCGCAGACCAGACCATTGATCAACATGAACAGCGTGGGCAATAAAGAACCCTGATACAGCAGGCGCGTGCGCTCGACCGCCATCTCGGTGGCGTAGTGCTTGCGGATAACCCGGGGTTCCACAGAGGGGCCCGACAGTTCGGAGCTGAGGGTCATGGGCAACGTTCTTGTTCTTATAAGGAGGGCGTGCGCCCGAAACGTGGACGGAGCATACACAAGCCGATCAACTTGCCAAACCACGCCAGATCATAATTTGCGCAAAACTTTTCCCCCCTCAGGCACCGTTGAAACCCGCAGAGCCAAGCGGGCCAACGGCTGTCGCCGGTGACCGACCGGTCGTCATTGGCAGCACTTTCATCGGCTAATGCAAAGCTCGGTTTGCCCGGGCCTGCGGCGCACCCTAGAATGCCCCGATGCGCGATGATCTCTCCCTTCTGCTGAACTCCCTCAACGATGCCCAACGCCAGGCCGTAGCAGCCCCCGTTGGCCGTCAGTTGGTCCTGGCCGGTGCTGGCTCCGGTAAAACCCGAGTGCTGGTGCACCGTATCGCCTGGTTGATCCAGGTCGAAAACGCCTCGCCCCACTCCATCCTGTCGGTGACCTTCACCAACAAGGCCGCTGCCGAGATGCGTCACCGCATCGAGCAGTTGCTGGGGATCAACCCGGCCGGCATGTGGGTCGGCACCTTCCACGGCCTCGCGCACCGCTTGTTGCGGGCGCACTGGCAGGAAGCGGGCTTGAGCCAGACGTTTCAGATTCTCGACAGCGACGACCAGCAACGGCTGGTCAAGCGGGTGATCCGCGAGCTGGGTCTCGACGAGCAACGCTGGCCGGCCCGTCAGGCGCAGTGGTTCATCAACGGCCAGAAAGACGAAGGTCTGCGGCCGCAACATATTCAGGCCAGCGGCGATTTGTACCTGGCGACCATGCGCAGCATTTACGAAGCCTACGAGGCGGCGTGCCTGCGCGCGGGTGTTATCGATTTCTCCGAACTGCTGCTGCGCGCCCTCGATTTGTGGCGCGATCACCCGGGCCTGTTGGCGCACTACCAAAAGCGCTTCCGCCATATTCTGGTGGACGAGTTCCAGGACACCAACGCCGTGCAGTACGCCTGGTTGCGCCTGCTCGGCAAGGGCGGCGACAGCCTGATGGTGGTCGGCGACGACGACCAGTCGATTTACGGCTGGCGCGGCGCGAAGATCGAGAACATTCATCAGTACTCGTCCGACTTCGCCGATTCGGTGACCATTCGTCTTGAGCAAAACTACCGCTCCACCGCCGGCATCCTCAAGGCTGCCAACGCCTTGATTGCCAACAACACCGGGCGCCTCGGCAAAGAGCTGTGGACGGACGGCGGCGATGGCGAGGCGATCAATCTGTACGCCGCGTTCAACGAACACGACGAAGCACGCTATGTTGTCGAAACCATCGAAAGCGCGCTGAAAACCGGCTTGGCCCGCAGCGATATCGCGATTCTCTATCGCTCCAACGCCCAATCGCGCGTTTTGGAAGAAGCCTTGCTGCGCGAGCGTATTCCGTATCGCATCTATGGCGGTCAGCGCTTCTTCGAGCGTGCGGAAATCAAGAACGCCATGGCGTACCTGCGTTTGCTCGAAGGTCGCGGTAACGACGCGGCGCTGGAACGGGTGATCAACGTTCCGGCCCGTGGCATCGGCGAGAAAACCGTCGAAGCCATCCGCGAGCACGCGCGCCACAGCGATGTGTCGATGTGGGAAGCCATGCGCCTGCTGGTCGCTAATAAAGGCCTGACCGGTCGTGCGGCGGGAGCTTTGGGCGCGTTTATCGAGCTGATCGAGAACCTCGCCGCCAAGTGCGCCGAGATGCCGCTGCACTTGATGACGCAAACCGTCATCGAGCAATCCGGCCTGATCGCTTATCACGAAGCGGAAAAAGGCGAGAAAGGCCAGGCTCGGGTAGAAAACCTTGAGGAATTGGTCAGCGCCGCGCGCAACTTCGAAAACAACGAAGAAGACGAAGAGCTGACGCCACTGGCGGCATTCCTCGGCCACGCTTCGCTGGAGGCCGGCGACACCCAGGCCGACGAGCACGAAGACAGCATTCAGCTGATGACACTGCACAGCGCCAAAGGCCTGGAATTTCCTTACGTGTTCCTCGTGGGCATGGAAGAAGGCCTGTTCCCGCACAAGATGAGCCTGGAAGAACCAGGGCGTCTTGAGGAAGAACGCCGTCTGGCTTACGTCGGCATCACCCGGGCGATGCAGAATCTGGTGATGACCTACGCGGAAACCCGACGCCTGTACGGCAGCGAAACCTACAACAAGGTCTCGCGTTTCGTACGCGAAGTGCCGAAGGGTCTGATTCAGGAAGTCCGTTTGTCGAACAGCGTCAGCCGACCGTTCGGCGGCAATCAGTCGATGAGTGGTAGCAACCTGTTCGCCGGCAGTGAAATTCCGGAAACCGGGTTGAGTCTGGGCCAGGCGGTACGCCATTCGATCTTTGGTGAGGGCGTGATCCTTAACTTCGAAGGCGCGGGTGCGCAGGCACGGGTGCAGGTGAACTTCAGCGAAGGCAGCAAGTGGCTGATGCTGGGTTACGCCAAGCTGGAAGCGATCTAAGCCCCATTTCGCTTTTTTGTAGGAGTGAGCCTGCTCGCGATATCGGTTGGTCATTCAATAGATTTGTTGACTGACACTCCGTCATCGCGAGCAGGCTCACTCCTACAGGGTTCGTGGCTCTGCGCTACAAATCACTCTGAACCAATCCCCTTTTCCTACAGCCAAAAGTACATCCGCTGATTGCCTCGCGAAGCTGAACGCAACCTGTCAGGCAAAAGCCCGAAACACTCTCTCGCTAGCCAGTAACACTTCAGCTGTGCAACATGGCGCGCGTGTCTCCACAAACGGGAAATCCCTTTTATGAAACGTTTTCTTAGCATCGCCATGGCGTTGTGCATCGGCCTGACGATGAGCCTCGACGCCAACGCCAAGCGCTTTGGTGGTGGCAAAAGCGCCGGCGCTGCGCCGTCGCACCAGACCAGCCAGATGGCTCCTTCTTCTCCAGGCATGGGCGGCGCTGCGGCGACCGCTGGTGCTGCCGGTGCCGCAGGCGCTGCGGCCAAGGCCGGCGGTGCTTCGAAATGGCTCGGCCCACTGGCCGGTATCGCTGCCGGTGGCCTGCTCGCTTCCATGTTCATGGGCGGCGGCTTCCAGGGCATGCAGATCTTCGACATCCTGATCATGGCCGTGATCGCGTTCGTGATCTTCCGCTTCATCGCCGCACGTCGACGCAAGCAGCAGGAGCACTTGGCTCCGGCCGGCGCGCCAATGCAGCGTGAAGTGTTCGAGCAGAAGCCTGCCGGCATGGGTTCGATCTTCGGTGGTTCGGCTGCACCTGCTGCCGTCCGTCCGGTGATCAACGCGCCAGCCTGGTTCAACGAGCAGAACTTCCTTGAAGCTGCACGCAGCCACTTCCAGTCGCTGCAGCAGCACTGGGACGCCAACGAAATGGACAAGATCGCCGAGTTCGTAACCCCGCAAATGCTTGAGTTCCTCAAGCGTGAGCGTGCGGATCTGGGCGACGCGTTCCAGTCGACCTACATCGACAACCTCCAGGTTCAACTGGATGGCGTGGATGACCGTGCCGACAAGACCATCGCCACCCTGACCTTCAACGGTGTGTCGAAGTCCTCGCGCTTCGATCAGGGCGAAGTGTTCAGCGAAAGCTGGAACATGGAACGTCCGCAGGGCGAGAACCAGCCTTGGCTGGTCGCCGGTATCCGCCAGAACGGCTGATCCCCTCGCGCGGTTCACTTGCTGTAATAAAAAACCCCAGCCTCGGCTGGGGTTTTCTATTTCGCGGTTGCATCTATAGCGAGCTACTGTATAAACCGGCCCATATAAACCGCGCCATTCAAGCAAGAGGATCCCGGACGTGGAAGAAATTATCGAACAACTGCGCGAAGCCAACGAACCCGTACCGGTTCCATTGGAGTTGCCTGACGAAGACCAACTGGTGGAAGTCGAAGAAGAACTCTTCATCAACATCCCGTTTGTTTTCAAAGAATTTTTGCTGACCGTCAGCGATGTGGTCTACGGCAGCCTGGAACCGGTAACCGTCACCGACCCGCAGTCGCACACCTATTTGCCGGATGTCGCGGCCAATGCGTGGGACATCGGCGTACCGCGTGACCTCATCCCGATCTGCCAGGACGGTGAGAACTACTACTGCGTCGAAGAAGACGGCACTGTGGTGCTGTGGTCGGGCGAAGAAGAGTTGATCACCGAAGAGTCCTGGGAGTCGGTATGGCACTGGGCGCGGGACGTCTGGCTGGAAAGCTGATCGGCCAGCCGCCCCGGCCGGTCAATGCCCCGACGACTCTTTGTGGTTGTCGAGGGTTTCCAGCAGCGCCACCTGCATCCGCGTGTGCACGCGGATGAACCAGCGCCAGAGCAGCGCCGCCACGGCGGCCGCGACCACGGCGATGAGCATCAGCAACTTGTTGGTCGGCAAAATACTGGCCGACAAGGCTGACAACAGCAGGAAAATCACCAGCAGCGAGAGAATCGGGATCACTTCGGCGATCACCCGGCGCACTCGCTGCGTGTGACGCCCGGCCATCTCGGGTTTCACGCCCATCTCCGCCAGCAGCATCGACAGCGCCTTGAGCTTGCGATACGCGGCGATCAAGAACGGCAACGACACCAGCAATGCCCCGCCCCAGATCAACGCCTTCTGCCAGCTAGGATCGGCGATCCAGTCCTGCAGCCAGGTCGAAAGACGTTCAGCAAAGAATGCGCCGGTAAAGAAGATCGCGATCACCAGAGCCAGATTGACCCCGACTTGCAGCAGGATCTTGCGAATAATCGACGCCAGCATCGCGCCCTCGCCTTGCGGCTGAATGCTGCGCAGCCATTCGCCATACATCCCCAGTACGCGCCCAAGACGCTTGGGCATCGCGCTCGACAGCTTGATCGACAGCGGATCCGCCGCGCGAATCAGGTACGGGGTCAGCAACGTGGTGATCACCGAAACGGCCACGGCCACTGGATAGAGGAAGTTGCTGGTGACCTGCAAGGTCATGCCCAGCGCGGCGATGATGAAGGAAAATTCGCCAATCTGTGACAGTCCCATGCCCACACGCAGTGAGGTGCGTCCGTCATTGCCAGCGATAAAAGCGCCAAGGCCGCAGGACAACATCTTGCCGAGCACCACGGCGACGGTAATGACCGCAATCGGCCACGCGTATTGCAGCAGGATCATCGGATCGAGCATCAGGCCGATGGCGACGAAGAAGATTGCGCTGAACAGGTCGCGAACCGGCTCGATCAGCCGCTCGATCTTCAGCAATTGCCGCGATTCAGCCATGATCGCGCCGATCAGGAATGCGCCGAGCACCATGCTGTATTCAAGTTTGACCACCAGCAGGCAGAAGCCGAAACACAGGCCTAGCACGGTGATAAGCAGCATTTCGTTGCTTTCGAATTTGGCCACATAAGCCAGCAGGCGCGGCACCAACAGAATGCCGATGACCAGCGCGACGATCATGAACAGCGAGAGCTTGCCGACCGTGGAGAACACTTCGCCGGAGCTGACCGTGCCGCTGACGGCGATACTGGATAGCAGCGCAATGATGCCAATGCCGAGGATGTCTTCGACGATCAGCACGCCGAAGATCAGCTGCGCAAAGCGCTCGTTCTTCATCTTCAGATCGTTGAGCGCCTTGACGATGATGGTGGTCGAGGAGATCGCCAGAATCGCGCCGAGGAATAGCGAATCCATGGTGTTCCAGTCGAACCAGCGGCCGATTTCGTAGCCGATCCAGATCATCAGGACGATTTCGAGGAACGCCGCAATAAACGCCGTCGCGCCGACCTTGAACAACTTGCGCAGGCTGAACTCCAGCCCGAGGCAGAACATCAGGAAAATCACCCCAAGCTCGGCGAGAGTCTTGATGGTTTCTTCGTCGTGGATCAGGCCGAACGGCGGCGTGTGCGGGCCAATGATGAAACCGGCGACGATGTAGCCGAGCACCACCGGTTGCTTGAAGCGGTGGAACAACACGGTCACCACACCCGCGACCAACATGATCACTGCCAGATCTTGAATAAAACTGATGGCATGCATGGCGTGGGCTCCTTGAAGGACGAGGCTCGCAGTCAGACGTCAGAAAAGTCTGAGCGAGCGAAGTAAAAATCCGCTTTTCGTGTGGGAATTGCCCTTGAGAGGGGCTTTTGCAGGTTAACACCGCGACTTGCGGCTGGAAGGCGGTGCAATATATGGAAACAGATCGATCCCGGCGTGACGGCGGCCCGTCGCCCGGCGTCCCGATAACGGTGCTTTTGAAAAGCGACCAGGCACCCGCAGAGGTGCTTCCAGAATTCAGCCTTGATCCGTGAGAACGTTATGGAACCCGGAAACGCCCAGCTGTCGATGACGGTACTGATGACCCCCGACATGGCCAACTTCTCTGGCAATGTCCACGGCGGCACCCTGCTCAAATACCTCGACGAAGTGGCCTACGCCTGCGCAAGCCGTTATGCCGGCCGTTACGTAGTGACGCTGTCGGTGGATCAGGTGATTTTCCGCGAGCCGATCCATGTCGGCGAACTGGTGACCTTCCTCGCTTCGGTCAACTACACCGGTAATACCTCGATGGAAGTCGGCATCAAAGTGGTGACCGAAAACATCCGCGAGCGCTCGGTGCGCCACACCAATAGCTGCTTTTTCACCATGGTCGCGGTCGATGACCAGCGCAAGCCGGCCGCCGTGCCGCCGCTGCAACCGCAGAACAGTGAAGACAAGCGTCGGTATATGCAGGCGCAGCAGCGTCGGCAGATTCGTCAGGAGCTGGAGAAGCGCTATCAGGAGATCAAGGGCGACGCCTGAGATCAAAAGCAAAAGATCGCAGCCTTCGGCAGCTCCTACAGGGTTTTGTATTCCCCTGTAGGAGCTGCCGCAGGCTGCGATCTTTTTTGAACGATAACGCGATTACAGACTGATCGCCGTCGCCTCAAACTTCACCCGCGGATGCGCAATCCGATCCTGCGCCCGCACCAGCTGCAGCTCGTAACTAGCGCACGCCTGGGTCTCCAGCAACACTTCATGCACCGCCGCCGCCGTGAATTCGAACGCTGCCACCAGGCTATCGCCCAACAGCACCCGCGCCAGAAACAGGCCGGACGTCAGATCGCCCACGCCCACCGGCTGACGCGGAAACGCCAGCAGCGGACGACGCAGATGCCAGCTGCCTTCAGCCGTCACCAGCAACATCTCGAAGCCATCCGCCGGTTTGCCCGGATAATCCAGATGTTTGACCAGCACCGCTTTCGGCCCACGCGCCAGCAACGCCCGCGCCATGGCCAGGCAATCAAACAGCGACTGCGGTTTACGCCCGGAAAAGCTGTCCAGCTCCAACTGGTTCGGGCACATGATGTCGGCCACGGCCGCCGCTTCTTCCAACAGGAAGTCGCTGACTTCGGTCGGCACGCTGCAACCCTTCTCCGGATGGCCCATCACTGGATCACATAGATAGAGGGCTTTCGGATTGACCGCTTTGATCCGCTCGACACCGCTGAGAATCGCCCGGCCCTGCGCCGCGCTGCCGAGATAACCGGACAGCACCGCATCGCAGTTGCCCAACTCGCCAATCGCGGCAATGCCTTCGACCAGCTCGGGAATCTGCTGCGGCGCCAGCACTTCACCCGTCCACTGGCCATACTGAGTGTGGTTGGAAAACTGCACCGTGTTCAGCGGCCAGACGTTGACGCCGACCCGCTGCATCGGAAAAACCGCAGCGCTGTTGCCGGCGTGGCCGAACACCACGTGGGACTGAATGGCGAGCAGATGAGGCGTACGTTTCATTCGGGGCATTCCGTAAAACGATTGAAATTCAAGCCGCGCAGTATGCGACGAAACGCAGCCTGTACGACAGACCGGCGACGCAGTTAAGCTGACGCTATCTTTTGGAGTTTGATGTTGATGCTGACCCTCGAAAACATCTTCGTGCTGATGCTGTTCGCCGTGGCCGGCGCGTGGCTGTGGCACAACCACGGCTTGCGCGAGCGCGCGCTGGCGCGGGTCAAACAGCATTGCATCAACGTCGGCGTCGAGCTGCTGGACGGTAACGTCGCGCTGAAAAAGATCGGTTTGATCAAGGACGCCAACGGTCGCCGACGGCTGGCGCGGGTCTACAACTTCGAATTCACCGTGACTGGCGAATCCCGGCATAACGGCACGATTACCCAGTTTGGTGCGCACAGTGCGCAGATCGAGCTGGCGCCCTACCCGGCACCGTTCGACGATACGCCGCCGGTGGTTGAGGTGCAGCGGCCGCGGGCGGAAGTTATCGAGCTGAGCCAGTGGCGGCAGGAACATACCAAGTGGAAACCCTAAAGATCAAAAGATCGCAGCCTTCGGCAGCTCCTACATGGGATTTATGTATACCCTGTAGGAGCTGCCGAAGGCTGCGATCTTTTGATCTAACCCTCCCGACACCCCGATAACCCCCGCTGCAACACCTCAACATCCAGCACCTCACCGAAGATCAACTCGATCCGCGAATCCCTCCGCCACTCACTGACCTGCCAATTCAACTCGGCATTATCCAAAGCATTCGCAGACGCCCAGCCCTCCGCGCTGTGGATAACCAGTTTCGCCCGCTGCCAATTGAGGCTGGCCAGCCACTCAGCAATGCGCTGCTTGTCGAATATCTGCCCCGGATGCCAACGCCAGCCAATGCTCCAGCCTCCCTCCTGCGCCTGACTCAGGCAAATCGGCAGCGTCGGATCGCTCCAGACGGCCGGCATCTGCCCTAATCCCTTGGGTACGACCAAGTTATCCACACCGCTGACCGCTTGTGCAGCCAGGCCCGGCAATTCGCTGAGCGATAGTTGCGCCTGTTGCGTCCAGATCAGCGGGACTGCCGGCAACTCGCTGGCGATTCTTGCCCGGGCCATTTCGCCCAAGTTTTCAGCCTTGTTCAACAGCAACAGGCCTGCGCTTTCCAACGCTTCCCGCTGCGCCGCCGGCAACGCTTTCCCCGCCTCAAGCGCCTGAGCATCCAGCACCAACACACACGGCTGCACCGCCAACACACCCAGCCATGGCGCCTCATTCAATTGCTTGAGCAACTGCGCCGGGTGCCCCAGTCCAGACGGTTCGATAAACAATCGATCGGGTTTGGCCTTACGCAACAAACGCCCGAGGCCGATCTGAAACGGCGCGCCATTGACGCAACACAAGCAGCCCCCGGCCACTTCGCCCAGTGCGATACCATCGGTGTGGCTGGTCAGCAGCGCGGCGTCGAGGCCGATCTGGCCGAATTCATTGATCAGCACTGCCCAACGCTCGCCCTCTGGCCGCTGGGCCATGAGCTGGCGAATCAGGCTGGTCTTGCCGGCGCCCAAAGGGCCAGCAATGACATGGGTAGGAATGTTCTGCAACATGGCCGGGAGTTTTCTTGGGAGATTCGAAGATGCGTTGGATGGGATGGTCGTTGCTGTTGGCGCTGCTGTCGAGCGAAGCGTGGGCTCAGGCCTGCGTGGTGCACAGTCAGGGCGAGCGGCTCGACGTCAAAGTCTGTCAGCAGAACCGCAACATTCCGCAGAAACTGTTCAACGATGGCTTCTGCCAACCGACGCTGGCCGGGCAGAAAGTCGACGTGCAGTACGTCGATCAGTGCCCGAGCGGTGCCTTCGGTGTGTGCAGCAACGCGCAAGTCGCCAATATGCCTTATCGCCAGGACATCCACTATTACGGCGTCGCCACCGATGCCGCATATTTAAAGCCGTATTGCGAAGGCCAGAGCCAAGGGTCGTGGCTCAAGCCTTAACCGAGCCAGTCGAGGGTCAGTATCAAACGACGCTCGCCGGCGGCCGGTTGCGGTGAGCGATGGATGAGACCGAAGCCTTCATTGCCGTGCCATTTCTCGCCTTTCAATAGCGCGACGTCGCCGCTGTTGAGTTGCTGGATTTGCGCTTGGGGTTCGGCGTTGGCCTGGCCCAGTTGCTGGCGATCCATCGTGCCTTCCTTGAGCCATTGGCTGCCGACGCCGGCGTAGGTGGTGATCAGTCGCACCGGCACGTGATCGACATGAAATCGCGGGCACATGGCTTTATCGAGCACCCGCAGGCGCAGGCCGATGCGCTTGGCGCCCAGCAAACAGGCGAAGGCGCTGACCAGCCATTTCAGGTCAGCGATAAAGCCTTCGTAACCTTCCAGATCACGGAAGCCTGAGGCCAACCCGGTCAGGTCAGGCTCGGCGTCCTCTTTCGGCAACTCCAGGCACAGTGATTCCGCCAACGGTTCGTTGAGCGATAGCAGTAACTGAGCGAAATCGCTGATGTGCAACGGCAATTGCCGCTGCCACACGGCGAGGTTGGTGTCGTCCTGGAGGATTTTCGTCAGCGTTTCAGGTGTCGATCCTTGATGCTGATAGCGCGTACGGTTTTGCATGAGTTTGAGGGCGAGCATCAGGCGGCCTCTTCATGCCAAGGGCCGAACGGATCCGGCAGCAATCGCCAGCCTTCTACACCGAGGGCCATCTCTTCATCGGTGAGCAGGCAGTCGTCCAATTCGTCGGAGAGCTGTAGGAAATCGATGTTCTGACCGATGAAAACCAGTTCCTGGCGGCAGTCTCCTACGCTCGGTATCCAGTTTTCCATGATCGCGACGGTGCTTTCCTGATCCTGTGGCCACTGGTTTTTCGCTACGAAACGCCACCAGCGCCCGGCAAAACCGTGGCGCATCAAGCCGCCGGCCTGCGACCAGCTACCGGCGTCTGTGGGTTTGCTCGCCAGCCAGAAGAATCCTTTGGAGCGCAGCAATTTGCCGTTCAGCCACGGACGATCGATGAAATTGAAGAAGCGCTCAGGGTGAAAGGGTCTGCGCGCGCGATAGGCTGTGGAAGCGATGCCGTATTCATCGGTTTCCGGAACGTGCTCACCGCGTAATTCCCGCAGCCAGCCCGGTGCTTGCGCGGCTCGGTCGAAATCGAAGCGGCCAGTGTTGAGTATCTTCTCCAACGGCACTTCGCCCATCACCATCGGAATGATCTCGGCTTGAGCGTTGAGGCGTTTGAGGATGGCGATCAATTCCTCACGCTCGGGCTGGCTGATCAGGTCGATCTTGCTGATCAACAGCACGTCGGCGAACTCGATCTGTTCGATCAACAGGTCGGTGATCGAGCGCTCGTCTTCCTCGCCAAGAATTTCGCCACGGGAGGCGAGGCTTTCTGCCGCCTGGTAGTCCGGCAGGAAATTCACACCGTCGACTACAGTGACCATGGTGTCGAGACGCGCGATGTCGGAGAGGCTTTGCCCGTGTTCATCGCGGAAGGTGAAGGTTTCAGCGACCGGTAACGGCTCGGAGATACCGGTGGATTCGATCAGCAAATAATCGAAGCGCCCTTCCCGGGCGAGTTTGCTGACTTCTTCGAGCAAGTCTTCGCGTAACGTACAGCAGATACAGCCGTTGCTCATTTCGACTATTTTTTCTTCTGCGCGGTTTAAGCTGACATCACGCTGGACTTCGCTGCCATCAATGTTGATCTCGCTCATATCGTTGACGATGACTGCGACGCGAAGGCCCTTTCGATTACGTAGTACGTAATTCAAAAGTGTACTTTTTCCGGCGCCCAAAAATCCTGAAAGTACGGTGACGGGCAATTCGGCTGACATTGGATAATCCTCATAGGAAGGTAGCCGATTGACGCTTTTACTAGCGCTTGGCGTTTTTGAGGCTTCATACGAGGGTTTCGTTGAAGCTAAACGCTTGAAATCGGCCTGCTCAGGCTCAGTTATTATTTATGTTATAGTATAACAACATGAATAAACCAGCCCTGCTCTTGTCCTGAGCGATAAACAGCAGGAAGCTGAGCCCATCCCACACGCGGAATTGGTAATGAAAACTGCGCTGAAATGCTCGTTGTTGAGCCTTGGATTGCTGATTGCTGGCAATGCGTCGGCGCAGTTGCCGACGCTGGCCAGCTGCACACGTAGCGCTAATCTGCTGGCGTGCATCGATGCCGAGGGCAATGCGTATAGCGTCAACACTGTCGGCAATACGCTTTACCTGCGTGGATTTGAAAAAATTGGGCCGCGTTATTGGGCGCAAACCAACAGTCGCTTTGGCCAACTGACATTCTTCACCGGTGTCGCCTCTGATGGCGAAGCGTGGGTTGGCTACACCCGCCGCGTCGGCTGGACGACCATTAATCGCTTCTCCAGCTCGGGCGGCAGCAGTGCGAAATTTACTTGCAGCCGAATCCTCGGCTGCTAGACCGACGCTTTATGCTGCTCCTGTCGCCAGGCGAGATAGCTGTCCATCGGTGGATTTTTCTCGAAATAGCGCTGCAATCCCTCAAACAAACCATCCGCCACGGCCTGTTGATGCCGCGCCGTGACCAGTCGCTGACTGTCGCGAACATTGGAAATGAAGCCGGTTTCCACCAGAATCGACGGCACATCGGGCGACTTCAACACGGCAAATCCAGCCTGTTCCACGCGCTTCTGATGCAGCGTAGTGATACTGGCCAGACTGCCCAGCACGGTGTTGCCCAGTTGCAGACTGGCGGCGATCGTCGCGTTCATCGACATATCAAGAATCACCCCGGCGAGCATTGGATCTTTATCCTTGAGATTGAGAAGGCGGGTAGCGCCAAGTAGATCCGCGCCGTTCTCCCGCTGCGCCATAAAGCGCGCCGTCGCCGATGTCGCACCACCTTCAGACAAGCAATACACAGAGGCGCCGGAGGCTGTCAGCCGTGGCGCCGCATCGGCATGCACCGAGATAAACATGTCGGCTTTATGCTGACGGGCAATCTCCACGCGCTTACGTAAAGGCACGAAGAAGTCGTCATTGCGCACCAGTTTTACATCGAATCCTTTTTCCTTTTTCAGGCGTTTGCCGAGTAGCTGAGCAATGGAAAGCACCACATCTTTCTCCCGCTCACCTTTCGCGCCGACCGCACCGGGATCCTTTCCGCCATGCCCTGGATCGACGACTACGATGATGTCGCGCTTGGGGTGAGCGCCGATCTTGGGTGTTTCACGTGGAACCATTGTGGTCACTGGCGACGTTTTCGCAGTGACTAAATCCAGAACCAACCGATGACTTTGGCCATCCTGCGGCGCCAAAAGGAAGCTATTCAGCAGCACTGGATTGCTCAGATCGAGAACAATCCGAGTGTCTCCCTGACCAAAAGGCCCGGATCGAATCGACCGGATTACCGTGCCGTTCAGCGTCAACTGACTGAAATCCCCGCTCAGATTTGCGCCGGACACATCGATGATCAGCCGTTCCGGAGCACTGAGCGTGAAGGTCTTGTAGCGCACAGGCTCGCTCAAATCGAAGACCAATCGCAACTTCTCATCAGAACGCCACAGCCGCGCGCTGCGAATTTGCGCGGCCGAAACACTGAACGGAAGGGCGAAGGCAGCGCTCGCCAGAATCAAATTGAGCAGATGGCGTCTGTGCATATGAAAACCTGTTCATGAAAAAGGCATCGTGGATTGCATTGTTATAATGTAACATCCAATTCATTCAACACGATGGTTCCGAACATGAATTCGCTGACACTTCCGGATATCGCCGCGCAGTCCGCTCGCCAAGCCTTACCCCTCGAATGGGTGGGCATGCATGGCATCGCATTACCTGTTTTATTGGAAGGCCAACGCTTGAGTGCGAAGGCTGATGCGGGAGTGAGTCTGGATGACGGCGAGGCTCGCGGGATTCACATGTCACGCCTCTATCTGGCGCTGGAAGCCCTGGAACAGCAGAGCCTTTCCCCTGCTCTGCTGCACCAGGTGCTCAAACATTTTCTGGATAGCCACGAAGGTTTATCCAACTGTGCCTACTTGAATATCCACACCGATTTACTGCTGAAACGCCCTGCGTTGATTAGCCCATTGGCCGGTTGGAAATCCTATCCAGCGACCATTTCAGCCAGCCTGAAAAACAAGATGTTCCACGTGGAACTCAAAATAGAAGTGCCCTACTCCTCAACCTGCCCTTGTTCAGCGGCCCTGGCTCGGCAGTTAATCCAGCAACAATTCGTCGACGACTTCGCCAATAAAGCCCTTCAGCACGCAGACATTCTGGCCTGGCTCGGCTCGACCCAGGGCATCATCGCCACACCTCACAGCCAACGCAGCACCGCACAACTGCATGTGCACCTCGACGAATTCATCGATGAATTACCGCTGAGCGCGATCATCAACGACGCCGAAGCCGCCCTCGGCACCGCCGTACAAACCGCAGTTAAACGCGCCGACGAGCAAGCCTTCGCCCTCGCCAACGGGCAGAACCTGATGTTCTGCGAAGACGCCGCCCGCCGACTGAATCTCGCCCTTCGCCGTACACCCGGGGTTAACCAATTCCATTTGCGAGTGATCCACGCCGAAAGTCTGCACGCCCACGACGCCGTCGCCGAAAGCCACTGGCAGCGTGAGCAAGCATGATCCGTTGCCAATCCCTGAGCTGGGGCGCTCCCGGTCAACCGCTGACCACGCCCCTCAATCTAGAGCTGGAAAGCGGTAGCCTCACAGCAATCGTCGGTGCCAACGGCTGTGGCAAAAGCAGCCTTCTGAAAGTCATCGCCGGCCTGCAAAAACCTTTGGCAGGCAACGTCAGCCTGAGTGTTCCACGTCAAAGCGGCTTGTCGTTCCTGCCACAACAGCAGCACCTCGACCGCCAATTCCCCATCAGCCTCGAGGAACTGATCGCCGCCGGTTTCTGGGGACGCCGACTCTCAACCCAACTGCGCGCACAACGCCTGAAAGACGCACTGGAAAACTGGCACCTGAGCGGACTCGAACACCGCCCACTCATGGCCCTCTCCGGCGGCGAATTACAACGCGCCCTGCTCGCTCGTTTGAGCCTGACCGACGCCCCGGTTCTGCTCCTCGACGAACCCCACGCCGCCCTCGATGAACTCGGCCAACAATTGCTCTGGCAACACATCCACGCCTGGCATAACCAAGGTCGAACTATCGTCGTGGTCTGCCATGACCTCGCCGCCGTACGCCAACACATTCCGCACACCTTGCTGATCAAAAACCGTGAATGCGTATTCGGCGCCAGCGTCGAACTGATCCAGCAAACCCCTCACACGCAGGTGGCCTGATGCTCGCCGTCGCCCACTTATGGCAACCGTTCAACGAGTTCGTGTTCATGCGCCGCGCCCTGCTCGGCGGCCTGGTCTTGGCGTGCAGCACGGCACCACTCGGTGTGTTTTTGATCCTGCGAAGGATGAGCCTGATCGGTGACGCCGTCGCCCACGGCATCCTTCCCGGCGCGGCGCTGGGATTCTGGTTCGCCGGCCTGAGCCTTCCCGCACTCACACTCGGCGGCCTCGGCGCCGGTCTGAGCATGGCCGGACTCGCCGCATGGATCACCCGCCGCACCGGTCTGCGCGAAGACGCCAGCCTCGCCGCGATCTACCCGATCTCCCTCGCCAGCGGTGTGCTGATTCTCGGCATCGCCGGCAAACGCCTCGACCTGCTTCACCTGCTGTTCGGCTCAGCATTGGCCGTCGACGGCCCGACCCTAACCGGCATGTTGTGGGTCTCGGGATTCAGCCTGATCGCCATGGCGTTGATCTACAAACCGCTACTGCTCGACACCCTCGACCCACTGTTCCTGAGAACCGTCAGCCGCCTCGGCCCACTTGCCCACGGCGTGTTCCTGACGCTGGTGGTGCTCAATCTGGTGATCGGCTTCCAGGCCATCGGTGCGCTGATGGTCGTCGGGCTGATGATGCTCCCCGCCGCTGCTTCGCGATTCTGGAGCCGCCGCTTACCGATCCTGATCGCCATCGCCGCCGTCATCGGTTGCCTCTCGGTGTGGTTCGGTTTGCTTCTGTCGTTCTACTACTCGCTGCCAAGCGGCCCGGCCATCGTGCTGGTCGCCGGCGTCGGCTATCTGCTGTCGGTGGTGTTCGGGCCGGTTCACGGTCTGCTGCGCCGCCCGCCCTTGCTCACATCCCAATGAGGTGTTTCCCGATGCGCGCTCTACTCGTGTTGTTCAGCCTGCTGCTGTCGATGTCATTGTCGGCGGCAGAAAAATTACCGGTGGTGACCAGCTTCAGCATTCTCGGCGACATGGTGCATCAGGTCGGCGGCGAGCATATCCAGATCACCAACATGGTCGGCCCGGACGCCGACGCACACACTTACGAGCCGACGCCGGACGATGCCAAAGCGTTGCTCGGCGCCAAACTGATCATCAAGAACGGCCTCGGTTTCGAGCCGTGGCTGGATCGACTGGTGACCAGCACCGAGACCAAAGCTAGGGTCATCAGTGCCAGCCATGGCGTGATTCCACGCTCGCTGGATGAGGACGGCGAAACCGTTCCCGACCCGCACGCCTGGCACAATCTGGCGAACACCGAGTTGTACATTGCCAACATCACCAAGGCGCTGATCGCTGCCGACCCGGCGAACAAGGCCGACTACCAACGTAACAGCCAAGCCTATCTGAAGCAGATCTACGCGCTGCTCGCCGAAGCAAAAACCAAGCTTGGTTCGCTGCCGCCGGGCAATCGCAAGATCGTCACCAGCCACGATGCTTTCGGTTATCTCGGTCAGGCCTATGGCATCGACTTTATGGCGCCACAGGGTTTGTCCACCGAGCGTGAACCCTCGGCCGCCGAAGTCGCTGCGCTGATCACCCAGATTCGTCAGGCCAAGGTCAAAGCGGTGTTCATGGAAAACATCAAGGACGCTCGCTTGCTCAAGCAGATCGCTGATGAAAGCGGCGCGCACATTGGCGGCACGTTGTACTCCGACGCCCTCGCTGCCAGTGGCCCGGCCAGCACCTTCGCCGGCCTGTTCGAATACAACCTCAACACCCTTTACGACGCGCTGAGCAAACCATGATTCGCAAGAATCCTTCAGGCGATTTGCCGCAAATCGCCGAGTCGGCTTACGTCGATAAAACCGCGATCATCTGCGGCAAAGTGGTGATTGGCGAGAACGTGTTCGTCGGCCCCTACGCGGTGATCCGCGCCGACGAAGTGGACGCCTCAGGCGAGATGGAGCCGATCACCATCGGCGCCAATTCGAACATTCAGGACGGCGTGGTGATCCACTCAAAATCCGGTGCGGCGGTGACCATCGGCGAGTTCAGTTCCATCGCCCACCGCTCGATCGTGCATGGCCCATGCGTGGTCGGCGACCGCGTGTTCATCGGTTTCAACAGCGTGCTGTTCAACTGCATCGTCGGCAACGGTTGCGTGGTACGGCACAACTCGGTGGTCGATGGTCGCGATTTGCCGGACGCGTTCTACGTGCCCTCCACCACCCGCATCGGCCCGAACACCGACCTTTCGTTATTCCCGCCGGTGAGCGTCAGCGCTTCGGAGTTTTCCGAAGACGTGGCGCGCACCAATGTCGATCTGGTGCGCGGCTACAAAGCCTTGCAGAACGAGTTCTGAACCATGAGCAGCGTGCTGATTCGCAACGCCAGGCTGGTCAACGAAGGACGCGAGTTTGACGGCGATCTGTTGGTCAGCAACGGGCGCATCGTCAAAATTGCGCGAAGCATTGAAGGTGAAAACGCCACGGTAGAAATCGACGCCAACGGCCAATGGTTACTGCCGGGGATGATCGATGATCAGGTGCATTTCCGTGAACCGGGTGCGCCGGCCAAGGGCAGCATTCTCACCGAGTCGCGCGCGGCGGTCGCCGGTGGCATCACCAGCTTCATTGACATGCCCAACACCAACCCGGCCACCCTCACCCTCGAAGCACTGGCGGATAAAAAGCGTCGGGCGGCGATCAACTCGGTGGCCAATTACGGATTTCACTTTGGCGTGAGCCGGGACAATCTCGATACGGTGGCTGCGCTCAATCCGTGTGAAGTGGCCGGGGTGAAAGTGTTCATGGGCGCGTCGACCGGCAACATGCTGGTGGATGATCCGCAGATCCTTGAGCGACTGTTCGCCGAAGTGCCGACCATCCTGCTGGCGCATTGCGAACACACACCAAGCATCGACGCTAACGCGGCCAATCTGCGCGAGCTGTTCGGCGATCGTATTCCTTCCGCCGCTCACCCGCTCATTCGTAATGCCGAGGCGTGTCATCGATCCTCATCACTGGCGGTGGAGCTGGCGAAACGTCACGGCACACGCCTGCACGTTTTGCACCTGACCACCGCGCGAGAGTTGGCGTTGTTTGAGGACAAACCGTTGGCGCAGAAACGCATCACCGCTGAAGTGTGTCTGCATCATTTGTTGTTCGATGACCGCGACTATCCAAGGCTCGGCAACCTGATCAAGTGCAACCCGGCGATCAAAACCCAAGCGGATCGCGACGCACTGCGCGAAGCGTTGAACAGCAATCGGCTGGACGTTATTGGCAGCGATCATGCACCGCATACCTGGGAAGAAAAGCAGCGGCCTTACGCACAGGCGCCGTCCGGATTGCCACTGGTGCAGCATGCGTTGCCGGCGCTGATGGAGTTGGTGGCGGATGGGGTTTTGCCGGTCACGACGTTAGTGGCGAAGACCAGCCATCGCGTCGCGGATCTGTTTGCGATTCCGGATCGGGGTTATTTGCGTGAAGGGTATTGGGCGGATCTGGTGTTGGTTGAAGCGCAGAGGCTGGAGGTCGATCGGCAGCCGATTCTGTCGCAGTGCGGATGGACGCCGTTTGCCGGGCGCAGCTTTCGGCATCGGGTGAATGCGACGATTGTGTCGGGGCAGATTGCGTGGCGAGAGGGACGGGTGAATGAGGGGTGTCGCGGGCTAGCGCTACGATTCATGCGCTGATTCAAAAACCCTGTAGGAGCTGACGAGTGCAACGAGGCTGCGATCTTTTGATCTTGTTTTTGGCAATCAAGATCAAAAGATCGCAGCGTGCCGCAGCTCCTACAGGGATCGCATTAAGCGCGGGGTTTCACAGCGCCGCAATCCTGGCCCAGCCAGACCGCTCGGGTTTCCAGACTGCCCTTCTGGTTGATCCCGATCGCATTGAACGTGCCGTTCGCCACCGTGGTGAATTCACGATCACTGAGGAACGTCGCCACGCCGGTGCCCTGTGCTTTCGGGCAGCTGAAGCGGAATTTCCACTGGTTGCCGGTGCGATCGGTGATCTGCTGTCTGCAGCCCGACTGCGGGTCGGCCAATGGAATATCGTTGGTCGCCACCTGCTCTGGCGTCAGGCAGGCGCGGATGCCTTTGCCGCCGATATTGATGCCGTTTTTCTCCAGCGCCGCGCGCTGTTGCGGGGTCATCTGCCCTTGCAGTTGACCGAGGATCGATTGCACATCCATAGGCTGGTCATCGACCTTGACGTTGCTCGATGTCATTTCCCACAGACCCGGCTGCAGCATCTGCGCCTGAGCAACCACCGGCAAAGCCAAACCCAGACCCAGCGCCAAACCCAGCAGACGAACGTTCATCGAAAAACTCCTGATCAGTAGTGGCCGTTAGACGTCGGCCGATTGCTTCGGTTCATGCACCAATTAAATAGCGACAATCGCGACAGAACATGGTCTGTTAAGCATTGAATCTTCCGGAGCAAGGCTGCCCCATGGATTATTTTGGACCGCACATTTTCGGTTACCTGATCGCCCTGATACACACCCTCGGCTTGATCGCCGCCCTTCACGCGGTGCTCACCGTGCGCACGGCTCAAGGCTCGATCGCCTGGGCATTGTCGCTGATCTTTATTCCCTACCTCACGCTAATTCCGTACCTGGTGTTCGGCCGCAGCACGTTTGATGGTTACATCAAGGCACGGCGCCAAGCCAACGAACAAATGCGTCAGGCCATTTCCGAGCTGAACTGGCGCCCTTGGGTGGAAGAAGCCCTGACTGCGCGCGCCTCGAATGCCTACGCGTCACTGCGGGCGATGCCCAAGCTTGGGCGCATGCCGTGTCTGGCGAACAACGAAGTGCAGCTGCTGATCAACGGCACGGCGACATTCGAGTCGATTTTCCACGCCATCGAGCAGGCCAAGGAAGCGGTGCTGATCCAGTTTTTCATCATCCACGATGACCGCCTCGGCCAGCGCCTGCGTGATCTGCTGCTGAAGAAAGCTGCCGATGGCGTGACCATTCACCTGCTCTACGACCGCATCGGCAGCCATGCCCTGCCCCACAGTTATGTGCAGGCGCTGCGTGATGGCGGTGTCGAGGTCAAAGCTTTCGCCACGCGCAGCGGCTGGCTCAACCGCTTTCAGGTCAACTTCCGTAACCACCGCAAGATCGTCGTGGTCGATGGCGTGGTCGGTTTCGTCGGCGGGCACAACGTCGGCGATGAATACATGGGCGAAAAACCACCGCTGGCACCGTGGCGCGATACCCACGTCAAAGTGCGTGGTCCGGTGGTGGCGTGCATGCAGGAATCGTTTGCCGAAGACTGGTTCTGGGCCGCACGCACCCTGCCGCCGCTGATCCTGCCGGATGAATACCCCGAAGACGGCGTGCTCTGCCAATTGCTCGCCAGCGGCCCGGCCGATGCGTACGAAACCTGCTCGCTGTTCTTCGTCGAAGCGATCCACGCGGCGACAGAACGGGTGTGGATCACCAGCCCGTATTTCATCCCCGATGAAGCGGTTTTCGCCGCGTTAAGACTGGCGGTGTTGCGCGGTGTCGATGTGCGATTGCTACTGCCTTCGCGCCCCGACCACCGCATCGTCTACGCCGCTTCCAGCCTTTATGCATTCGAAGCGGTGCGCGCCGGCGTGCGGGTGTTCCGTTACCGTCCAGGGTTTCTGCATCAGAAAGTGGTGTTGATCGACAGCGAGATCAGCGCGATTGGCAGCGCCAATCTGGACAACCGTTCGTTCCGGCTGAATTTCGAAGTGATGTTGCTGACGGTCGACAGTGCGTTCGCCGCCGACGTGGAACAGATGCTCAACGACGACTTCGCGCAGTCTGATGAAGTCGCCAAAGAAGAAAGCCGGGAGATCCACCGCCTGCAACAACTCGGCATGCGGATCGCCCGGCTTATTTCACCGATTCTCTAAAGCCCCCTCTCCCTAAGGAGAGGAAAAGGGTTTAGGGGTTATAGATGTCGTCGCGTGTCCATGGCAGTTCATGGCTACCATCCGGATGCGCTTTCACCGCGAGAATCTGGTGCAGATTGATCCAGCCGCGCGCGAAGGCGTAAGCACAGCCGGCCAGGTACAAACGCCAGATGCGCAGCGCCTGATCCGGCACCAGTTTGCCCGCGGCTTCAAGGTTGTCCTCGAGCCGTTCGCTCCAGTGATCCAGTGTGCGCGCGTAGTGCAGGCGCAGGCTTTCGACGTCGACAATCTCCAGCCCCGCTTCGCTGATCTCCGCCGAGATCATCGACAGGTGCGGCAGCTCGCCGTTGGGGAATACGTATTTCTCGATAAAGTCGCCGGCGCCGCGTCCCACCGGACGGCCATCCGTATGCTTGGCGGTGATGCCGTGGTTCATCACCAGACCGCCCTCCTTCACCGCGCCGAACAGGGTTTTGCAGTACTCGGCGAGATTGGCGTGGCCGACATGCTCGAACATGCCGACGCTGACCACCTTATCGAAACGGCCATCCTGCGGCAGGTCGCGATAGTCGAGGAGTTGCAGTTCGACCTGGTCTTCGAGGCCCTCGGCTTTTACTCGCTCGCGCGCCAGTTCCAGTTGTTCTTTGCTCAAGGTGATGCCGAAGACTTTCGCACCGAATTCGCGTGCGGCAAAACGTGCCAGACCACCCCAACCGCAACCGACATCCAACAGGTATTCGCCCGGCTGCAAACGCAGCTTGCGGCATAAATGGCGGAATTTGGCTTGCTGCGCCTGCTCGAGGGTTTCGCTGCCCGTTTCGAAATACGCGCAGGAATACGCCATGTCGCTGTCCAGCCAGAGCTGGTAAAACGCGTTGGACAGGTCGTAGTGGTAGGAAATGGCTTTGGCGTCGGTTTCCTTGTCGTGCAAGGCGCGCACCGGCTGATTATCGTCATCGTCACCAAGCAATGCGTTGCTCAATTCGTCGCAAACCCGGATGACCTCGCTGATCGAGCCCTCCAGTTCGAGCTTGCCTTCAACGAATGCCGCTCCGAGCGCATCGAGGCTTGGATGAGTGAACTGGGTGACCATCTGCGGGTCCTTGACCACGATGGTGACGCTGGGCGCCGGCCCCAGATTGAACTCATGGCCGTCCCAGAGTCGCAGGCGAAGCGGAAGCTGCAGATTCTGTAAGGCCGGTGGAAGTTGCGCGAGCATGGAAAATCCCCCTTGTTTCAGACCGTCAGATCTGAGGGTAGACCATCCTGAAAAAATAGCAGGCTATCGATTTAATTAGCCAAAACTATCGTTGCAGACGCTCCAGCAAGCCATCCTGAACCCACTGTTTCAACCACGTAACAGCTTGCAGCGGCGCGCCCTCACCATAGATGACTGCTAACGCTTCGCACAGTTCGGAGAAACTCCAGCCTTCGTTTAACAACCCATTCAGCGCATTCGCTTCAGCGCTGTCCAGACTGCGATAGTTGCAGACCAACTCGTGACGCCAGATCACGCAGACCTGAGGTGTTTCGAGTGCCACGCTGTGCGGGAAATCCGCTTCATCCTTTACCGAGCGCCAAATCGCGACGCTGTTGAATTCACACGCCAGCCATTGCAGCGAAGGCGTCGGTTTGAACTGCAAGGTCGGCCACTCTTCCGGCGCCAGTGTCGCCATCGCATTGATCGTCAGCGGCGCGCCGGCCGGGGAATCGAATGCCAGGGTGAACGCCCATTCGAGTGCGGCCAGTTCCGCCAGCGGCGCGCTTTGCTCGGGCACCAGATGCTCGCGGATAAACGCTTCAAAACCTTTACCCAGCCAACGCAGACTGTAATGCGCCGACGGACATTGGCGGATATACGCGGTGGCGAGCAGATCGAATTCTTCATCGCCCATCCAATAATGAATGGCCGGGAAATCGTGGGTCAGCACTTCCAGCAAACGCGCCGCGTAAGCGTTGTGATAAATCGCCAGGCCAGTACCGACATCGAGCGTCGGCCCACCGATCAGGCTGTCGGCCAAGGCCTGATCGGCCGGCGCGGCATCCAGCAGAAACGCTTCGAACGCCAGTTGCCATTCCTTCAAGCGCATTGCTGTCTCCCGGCCAGAACCGCGTCACCCAACTCGCGGGCCTTGTGCAGCTCGGCGAGCAGCTCTTCGAACGGCGGGAAATGATCGTCGCGTTCCAGCAACGTCGCCACCGGGCCGATGTGTTCCAGCGTGCGTTTATACAGCGCCCAGACCGGATCGCTCACCGGATGGTCGTGGGTGTCGATGACGTAATCGCCGTAATCGTTGTGCCCGGCCAGATGCAGTTGACGTACTTTTTCTGCCGGCAAACCTTGAATGAACGCCCATGGATCGAAGCCGTGATTGCGTGAGCTGACGTAGACATTATTAACGTCGAGCAATAACTCGCAGCCGCTCTCCCGGCTCAGGGCCGCGAGAAATTCCCATTCGCTGAACTCGTCCGACGCGGCGCGCACATAGCTGGAGACGTTCTCCAGCACCAGCGGCCGCTGCAAGACATCTTGAACCTGCGCCACACGGCCGGCGATGTATTCAAGGCTTTCTGCGGTATAGGGCAGCGGCAACAAGTCGTGCAACTGATGGGCGTTGCCACGGCTCCAGCACAGGTGATCGGAGACCCATGCCGGTTTGACCCGCTCAGCCAGTTGCTTGAGTTTTTTTAGATAGTCCGGATCGAGGGCATGCGGCCCACCGATGGAGAGGGACACACCATGCATCACCAGTGGATAGCGCTCGGCGATGGCGTCCAGGTAGTACAGAGCCTTGCCGCCCTGCACCATGAAATTCTCGGAGACCACTTCAAACCAGTCGACGTCCGGCGACTGTTCGAGGATCTGCTGATAATAAGCGCTGCGTAAACCGAGGCCGTAACCCAGGAAAGGAAGCGAAGCGGACATGTCGGACTCCTGCTAAAAGTGGCCGCAGTGGCGTGAACCACTGCGGCGGCACTTGCGGTCAGTTATTCGCCGACCTTGCCACCTGCTTTTTCGCAAGCCGCTTGAGTCATGGCCTTGAAGCCCATGCCTTTGCAGGTGCCCAGACCTTTGCAGGCGTGATCTTTGGTCTTGCAGTCGTTCTGGCCTTTGCAGGCATTGACGCCGTAGCAGTGAACGTTGGCATCAGCAGCCGTAGCGGTAGTCGAAACACCGGCAAACATCGTAGCAGCGGCAAAAGCGAGAGCAGCACCAGCAGCAGCGGTCTTGATAGTCATTTTTGTTTTCCTCGGTCATCGTCAGGGATGTCGGCTGAACGGTTTGTTCAGTGCCGACATAGCACTAGAGAGAGCCACCCGGATGGCGTTACACGAGGGTCAAAAATAATTTCAATGATCGTCCTTGAGCTTTAGCAGTGGTTCCTGAAAGCGCAGCAGCCGCCCGGCATTGCCCAACACCAGTAGCGTACTGAGGTTATGCAACAGCGCCGCGATCATCGCCCCGGCGGCACCCAACCAACCGAATGCGGCGAACACAACGATGGCCAGCGTCCAGCCCAGACCGATGACCACGTTGACCTGCAAGGTTCGGCGACACTGTCGACTGAGCCGCACGCACGTACCGAGCCTGCGCAGATCGCTGCCGATCAGCACGATGTCAGCCGAGGCCAACGCGATGTCCGC
Organism: Pseudomonas sp. NPDC087804; assembly: GCF_044742965.1. NCBI lineage: Bacteria > Pseudomonadati > Pseudomonadota > Gammaproteobacteria > Pseudomonadales > Pseudomonadaceae > Pseudomonas > Pseudomonas sp. NPDC087804. Next base: position 37,696 of record NZ_JBIUVN010000010.1, on the reverse strand, counting down.
ACCGCCCGCGCCCATCGCCACACCGACCACGCCGGCCTTGAGTGCCAGCGAATCGTTGATGCCGTCACCCACCACCATCGGCCGGAAACCGTTGTCGATTTCCTTGAGCACACGATTGAGTTTGTCCTCGGGTAAGGCCTGGGCTTGAACCTCTTGCAAACCAACATCACGCGCCAAAGTCTGAGCGACACTCTGCCGATCACCGGTCAGCAACAGTTGCCGACCCAAACCCAATTCGCGCAACTCGCTGAGGGCAAAACGCGCCTCCGGTTTGACGCTGTCAGCCAGCAACAACCACGCAAGAAATTCACCGTTCAAGGACAACCCGGCAATCGGGCCGTCGTGCTCGGGAACGGTCGTAGTAATGATGCCCAATTGCGCGAACAACTCCGGTCGCCCCAGCGCCGCCTCGCCCTGCTCCGTCATGGCAACCACACCAAGACCCTGACGCTCGTGTATCTCACTCAGGGCCACCGACTGTTCCTGACTGACCAACCCCGCCAACGCTCGACTCACCGGATGACTGCTCGCCGCTCCGAGGCTGGCAGCCAGTGCGGTAATTGCAGAGGTGTCTGTGTGAGAACTGTCGATCGACTGCAAACGCAACGTGCCGTAAGTCAGCGTGCCGGTCTTGTCGACGACCAGCGAGGTCAGGTCAGCCAGTTCTTCAAGAAACGCCGAACTGCGGATCAGAATCCCGTGCCGCGCCGCCACCGCGACACCGGCAATCGCCGTCGCCGGGGCAGACAACACCAACGCGCACGGACACGCCGCCACCAACACCGCAAGCATCGCCTGCGCATCGTTGGTAACGAACCAGGTCACCGCCGCCAGCAACAACACCAGCACCATGTAGCTGCCAGCATAACGCTCGAGCAAACGAGTGATCGGTGGTTTCGAACGCTCGGCGTTTTGCATCAGGGCGATGACTTTGCCGAGGGTCGATTCATCGCCGGTGCGGGTGACTTCAATGCGCAGCAGTCCATCAAGGTTGATCGCGCCGCCGAACACCGTCATGCCGACAGCCGCCTCGACCGGCACTGACTCGCCGGTAATCGAAGCGGTATCGAGACTGGCCTGGCCGGACAGTACCCGACCATCCGCCGGCACCCGATCACCGGCGCGCACCTCAACAGTGTCGCCAGATTTCAGCGTGCCATTGTCCACTTCGAGGATCGAACCATCGGCCTGAACCTTGCGCGCGTGACTGCGCGTCAGTTGGCCAAGCGCATGGATCGCTTCCTGCGAACCGATGACACTGCGCTCCTCCAGCACGTGGCCGAAGATCATGATGATCGGCAACAGCGCCGCCGTGAGCAGATCACCAGTCGCCCACGCGCCGAGCATGGCCAAGGCAATCAGTTGATCGGTGATGCCATGCAGGCTTGGATAACGCAGGCTGAACCATGCCGAACGCATCACCGGCACGGCGACTAATAAAGAAGCAAAACCGAGCAGCAACTGACTGACACCGGTTTGCTCCGGCACCAGCCAACGCCAGATCAAACCGAGACCGAGCAACCCCAACGCAAGCATCGCGAGGGTCAGTTGCCGAGCGGCGCGGCGTTGTTCGGCCGAGGACAACAGGCTCGGTGCGGCGGTCGTCGCAGTCATTTACTGGCTCCCTGAATGATCAGGCGGGAATCGTCTTTCGGATCGACCGTGGTCACCGATCCGGCCTGGCCGAGAATCTTCGGCATGCGCTCGCGGTACAGGCGCAAGAGCATTTGCGGGTCGGTGCTGCTGGCCAGACTCGACACCGTGGCGGTGTCGGCCGAGGCTTTGGCCAGGCGTTCACCCGCCTGTGCGTGAGCCACTTGCAGCGTGCGGTCGGCTTGTTCGTTGGCGGTCTGGGTGAGTTTCTCGGCGTCGGTGCGCGCGTTGGCCACGGCTTTATCGGCTTGCTGACTGGCAGTCAGCACGGCGTTGAACGCACTTACGGCAGGGTCAGGCAGACTCGATTGCACATCGACCCGCGCCACTTCGATGCCGATGCCCTGCCCGCTCGCCTTCAACTCGGCGAGGCGTTTGTTGATGCCTTGCACCAGATCACCGCGCAGCCTTTCACGGCGTTCGGCGGCTTGATTGTCAGCGCCGATCAACTCCGGACGAGCGACAAGAATTGTGTCGAGATCGCGCGCGGCCGTCAGTGCGACGGCGCTGCGGGTGACCAATCGATCCAGCGCCGGCAGCACATGATCGGCCTGCAAGACGAAGTCGTAAGGGTCGGTGACTTTGTAAAAGACCCGCACATCCAGTTGCACCACGCCAGCATCACCGGTCAATAAATAACCAGACCCCGCCAGCGCATCGCTCAGCGGTGTGGCGAACGAAGCAACACGATCAGCCTTCAACGCCTCATCGCTGCGCAACAGATTTTCCACTCGGCGTTCGATGACTCGATCCGCTGCGGGCAGCAAAATCACCTGTTCGAATGGCTGCGGCCAGGCCAACAACAGACCGGCGTTTTGCACACGATCCAGAGCGCCAAAGTGCAAAACCACGGCGCGATTCTGCGGGTCGATCTGCCGCACGTTGGAGAATGCCCACGCGAGCGCGGCCAGCACCGTTACCGCATACAGGGCAAAAAATGCCAAACGACCGGCCTGAATCCAAGGGCTGTTTAGCGAATGTGTTCCACGTGGAACTTCTTCACTCATGGCTGCGATCCGGATTTGCTGTCGAGTGTCGGCGGGCCATCGACCAATACGCGGAATGGCGCGGCGTCGGTGCGCAGAATCAGTTTGGTGTCCGGCGTAACAATGGTGCCGAGCGTATCCAGCGAGCGCAGCAAGTTATACAGCTGCGGCGAACTGGCGTAGGCGCGGCCATAAATCTGCGCGGCTTCGACGCGAGATTGCGCTTCGATTTCTGCGGCTTTCACGGTGGCGTCAGCTTGCACAATTCGCGCATCGCGTTCGGCAGCGGAACGGATTTGCGCCGCTTCGCGTTTGCCGATCGCCGTGCGTTCGGTAGCAATTGTTTCACGCTCGGCGCGCATGCGATCGACCGTGGCGGTGAGAGTTACCGACGGCAAGGTCAAACGCTCGATGCCGACTTGCACAACACGCACGCCATAGGTCGCCAGCAATTGCTGATCAATCTGCTGACGCAACTGCGCTTCGAATTCAGCGATATCCACTTGGCTGGCATCGGTGTTGACCAGATTTGCCAGATCGAAACTACTCGCGGTGGTTTCCAGCGCGGAGCCAACAAAAGTACGAATCTGCCGCGCCGCTTCGTCGGGCTGGTTTTGCACTGCGCGCATGAAACGCTGCACGTTGCTTGGATCGCCCTGCACCTGCCACGCCACGTAGGCCTGAACGATGATGCGCAAACCATCGCGGGTGCCGACATCCTGCAAGCCGCTGGAGGTAGTGCGCAAACGTAGATCCACCGGAATCGCCGCTTCGAATGGCGCCGGCCAGCGCCAGCTCAAACCCGGTTCAAGCAATACCCGCGATGGATTACCGAAGCGAGTAATGACCGTGGCTTCACCGGAGCGCACTTGCACCAGGCTCGCCGCCGCGATAGCGAACGCCACCAGCAACACTGCCCAGCCCATGCGCCGCCACGGGAAAGGCCCCGCCTCTTCCGACGCTCCGTGGTGGTGATGCCCATGATGATGGTGATGTCCGCCGTGGCCGTGATCGTGGCCGCTGTGATCATGCGGTTCGTGCGTGTGCGACTGGCTCAATGGGCGACTCCTGGTTGAGCGATGGTGCGCGCGGGCGTCGGGTCAGCCGGCAGCGTGAAGGTACGCAGGTCGATGGTCGGCGCATTGCTGCTGCCACCGAGGCGATGATCGAGTACCAGCAATTGGGCTTTGCTCAGGCCTTGGCTGAGCTGCGCGAGGTATTGCTCCAGCACAAAGGCCTGACCGGCACTGGCGTAGGCTTTTTGTTCGGCGCTGAATTTCAGATCCGCCGCTTGCGCCGTGGCACTGGTTTCGCGGGCGTTGGCGCTGGCCTGATCGCGAGCGAGGCTGGCCTGCAATTGCGCCTGATTACTCGCTTCGGCCGCCGCGCCACGCTCACGGGAGATCAACGCCTGCGCGCCGATTTGCGCTGCTTGCACCGCGTGATAAGCATTGGCGGCACCGGCCGGCGGGTGAATGGCTTCAACCACCGTGGCGAGAATCTCCACACCACTGTTGAGTTGTTGCAGATCGCTTTGCACCGCGCGACCGATCTCCTCGCCCAGCCCTACCCGGTCTTCACCGAGCAAACCGTCGAGCGTACGCGAAGCAAAGTCGTGCACCAGAATCCGGCTGGCGGTGCTGCGGATCAGCGTTGGCACATCAGCGCTGTTGTACGTCGCGGCCAGCGCCGCCTGATCAGTCAGGCCGATGCGATAGACGAAGCGCACGTCCATGTTGACGATTTGAAAGCTCTGCTGATCGCCGCGGCTGCTGGCGATCACTTGCGACTTGTCGTTGACGTGACTGGCGTCCCACAAACGGTTGGCCGTCATCGGTGCCGGGCCTTCAGCAGGATCGGCTTGTGGCGGTGCCGGGTTCTCGCCGACGCTGGTAGCGAGTTCATGCACCACGCCGTTTTCGACGATCAACACGCGACCCAACGGCCACGGCAAACCTGTGTGCAAACCGGGGCCAAAGACCTGCACCGGTTTGCCGAAACGCTCATAAATGCCTCGGCCCTGCAGCGGGATTTCATGGATGCCAGTAAGCAACCAACCCACCGCTGCGACCAGCGCCAGCACCGGCAGAAACGCTCGGCGCATGTAACTGAACGCCCAGATTTGACGCAAATCGATACCAAAACGGTTGTGCAGTTCATGCTGCAACGCGAGCAACGGCTGCGGCGGCCAGCGCAGCATGTCGGCGACGAAACTGCGCGCCAATAGCGTCGGTTCGAGCTGTTGGCGGCGTGGGCTGAAGACCGAGAGTACCGCGCGCAATAGCAGCTCGATCGCGACCAATCCCGGCAAGATGCCGATGAGTACCGCCACGCGAACCGGCCAAACCGTGTTCTCGCCAGCGAACAATAAACACAGCGCGCCGAGCACCAGACTGATGATCGCCACGCGCGTCAGTTGCGCCAGTGCTCCCGCTTCTGGCCATTGCGCTGGATTCTCCTGAGCGAGTTGCCGCTCCAGCACCAGCAAACCAAACGCCAGCAGCAACGCCAACGCCGCACCGACGGAGGCGGACACTCCAACGGTTGCGGCGGGCAACGTCAGGTTCCACACCTGTTCGATGCTCAGCGCCACCAGCAACGCCCAACCGCCCAACCACAGCGTCGCTGCACCGATCTGGCCAAGCACATGCAAACCGCGCTGACTGAGGCGATCCAGCAGGCGTTCGTACCAACCTTCTGGCGCAATCGCTTGATCGTCGGCAGTCGGCGTCAGCACAACAGGATTGATCACCCGCGCGCGCCATTGCGTCACCCACCACGCCGATTGCAGCCCGGCGACCAGCACCAGCAACGCCGCGCTCTGATTGACCAGCAGCGGCAGCCACAATGCCTGCGGCGCAAACAACCCGACGAAAAACGCCGACACCCAGCCCGCCCCGGCCAATCCGCCAAGACCGAACGCCCAACGCCGCAGTCGCCTGCCCTGCGTGGTCGCCTGCTGAAAACGCGGCAGTCCGGTCACCTGCGTGCCATCCACCTCCAGATCAACTTGCATATCACCCCAAAATCATTGGCTCACGGTTCATATCGTTACGATATAACGAAAAGCGTGAAATATTCGTACACAATTACCCGTATTCAAAGATGCTCAACCTGTCGCTTGCCTGAAGCCTTGACCGAAATGTCTGGAAACGCACATATTACGTTCGTAATTTTTATCGACAGCTACTTTTAGCGATCCGCATCCATTCATCAGGAGCAAGCGCATGAGCAACTATGACGTAGTGATTCTGGGCGGCGGCCCCGGTGGTTATAACGCGGCGATCCGCGCCGGCCAGTTGGGCCTCAAGGCCGCTTGCGTCGAAGGTCGGGCGACCCTTGGCGGCACCTGCCTGAACGTCGGTTGCATGCCGTCCAAAGCCCTGTTGCACGCCTCTGAGCTGTACGACGCAGCGATGGGTGCGGAATTCGCCAACCTCGGCATCGAAGTCAAACCGACGCTGAACCTAGCGCAAATGATGAAACAGAAAGACGAAAGCGTGACCGCCCTGACCAAAGGCATCGAGTTTCTCTTTCGCAAGAACAAGGTCGACTGGATCAAGGGCTGGGGCCACATCGATGGGCCGGGCAAGGTCACGGTGACTGACGATCAGGGCAATAAGGTCGAGCTGACTGCCAAAGACATCATCATCGCCACCGGCTCCGAGCCCACTCCCCTGCCCGGCGTCGAGATCGACAACAAGCGCATCCTCGATTCCACGGGCGCGTTGTCGCTGAGCGAAGTGCCCAAGCATCTGGTGGTCATCGGGGCCGGCGTGATCGGTCTGGAATTGGGTTCGGTGTGGCGGCGACTCGGCGCGCAGGTGACCGTGGTCGAATACCTCGACCGCATCTGCCCCGGTGTTGATGCCGAAGCCGGCAAAACCCTGCAGCGCTCGCTGAGCAAACAGGGCATCGCCTTCAAGTTGAGTTCGAAAGTCACCAGCGCGACGACGTCGGAGAACGGCGTGCAGCTCAGCGTTGAGCCGGCGGCGGGCGGCACGGCGGAACTGCTCGAAGCCGATTACGTGCTGGTGGCGATTGGTCGTCGCCCTTACACCCAAGGCCTGGGCCTGGAAAACGTCGGTCTGAGCACCGACAAGCGCGGCATGCTCGCCAATAAACAGCATCGCACCGAAGCGGCTGGCGTCTGGGTGATTGGCGACGTGACGTCCGGGCCGATGCTCGCGCACAAGGCTGAGGATGAAGCGATGGCCTGCGTCGAGCAGATCCATGGCAAGGCTGGCGAGGTCAATTACGACCTGATCCCCAACGTCATCTACACCAAGCCGGAACTGGCCAGCGTCGGCAAGACTGAAGAGCAACTCAAGGCTGAGGGCCGCGCCTACAAGGTCGGCAAATTCCCGTTCACCGCCAACAGCCGGGCGAAGATCAACCATGAGACTGAGGGTTTTGCCAAAGTCCTCGCCGATGAACGCACGGACGAAGTGCTCGGCGTGCATCTTGTGGGGCCGAGCGTGAGTGAGATGATTGGTGAGTTTTGTGTGGCGATGGAATTCAGTGCTTCGGCGGAGGACATTGCCTTGACCTGTCATCCGCACCCGACACGTTCGGAAGCGTTGCGCCAGGCGGCGATGAATGTCGAGGGGATGGCGACGCAGATGTAGAAGATCAAAAGATCGCAGCCTTCGGCAGCTCCTACATGAGATGCGCCCCCTGTAGGAGCTGCCGAAGGCTGCGATCTTTGCTTGTCAGGTCGGAAGATGTCCCAAAGGCAAAGCCCCCGGTGTCTTCACCGTGTGAATCGCAAAGTTGCTGCGGATGTCACTCACCCCCGGCAACTTCAACAGGCAGCCGCTGAGAAAGCGGTCATACGCGCGCAGATCCGGCACCACCACTTGCAGCAGAAAATCCGATTCCCCCGACACCAGAAACGCCGATATCACCTCCGGCAGCGCCGTCACCGCCGCATAAAACGCCTCGGCCTGTTCGTCGTTGTGGCGTTCGACCTTGACCCCGACAAACACCGTCAGCCCCAACCCGACTTCATCGCGATCAAGATTGGCCTGATAGCCGCGAATCACCCCCGCCTCTTCCAGCATGCGCACCCGGCGCAAACACGGCGATGCCGACAAGCCGATTTCATCCGCCAGCTCGACGTTGCTCAGGCGCCCGTCCCGTTGCAGGGCGGCGAGGATTTTGCGGTCGAAGGCATCCAGTTTCATGTTTGGCAGATCCCAATAGTTATCGCGCATAAAGCTAGCAGGTTATGCCAATTGCAGAAGCTTTTGAAGCCGACTACGCAAGCACCTGCCCCGCCCTTCAGCCCTAGACTGGCGCTACCGAATCGACAACGAAAGGACTGAACCGTGGCGAGTCTCTGGCTGTTTTTCCTGGCATTGGCGGTGGTTTTTCTGCTGCCCGGCCCAGACATGATCCTGCTCCTGCAAACTGGGGCGCGTCAGGGCCGCGGCGCCGCATTAGCCACGGCGATAGGCCTGGCGATTGCCCGAGGTTGTCATGTGGCATTGGCGGCGTTGGGGCTGGCGGCGCTATTCAAAGCAGCGCCGTGGACGTTCGAAGTGGTGCGGCTCGCCGGTGCGGCGTATCTGCTGTGGATCGGCATTCAATGCCTGCGCAGCACACTGCTGCCGAACCTGACGACAGGTGAAACTGCCGATAGCCACGGCCAATGGCGCGCAGCGATCCGCCGAGGTTTGCTGACCAACCTGCTCAACCCTAAAGCCCTGTTGTTCTGCTCGGTGCTGTTGCCGCAGTTCATCGTCGCCGACGGCGCGCCGGTGCTGAGCCAGTTCGCCCAGCTCGGTGCGCTGCTGGTCGGCGTCGGTCTGCTGTTCGACAGCGCCTATGCGCTGACCGGCGCCGCGCTGGGCCGTTGGCTGCAACACAGTCCAACGGCGCAACGGGTGCAGCAATGGTTGTTCGGCAGCCTGTTGATCGGTTTCGCCGTGCGCCTGACCTTCGTCCAGCAGGCTTAGCCTTTGCGGGCCTTGCGCTGACGACGGCTGATCAACAGCAACGCGGCGGCCGTGACCAAGACAATCGCGCCAACCTGCACCGGCCACTTGTATGGTCGCAGCGTCGTGCGTACGGAGTCCGTGACCTGGGTGACGTAACGCTTGTCGGCGTTTTCGAAATCCGGGTACGGGCACTGATTGCCGAAATCCACCGCCCACAACACGTACGGGCCTTCCTTGATGTAACGCTGATACAGCACGCTCTGCTCTTCGAGGCTGCTGTTCCAACCCGCCGCGTTGCACAGCACGGCAGCAAATGCCTGGCTGGTGTGCGGCAGGTTGTCGGCGGCGCGGCTGGCCAATTCGGTGGCGACGAAACGGTAGTGATAGCGCTGATCCGGTTTCGCTTCGCTGGCCTTCTGGCGCTGCACTTCGGCTTCGCTGACCAGCGGGCCGACTGTCAGCTCGGTGGTTTCCAGGCTGAAGTTGCCGCCGAACGTGGCGTAATCCGGGGCCATCTCGTAACCGAGGATGTCCATGCCCCACTCGCGCGCCGTCCACGCGGCGTTGTACAGCGCACTGGCACGCTTGGTCGGCCACCATGCGGAATCGGCTTTCAAGCGTTGCTCACCGTAGAGCCGCGCCTTGTTTTGCAGGTCGGAATTGTCGAAATACGCGACCGCTTCGGCGTAATGCCCTTCGCGCAGCAAGCGCCGACCGAGCAGATTGCGCAGGCTGGCGGCGACCGGCAGCGGCACGTAGTTGTCGCGCTCCTGTTGAGTCAGTGCGGGCGGTGCCGGGACGTTATCGTCGACGTATTTTTTCAGCTCTTCGACCGTCAGCACACGTTCGGCCACGGTCGCCGCATCGAACCAATAGGTGCTGTTGCTGCGATACAACTGCACGAACGCTTGCAGGTATTCGCCGCGCTGCAAGGCGAGAATCGCGCTTTCGCCTTCGACCCGGCATTTCGGCTGCAGGCTTTCGTACGCCCAGTCCGGCGTGCGGCGATAACCCCAATCTTCTTTCTGCGGGAAGGCCTGCGCGGCTTTCGAATAGGCTGCGGCGGCGGCATTTTTGTCGCCGTCACGCACCGCCAGTTTCGCGCGCAGCCACCACGCGAGTCCGCCGTCGCCGGCATTTTCGAGAAAAGCTTTGGCACCGGCGTAATCGCCCTGTTGATAACTCATCGCTGCCAGACGATCAGCATTTTCCAGGCTGCCACGGGTGCTGTTTTGCAGCAGCTTCACCAGTTTCTTCTCGTTCGGCGGTTCGTCGCCAAACGACCAGCCCTGACGGCTGACCAACGAAGCCGTGACCAGTTGCTGCACCGATGTGTGCTGAAGCAACTCGGCCAGTTCGGCCTCGGGCAATTCCGCCAACTCATTCATCAATTGCTTGAGCGAGGTGTAACCCACGGCAGAACCGTGCAGGTTCTGCGCTTCATACAATTCGATGGCGCCGTTCCAGTCGCCAGCGGCGCGCACCACTCGCGCCTCTTCGCCGAGGCTGGCGACACCCAGCTCCAACGGATCGCTGAAACCGTCGATGCTCAGTTGCCGAGCCTGACGGAACGCATCACGCGATCGCTCCAGCGCGACGACCTTATCCCCGGCTTCGCTGCTCATGGCGAACAACGTGCGCCCGAGAGAATACGCAGCCCAGGTGCTGCGCAACGGACGCTGATCTGCCGGCAACGCCAGCAACTTGTTGAAATACTCGACGGCGAGTTGATGATCGCCCGTGGCAAATGCGACCGCGCCGGCCACGTACAAGCGGATTTCTGCCGGCAGGCTGGCGCCCTGCACTTCGACCTGATGGGCATCGGTCAGGCCGCGCAGTTGCTTGACCAGCGTTTGCTGATCGGCGCTCAAACCCAGCTGTTCAGCCTTATCGCGCGCGTCGGCGGCTGCGTTTTCTTCGCCGTACAGGTCGTTGGGATTGTGCGTCGCCGCCGTGACGTTCTTCAGCCCGGCAATGGCTTTGCCGAGGCGGCTGAGTTCGAAGTTGAAGTTGCCCTCCGGCAGATCCGCCAGGGTTTGCCCGCGATTGTCGAGCAGGCGCATCGGGAAGTCCGGGCCGCAGGCCAGCGCCGAGCCCAATGGCAAGCAGAGGCTCAGGCAGAGCAGATGGCGGGGCCAGTTACGGGTCAACATGCGAACCTCCTTGATCAATATGTGCGCAACGCGCCCAACCGATGGCGCGTTGTCCGCCCGCCGGCAATCGGCCGTCGTGCAGGCGGGTGAAGGTAAGCAGATCCGGGCCTTGTTGCAATGCATAACCGGCGAGCGCATCGGCGCCTTCGCAGCTTTGCGCCTTCAAGGTGATTTGCGCGGGCCAGGCACTGTCGAGGTTGCCGGGGTTGTCGAGTTTGATGTCGTAGAGACCATCGTTTTCGCTGAACGTCACGCCGAGCTGGCTGACGAGTTGATCGCCTCGGGCAACCGCGCGCAACGTGGTCAGGCTCCAGGCGCGGCGATCATTGGCCAGCGGCAAGCGAAACCAGATCAACCCGGCCAGATGCGCCGGCGGGCCTTCACGAAGGGTCTTGCCGAGTTGGCTCAATTGCAGCGGATCGGCGAGCAGTTCCTGACGCTCGCCACCGCGCTCAAGCTGCACCTCACTTTCCACCAGCGGCGCCCCACCGTCGTCCGGCAACAGCGCGACACCGTAGGCCGGCAGCGCGAGATAAAAAGGTTTGTCGGTGATCCGCGCCCAGGCCTTCGCCCACTTCAATGCCTGATCAGAATCGAACAGCCCTCGACGCGGATCGCTGACCGCATGGACTTGCAGCACGCTGCTGTCGACGGTTTGCAGGAGTGTCGGCAATTGCGCGCTGTCGAGCCAGGCTGGCAGTGCAGTGATGCTCAGCGGGATTTCTTTCGGCAATGCCGAGCGCAGCTGTTTGAGGAATTCAGCGTAGGCCGGTAACCGCGCATTACCGGCGTCGTGATCAATCTCGACGCCGCTCAGCGTCAAGCCTTGCGCCTGCCAATCGGCGAGCACTTGGAGAATCTGTGCAGTGACCTGATCCTGATCCAGCGACTTGAGTTGGCCATCGAGACGAATCACCGCGATCAACGCACGGCCATCGGCTTTCAACAACGGCGCATCGATTCGCGCGCGGCTCCATCCGGCATTCGGGAAGGCTTGCAGGGCTAACACGCGCAGCGTCGAGAAATCATTGTGGCTGTCGCGCAACGCCGACTCATGGGCTGGCGTCCATTGGCGTTGCCAGATGTAGAGTTGTTGGTCGAGGGGTGGCGCGTCTTGCTGCTTGCAACCCACAAGCAAGATGCCCAAGAACAGACCGACAATAAACCGCATACCTTCCAACCCCCGAACACCACAAGGCTGCAAGGTTACACAAAAACCCTGTAGGAGCTGTCGAGTGAAACGAGGCTGCGATCTTTTAATCCTGTTTTTTAAAATCAAGATCAAAAGATCGCAGCGTGCCGCAGCTCCTACAGAGGTACTCCGGGTTTACGGGCAATGATGATCTGGCTTTTGGCAATCACCGAGTCCAGCGCCTGTTTGATCTGCGCACCACGTGGCGAGCTGAGCAACGCCTGCCAGGTATCCGCCCAGTGATTGAGCAACGGATGATCCGGGTTGTTCAAATCAACCTTGGCTTCCCAGAACAACAGCATCCACACCGACCAGTAAAACCCGTGCTGGCTGTGGCTGATGATCTCCAGCCCGGCATCGCTGACCATCGTCTTGAACTGCTCTTCGCTGATGATCCGAATGTGGTTGGGCTTCTGGAAATACTCATCGGCGGCGATGCCTATTTGCAGGTTTTCGGAACTTGAATGCGGCACGCTCAGCAGGTACATGGCACCCGGCTTGCCGACCCGTACCAGTTCAGAAAGAAATTGCGCCGGGTCATCGACATGCTCGATCACTTCGGTGGAAACCACCCGCGTTGCTGTGGCGTCGGCAATCGGTAACGGATTGCAGTCAGTGACATGGCATTCGATATCGCGCGCCGGCGTGTCGCTCAGGCGCTGGCGGGTCGCTTCGACCTTGGCCGCGTCGATGTCGGCGATGATGATCTTCGCCCCGCGCATGCCGCAGAAATGCACATTGCCGCCATCACCGCAGCCGACGTCGAGCAATACGTCGTCAGGGCTCACCACAAAACCTTTGAACAGCTCGCCGGTCGCCTCTGTGTACCAGCCGCTGAGCACCGCATCGTGCAGGCCGACCATGTAAGAATCTTTTTTCTCGGGGATCACAGCGGCAGGCGGCTCGGCAACTGGAGCCGGTGCTGTCGGCAATAATTTTTTCAAAAGTTGCAGCATGAAAACGCTCCAGAGGATCGGCTGGCATCGGCGAACCGGTTGCCTGGCAAGTGATGGAACAAAACGCCCGGCACAGCGATGGCGCGCAATTTTTCGATGGCCATGATCCGTTTGCCGGTCATGACGTGCGCCCTGCATCCAGAGGTTTGCGGGCGATGATGACCTGACTTTTCGGCATCAATTGATCGAGGGTCTGTTTGATCGCATGGCCATCGGGCTGGGCCAGCAGGTCTTGCCAGGTGCGGGCCCAGCTTTCCATCAACGGTGGATACGGCGCCTGAATACGATCACGCACCGCGCCGCCGGGATCTCTGCCGGCCGCGCGCTCGCTCGCCCAGAAAAAAATCATCCCCATCACCCAGAAAAATCCATTGGCCTGGCGATGCTCGATTACCAGACCCGCGTCCTCTACCAATGCGGCGAAACGCTCCGCGGTAAAAATCTGCACATGATTGGGCGATTGGTAATAGCTGGCCGGGGCGATGCCCTTCTGCAAATGCTCACCCACCGGTGCCGGTACGCTGAGCAGGTATTGCGCGCCGGGGCGCCCCATGCGCACCAATTCGGCCATGAACGGTTCCGGGTGGTCGATGTGCTCCAGCACTTCCATGCACACCACTTTGCTGGCGCAGCCATCGGCCAATGGCAGCGGCAGGCTGTTGCTGACCAGGCCCAGGTTCAGTTGATGGCTTTGCGCGTCGACCTGCCGGGCAAGATCGCGCACCTTGTGGTGTTCACTGTCAGTGAAAATCACCGAGGCGCCCTGACGGACAGCGAACAATGTTGCCACGCCTTCGCCGCAACCAACGTCGAGCAGCGTGTCATCCGCCGTGATTGCAAAACCTTTGAGCAATTCGCCCGAGGCGCCTAAAAACCAGCCGTCGAGCACGGCGTCATGCAAACCGACATCAGCAGGCGAAACGCTGGGGAGCGGCGCAGGCTCGGGCATCGGTGGGGGCGCGGGTAACCATCGTGCGAGCAGTCGCCGAATCATGCGCGCGAGACTTGTGCAGGAGGCGTCTGAGCCGATTGCAGACGTTGTTCAAAAAATGCCCGCAAACGCTGTTCGGTGTTGTCCTGACTGCAAAAACGCTGCAGATTGCTGACGGCGTGGGCCGACATTCTGGCGTAGCGCTGACCATCGGTTTTCGCCACGTCATAGCTGGCGCGATAGGCCGTACACAGCGAATCCCAGTCGGTCATGTAGCGCATCGTCCGATACGCCGCGCGGGGATCGTGCGGCCAGGCCGTGAGCTCTTCAGTGAAATCGACGATGAACGCACAATCGCTGTCGATGTAATCGGCCATTGCCGTGTTCAGCGGTGCAATCGCCGGTTTGCCGCACGACATGAATTCCATCAACGGCAGGCACTGCCCTTCGCCGTAGGAGCTGTTGACCACGTAACTGGTGGCCTGCACCAGCGCTTCATAATCAACATCAGCCAGATAGCCGTGGATCAACACGATCCGGCATTGGTACGTCTGATTCTTGTAGAGATGATGCACCATGTCGTACAGCGCATTGGCGATGTCATGGTGGGTGAGTTTCAGCACCAGCGTTGCATCGGGCACGTCACGAAAAGTGCTGCAGAATGCACTGATCATGTCATGCCAATTCTTGCGCCCGTCATAGGGATTGAACACCGAGGTGTAGACCACGCCCTCAAGTTGCACCGTGCAATCCTGCGGTGGACCGCTGAACGACATCGGCGTCCCCTCTTGCAGCTCGCTTGGGCCATACGGCCGCAAGTCGACGGTGCGGCTGTCGATCAACAGACCTCGCAAGTTCAACTGCACGTTTTCCACCACTGAGCTTTTGCTCAATGACTGACCACGCGCAGCGAAGCGATCCCACACCGGCGCAGGGATTGCACACACCGGATAATCGGCCCCCATCACATCGCGCACGGTATTGACCGTGAACGTCGAATGGGTGATCGCCCTGCCGCAGGCCTCCAGCACCACACGCCAGTCATGGCGCGGTTCACCCTGCCAGCTCTCGGTCGGAATGGTACTGAATTCCCAGGCAAATACCGGAATGGTCGGGCATGCATAATGAATCGGCGTGCGATGCGGCGGCGAGAACGACAGGTAAACACATGCTTCGCCACGGCTCAGGCAATCGAAATACAGGCGATCGACCAATTCGTCGGGATTACTTACCTCGATGACCTGACCGATGCGTTCCAGCACCGGGCGGAATTCCTTGAGCACGAAGTAATAGCTGTACTCGGGCCGGCCGAGGTTTTGCTGGATATTGCTCTTGTTGGTTTCCGAATGAATGATGATCAGCATGAGGCAGCCCCCGCTTCGATTGGCTGCGAAGCGACGTCACGGACAGGTGTCAGCCCGAGAAACGCTGCCAGGCGCTGCTGCACAGGCGCGAATCCGCAGTAATCGTGCATACGCTGATCAGCGGCGGCGGCCATGGTCTGGTAAGCCTGCGGATGATTTTTAGCCATCGCGTAGCTGTCCTCGTAAGCGGTTTTCAACGAGCCCCAGTCCGGGCGATGGCGCAGCGTGCGATACAGAATCCGCACGTCCTCCGGCCAGATGGTCGGCTCGCGGCTGGACTTGACAATGAACCCGACTTTCTCGTCGATGTAATCGCGCATGGCCGTGTGGTTTGGCGCGATCACCGGACGGGCGCACGACATGAATTCCATCAACGGCAGGCACAACCCTTCGCAGCGTGACGCGTTGACATAGAAACTCGCCGCGCCATACAACCGGGCGAATTCCTCGTCTTCCAGATAGCCATGCATGACCACCACGCGGCAGGCAAAGGGCGAGAGTTGCGACAGCAACGTGATCAGATGAACGTAGTAACTCGACAGGTCGTTCTGGGTGATTTTCAGCACCAGCGTCGCGTCTTCGACATCGCGCATGGCCCAGCAGAATGCCGTGATCAAGTGATGCCAGTTCTTGCGCCCGTCATCAGGGTTGAACACGCTCACGTAGACCACGCCACTGACGTCGATCTGTGCGTACTCGCTGGTATCGGGCAACACCGCTTGAGGATGTTCGACTTGCTCCATGGCTTGCGCGACCGTCGTCGCCAGAGGCAAGGGCTCGGGGGCCGGCGTACGCAGACCGGAAAGCTTTTGGCGCAGCGCATCGGGCAATAAATCGCTGACGGCTTCGCGATACCACATCAGCAGGTTGTGCTTGAGCAGAAACAGCGGCCGATGCTCGGAAGGACGGGTGAAAGCTCGAACGCCTTCACGCAGATAATGCCTGGTGATGAATGCCCGACGGCGCGGGGTCAGCTCGGGAGGTGGCTCAGGCTCTGCCGGCATCTCCTCGACCGGCTCGGCCAGACCACGGGTTTCCAGTTCCTGCTCGTTGTGAATGGGGGCGATCAGACCGTCGGCAGACAACCCCAGAGCGCGGCTGTCGATGATGCAACCCTTGATCTGCAACGTCGCTCCGGCGTTCACCGCTGCGGGCGGAAATTGCTGACGCACAGCGGCAAAACCTTCCCACAATGGCGTGGGCAGAACCAGTACAGGAAAGTCTTCACCCAAGGTGCGGCGGATCGCTTCGGCCGTGTGGCTGGACAGCGTGATCACCCGGCCATGCCGCGCCAGCGTCTGGCTCCAGTCCTGGCGGGGATCATCGGGGTGGCACTCGGAAGGGATCGAGTCATACTCCCACGCGATCACGCACACCGTCGGGCATTGCAGGTCAGTCGGGGTTTTATGCGGTGGCGAGAACGAAAGAAACAGACACTCTTCACCAGCCTCTTGCAGGTGTCGATACAGCGGATCGACTTCAGCCGCCGATGCCACGACATGCACCCGCCCAAGGCTTTCCAGCACAGGGCGATAGGCCTTGAGCACGAAGTAATAGCTGTATTCGGGACGCCCAAGACTCTGGCTGATGGAGCGGTCGTTGACGTCCGAGTAAAGAATGAAATTCATGGCATTCCACGATGAAACCACCATCCCGGCAGTCTCATGCTATGACGGCCAAGCGTCGGATCGAATCGGTTTTACCGGCCTTCGTCCTTCGTCATGGGAGACGTCTTCGTTCTTGTTTTAGTGGTTGGTTTCACTCTGGCTCGCGACCCTTGCGACAAACTTTGAAGAATGGCGGCGAGGGGCATTCTAAACACATCCATCAAGGATTCGTGAACCGCCCGGCGAGAATAAATTTGGCTACGCTGACGAGAACTGACCGGTCACGGTTTGGCCGGTTGAAATTGCTCGGCAATTGGCACAGATTGACAGCAAATAACTACAACAACGTTTTCGCCTGTCGTCTTAGCGGATTTTCCAACCGATCTGACAGACCCTTCTCTAAAGCCTGTAGGAAGTGCTGCGAAAACCAAGACCAAGGGGTCGCTGTTTGAAAAAGCGTCTGTTCGTCACGGGTCTCAGTGGATTCGTTGGACAACATATTCAGTCACGTTTGGCCTCGCCCGACGCTGCGTGGGAACTGCTGCCTGCGGCCTCACGTTTCGACCTGACGGATCCGCACAGCCTCATCGACCTGTGGCCGCACATGCCTGACGCGGTCATTCATCTGGCTGGCCAGACATTCGTCCCCGAAGCCTTCCGCGACCCGGCCCGCACCTTCGACATCAATCTGCTCGGCACCCTCAACCTGTTACAGGCCCTCAAGGCCCGTGGTTTTCAGGGCACCTTTCTGTATGTCAGCTCTGGCGACGTTTACGGTCAGGTCAGCGAGAACGATCTGCCAATCACCGAACAACAAGCGCCCTGCCCGCGCAACCCGTACGCGGTGAGCAAAATCTCGGCCGAGTTTCTCAGCCTGCAATGGGGTTTGAGTGAGGGCTGGCCGGTACTGGTCGCGCGGCCGTTCAACCACATCGGCAGCGGGCAGAAAGACAGTTTTGTCATCGCCAGCGCGGCGCGACAGATCATTCGCATCAAGCAAGGTCTGCAAGCGCCGCAACTGGAAGTCGGCGATATTGACGTCAGCCGCGATTTTCTCGATGTTGGCGACGTGGTCTCGGCGTATTTCGCGTTGCTGGAAAAGGGCCAGGCAGGACAGGTTTACAACATCTGCTCGGGGCGGGAGCAGAGCATCCGCAGTCTGATTGAACAACTGGCCGATCTGGCCGAAGTAACCATGCAACTGGTTCAGGATCCGGCACGTATGCGACGCGCCGATCAGCGTCGCGTTTGCGGCAGCCATGAACGGCTGACCAAAACCACAGGATGGACGCCTGACATCACCACACAACAATCCCTGCGGGCGATCCTGTCCGACTGGGAGAAGCGAGTAAAACAAGAATGACTAAAAGTGCACTGATCACAGGGATCACCGGCCAGGACGGCGCTTATCTGGCGAAACTGTTGCTCGACAAGGGCTACAAGGTTCATGGCCTGGTCGCACGACGCAGCAGCGATTCGCGCTGGCGCCTGCGCGAGATGGGTGTCGAAGCCGACATCGCTTATCTCGACGGCGACATGGCCGATGCCTGCTCGGTACAGCGCGCGGTCATCAAATCGGCGCCGGACGAAGTCTATAACCTCGCCGCGCAAAGTTTTGTTGCCGCCTCCTGGGATCAACCGGTGACCACCGGCATCGTTGATGGCCTGGGCGTCACGCACTTGCTCGAAGCGATCCGTCAGTTCAGCCCGCACACGCGCTTCTATCAGGCCTCGACCAGCGAAATGTTCGGCCTGATTCAGGCTGAGCAGCAGGATGAGAACACCCCGTTCTATCCGCGCAGCCCGTACGGCGTGGCCAAGCTCTACGGCCACTGGATCACCGTCAACTATCGCGAAAGCTTCAACCTGCACGCCAGCAGCGGCATCCTCTTCAACCATGAATCGCCCCTGCGTGGCATTGAGTTCGTCACCCGCAAGGTCACCGACGCCGCTGCTCGCATCAAGCAAGGCAAACAGCAGGAGCTGGCGCTGGGCAACATCGATGCGAAACGCGACTGGGGTTTTGCCGGCGATTACGTCGAAGCCATGTGGCTGATGCTGCAACAGGACAAGCCTGACGATTTCGTGGTTGCCACTGGCGTCACCACCACGGTGCGCGAGATGTGCCGCATCGCCTTCGATCACGTCGGCCTCAACTACCGCGATTACGTGAAGATCGACCCGGCGTTTTTCCGCCCGGCCGAAGTTGAAGTGCTGCTCGGCAATCCGGCCAAGGCTCAGCGCGTGCTGGGCTGGAAGCCGAAAACCGACCTGGATACCTTGATCCGCATGATGATGGATGCGGACATGAAACGCGTCGCCAAGGAGTAGGCCATGCTGATCCCCGTGATTTTGTCCGGCGGTGCCGGCACTCGTTTGTGGCCGGTGTCCCGCGAGGGCCATCCGAAACCGTTCATGAATTTGCCCGACGGCCAGTCGCTGCTCGGCAAGACCTACCAGCGCGCCGCAGCTTTGCTCGACGGCTGGGGCGACATCGTCACGGTGACCAATCGCGAGTACTACTTCCAGAGCAAGGATCACTATTGCGCCGCCCACGTCTCGCGCCATCGCGGGCACTTCCTGCTGGAGCCAACCGGGCGCAACACCGCGCCGGCGATTGCTGCCGCAGCGTTGTCGCTGCAAGCGCTGCACGGTGATGACGCGATCATGGTGGTGATGCCGGCCGACCATTTGATCGTCAATCAGGACGCGCTGAAGACCGCCGTCGAGCACGCGGTCAATCTGGCCAAGGACGGTTATCTGGTGACTTTCGGTGTGATCCCGACCGCGCCGGAAACCGGCTTCGGCTACATCGAAACCGGCGCGCCGCTGGACGCCAAAGGCGCGGCGAAAGTGCAGCGTTTCGTCGAGAAACCCGATCTGCAAACCGCCACGCATTACCTGGAAAGCGGCAACTTCCTGTGGAACTCGGGGATGTTCTGCTTCACCACGGCGGCGGTGATTGCCGAACTGCAATTGCACGCGCCTGAACTGCTGGAACAGACCCGCGCCTGCATGGCCGCCAGCGCACCGATCGAAACCGTCGGTTGCCTGCAACAAGAGCTGTCACCGGCGCTGTTCGCGGAAATCACCGACATCTCCATCGACTACGCGCTGATGGAACGCTCGGAAAAAGTCGTGGTGGTGCCGGCCGGTTTTGACTGGAGCGACATCGGTTCGTGGGGCGCCGTCGCGGCTCTGGTGCCCGCCGATGCCGACAACAACCGCGCCAGCGGCGACGCGATCTTCATTGATAGCCACAATAACTTCGTGCAGAGCGAAGACCGGCTGGTGGCAACGGTGGGTGTGGATAACCTGATCATCGTCGACACCGCCGACGCGGTGCTGGTGGCCCACGCCGACCGTGCGCAGGACGTGCGTCGGGTGGCCAAGCAACTCAAGGACAAATCCCACGAAGCCTATCGGCTGCACCGTACCGTCAGCCGCCCGTGGGGGACTTACACGGTTCTCGAAGAAGGCCCACGCTTCAAGATCAAGCGCATCGTGGTCAAACCCGGTGGCAAGCTGTCCCTGCAAATGCACCATCACCGCAACGAACACTGGGTGGTCGTCGAAGGCATGGCCAAGGTCACCAACAACGGCACCGGCACCACGCTGGTGGCGAAAAATGAATCGACCTTTATTGCCGCCGGCCACAAACATCGCCTGGAAAACCCCGGGGTGATCGATCTGGTGATCATCGAAGTGCAAAGCGGCGAATACCTGGGAGAGGACGACATCGTCCGCTTCGAAGACCAATACGGCAGGACGGTTTAAATGCTGCTTTCCCTGTACCGCTCGTTGTACAGCTATCGGGGATTCATCCTCGGTAGCGTCAAGCGGGAGTTTCAATCGCGGTATCGCAACTCGCTGTTCGGTGCGCTGTGGACTGTGCTCAACCCGCTGTCGATGATCGTGGTCTACACAGTGATTTTTTCCCAGATCATGCGCGCGCGCCTGCCGGGTGTTGATGACGGCCTGGCCTACAGCGTCTACCTGTGTGCAGGCCTGCTGACCTGGGGACTGTTCGCCGAAATTACCTCGCGCAGCCAGGGCATGTTCCTCGAAAACGCGAACCTGCTGAAAAAAATCAGCTTCCCGCGTATCTGTCTGCCGGTGATTGCGCTCCTCAATGCCGGCATCAACTTCGCGATCATTCTGGGATTGTTCTTCGGCTTCCTGCTGATCAGCGGACGCTTGCCTGGCATGGCTTTGCTGGCGTTGATCCCGCTGCTGATCCTGCAAGTGATCTTCGCCGCCGGGCTCGGGATGCTGCTTGGCATTCTCAACGTGTTCTTTCGCGACGTCGGTCAGATGTTCGGAATTTGCCTGCAATTCTGGTTCTGGCTGACACCGATCGTTTACCCGCTGTCGATTCTGCCGCCGGGCATTCAACACGTTATCGGACTGAACCCGATGACCCCCCTGATGACCAGTTACCAGAATGTGTTTCTCTATAACCAATGGCCGGACTGGTCCTCGCTGATTCCGCTGCTGATCATCGGTCTGTTGCTCTGTGCCATGGCGTTGCGGCTGTTTCGTCATCGCGTCGGTGAAATGGTGGACGAGCTCTGATGGGACATATACGCGTTACCGGCCTGGGCAAGGCCTACAAACAGTACCCGAATCGCTGGAGCCGCCTGTTTGAATGGCTGGTGCCGTTTTCCGGAACCCGCCACCATCAGCACTGGATCCTGCAAGACGTCGACTTCGAGATCAAACCCGGGGAGGCCGTCGGCATCGTCGGCGTCAACGGCGCGGGTAAAAGTACCCTGCTGAAAATGATCACCGGCACCACCCAGCCGACCTGTGGCCACATTCAACTGGAAGGCCGGGTTGCCGCGCTGCTGGAACTGGGCATGGGTTTTCACCCGGACTTCACCGGCCGACAGAACGCCTTCATGTCAGGTCAGTTACTGGGCATGCAAGTCGAAGAGATTGAACAACTGATGCCGCAAATCGAAAGCTTTGCCGAAATCGGCGAAGCCATCGATCAACCCGTGCGCACCTATTCCAGCGGGATGCAGATGCGTCTGGCGTTCAGTGTCGCCACCGCGCGACGCCCGGACATTCTGATCGTCGACGAAGCCTTGTCGGTCGGTGATGCCTACTTCCAGCACAAAAGCTTCGAACGCATACGCAGCTTCCGCGCGGCCGGTACCACTCTGCTGATCGTCTCCCATGACCGCTCGGCCATTCAGTCGATCTGCGACAGCGCCATTCTTCTCGAAAACGGGCGTCTGGCCATGCGCGGCAAACCCGAAGAAGTCATGGACTATTACAACGCCATGCTCGCTCAGCGCGAGGGGCAGACGGTACGCCAGGAAATGCTTGCCAACGGTCAGGTGCAAACCATTTCCGGCACCGGTGAAGCGGGGATTATCAGCGTGCGCCTGCTCGATGCACGCGGGCGCAGTCTGGAAGTTGCAGAAGTCGGTCAGCCTGTGGTGCTGGAGGTGCAGACCGAAGTTCGTAAAGACATCGAACGGCTGATTCTCGGTTTCATGATCAAGGATCGCCTGGGTCAGGCCATCTACGGTATCAACACCCATCGCCTCGACAAAGCCGTCACCGACCTGAGCGCCGGCGAGCGCGTGACCTTCCGCTTCGCCTTCGACATGCGTCTGGGCAAGGGCAGTTATTCGGTCGCGTTGAGCCTGTCACGTCTCGACTCGCACCTGGATCGCAACTTCGAATGGCGCGATTACGGCCTGGTCTTCCACGTCATCAACAATCGCCAGGAAGACTTCGTCGGCTGCTCGTGGCTGCAAGCGCAAACCGACATCACCCGCTCCAGTGAACCCCTTGTACAAACGCCCGATATGGAGATCTTGCGATGACGCGACTGTTGGTGGAGTGCACTTACGTTTTCGAACACCCGACCGCCAACTCCGGCATTCAACGCGTGGTGCGCAACGTCATCCAGCAACTGCCGGCGGCCGATGAAACCGTCGAATGCATCCCGGTGGTGATGATTGATGGCGGTCTTTATGAAGTGAAAAGTCTGGCCCCGCTGAAATCACCCAAGCTCGACCTGGTGAGCCTGCGCGTGAAGCTGGAGCAATGGGCCAACACCTTCTGGCTGCGCCACCGTGCACTGGAGCGACGTCGTCCGTTCAGCCAGTCGCATTTCGCCCGCCGAGTGCTCTACGTCGGCTGCCGGCTCAGCGCATTTGCCTGTTTCAGTTTGCCTATGCGCGTGCTCGAACGAGTCCTGAAAGGTAAAACCATTCCCGAACGTTGCGTCCCGTTAGCCCACCGGGCGGGCGATCAATTGGTGTTGCTCGACTCGTCATGGCACGCCAATTTTTTCCCCTTGGCCGAGCAACTCAAGCGTGACGGCGTCGGTATCATCTCGGTGATTTACGACCTGATCCCCCTGACCCATCCGCAGTTCTGCGATGCCGGCCTGGTCAAGGTTTTCAACGACTGGTTCGACTGGATCGCCCGCACGGCCGATGGCTACGTGGCGATTTCGACGACTATCCGCGACCAAGTGCGCGAGGAGATGCTGCGCCGGATTGGCGCGCAACAAGTCGAACAACGCTGGTTTGATTATTTCCACCTGGGTTCAGAGCTGGATCTGAGCGATGCCGGTGCCGAGGTTGATCGAGCCTTGCTGCAGATGTTCAAAACGGCAGAGCCGGTGTTCCTCATGGTCAGCACCATCGAGCCGCGCAAAAATCACGCTTATCTGCTGGATGCCTTCGAACGCGCCTGGGCCACGGGATCCACGGCACGCTTGTGCATTGTCGGGAAAATTGGCTGGAAGTGTGATGCCTTGGTCGAGCGCATTCGCAAGCACCCTGAACTGAACCGCCGCTTGTTCATGTACAACTCACTGTCCGACAGAAGTCTGGAACATGCCTACTCCCACGCCACCGCGCTGGTGTTCCCGTCTTACGTCGAAGGTTTCGGCTTGCCACTGGTGGAAGCCATGCAACGTGGATTACCGGCAATGGCCAGCGATATTCCGGTGTTCCGCGAAATCGGCGGCGACTACATGGCCTATTTCGATCTGGACGACCCGCAAAGCCTGACCGATCTGGTGACCGGTATGGAGCACTCCGGCAAGTTTCCGGCCGCCCTGAGCCTTGAACAATGGCGTTGGCTCAGTTGGCGCGAAGCGAGCGCGCAATTGGTTCAGCGGATCGAGCGCAACCTGAACACATCGCTGCCTACCGAAGAGAAGCAGCATGCGCATAGCGCTTAACGCCAGAATTCTGCAGGCGCCGCGTACCGGCATCGGCCATTACGTCGCCGAACTGGTCAACGCCTTGCGCAATGAGCCCGACGTCGAAGTCACGCTGTTCCACGGCTGGGGCTGGAGTTCGGCGTTGCCGGAAGCGGCCATGCCCGGTTACTCGCGATTGACGCCACTGCTGCGGCAAATCCCCGGAGCCTATCAGGCGCGGCGCTGGCTGGAGCAGAAGAGTTTCGATCAGGGCCGCGCGCAAGGCATCGATCTGTACCACGAGCCGAGCCTGTGGCCGCTGGCCTTCGACGGCCCGACGGTGATTACTTTGCACGACCTCACGCACCTGCATTTCCCCGACACACAGCCCGCCGCGCGGCTCAAGGAAATCGAGCGACGACTGGCGATCGGCGTTGCGCAGGCGCAGCTGATTCTCACTGACTCGCAAGCCATCGCCGATGAGGCTCAGGATTATTTCGGCTTGCCGGCCGAGCGCTTTGTGGTCGCCCCGTTGGGCGTCGCGGCACGCTTTCGTCCGCGTGAGCCATTGGCGATCGACGCGGTGCTCAAAACGCACGCGGTAACGGCGCGTGAGTATTTCCTCTGCGTCGGCACGTTGGAGCCGCGCAAAAACCTGACGCTGGCCCTGCGCGCCCACGCCTTGTTGCCAGAAGCCGTGCGCGAGCGCTTTCCGCTGCTGATCGTCGGCATGGCCGGTTGGCAGCGCGATCAATTCAGTGACGAGTTGCGTCAGGCCCTGGCCAGCGGTCATGTGTGCCTGCTCGGTTACTTGCCCGATGAACACGTGGCGCAATTGCTCGCCGGTGCACGGGCACTGATTTTTCCTTCGCTGTACGAAGGTTTCGGTCTGCCGGTGCTGGAGGCAATGGCCAGTGGCACGCCGGTGGTGGTCACCGGTTCTTCGGCGATGCCGGAAGTAGCGGGCCCGGCCGGCAACTATATTCAAGCTGACGATGCACAAGGCTTGCGCGATGCGATGAGCCTTTTGATCGACGATCAAGCACATTGGCAGGCATGCCGAGAAGCCGGATTGCAGCAGGCACGGCTTTTTTCCTGGGAGCGTTGTGCACAGGCCACGGCCGGTGCCTACCGCCAGGCCATGGGAGGTTGATATGCGCGTACTTCACTTTTTCAAAACGTACCTGCCTGACTCGGTCGGCGGCATCGAACAAGTGATCTTCCAGCTCTGCGAAAGCGGCGCCCAGCACGGTATCGATGGTCAGGTGCTGACACTCAGCAGCGACCCGACACCGCCCGTGGTCAAACTCGGTCACCACGAAGTGCACCGCGCCAAACTCGACATTCAGTTCGCCTCCACCGGTTTTTCCTGGAGTGTGTTCAAACAGTTTCGCGAAATGGCCGCCGAGGCCGACGTGGTCAACTATCACTTCCCGTGGCCGTTCATGGATCTGGTGCATTTCGCCAGCGCCACGCACAAACCCAGCGTCGTGACCTATCACTCGGACATCATTCGCCAGAAGCACCTGCTGAAACTTTACCGGCCACTGATGAACCGCTTCCTCGCCAGCGCCGATCGTATTGTCGCGGCGTCGCCAAACTACCTGCACACCAGCGATGTGCTGCAGCAGTTTCAGGACAAGACTCGAGTCATCCCCTACGGTTTGAACAAGGCCGGTTATCCACAGGCCGATAGCGAGCGCATGAACCGCTGGCGCCAGCAGCTTGGGGATAAGTTTTTCCTGTTTGTCGGAGTGATGCGTTATTACAAAGGCCTGCACATCCTGCTCGATGCGCTGAAAGACGTGGATTACCCGGTGGTGATCGTCGGCGCCGGCCCGCTCGAGCAAGAGTTGCATGCGCAAGCCGCTGCGTTGGGACTGCGCAACATTCATTTCCTCGGGCGCTTGGGTGATGAAGACAAAGTTGCCTTGCTGCAATTGAGCTACGCGATCGTCTTCCCGTCGCACCTGCGTTCGGAAGCGTTCGGTATTTCGCTGCTGGAAGGCGCGATGTACGGCAAACCGATGATCTCCAGCGAGATTGGCACGGGTACCAGTTACATCAATATTCACAACGAGACCGGATTGGTGGTGCCGCCGAGTCATCCACAGGCATTTCGCGAGGCGATGCGTACGCTCTGGGATGATCCGGTGCGCGCGGCGGCGATGGGGGTAAAAGCGGAAGCGCGGTATCGGCAGTTATTCACAGCCGATGAAATGGGCCGCAAATGGACGGAGCTGTATCAGGAATTGCTCGAAGAAAAATCCCTGTCCTACGCCTGACTTCGGCCTGAAACACATTCCACTGTAGGAGCTGCCGAAGGCTGCGATCTTTTGACTTTTGTTTTCAAGATCAAAAGATCGTCCGATCGCGGCCCGAGCCTTCGGCAGCTCCTACAGGGATCGGTTTATAAATCCAAGACCAAGGGTTGGCTGCTTTGCGCCGGTACCGCACAACAAATCAGCACATGCCCCGCCTCCGGCATATCCGCCGGCACCTGTGGATAATTCACCGCGCCGCTGACCAGCCGCGTCTTGCAGGTTCCACATGAACCACCCCGGCAACTGAACTCCGGACGCAATCCACGGCTCTCCGCCAGTTCCAGCAAACTGCCACCATCCGGCTGCCAACGCGCCTCTTTCGCCGAACGCTCGAACACCACCGGAACCGAAGTGGTCGCTACGGGCGGTTGCTCAATCACGATTGCATCCGGATCGGCCTGACGTTTCAGTGTCGACGGGCCAAAGGTTTCCGCATAAATCTGCGCGTCGCGTACATCCAGTTCGCGCAGGGTGTCGTACAGCCCTTGGGTAAAACCACCGGGGCCACACAGGACAAAATCGATCTGGTCGAAATCATCGACCTCCAGCACATTCCTCAACACCTCGCCGTCAATCCGCCCCGGCAAATCGAAGTCCGCACCTTCCTGCACATCGGCTTCCGGCTGGCTGAGCAAACGCAACACCCGCACCGCATCGCCAGACGTTTCCAGCAAGCGATCCAGTTCCTTGCGAAACGGTTGATCGGCCAGGCTGCGTGAACTCTGCAACAACAGCGTCGGACGAATCCTCCTCGTCCGTAAGCCTTGGTACACCACCTCGCGCAGCATCGACAGCAACGGCGTGATTCCCACACCAGCAGCCAATAGCACCAACGGTCGCTGCTCCAGCGGTGCGACGGTGAAATGCCCCTGCGGCGCACGCGCTTCGAGTACATCGCCAACATTAATCTGCTCATGCAGATGCGACGAAATCAGGCCCTCACGCTTGACGCTGATCCGGTAGAAACCATCCGATGGCGCACTCGAAAGGCTGTAAGTACGAATGTGTACCTCGCCATCCACGGTGAAACGCAGCGGCAAATGCTGACCGGCAAGAAACACCGGCAAACCGGCGCCATCGGCGGGCTCCAGATAGATCGAGCGAATGTGCTGACTCTCCGCTTCGATCTTCGTCACCCGTAGCGGCCGCCATTGATTGCCGAGTGCCTGCGCCTGCAAACGTGCGTCCGCCTCGGCCCAGTTACCGGTCAACAGACTGGTCGGCGACATGCCGTCGAAGCGCCAGCGCAAGGCTAATGCCGCCGGGCGCCGCACCAGGTTTTCCACAGCAAATGTCCACAGGCGTTCCGCGCCTTGAAACGCCTCGATTTGCGGCCCTTCAAGAGTGATCTCGGTGCGCCCGCTGAGTTGCAGTACATCGCCTGTGGAAAAGTCGATAAACAGCAGGCCGGCCTTGGGGTTTAGCAATAAATTGCCGAGGGTATTGAAATGCAGGTTGCCGGCAAAGTCGGGGATGGTCAGACGATTCCCTTCCACCCGTACGAAACCTGGCTGGCCGCCTCGGTGGGAAACATCCACCGCGCGCTGACCATCAACATCGACATAACTGGCGACGAAGAACGTGTCGGCGCCTTCGATCAACGCCGTGGCCGTCTCATCGAGAGCGTCCAGATGCTGAGCCGGGCGGGTCTGTGGATCCGTCAGTGGCACGCGCTGAAACTGGCGCAACTGAATGTATTGCGGGCAGTTGCCGAAAGCCTGATCCACGCTGACGTCGAAACCCTGCGCGGTCAGATTATCGACATGACCGTTGAGGCGATTGCGCCGGCGGGTGTGCAGTTCGATGCCGAGCAAACCGATCGGCTCGCCATTGCGCAGTTGCGCCGGGTCATCGGCCGAGGTTTGGCTGGCGAAATGCAGGTGCTCGGGATCCGGCGAATGAGCAAAGCCCGGCGCACCTTCAAGCACACTGGCCCACGGCCGGCCCTGCGCATCGACGGCGCCGTACAACATGAAGGGCAATTGCTGATAGAACTCACGGTGCTGATCCGGCATCCACGTGCGAATCACCTTACGCCCGAACGCCTCCATGCGTTCGGCAACCCCGACTTTCGCCTGCAACTGTTGCTCGCCAGCGTGCCACGGTGAACGTTCCATCACGACCTCTCCCCTGCACCGTCGGCACAGTGTGGATTGCGGGAATCAGACTGCGGTTTGCAGGCCGGCGACGGTGCGCGGCATGCCGACAAAACCGGGCAAGGCTTCGACCCGGGCCAGCCAGGCGCGAACGTTGCCGTAATCATCCAGCGACACATTGCCTTCCGGCGCATGAGCGATGTAACTGTAGGCCGAGACGTCGGCGATGGTCGGTTCTTCGCCGGCCAGATACGGAGTTTTGCCCAGTTCGATGTCCATCACTTTCAGCAGGTTGTGCGCACGGGTGATGGCTTCATCAGCATTCAGTTGCGCGCCGAATACCGTGACCAAGCGTGCGGCAGCAGGGCCGAAAGCAATCGGCCCGGCGGCTGCCGACAACCAACGCTGCACATGGGCGGCACCGACCGGATCCGCAGGCAGCCAACGTCCGTTGCCATACTTCTGCGCCAGATACACCAGAATAGCGTTGGAATCGGCGAGCACCACGCCGCCATCATCAATCGCCGGGACTTGGCCGAAGCTGTTGATGGCCAGATACGCGGGCTGCTTGTGCTCACCCTTGGCCAGATCGACGAAAATCAGCTCGGTCGGCAATTGCAGCAGGGACAGCATCAACTCGACGCGATGAGCGTGGCCAGAACGCGGGAAGTTGTAGAGTTTGATCGCTTGCATGGTCGACTCCGCTGAACAGGGGCGCCGCTGCGGGGATGAGCGCGCCGAGGGGGCCATCTTCCCCTGATCGCGAAAACAACAGAATCACCAGTAACTGCAAACGATTATTTCAGCTCGTGCAATAACGCTGCATTTTTCAACGCGGGATGTTCGCGCAAAGCCTGTACCGCGAAATCGACAAAACTGCGGATCCGCGCCGGCGCCTTCCGCCCTCCCTGATAGACCACATGGATCGGTAATGCGGGCAGTTCGAATTCGGCGAGGACGATTTCCAGTTCACCGGCGGCCACCTTGCTCGCCACCTGATAAGACAAAACCCGCGTCATCCCCAAGCCCATGGCCGCTGCCGTAATCGCAGCCTGATTGGCCGTGACGATCAGACGCGGTTCAGGTCGCACGCTGAACGGTTCGCCGCCATCGAGAAACGGCCAGGTGCGTTGCTGGCCAATTGCTGAAGTCGCCACAACGGGCACGCCTGCCAGCGCATGAGGATGAATCGGCCGACCGTGCCTGGCGAAATAGTCCGGCGAACCACAAATCACCCGACGCACCTCACCGACCCGGATCGCATGCTGGCTGCTGTCGGGCAGATCACCGATGCGCACCGCCACATCGATACCCTCTTCGACCATGTTGACGATCCGGTCGACCAGCACCGCGTTGATCGTGACTTCCGGATACTGCGCGAGATAACCCGCCATCACCGGCGTCACAAACAGATCGCCGAACAACACCGGCGCCGTCACCGTCAATTGCCCACGCGGCTGCGCATGACTGCCCGCCGCCGAATCCTCGGCTTCCTGCACCTCCGCGAGAATTCTCCGACAATCCTCCAGATAACGCTGCCCCGCCTCGCTCAAATGCACACTGCGCGTGGTACGAATCAACAACTGCGTACCAATGCGCAACTCCAGCGCCGCCACCGCCCGCGTTACGCTGGCCGCGGAAAGGCCCAAACGCCGCGCGGCCGAGGAGAAGCCCTGCTCTTGGGCGACGGTGGTGAAGATGTGCATTTCCTGGAAGCGATCCATTTAGTACCTCTCTGTGGGCAATAGGCTTTTTCAAAACGATTACACCAGCGGAAGGTGCCTGGAAAATTCGAGACGATTTAAGCTTCTTGTTTTTTTAAAGGGCGTTCTTTCTCACTTAAAAGCAATGTTGTAGCTACACCAAACAAGCCAACAAAACACGTGACTGCAACTACAATCAACGTCAACGAGAAACCATATAGATCCAATAAACCACCGAATACAGTATAGGAGATGCCGATAACAACTGAGTTAATCAAGTTTGCTACAGAGATACAAGATGCGCGGATACGCGACTCGACATTATCATGAATATAAGTTTCATATGAGGTCTCGTAGATTGCAGGGAGTGACATGATCAGTAGAAAAGTCACGACAGAAGTAATTGTTCCGATATTCAACGACAAAATAAAAAGAAGGAAAGCCGCAATAATAGTGGTAGTGAAAGCAATAGTCCCGAGAGAGAATCTGGAACAAATAAAGCCCGCAGCTACGAACATACCTGCTGAGAGAGCTTCAACGGCAGCATAAATCCCTGCAATGACAGGAATCTCTAAGCCTTGCATTGAAAAAAATGGCTGACCATAGATAAACAACGGGATCGTAGAAAGTTCGAATAAAGCATATCCAACAAATAAAGGCATAAGGAAAGCGCCTTTCTTGGAGCGAAAAAAGGTAATTAATGACGTAAGAACCCCCACTGTTTTTTCGTCGCTAACAGTGTTTACCTTATGGGCAACCTGAGAAATAGACGGGAGCTTGGTTTCGGGAATGAATGTAACAACAATAGCGCCAATAAGTTTTGATATCGCAAAGAAAACATACACGGCATTCCATGACCAAGTATCTTGTAATACGCCACCCAGTAGCATAGACAACCCTAATGATATTGCGCCAACAGCACGGGCACGCGATATTATTTTAGGATATTCTTGAGCCCGATTTTCAGCTAGCAAGTTATCATACAATAACGCCCTGTCTGAACCGGAACCCATAGCAATACTGGCGCCGAACAGGCAAAATACAATGGCGAAAGGAACAAAATCTGAAAACAACAAAAAACCGATACCGCTTATAAATAACCCTAAGAAACCGATTATAAGAGAAACTTTACGACCAAACCGATCGGCGAGCAAACCAGATGGAATTTCTAACGCTACGGCAGAAAAAAACAAAAAAGACTGGAGAATACCTATTTCTCCCTGT
Source organism: Pseudomonas sp. NPDC087804 (assembly GCF_044742965.1). Lineage (NCBI taxonomy): Bacteria > Pseudomonadati > Pseudomonadota > Gammaproteobacteria > Pseudomonadales > Pseudomonadaceae > Pseudomonas > Pseudomonas sp. NPDC087804. The sequence continues at coordinate 6,391 of NZ_JBIUVN010000010.1, read as the reverse complement.
GTAATTCCAAGTTGCAGCAAATAGAGTACAAATAAACTTCTCTGAACATCCAAGCTCATAAAAATTGATAGGGAATAAAATAGGTTATCGTTCTTATTCTTTAAAAAACCTAATGCGCCCATTTTTATTTAAATACCTGTTTTGAAATAGGGCCAGGAATTCGTCGTGGCATCACCGAATTCGATGGCTAGGGCGAGACTATCGGCGGCGTGGTGATTCTCAAATCCAGCGCCGCCATCGCCCGCGTGGCGCTGGCGGCCGACAACCCCAGACGCCGTGCGGCCGCAGAGAAGCCTTGCTCCTGAGCTACGGTGGTGAAGATGTGCATTTCCTGGAAGCGATCCATCCAACAACTCCTTAGCTTGCAGCCATCATTCGTTGATGCAAGTCCGGAAATAGAAGCTGTGCAAACCACACGGGCAATCCCGGATAAAGATCTCGGGCTTTAGGCGTAGCACTTTCCACAAGTCCCAGCTGGACAAGACTTCTAAGTTGATCAGTCGCGACCCGGTCAGACAGTCCGGTGAATATCTTGAAATCCGCCCGACTCAGCACGCCCTGAGTCAGCAGAATGTGCAAAGCACGCGCTGCCTCGGGCTTGAGACCGGCCCTTTTAATACGCTCGTCCCACGCAAAAATGGTGTGAAGTCTTTCACGCATGTTGGAGACGTTCAGAGCCTGCTCGGTATAGCGCATCTGATCCAGACAGGTCTCCAGCATGAAACCGACAAATTCGAACAGCCCGGCTTGGGTGAGTTGACCACGCCCATCCAGATCACCGCGACGCGATTTGTCCGCATTGGCCAAACGCGCGTAATAAGTATCCTGCTGGCGAGCAAGTCCTCGCGATAACGACCACAAGGGCGATACAAGTCCCAGTTTCTGCAGTTGCAGGTGGGTGATCAGCCTGCCGGTGCGACCGTTTCCATCAACGAAAGGATGCACCCAGGCTAATCGATGGTGATAAGCCATGACCGCGAGCAAGCGGCTCCGCGCATCGGGCAAGCGGCCGTAGACCTGCTGCATACGATTGAGCATCGGTGTTACGGATTGACTGGACGGCGCGGCATGATTGCCGACGAGAACTTCCTGGGCCGCTACATCTCGAAGCTGGCCAGGCACCAATCGACTTGCGTCGCGCAAATGCAATTGGTCACCGCTGGCCCCCTGAAACAGGCGCTTATGTACCCGGGAAACAAATGCGCTGCTAAACATTGCCTCCCAAGGCAGTTTGTTGTGCAGTGACAGCGCTCGTTCAAAAGCTTGCTGTGTACCGATATGCGTCACCGCCAGCTCAGTCAGCTCTTTGGGATTACGTCTCGGGGCTGTCGGCGCAAGCGTTACCGGCTCAGTAAATTGGCCCTCAATCAAATTGCTGTAAAAGCTGCTGGTGACCCGCAGCAATCCACCCACTCGCCGAACCATTTGCGGAGCAACGATGGCGCTGAGTTTTCCTGCCTGAAATGGCACTTGCTCTGCCAATTGCAGAATTTCACTGGGAAATGTCGGAACCAGCGGCTCCAGCCAATGATTCCCCAAGATAGCTTCAGCGCTCATTCGACCTCCAAGATTCGCGGATTTTCTCGCGGATTTCAGAGTACGCCACAACCCCCGGTTTACCTAGCCATAGGTAATGTAGGAATAGTCGGAACTTCGAGTAGTACGCGGATTTATTTGCGGATTTTTTGAAGATAAATAGCGAGAGTGTTGGAGCCTAAAAAGCAACGCAGGAGCAAGAAAATTCTCGCCCCCGCGTAAGACCAATTACTCCACCGTCACCGACTTCGCCAGATTACGCGGCTGATCCACGTCCGTGCCCTTCAGCACCGCAACGTAGTACGACAGCAACTGCAGCGGGATCGTGTAGAGGATCGGCGAGAGGATGTCGTGGATGTGCGGCATTTGCACCACGTGGGTGCCTTCGCCGTTGGTCATCCCGGCTTTTTCGTCGGCGAACACGATCAGTTCGCCGCCACGGGCGCGGACTTCCTGCAGGTTGGATTTGAGCTTTTCCAGCAGTTCGTTGTTGGGCGCAACGGTGACCACTGGCATGTCGTTATCCACCAGCGCCAGCGGGCCGTGTTTCAGTTCGCCGGCCGGGTAGGCTTCGGCGTGGATGTAGGAGATTTCCTTGAGCTTCAAGGCACCTTCCATCGCGACCGGGAATTGCGCGCCACGGCCGAGGAACAGGGTGTGGTTTTTCTCGGCGAACAGTTCGGCGATTTTTTCCACGGTGCTGTCCATCGCCAGTGCTTCGCCGAGGCGGGTTGGCAAGCGGCGCAGTTCTTCGACCAAAGTGGCTTCAACGCCTTTGGCCAACGTGCCGCGAACCTGACCCAGCGACAGGGTCAGCAGCAGCAGGCCGACCAGTTGCGTGGTGAAGGCTTTGGTCGAAGCGACGCCGATTTCGCGGCCGGCCTGGGTCAGCAGGGTCAGATCGGATTCACGCACCAGCGAACTGATGCTGACGTTGCAGATCGCCAGGCTGGCGAGGAAACCCAGCTCTTTGGCATTGCGCAGGGCGGCCAGGGTGTCGGCGGTTTCGCCGGACTGCGAGATGGTCACGAACAAGGTGTCCGGCTGCACCACGACTTTGCGGTAGCGGAATTCGCTGGCGACTTCGACCTGGCACGGAATGCCGGCCAGTTCTTCCAGCCAATAACGCGCGACCATACCGGCGTGGTAGCTGGTGCCGCAGGCGACGATCTGCACGTTGCGCACTTTGGCGAACAGCTCGGCGGCTTGCGGACCGAAAGCTTGCACCAGCACTTGATCATTGCTCAGTCGACCTTCGAGGGTGCGCTGGACAACGGCCGGTTGCTCGTGGATTTCCTTGAGCATGTAGTGGCGGAATTCGCCTTTGTCGGCAGCTTCGGCACCGTCGGTGTATTGCACGGTCTGGCGCTCGACTGCTTTGCCATCGACATCCCAGATCTGCACGTTATCGCGGCGAATCTCGGCGATATCGCCTTCTTCCAGGTACATGAAGCGGTCAGTGACCTGACGCAACGCCAACTGGTCGGAAGCGAGGAAGTTCTCGCCTAGGCCCAGACCAATCACCAACGGGCTGCCACTGCGCGCGGCCACCAGACGATCCGGCTGCTTGGCGTTGATCACCGCCAAACCATAAGCGCCGTGCAGTTCTTTGACGGTGGCTTTGAGTGCCACGGTCAGATCAGGCTGATCCTTGAGTTTATGGTTGAGCAGGTGGGCGATGACTTCGGTGTCGGTGTCCGAGGTAAACACGTAACCCAGCGCTTTCAGTTGTTCACGCAAAGCTTCGTGGTTCTCGATGATGCCGTTGTGCACCACCGCGATGTCGCCGGAGAAATGCGGGTGAGCGTTACGCTCGCACGGGGCGCCGTGGGTGGCCCAACGGGTGTGGGCGATACCCAGACGACCCACCAGCGGGTGCTCGGCCAACGCGGCTTCGAGTTCGCTGACTTTGCCCGGGCGACGCATGCGCTCGAGGGTTTCGTCATTGGTGTACACCGCCACACCGGCGCTGTCGTAACCACGGTATTCGAGGCGCTTGAGGCCTTCGAGCAGGATGGCGGTGATGTTGCGTTCAGCGACTGCGCCGACAATTCCACACATGCTTATTTCTCCTGACTGACAGCCGCGCAAATCACGTTGATACCGCGGGCCTGGATCTGATCGCGTGCATCGATAGGCAGGCGATCATCGGTAATTAGGGTATGGACGCTGCTCCATGGCAGCTCCAGATTGGGAATCTTGCGGCCGATCTTGTCGGCCTCGACCATGACGATAACTTCCCGCGCCACGTCAGCCATGACCCGGCTCAAACCGAGCAGTTCATTGAAGGTCGTGGTGCCGCGTACCAGGTCGATACCGTCGGCGCCGATGAACAACTGGTCGAAGTCGTAAGAGCGTAGTACCTGCTCGGCAACCTGGCCCTGGAAGGATTCCGAATGCGGATCCCAGGTACCACCGGTCATCAACAACACCGGTTCGTGTTCGAGTTCGCTCAAGGCATTGGCGACGTGCAGGGAATTGGTCATCACCACCAGACCTGGCTGCTGGCCAAGTTCGGGGATCATCGCGGCGGTGGTGCTGCCGCTGTCGATGATGATGCGCGCGTGCTCGCGGATGCGTTTCACCGCCGCGCGGGCAATCGCCTGTTTGTATTTGGAAACGCTCTGCGCGGTTTCCGCGACCAGCTCCTGCGGCATGGTGATCGCCCCGCCGTAACGGCGCAGCAACAAGCCATGGCTTTCCAGTGCGGCGAGATCCTTGCGAATCGTAACTTCAGAGGTTTCGAAGCGCTTGGCTAGCTCATCCACACTGACTTCGCCCTGCTCGTTGAGCAAGGCGAGAATGTTGTGGCGGCGTTGGGGCGTGTTGCGTTTCGACATGGCGGCTTAAGTTTCGATTCGAAAGATAACGGAAGCAATCAAAACCTATTGGCTATAAATCGTCAACCCGCCCAACAAAAAAAAATCGCAGCCCCGGGAGCTCGTGTAGGAGCTGCCGAAGGCTGCGATCTTTTGATCTTCAAAAAGCCGCTGTGGATAACTCAGTCTTTTTTGATTTTCACCGGACGCTTCCAGCCATCAATATTCTTCTGCCGCGCGCGACCAACCGCCAACTGCGCGTTATCCACATTCTGCGTAATCGTCGAGCCGGCCGCCGTGGTTGCACCGTCGGAGATATCCACAGGCGCGACCAACGAGTTATTGGAGCCGATGAACACATCTGCACCTAACACGGTTTTCCACTTGTTGGCGCCGTCATAGTTGCAGGTGATGGTGCCAGCACCCACATTGGTGCGCGCACCGATTTCGGCATCGCCCAAATAGGTCAAGTGACCGGCCTTGGCGCCCTCGCCCATGTGCGCATTCTTCAGTTCAACAAAGTTACCCACATGCGCGCGCGCTTCAAGCACGGTGCCCGGACGCAGACGCGCGAACGGACCGGCATCGCTGCCCTCGCCCATTACGGCACCTTCGATATGACTGTTGGCCTTGATCACCACGCCTTTGCGCAGGGTGCTGTCCTTGATCACGCAGTTCGGGCCGATCACCACGTCGTCTTCGATAACAACGTTGCCTTCGAGGATCACATTGATGTCGATCAGCACATCGCGACCCACGGTCACTTCACCGCGCACATCAAAACGCGCCGGGTCACGCAGGGTCACGCCTTGCGCCATCAAACGGCGGCCGGCGCGCAACTGGTAATGACGCTCCAGCTCGGACAGTTGTTTGCGATCGTTGGCGCCCTGCACTTCCATCGGGTCGTGCGGTTGTTCGGTGGCCACTACCAGACCATCGCTGACCGCCATTTCAATCACGTCAGTAAGGTAATACTCGCCCTGAGCGTTGTTGTTCGACAGGCGGCTCATCCAATCGGCCAGACGATCGGCCGGGACGGCGAGAATGCCGGTGTTGCCTTCGGTGATTGCGCGCTGCGCTTCGCTGGCGTCTTTGTGCTCAACGATGGCCGCGACCTTACCGTCAGAGTCGCGCACGATACGGCCGTAACCGGTCGGGTCGTCGAGTTCGACGGTGAGCAAACCCATCTGCCCCGGCACTACGTGCTTGAGCAGACGTTGCAGGGTTTCGACTTCGATCAGCGGCACGTCACCGTAAAGGATCAGCACGGTGTCAGCAGTAATGAATGGCACAGCCTGGGCGGTGGCGTGGCCGGTGCCGAGCTGCTTGTCCTGCAGAACGAAGTTCAGATCGTCAGCCGCCAGACGTTCGCGCACCACATCGGCGCCATGACCGATGACTACATGGATGCGTTGTGGATCGAGTTGGCGGGCGCTGTGGATAACATGGCCCAGCATGGAATTTCCGGCAATCGGGTGCAAAACCTTCGGCAGGGCCGAACGCATACGAGTGCCTTGACCGGCCGCGAGGATAACGATTTCAAGAGACATGACTGGCTACCAATCCTGGGTGGTCAGCAACTGCGACCGGGTTTGAATTCGGAAAAAGAAAAAAGGGTAGCCGAGGCTACCCTTTTTTATCAATCGCACAACAAGCGGCTGACGGATTAACCGCCAAACTTCTTGCGGATCTGCTGGACGGTGCGCAGCTGAGCTGCAGCCTCGGCCAGACGAGCTGACGCAGCGCTGTAGTCGAAATCAGCGCCCTTTTCATGCAGAGCATGCTCGGCAGCCTTGAGAGCTGCTTGAGCCTGAGCTTCATCCAGGTCGGCGGCGCGTTGCACGGTATCGGCAAGCACTTTGACCATGTTCGGCTGAACCTCAAGGAAACCACCGGAGATGTAGAACACCTCGGCTTCCCCGCCTTGCTTGATCAGGCGGATCGGACCTGGCATCAGATTAGTGATCATCGGCGAGTGACCCAGAGCGATACCAAGATAACACAGAGCACAGAGCGCAATCAACATCTCGACAAGG
>NZ_JBIUVN010000009.1:0-173559 GCF_044742965.1 Pseudomonas sp. NPDC087804 | reverse complement strand
AGTTGTTAAAGAGCGGTTGGTTAAGATCTTTCATCTCAACCGAGGCGCGCATTCTACAGCAGCCTCATTTGCTGTCAAGTGATTATTTTCAGAAGTTTTCGAAGAATTCTTCAACAACTTCAACCACTTGCGCTTCAGATCTCTCGTCAGCGGGAGGCGAATTCTACAGCGTTACACGCTGCTGTCAACACCTCTTTTTCAACTTCCTTTTGGCTTCGATGAACTGAAGCAACCTGCTGCCGAAAACTGCGTAACTCATTGAATCTCAAGGAGTTTTCCGTTTCGACTGCGCCGGAAGTGGGGCGAATTATAGACGCATGAAATCTGCCGTCAACCCCTGATTTCATTTTTCTATCGATAAAAGCAAAAAGCCTGCTTATATATAGACGCCATCGTAGCGAATGCGCAGTATATTGCCCAACAACTCAAAAATGCCTGCTATATATCCTGGATGACGCCTCCGCTATGAATGACCAACCCCGCTCGCTTGCCTCAATGCTGTTCCCGGTTGGCCTGCTATTAATAGCCATGGCATCGATTCAGTCCGGCGCCTCGCTGGCCAAAAGCATGTTTCCGGTGGTTGGCGCCCAAGGCACTACGACCCTGCGACTGATCTTCGCCAGTGTGATCATGCTTCTATTGCTGCGTCCATGGCGCGCCAAGCTGACGGCCAAGTCGCTGCGCACGGTCATTGTCTACGGCATGGCATTGGGCGGGATGAACTTCCTCTTCTATATGTCATTGCGCACAGTCCCACTAGGGATCGCCGTCGCACTGGAATTCACCGGGCCGCTGGCCGTCGCCATTTACGCATCACGTCGCGCTATCGATTTTCTCTGGATTGGTTTGGCGGCTGCAGGCTTGTTCCTTCTGATCCCCACAGGCGCTACTACTGCCGGCATTGATCTGGTCGGTGCAGGCTATGCGCTGGGCGCGGGTGTCTGCTGGGCTCTCTATATATTGTTCGGTCAGAAGGCTGGCGCGGACAATGGTGTAACGACCGCAGCATTGGGCGTGATGATCGCCGCGCTGTTTGTCGCGCCCATCGGCATCGTGCATGCCGGCGCTGCTTTGCTGACGCCCTCGCTGATCCCGATTGCCATTGGTGTCGCCATCCTTTCCACCGCCCTGCCCTACACCCTGGAAATGGTTGCACTCACCCGCATGCCCGCGCGCACCTTCGGCACCTTGATGAGTATCGAGCCCGCATTCGGTGCGCTATCAGGCCTGCTGTTTCTGCAGGAATACCTGACGTTGTCACAATGGATGGCGATTCTGTGCATTATTCTCGCCTCCGTCGGAGCTACGCTGACCATGGGCAGCGGCGCGAAGCCCGCCATTGCGGCCGATTGAAACAGGATTTGACGAAGGTCTGGCATTTGCCGCTTATTTAGGCCATGTTTAGTCCGTTAACCCAGTGTCAGGCATGGATTTTTTCGAATACGGACGTCAGAACGCTTCAAGCGCGATCGCATACAGGCAGACCAGAGCAACAGACTTCTGGCTGCCATAAGGACGGTAATGAAACGAATTTTGATATTGATCGCCATACTCGCAGTTGCAGGCTGCGCGGCGACATCGGAAACCCAGGTAAAACGCGGTAAGAAGGGGCTGCACATCAACTGTTCAGGGCTGTCGTCCTCCTGGGACAAGTGCTACACCCACGCCGCCAACGCCTGTGCCCCCAAGGGCTATAAAGTCATTGCCAAATCGGGGGATGGCGTCGAAGAGCCTGGCGATTATCCTTTCGGCCTCAACCCTGCCGGCTACACCAGCCGCAGCATGATTGTCATCTGCAAATAACTCATTGCGGTCTGGCGATCTGCCGAGCGATTTCCTCCTGACTGGACTTCAGCACTGTGTGCTGAATGTCCGGTGTGGCCAGCATACGCGCCACCACCAACGCCCCGACACATTGCGACAGCACTGACCACGCCAGGCTGTCGCTCTCCAATATTTTCGCCCAACTCTCCTGCAACCGGCAGATCCACAGCTCTGCCTGCTCACGCACTTGAATATCAGAACGGGCGATCTCCGCACCCAGCGATGGCAAGGCACAGCCGGACTCAGGCTGCTCGACATGGGCCATGCTCAAGTAATGTTTAAGACACCGCTGCAGTCGTTCGTGATCCTGAGTGCCCTGCCCGCCCAACCGTTCCAGGCTCTGGCCCAATTCGCGCTCGACGATAGCGGTAAACAACGCATCCTTCGACGCGAAGTGACTGTAGAACGCCGCACCACTCAAGCCGATAGCCTTCATCAAACCATCGACGCCTACCGTAGAAAACCCTGAACGCTTTGCCGACAGCGAACTGCTCTGCAGCAGCTTTTCCCGGGTTTCCAGCTTGTGACTGGCGGAGTAACGCATATGTTTGCCCTCGAAATTGACCGCCTTGACGTTGTTGAAATCCTAGCATAACGTTCGTTCACTTAACGATCGTTTAGCAAAGGGATCTACCCATGAATAACAAGAAGGTCGTGTTGGTTGTCGGAGCCGGCGATGCTACGGGCGGCGCAATTGCCAAGCGCTTTGCCAAAGAAGGATTCGTTGCCTGCGTCACAAGACGCAGTGCCGACAAATTGCAGCCGCTGGTAGACGCGATTCAGGCAGACGGCGGCGAAGCACACGGTTTCGCCTGCGATGCGCGCAAGGAAGAAGACGTGATCGCGCTGATCGAAGACATCGAAACCCGCGTCGGCCCGATCGAAGCGTTCGTCTTCAACATCGGCGCCAACGTGCCGTGCAGCATCCTCGAAGAAACCGCGCGCAAATATTTCAAGATCTGGGAGATGGCCTGCTTCTCGGGTTTCCTCAATGCACGCGAAGTGGCCAAGCGCATGGTCACGCGCAATCGCGGCACGATCCTGTTCACTGGCGCTACCGCCGGGTTACGCGGAGCTTCAGGGTTTGCCGCATTCGCCGGCGCCAAACACGGTATCCGCGCACTGGCACAAAGCATGGCAAGGGAATTGGGGCCGATGAACATCCATGTCGCCCATGTGGTGGTCGACGGTGCGATCGATACCGACTTCATTCGCAACAGTTTCCCGGAGAAATACGCCACCAAGGATCAGGACGGCATTCTCAACCCCGAGCACATCGCCGAAAACTATTGGTACCTGCACAGTCAACCGCGCGATGCCTGGACATTCGAGCTGGATTTGCGTCCATGGAACGAACGCTGGTAAACCCGCCGCCCATAACAATAATGAGAGTTCAGCAAACATGACGAAAACCGTGGAGTTCTATTTCGACCTCGGCAGCCCTGCCACGTATCTAGCCTACAGCCAATTGCCAAAAATCTGCGCAGAAACTGGCAGCGAATTGATCTATATCCCGATGCTGCTCGGCGGCGTGTTCAAGGCGACCGGCAACGCCTCCCCCGCGATGATCCCGGCCAAGGGTCGCTATATGTTTCAAGATCTTGATCGCTATGCAAAACGCTACGGCGTGCCGCTGAAATTCAACCCGCACTTCCCAATCAACACGTTGATGCTGATGCGCGCCGTCACGGGCATCCAACTGCGTCAGCCGGAACGCTTCCAAGCGTTTATCGATTGTCTGTTCACAGCGCTTTGGGTCGATGGCCGCAGCATGGACGAACCGCAAACCGTCGCAGCGGTATTGAGTAAACACGGTTTCGATCCGCAGGAAGTACTGGCGCTGACCAACGACGAATCCGTCAAAGCTGTGTTGAAAGAGAATACCGAGACTGCGGTTAAACGCGGCGTGTTTGGCGCACCGAGCATGTTCGTCGGCAACCAGTTGTTCTTTGGTCAGGATCGACTCGACTTCGTCGAAGAGGCATTGCGCCAGATCTAGTTCGAAGCCATCACTCGGGCGCTGGCGACAGCGCCCGAGCGTCAATCGTTTAGATGGCAGCAGTACGCGTGTTCAACCACTCCAGCGCAGCACCTTCCAGCAACGGGCTCAAACGCTCACGCACTTCAGCGTGATAGGCGTTGAACCACTGTTTCTCTTCCTGAGTCAGCAGCGCCGGCACCAGGCAGCGAGTGTCGATCGGGCACAGGGTCAAGGTTTCAAACTTGAGGAATTCGCCGAATTCGCTGCTGCCCGCCTCGCGATTCATCGCCAGGTTCTCGATGCGCACACCCCAACGACCCGGACGATAGGTACCCGGCTCGATCGAGGTGATCATGCCCGGCAACATCGCGGTTTGCGGTGCTGGCGCGGCTTGGTAGGCAATCACCTGTGGGCCTTCGTGAACGTTGAGGAAATAGCCAACGCCGTGACCGGTGCCGTGACCGTAGTCGACGCTCTCAGCCCAGATCGGCGCGCGGGCGATGGCGTCGAGCAGCGGCGACAGAATGCCTTTCGGGAACTGCGCTCGCGACAGTGCAATCACGCCTTTGAGCACGCGCGTGCAATCGCGTTTCTGCTCTTCGGTTGGCGTACCGACCGGCACCATCCGCGTAATGTCGGTGGTACCGCCGAGGTACTGACCACCCGAGTCGATCAGCAGCAGGCCATCACCCTCGATCACCGCGTGCTCTTCTTCGGTGGCGTGATAGTGCGGCATCGCGCCATTGGCGTTGAACGCGGCAATGGTGTTGAAACTCAGCGAGACATAATCCGGACGACGTTCACGGGCAGCCGTGAGTTTCTCGTCGATGGTCAGCTCGGTAATCCGCTCACGACCCCAGGCCGACTCCAGCCAGGCGAAGAATTCGCACAGCGCCGCGCCGTCCTGCTCCATCGCTTGGCGGATGTGCTGAGCATCGGCTTCACTTTTCTGCGACTTGGCCAGTGTTGTCGGGTTCAGGCCTTCGACCAGTGATACGCCGCTGTCGAGGTTTTCCAACAGACCACTGGTGACCCGCGCCGGATCCACCAGCACACTCGAACCACTCGGCACGGCGCGCAAGGCTTCAGCGACTTCACGGTAGTCACGCAGGGTGACACCATCGGCTTCCAGCACGGCGCGCAAATCCGCATCAACCTTGCTCAGCGCCACGAACAACGTGGCTTGCTGTTGATTGATCAACGCAAAGGACACAAACACCGGGTTGAACGACACGTCGCCGCCGCGCAGGTTGAACAGCCAGGCGATGTCGTCGAGGGTGGCGATGAAGTGCCAATCAGCGCCGCGTGCCTGCAAGGTTTCGCGCAGTTTGGCGAGTTTCTCGCCTCGGCTGACGGTCGCCTGTGGTGGCAGATGCTGATAGATCGCTGCATTCGGCAGCGTCGGGCGATCGCTCCAGACTTCCTGCAACAAATCGATGTCGGTACGCAGACGCGCGCCACGCGCTTCGAGTTTGCTGCTCAACGTGCGCGCCGAGGCCACAGCCATTACTGCGCCATCGACGGCGACCACGCCACCTTCCGGCGTTTGCTCAGCCAGCCAGTCCAGCGGACTCGGCTGACCCGGCTGCAACTTGACCAGTTCGATGCCGCTGCCGTTGAGTTCTTTAGTTGCCTGTTCCCAGTAACGGCTGTCGGCCCAGACGCCGGCGAAATCGTTGGTGACAATCAAAGTGCCCACCGAACCGTGGAAACCCGACAGCCACTGCCGGCCCTGCCAGTAACCCGGCAGATATTCCGACAGATGCGGGTCGGCAGACGGCACCAAGAGTGCGTGAATGCCTTCGCGACGCATCAGCTCGCGGGTGTGCGCCAGGCGCTGGGGCACCGATCCTTCGGTCAAGGTCTGGGTACTCATCATGTCTCCTGCTAATCACTTCATCGTTATTGTTCGTAGCCGTTAGGTCGGCTGGTTTACAGCCCTGTCGCCCAGAATGCCGGAGCACTGGCGCAGGCGGTCTTGATCAGTTCGCAAGCCTTGTCGATATCGTCGGCGGTGGTGAAACGGCCGAGGCTCAAGCGAATGGTGCGCCCGGCCAGGTGCGCGTCATGCCCCAGCGCCAACAGCACGTGAGACGGTGCGTTACTCGCGGAGTTACACGCCGAAGTCGCGGAAAACGCGATCGAATGGCTCAACGCGGCGCTGTTGAATTCGCCTTCGCTGAACGTCAGGCTCAAGGTGTGCGGAATGCGCTGACTGGCGCTGCCATTGAGGCGCACGCCGGGCAGGCTCAGCAATTGTTCGAGCAGGCGTTCGCGCAACGCGACAATCGTGCTTTTTTCGTCATCAAACGCGGCAGCCGCCAGCGCAAACGCCGAGCCCATTCCGGCGATCTGATGAGTTGCCAGCGTCCCGGAACGCAAGCCACCTTCGTGGCCGCCACCGTGAATTTGTGCCTGCAGCTTTTGCTGTGCCCGTGGGCCGACATATAACGCGCCGATGCCTTTGGGGCCATAGAGTTTGTGCGCCGAAAACGACATCAGGTCGACCGGCCACTGCGCCAGATCGATCGCCACTTTGCCGGCCCCCTGCGCCGCATCGACGTGAAACAGCGCTTCTCGATTGCGCACGATTTCGCCAATCGCTTGTACGTCGTTGACGGTGCCCAACTCATTGTTGACCAGCATCAGCGACACCAGAAAGGTGTCCTCGCGCAGCGCTTCACTGACCGCCTGCGGCGTGATCAGGCCATCGGCGTCCGGCACCAGATAGGTCACGGCGATGCCGGCGTCCTGCAATTGGCGGGCGGTATCGAGAATGGCTTTGTGTTCGATCTGACTGGTGATGATGTGGCCGCCGGACACGCCGCGCGCCTGCGCCACGCCTTTAAGGGCGAGGTTATTGGACTCGGTGGCACCGGACGTCCAGACAATCTGTTCGGCTTGAGCGCCCACCAGTTCGGCGACTTGCCGGCGTGCCTGCTCGACCGTGTGCCGGGCCTGCTGGCCGAAGGCGTGGGAGCTGGAAGCCGGGTTACCGAAGTTACCGTGAAACCCCAGACATTCGATCATCACCTGGATGACCCGCTCGTCCACCGGGGTGGTGGCGGCGTAATCGAAATACAACGGACGTGTGTTCATAAAAGACTCGCAGAGCGTGTTCCGGGATCAGGAGGCTCGTGTCTGCAAACGGCACCGCGCAGCCTTGTGAGCTGCGCGTCGGTTCGAGAGCGTCATCAATACCTGATCGGATGCCGTTAAAGAAGAACAACTTCATTTAAAAGTGCGTAGGAACGCTCCTGAAGCGAGCTTAACAGGCATCGGGCCGCGGGTTGAAGGCTATGCGTCAGTGAAAGCTTTCGAGAAGTAACGGGTACAGCGAAATCACCAGCAGCGCGGCCATGCCCCAGTTGAACACACGCAACCAGCGCGGATCTTTCAACACATTGCGCAACAGCGTGCCACAGGCAGCCCAAACGCCGACGCTCGGCAGATTGATGATGGCGAAAACGGCGGCAATCACCACGACATTGGTGAAATAACCCTGCATCGGCGTGTAGGTGCTGATTGCGCCGATGGCCATGATCCACGCCTTTGGATTGACCCACTGAAACGCCGCAGCGCCGAGATAACTGATCGGTTTGGCCTCGCCCTGAACGTTGTCGCCCACCGGCCCCGAGTGAGCGATTTTCCACGCCAGATACAGCAGATACGCCGCGCCGACGTAGCGCAGGATCGTATAAAGAATGGGATAGGTTTGAAACACCGCGCCGAGCCCAAAACCGACCGCCACCACCAAGACGAAAAATCCGCAGGTAATGCCTAGCATGTGTGGAATGGTGCGGTTAAAGCCGAAGTTCACGCCCGATGCCAGCAACATGGTGTTGTTCGGCCCCGGCGTAATCGAGGTGACAAGGGCAAACAGGGCAAAGCCCAGCAGCAGATCAAGCGAGAGGGTCATGGTGGGCAATCCGTCAGGGGCATTCAGGTGTTGACCCTATCTCACGCCACCGCGCAAACCCACGGACAGTTGAGTAAAACTTCCAGCAGTACAGTTTGTTATCAGCTAGGGCGACCGTGCAGCTGTACAGCTCGCTCGGCGCTCATCTCACCTTGTTTATCGAAGCCGAAAGTCTTCTGTGGCTGGCCGAGCAGTTGGGCTTTTTTCGCGTGATATTCGTCGAAGGACAAACCACTGCGGTTCAGCGCTTCCATCGCCAGTTCGCGTGATTCTTCTGCGCTGTAAGGGCGCAATTCTGGCGAAACGTGACCGGCACAACCAGCAAGTACGGAGACAGCGAGCAGCAGCGAAACAGTCAGTAAATGATTCATGGGAGCGTCCTGGCGAGCAGTGGTAGTCGATGGACAAAGGCTACGCCCGGGCTCGCTCGCGCAGAAATCAACGCTCTCAATAGTGGCTATCAGGATTTTCGCAGAGCCTCAGACATATTCGTTAACGATCTATAAATATCGATTAACGGTCTTTTGCGGAATAACAACTAGCCTTTATAACTTCTCCCCATAGGCGCTTCAGTGTTGCTCCAGCAACTGTTGCTCAGGCAACAGCGGTTCAACAAAGCCACCTCATATTCGTACAAACGGCCGCTAGCAAAACACTCAAAGCCCCGCCACACCGGGCCTCCAGGAATTGGTACAGCGTTTGCTCAAGCCCAGTGACTTAGCCACTGCTCGCTGAGCAACTGTTGAAAACAAGGAATTGATCATGTCGCGTCCTCTGAAAGTCGTCGCCCTCTCCGGCGGAACCTGGCGTCCCTCGCGTACGTTGGTGCTGACCCAGGCCTTGCTGGCCGAACTCGCCGGGCATTTGCCGATCGACAGCCATCTGATCGAACTCGGTGACATTGCCCGTCCGCTCGGCGGTGCCCTCTCGCGTCAGGAGCTGAGCGCCGAAGTCGAGGCCGAGCTGCAAGCCATCGAACAAGCGGATTTGCTGATTGTTGCAGCGCCGGTTTATCGCGGTTCTTACCCGGGGCTGCTCAAGCATTTGTTCGACCTGATCGACCTCAATGCGCTGATCGATACCCCGGTGCTGCTCGCTGCCACCGGTGGCAGCGAACGGCATGCGCTGGTGCTTGATCACCAATTGCGCCCGCTGTTCAGTTTCTTCCAGGCCGTGACCTTGCCGATTGGTGTGTACGCCACCGAGGCCGATTTCGCCGACTACCAGATCACCAGCGAGCCGCTGAAAGCGCGCATCCGTCTGGCCGCCGAGCGCGCTGCGCCGCTGTTCGCCACGCAAATCAAACCGTTGCTGAAGATCGCTTAAGGAGCTGTTCATGGATGTTTTCTGGTTCCTGCCGACCCACGGCGACGGCCACTATCTGGGCACCACCCAAGGTGCGCGCCCGGTCACGCTCAACTATTTGAAACAAGTCGCGCAAGCCGCTGACAGCCTCGGTTATCACGGTGTGTTGATCCCGACCGGGCGTTCCTGCGAGGACTCGTGGGTGATCGCCTCGGCACTGGTGCCGTTGACCGAACGCCTGCGTTACCTGGTGGCGATTCGACCGGGGATCATCTCGCCGACCGTTTCGGCACGGATGGCGGCGACGCTGGATCGATTGTCCAATGGCCGCTTGCTGATCAACGTGGTGACCGGTGGCGACCCGGATGAAAACCGTGGCGACGGCAGCTTCCTCAGCCACAGTGAACGCTACGAAGTCACCGATGAATTCCTGAAAATCTGGCGCCGCGTGCTGCAAGGCGAATCGGTGGATTTCGAGGGCAAGCACCTGAAAGTGCAGAACGCCAAAGCGCTCTACCCGCCTGTGCAGAAACCTTACCCGCCGCTGTACTTCGGCGGCTCCTCCGATGCGGCGCATGATCTGGCCGCCGAGCAGGTTGATGTCTACCTGACCTGGGGCGAACCTCCGGCGGCGGTCGCAGAAAAAATCGCTGATGTGCGCGAACGCGCGGCGCGTCACGGGCGCACGGTGAAGTTCGGTATTCGTCTGCACGTGATCGTCCGCGAGACCGCCGAAGAGGCGTGGAAAGCCGCAGACAAGCTGATCGAGCACATCAGCGACGAGACGATAGAAGCGGCGCAGAAATCCTTTTCGCGGTTTGACTCCGAAGGCCAGCGGCGCATGGCGGCGTTGCACGATGGCCGTCGCGACAACCTGGAAATCGCCCCGAACCTGTGGGCCGGTGTCGGTCTGGTACGCGGTGGCGCGGGGACGGCGCTGGTTGGCGATCCGCAGCAAGTGGCGGCGCGGATCAAGGAGTACGCGGATCTGGGCATCGAAAGCTTCATCTTCTCCGGTTATCCGCATCTGGAAGAGGCTTACCGCTTTGCCGAGTTGGTGTTCCCGCTGCTGCCCGAGCCGTACGCGAGCCTGGCCGGGCGTGGCGTGACCAACCTTACCGGGCCGTTTGGCGAAATGATTGCCAATGATGTGCTGCCCACCAAAGCCACGGCATAAACAAATCCCCTGTAGGAGCTGCCGCAGGCTGCGATCTTTTGATCTTTTTTTAAAAAATCAAAGGCAAAAGATCGCAGCCTGCGGCAGCTCCTACACAGGAAGATTGAATTCAGGAGTGTTGGTGTGACTGCCAAACCGCAAAGTACCCTGTTATCCCCGCTGCAAACCGCCCGCCAACTGGCCGCCGAGTTTGCCCTCACCGCCGTCGAACGCGACGAGCGCGGTGGCACGCCGAAAGCCGAGCGCGATGCTCTGCGCGACAGCGGCCTGCTGGCCCTGAGCATTCCCACCCGCTACGGCGGCCTCGGCGCGACGTGGAGTGAAACCCTGCAGATCGTCCGCGAGTTCGCCAAGGTCGACAGCTCTATCGCTCACGTTTTCGGCTTTCATCATCTAATGCTCGCCACAGTGCGCCTGTTCTCGCGACCGGAACAATGGCAGCCGTGGTTCGAACAGACCGCGCGGCAGAACTGGTTCTGGGGCAACGCGCTGAACCCGCTCGACACCCGCACCGTGGTCAAAAACCTCGGTGGCTGGCGTGAGTTTTCCGGGAAGAAAAGCTTCTGCTCCGGCGCCAGTGATTCGCAGATGCTGATTGCCTCGGCGGTCGATGAAAGTGCGGGCGGCAAGTTGCTGATCGCGGCGATTCCCAGCGGCCGCAGCGGCATCACTTTGCACAACGACTGGAACAATATCGGCCAGCGTCAGACCGACAGCGGCAGCGCGACGTTTGAACGGGTGCGTGTCGAAGAGTCGGAGCTGCTGCTTGATCCGGGCCCGCTGAGCACGCCGTTCGCCTGCCTGCGGCCACTGATCGCGCAGCTGACTTTCACGCATATGTTTCTCGGGATTGCCGAAGGCGCATTCGAAGAAGCGCGGCAGTACACCCTCAAGGAAACCCGGCTCTGGCACAAATCCTCGGCGCGCGAGGTGCGTGAAGACCCGTATGTGCTCGCGCATTTCGGCGAGTTCTGGGTGGCCCTCGAAGGCATTCGTTTATTGGTCGAACGCGCGGCGGCGTTGCTGGATGAAGCGTGGGCGAAAGGCGCAAACCTCAGCGCCGAAGAACGCGGGCATGTCGCCACGGCGATTGCCACGGCCAAAGTCGCGGCCAGTCGTCAGGGTCTGGAGATTTGCAGCCGTCTGTTCGAAGTCACCGGCGCGCGCTCGACCCACGCCTCGCTGCGTCTCGACCGGCACTGGCGCAACTTGCGCACGCAAACCCTGCACGATCCGCTGGATTACAAACTCCATGAACTGGGCGACTGGGCGCTGAACCAGTCGCTGCCGGTGCCGACTTTCTATTCCTGACCTGTCTGCATTTGAACTAAAAAGAAGGACGAGCCCATGCAACTGCTGACCTTACCGCCCTCACCCGCGCTGGCCACGTCGATCCGTGCCACCGCGCAGGTGTTCGAAGATCCGAAGTCCCAAGCCCTGCTCGCGCATTTGCAACAGGTTGCACCGAGCGAGGCCAGCGTGCTGATCATCGGCGAGACCGGTACCGGCAAGGAGTTGGTGGCGCGGCATATTCATAACCTGAGCAACCGTCGCCATCGGCCGTTTATCGCGGTCAATTGCGGCGCGTTTTCCGAGTCGCTGGTCGAGGCCGAATTGTTTGGTCATGAAAAAGGCGCGTTCACTGGCGCCTTGAGCGCCAAGGCTGGCTGGTTCGAAGAGGCGGACGGCGGCACCTTGTTTCTCGATGAGATCGGCGATCTGCCGATGGCGATTCAGGTCAAGTTGTTGCGCGTGTTGCAGGAGCGCGAAGTGGTGCGGCTCGGTTCGCGTAAAAGCATTCCGATCGATGTGCGGGTTTTGGCCGCGACCAACGTGCAACTGGAAAAAGCCATCAATGCCGGCAATTTCCGTGAGGATCTGTATTACCGCCTCAACGTGGTCAATCTGGAACTCAGTCCGTTGCGCGATCGCCCCGGCGACATCCTGCCGCTGACTCGGCATTTCATTGAGGCCTACAGTCAGCGTCTCGGTTACGGGCGAGTCAGCATCAGCCTCGGCGCCGAGCACAAACTGCGCGGCTACAGTTGGCCGGGCAACATCCGCGAACTGGAAAACGTCATCCATCACACCTTGTTGATCTGCCGTAACGGCGTAATTGAACGTGATGATTTGCGCCTGTCCAATCTGCGCATCGAGCGCCCGGACGATCATCACAACAGCGCTGACGACTCACCGGAAGCGTTGCTGGAGCAGGCCTTCCAAAAACTCTTCGCGCAACAGGCCGGCGCCCTCCACGAAAAAGTCGAAGACGCGTTGCTGCGCGCGGCTTACCGCTTTTGCCATTACAACCAGGTGCACACCGCCGCCCTGCTCGGCTTGAGCCGCAACGTCACGCGCACACGGTTGATCAAGATCGGCGAACTGGCAGTGAACAAGCGCCGGGCACCCGCCAATCTGCACGGCGAACGCCTGCTTCAACTGTCGATCTAGCCGACCAGATTGCAGTGCAGCGCATCGTCGTGACTGCGGGCGATGCTGCTTAGCACCTGAAAGGAATTGAAGGTGATGGTTTTCGCTTGATGCGTGTGGATCAACTGCCAAAAGTCCTGCTCGCCGCTCTCGAAACTGCGAAACGCCGCCTCCCCCGCTTCGCGGGTCTGCCATTGCAGAAAACTCAATACGCGCCGGCCATCGTCGCTGGCCTGCACGCTGGCACTGACAAATCCCGCGTAGCGCTGGGCCAGACGTTCAGTCTGTACCGACAGCGCATTGACCAATGCCGGCTGCTGACGTGGTTCGATTTCGAATTCGATCAACTGGGTGAAACTGCGATTTTTCGCTGTTGCTTGCATGAAAGTCCCCACTTGGCTGTAAGGCGAATCTTGCGACTCGAAGGCCTGCAGGGTAAAACCTCTAGTTAAGTCAAGGTCAACAGCTGTTTTCAATGATCAGCAAAGAACATGTGCACAAGCAGCTAACGGTTGGCGAAGTCGCGGCGCGCAGTGGCGTGGCGGTGACGGCGCTGCACTTCTATGAATCGAAGGGACTGATCAAGAGCCAGCGTAATGCCGGCAATCAGCGGCGCTATCCGCGTGAGGTGCTGCGGCGGGTGGCGTTGATCAAGGTCGCGCAACGGCTGGGGATTCCGTTGGCGGAAATTGGCGAAGCGCTGAAGATTTTGCCGGATGACCGTGCACCGACGGCGGCGGATTGGCGGGTGTTGTCCGAGCAGTGGCGGCGGGAACTGGATGAACGGATCGAGCAGTTGACGCTGCTGCGGGATCGTTTGAATGGCTGTATTGGCTGTGGCTGCCTTTCAATGGAGGCCTGCCCGCTGCGCAATCAGGGCGATGTATTGGGTGAACAAGGGCCAGGGCCGCACTTCCCTAAAAATTGATGGAAAACCCCTGTGGCGAGGGGATTTATCCCCGCTGGGCTGCGGAGCAGACCCAAAACCTGCCTCCCTATTCCCTCAGACATACCTCATTGACTGACTTAGGGTCTGCTTCGCAGCCCAACGGGGATAAATCCCCTCGCCACAAAGACTGGTTTCCATCGCTCAATTTTGGTGCTGCTCGTCGGGCAAAAATCTGCACTGCGCCGACAGTTCTATAGTGATTCTTCACCTCGCAAAACAACAATCAGGGAGAAGGTCATGAGCGTCAAACCCATTCCCGAGGGGTATCACAGCATCACCCCGTACCTCGGCATTCACAAAGCCGCCGAGGCCATCGAGTTCTACAAAAAAGCGTTTGGTGCCACCGAAGTCATGCGCCTGTCCATGCCCGACGGCGGCATTGGCCACGCCGAACTGCGCATCGGTGACAGCGCGATCATGCTCGGCTCGCCGTGCGATCAAGGGCCGTTGAGCAATCCGGATCAAGCGGTGTCGGTTGGTTTGCATCTTTATGTGACGGATGTCGACAAGTCATTTCAGCGAGCGCTGGATGCCGGGGCGACGTCGGTGTCGGAGGTCAAGGATCAGTTTTACGGCGATCGCAGCGGGACGTTGAAGGATCCGTATGGGCATCTGTGGTTTCTGGCCTCGCGCAAGGAGGATTTGACTGAGGAGCAGATCAGGCAAAGAGCGATGGAGATGTTTAGCCAGGGTTAGGTTTTGCAGTGTTTGCATAGGCGCTATCGCGAGCAGGCTCACTCCTACAGGGGGACTGCATTCCAATTGTAGGAGTGAGCCTGCTCGCGATGGGGCCGGTACTGACAAACAAATCACACTTCATGAACCCGCCCATCACGCTTTGCGCCTTGCCCCAAACCCCGGACGCTTTCAGGATGCAGGCCACAAGAACCCTGAAACAAGGATCAGCCCGATGTTTGCCGGATTCCTCAAAGACCAGCGCCACGTCAATGGCGTCGACATTGCCTACCGCGTCGGCGGCAGCGGGCCGGGCCTGTTGCTGTTGCACGGCCATCCGCAGACCCATGTGATCTGGCACAAGATTGCCGAACAACTCGCCGAACATTTCACCGTGGTCGCCGCCGACCTGCGCGGTTACGGCGACAGCAGTCGCCCCGACGCTGACGAGTTGCACCTCAGCTACTCGAAACGCGAAATGGCCCGCGACAACGTCGACTTAATGCAAGCGCTGGGCTTCGAGCAATTCTCGATCCTCGCCCACGACCGTGGCGCGCGCGTCGCTCATCGCCTCGCCCTCGACCACCCCGCCGCCGTGCAACGCATGATGCTGCTGGACATCGCCCCGACCCTGGCGATGTACACCCAAACCAACGAAGCCTTCGCCCGCGCCTACTGGCACTGGTTCTTCCTGATTCGCCCGGCGCCGCTGCCGGAAACGCTGATCGAAGCCAACCCGGAAGGTTATCTGCGCAGCGTGATGGGCAGTCGCAGCGCCGGCCTCAAACCGTTCACCGACGAAGCCTTCAGCGAATACCGCCGCTGCCTGCAACAACCCGGCAGCGCACGCGGCATCTGCGAGGACTACCGCGCCAGCGCCGGCATCGATCTGGAACACGACCGCGCCGACATCGCCGCCAATCATCATTTGGGTTTGCCGCTGCGGGTGCTGTGGGGCGCCGAAGGCACCGTCGGCCTCTGTTTCGATCCGCTCAAGGAATGGCAGCAAGTGGCGACGAACGTCACCGGCCAGGCCCTGCCCGCCGGCCATTACATCGCCGAAGAAGCCCCCGAACTGTTGCTTGCCGAAGCGCTGGCCTTCCTGCGCTGAACAGAGCTTGTAAATCGCGGTGCTATGCTGGCGGCTTCTGCCGCCAGCGTGCGTTTTGACATGTCCCAGAAGAAAGACTCCGTGCCCCTGCCCGAAGACCTGCGTGTGCTGCTCACCGTGATCCGCAAAAACGGCTTTGCCGCCGCGGCCGATGAGTTGGGCCTGTCGCCCGCCTATGTCAGCAAACGCATCCAGATTCTCGAAACCACCCTTGGCACACGCCTGCTGCATCGCACCAGTCGGCGCGTCTCGCTGACCGAGGATGGCGAGCGTGTGCAGCGCTGGGCGTTGCGCATTCTTGATGACTTCCAGCAACTGCACGACGAACTTTCCGACGCCCACGACAGACCGCGTGGGCGTTTGCACATCTGCAGCAGTTTCGGTTTCGGTCGCAATCACGTGGCGCCAGCGGTGTCGCTGTTGGCCGAGCGCTACCCGGAACTGCAGATTCGTCTCGACCTGTTTGATCGGGTGGTGGACATCATCAACGAAGGTTTCGACCTGGAGATCCGCGTCGGCGACGACATTCCCGGGCAGCACATCGGTCGACGTCTGGTGAGCAATCGGCGCGTGCTGTGTGCAGCGCCGAATTATCTGCAACGACGTGGCACGCCGCTGACGCTGGATGACTTGCAGCAGCACGACTGTCTGGTGATCAAGGAACGCGACAACGCCTTCGGCATCTGGAATCTGGATCGCGAGGGCGGGCAGGAAAGTGTGCGGGTCAGCGGGCCGTTGTCGTCGAACAATGGCGAGATTGTTCTGCAATGGGCACTTGATGGGCGCGGGGTTTTGCTGCGTTCACTGTGGGATGTGAAACCGTTGCTGGAGCAAGGGTTGCTGGTGCAGGTGCTGGAGGATTACGGGCAGAGCGCGAATGTCTGGGCGGTGTACCCGACGCGGTTAGCGAATTCTGGGAAGTTGAGGGCGTGTGTGGAGTTTTTGCAGGGGCATTTCAAAGAGTTGTCTGTTTAGAAGATCAAAAGATCGCAGCCTGCGGCAGCTCCTACAGGGCAATGTGTTCCATGTAGGAGCTGCCGCAGGCTGCGATCTTTTTGGTCAGGACAACCAGGGATTACTGGCCAGGTGTTGGCGTTCGAACTCGTGGATCTGTTCGCGGCGTTGCAAGGTGCTGCCGATCGCATCCAGCCCCAGCAACAGCGAAGTTTTGCGCAGGGTATCGATCTGGAAATCGATCACACTGCCATCCGCCAAACCAATCTGCTGCGCTTGCAGATCAATGCTGATCCGCGCCGTTTCAGCCTGACCCACAAGCTGCCCGATCCGCTGCACCTGCGCTTCTTCCAGGGTGATCAACAACACCCCGTTACGCTGGCAGTTGTCATAAAAGATTCCGGCGAAACTGCTGCCGATCAACGCGCGAACGCCCAACTGCTGTAACCCCCACACCGCGTGCTCACGACTGGAACCGCAGCCAAAATTCGGCCCGACCACCAAAAAACTCGCACCCCGCCATGCCGCTTGATTGAGCACGAAATCAGGATTGGGCCTGCCATCCGGCAAAAATCGCAGATCGAAAAACACCCCGCGATCCAGCCCTTGACGATCGATGCCCTTGAGAAACTGTTTCGGCATGATTACGTCGGTGTCGACGTTGGCCGCCAGAAACGGCGCGGCCTGACCGCTGACTTGAGTGAAGGGTTGCAGGCTCATGGGCGTTCTCCAAAGTGGCGGATGTCGGTGAGTCGACCGCTGATCGCAGCAGCGGCGACCATCGCCGGGCTCATCAAATGCGTGCGTGCGCCGGCGCCCTGGCGGCCTTCGAAATTGCGGTTGGTGCTGGACGCGCAGCGGTCGCCGGGAGCGAGTACGTCGTCGTTCATCGCCAGGCACATCGAGCAACCGGACTGGCGCCACTCAAAACCGGCGTCGAGAAAAATCTGCGCCAGCCCTTCGGCTTCGGCTTGCGCACGCACTTCGCTGGAGCCGGGCACGATCATCGCGCGTACGTGCTCGGAGACGCGTTGCCCGCGCACGACGCTGGCGGCATCCCGCAAATCTTCGATCCGCGCGTTGGTGCATGAGCCGATAAACGCGTGGCTGATGACGATGTCGCTGAGCGCCATGCCCGCTTCGAGGCCCATATAGTTGAGGGCGCGGCGCATGTCCTGACGCAGGATCGGGTCGCTGATCAATTGCGGATCCGGCACTCGCGCACCGATGGCAGCGGCCTGATCCGGGCTGGTGCCCCAGGTCACCATTGGTTCCAGCCCACTGGCGTCGAGGTGTATTTCGCGATCGAACACCGCGCCGGGATCGCTGCGCAATTCGCGCCATTTTTCCACGCCGCGATCCCACAACTCACCTTGGGGCGCACGTGGTTTGCCTTTCAAGTAGCTGAAGACTTTCTCGTCCGGCGCCATAAAGGCCCCGCGCGCACCGGCCTCGACGGCCATGTTGCAAATGGTCATGCGCGCTTCGACGCTCAAGGCATCAATGGTCGAACCGCAGAACTCGATGGCGTAACCGGTGGCCCCGGATGCGCCGATCTGGCCAATCAGCGCCATGATCACATCCTTCGAGGTCAGGCCCGGCGCCAACTCGCCATCCACCGTGACGCGCAGGCTTTTCAGGCGTTTGTAGACCAGCGTTTGCGAGGCCAGCAAGTGCTCGATTTCAGAGGTGCCGATGCCGACCCCGAACGCGCCGAGTGCGCCGTAGGTCGTGGTGTGGCTGTCGCCGGCCGCGATGACCATACCCGGCAGGATGAAGCCTTGCTCCGGAGCGATCACGTGTTCGATGCCTTGGCGCTTGTCGAGGATGTCCAGCAGTTCGATGCCGAAGTCCCGGCAGTTCTCCGCCAGATACGACACTTGCCGCGCACCGCCGGCATCGGGCATCGCGGCGATGCGCACCGGCGTGGTCGGGTTGACGTGATCGACCACCGCCAGCGCCGTGCCCGGCCGCCACACTTCGCGCCCAGCCGCGCGCAAGCCACTGAACGCTTGCGGGCTGGTGTATTCGTTGATCACCTGACGGTCGATATACAGCAGCACATGCCCCTGATCGTCGAGACGGCAGACCGTGTGGGAATCGATGTGTTTGTCGTAAAGGGTTCTGGGGCTCATCAGGGCATTCACTCAAGCAATCCAAGTGATTCCCATCATAGGCAGGCGCTGCCGCCCATCAATTGCCAGACAGTGATCGCGCAGATCATGAAACGTGTTCAATCCCCCGAACACCACAAACCCCCTGTGGGAGCGGGCTTGCTCGCGAAGGCGTCGTGCCAGCCAACATCCACGCAACAGACACACCGCCTTCGCGAGCAAGCCCGCTCCCACAGGTTTTCCGCGTGAAGGCGGATTGCGAAACATTTGCTTTCATATCGCCTTTCGGGATTTGCGTCGCTCATTCGTCTTATAGAGATGCAGGCCGTTCGCGTAGGCAAAAGCCACGACCGGTCGTTCGGGGACTGCTGTGCTGCGAAGCCCGTGGTGCCGCGCCCTTCCATCGAAATCAAGACGCGCAATCATGTCGAAGAAATCCCGCTCCAAACTGTGGTTCCTCGTTCATAGCTGGCTGGCGTTACCGATCTGGTTCTTTGTGCTGATCGTCTGTGTCACCGGCACGCTGGCGGTGGTCAGCCAGGAAATCGTCTGGCTGGCAAACCCGCAAATGCGCGCCAGCCAACCGACCGACGACTCACCGCTGCTCAGCTACGACCAGGTACTCGCGGCGATCAAAAAAGCCGAACCACGCACCGTGGTCGAGAGCATCAGCCGCCCGGATGAGTCGCATTTTGCCCTGGACGTGCAGGTCAGCTACCCGGATGGCCGCGAGCAGACCGTTTACGTCAACCCGTACACCGGGGTGATTCAGGGAGTCGCGCCCGACTTCAACTTCCAGGCCTTTACCCGCGCCCTGCATGGCTGGTGGCTGGTGCCGTTCACCAACGGTTTCAGTTGGGGCTGGTACCTGGTGTCGTTCCTCGGTCTGCCGTTGCTGGCTTCGCTGGTGACCGGGCTGGTGGTTTATAAACGCTTCTGGAAAGGATTCTTTAGTCCGACCCTGCGCTTTCGCCACGGCGCGCGAATTTTCTGGGGCGATTTCCACCGCCTCAGTGGCATCTGGTCGATCTGGTTTATCGCCGTGATCTCGATCACCGGCACCTGGTTTCTGATTCAGGCGCTGCTGTTCGACAACCACATTTCCATCTCCAGCGAACCGATCATTCCGGCGATGTCCCGTGAAGCGGTGCCGATCTCGGCCGACGGCAGCCCGCCGCCGCGCATCAGTCTGGATCGCGCCATTGAAATCGCCCAAGAGAAAATCCCCGGCCTCGAAGTCAGCTTCGTCAGCCTCCCGGCCAACGCCTATACCCACCTCAACGTCGGCGGTCGCGGCTGGTATCCGTTGATGTTCCAGACCGCGACGCTCGATCCTTACAGCGGTGAGTTGGCCACTTCACGTTTGTTGAGCGACCGCACGTCGCTGGAATTCGTTACCGAATCCATGCGCCCGCTGCACACCGGCGACTTCGGCGGGTTGTGGATCAAGTTGATCTGGTTCTTCTTCGGCCTGCTGCTGAGCATGATGGTGCTCAGCGGTTTGCTGATCTGGACCAAACGCACGGCGCTGGCCACGGCCAATGCTCTCAAGCGTGAATCGAAGAAAAACCGCGTGCAGGCGCAACCGGCGATGCGCCGGGAAACGTCGGAGGTCAACCCATGAGCAAGTCCGCAGCTTTGCCGCAACCGTCGCGCTTGAGCGTGTTCTGGCACAAATGGCGTTTCCATATCAACGTGCTGTTGCTGCTGATCCCGCTGGGTTTCATGCCGAAATACTTCGCCGATGTCGCGCTGTTTCGCGGCGATGCCGGCCTCGGTGAACGCGAAGTCGGCGAAATCGCAGTCGGCCCGTGGAGCCTGCGCCTCGCCGAATTGCGCAACGAGGCGCCACGTCTGGAAGGCCCGGCCGGCTACATGAAAGGCTTCAACGCCGCGCTTTGTGATGCTTGCATCGACAAAGTCAAAGCCACTTATCTGCGCATCGGCAAACCGCGCAGCCTGCGCGCCGCCGGGGTGATTTTCTTCGGCGCGCCGTACCGCATGGGCGCGCAGTTGCCGGTGCCGGAGAAAACCAAAGCCGACGCCGAACTGTGGATCACCATGGAAGGCTGGGACGGCAGCATGCATCAGGCCTCGATTCCCCTGAGCCAGGCCTCCCCCGCCACCATTGCCTGGCTGACTCAACAAGGAGCCAAACCATGACCCGCTCGCAACGCCCTTCCCGCCTGCGGCTGAGCGCCGCGTTGCTGGTGCTCTGCGCCGGTTTCAGTGGCAGCGCTCTGGCGCATAACCCGATGTGCGAATGCAAAGCCATCGACGCCGACCAGATCAAATGCACCGGCGGTTTTTCCGACGGCAGCGGCGCCCCCGGCGTGACCCTCGACGTGATCGGTTACGACGAAACCATTCTGGTACCGGGCAAGCTTGGCAGCGATTCGACGCTGACCTTCAAAAAGCCCGGCGCCGAATTCTACGTGCTGTTCGACGCGGGTCCCGGCCACGTCGTCGAAATCGACCAAGCGGATATTGAGGCCCCATGAGTACGCCCACCACCCAAGTCGTCCGTCCGGCCGGTGCCGGCCATGAAACCCTCAATGTGTTGCTGTTGTGCCTGCTGATTCTGGCGGTCGCCGGTTCGGTGGTGGCGTGGCGCGGGGTGTCGCATGAGCCGGAACCGGTCGCCAGTCATCAGTTCGATGCGCGCCGCGATCTCAGTGCTTCCGAGCAGGGCATCTACGCCGATCTGCGGGTGACCCTCGACGAAATCCGTCTGCTGCGCGAAGAACAGCAAACCTTGCCGACCCCGCAAAATCTGGCCGAAGAAGGTTTTGCGCCGTTTGCTCAGGATGCGAGTTCGGTCAGTCGCGGCGGTCATGCCTGGCAATTGCTGGCCGACACTGCCTATTTCGGCCACAGCCAGGCACCCGCCGTCGCCGGTTCGTTCTTGATGCTGTTGAGCGCCGATCACAGCGCTGCACCGGACATCTGGCTCAACCGCGATGCCGATCTCAAAGTGCCGACCGAACTGACCGACGCCGCCCTGTCCGCGTCGGGCTGGAAACAGATCGTCGCGCAATACGATGCCGGGGTTACCCGCGAACATCGCCATTGATTCCTCGCCCTCACCCGAGAGAAGACCGTTTGCCCATGTCTATTTCATCGCCCCGCCGTCCATTGTTGCGTCTGTTTTTAGCCGGTCTTTGTGCCTGCCTGCTGAGCCCGTTGGCCAGCGCCGATCCCGCCAAACGCCTGCGCATCGGCATCACCCTGCATCCGTATTACAGCTATGTGGCGAACATCGTCGGCGACAAAGCCGAAGTGGTGCCGCTGATTCCGGCCGGTTTCAACCCGCACGCCTACGAGCCGCGCGCCGAAGACATCAAGCGCATCAGCGGGCTGGACGTGATCGTGCTCAACGGTGTCGGCCATGATGATTTTGCCGACCGGATGATCGCCGCCAGCGAAACGCCGAACGTCAAAACCATCGAAGCCAACGAAAACGTGCCACTCTTGGCCGCCACCGGGGTCGCCGCGCGCGGGGCCGGCAAAGTGGTCAACCCGCACACTTTCTTGTCGATCAGCGCCTCGATCGCCCAGGTCAACAACATCGCCCGCGAACTGGGCAAACTCGACCCGGACAACGCCAAAACCTACACGCAGAACGCCCGCGCCTACGGCAAACGCCTGCGGCAGATGCGCGCCGATGCGTTGGCCAAGCTGACCGAGGCGCCGAACGCCGAGCTGCGCGTGGCCACTGTGCACGCAGCTTACGACTACCTGCTGCGTGAATTCGGTCTGGAAGTGACGGCAGTGGTTGAGCCGGCGCACGGCATCGAGCCGAGCCCGAGCCAGTTAAAGAAGACCATCGATCAACTGCGCGAACTGGACGTGAAAGTGATCTTCTCGGAGATGGATTTCCCGTCCAGTTACGTCGATACCATTCAGCGTGAATCCGGGGTGAAGCTGTACCCGCTGTCGCACATCTCCTACGGCGAATACACCGCCGACAAGTACGAAAAGGAAATGACCGGCAACCTCAACACCGTGGTGCGGGCGATTCAGGAGTCGGGGGCATGACTTCAAAAGAAACCCTCTCTCCCGAAAACACCGAATCCCCTGTAGGAGTGAGTCTGCTCGCGATGGGGCCAAGTCAGCCAGCATCATTGTTGGATGACACTCCGCTATCGCGAGCAGGCTCACTCCTACAGGTTTCGGGGCCGACTCTGGATTTTGCTGAGGTTTGTCTGACGCTGGGGCGGACGACGATTCTCGACAAGGTCAGTTTTCAGGTGTTGCCCGGCAACGTACACGCACTGGTCGGACCCAACGGTGGCGGCAAGAGTTCGTTGATCAAAACCCTGCTCGGGCAGATGCCGCATCAAGGCCAGCTCAGCCTGCAATGGCCCGACGAGCCCGGCACCATCGGTTATGTGCCGCAAGCGCTGGAATTCGATCGCGGTCTACCGATGACCGTCGACGATTTCATGGCCGCGATGTGCCAGCGTCGTCCGGCGTTCCTCGGTTTGAGCAAACACTACGCCGGCGCCATCGGTGATGCGCTGGAACGCGTCGGCATGCAGGACAAGCGCAAGCGGCGCATGGGCGCGCTGTCCGGCGGTGAGCGGCAGCGGGTTTTGCTCGCACAGGGTTTGATTCCGGCGCCGCAATTGCTGGTGCTCGATGAGCCGATGTCCGCACTCGACGAAGCCGGGATTCAGGTGTTCGAACGCCTGCTCGGCGATTGGCGCGCGGCCGGCATCACGGTGTTGTGGATCGAGCATGATCTGGAAGCCGTCGGCCGTCTGGCCGATCGCGTCACCGGCCTCAATCGTCGCGTGCTGTTCGACGCCACACCTCGCGAGGCGTTGACCCCGGAGCGTCTGCTGACACTGTTTTCGACCTATCCACGGAGCGCGAGCTGATGAGTTACGAAGCCTTTCGTTTGATGGTTCAAGGCTGGGCCTCGTCCGGTTATCTGCCGGAAGCGCTGGCCTACGGTTTTGTGGTCAATGCGCTGCTCGCCGGCCTGTTGATCGGCCCGGTACTCGGCGGCCTCGGCACGCTGGTGGTGGTCAAGCGCTTCGCGTTTTTCTCCGAAGCAGTCGGTCACGCCGCGCTGACCGGCGTGGCCATTGGCATTCTGCTTGGCGAACCCTACACCGGGCCGTACGGCAGTCTGTTCGGCTACTGCCTGTTGTTCGGCATCCTGCTCAATTACCTGCGCAACCGTACCGGTCTGGCGCCGGATACCTTGATCGGCGTGTTCCTCTCGGTGTCGCTGGCCTTGGGTGCGAGCCTGCTGCTGATTCTCGCCGGCAAGATCAACGTGCACATTCTGGAGAACGTGCTGTTCGGTTCGGTGTTGACCGTCAACGGCAATGACCTGGCGGTGCTGGCCATCGTCGGCTCGCTGGTCATGGCGCTGGCACTGCCGCTGTACAACCGCATCATGCTTGCCAGTTTCAACCCGCAACTGGCGGCGGTGCGCGGCGTCGCGGTGAAGACCCTGGATTATCTGTTCGTGATTCTGGTGACCTTGATCACTGTAGCGGCGGTAAAAGTCATCGGTGCGATTCTGGTCGGTGCGCTGCTGGTGATTCCGGCCGCTGCGGCGCGCTTGCTTAGCCAGTCGCTCAAGGGCTTTTTCTGGTGTTCAGTGTTGATCGCTACTGTGAGCACCTTGTGCGGGATTCTCGCGCCGATCGTTTTCGATCTGCCGATTCCGTCCGGCGCCGCGATCATTCTGGTTGCCGGCATCGCCTTCGCCCTCGCCGCCATCGCGCGCGGTGTCGTCCCGAGTCTGAAAGGGAATCTTGGATAAATGACTTTTTCAATGCGCAAACTGACCTTGGCCATGGCCCTGTGCGGCGTGGTCAGCACACCTGTGTTCGCCGCTGAAAGCACCAAGCCGCTGCACGTGCTGGCCTCGTTGCCGATCACTTACGGTTTGGGCGAAGTGTTGCTCAAAGGCACTGACGTCAAGCTCGAACGCGCGGCGCCGGCGAATCTGCCGGGCAGTCGCCAGACCGCTTATTTCACCGGACGCGGCGCGCCGGCGCTGAGCAAACTGGCGACCGACGCCGACGCGGTGATCGGCGTGCGCTCGCTGTGGGCCGATGATCCGCTGTACCCGATTTCTCGGCGCAGCAATATCCGTATCGTTGAAGTCGACGCCGCGCGCCCGGTGGACGGCGCCCTGCCCGGCATCGCTGTGCAGCCGGATCTGAAGGTGGACGGTTTGAACAGTCAGCCGTGGCTGGCGAGCAACAACATGGGGCGCATGGCCGACGTGATGGCGGCGGATCTGGTGCGTCTGGCACCGAGCGCCAAGCCTGCAATCGAGGCGAATCTGGCGGCGTTGAAACAGCGTTTGCTCAAACTCAGTGCCGACAGCGAGGCGAAGTTGGCCAGCGCGGATAATCTGAGTGTGATGAGTTTGAGTGATCACTTTGGCTATTTGATTGGCAGCCTCAATCTGGAGTTGGTCGGCCAGGATCCACGGCCGGATGCGGAATGGACGGCTGAGGATCTGCAGAAACTGACGGCGACACTCAAGGACAATGATGTGGCGGTGGTGCTGCATCATCGCCAGCCTTCGGAGGCGGTGAAAGCGGCGGTGGCGGCCTCGGGGAGTCGGTTGGTGGTGTTGAGTACCGATGCGGCGGATCCGGTGGCGGAGCTGGAGGGGAATGTGGATTTGGTGCTTAACGGATTGAAGGGCTGAAGATCAAAAGATCGCAGCCTTCGGCAGTTCCTACAGGATTTACGCTTACCAATGTAGGAGCTGCCGAAGGCTGCGATCTTTTAAGGACATAAAAAAACCCGCTAACCGTCACCGGTTAGCGGGTTTGTTTTTGCCTGATGACTTACTGCGCCGCGACCTGCGCTTCCATCTTCTGACGCAAGCTCAGCGGACGCATGTCGGTCCAGACTTCTTCGATGTAGGCCAGGCATTCCTTTTTCAGGCCGCTCTTGCCCACGGTGCGCCAGCCTTCCGGCACGGCCTTGTAGTCCGGCCAGATCGAGTACTGCTCTTCGTGGTTGACCACGACCTGAAAGAGGATGTCCTCGCGGTCGAATACTGACGTCATGCTGGTTCTCCATCGTTGTAAGGGTGGGCTGCACAACGGGTACAGCCGGGTATAAAGAAAGAACGTTCGGCGCGGCGAAAAATTTACACAGCGGCGGAGGCAGCGGCCAACGCGCGGCCGAAGATTTCGGCAACACGGTCGATCTCCGCCGCAGTAATCACCAGCGGCGGCAGGAAACGCACAACGGCGCCATGCCGACCGCCGAGCTCCAGAATCAACCCGCGCTTAAGGCATTCACGCTGCACCAGCGGTGCCAATCGCGCGAAGGCCGGCGGATGACCGAGCGCATCCGCCGCACCGTTCGGGTCAACCAGTTCAACCCCGAGCATCAGACCGCGACCGCGAATATCGCCGAGTTGCGGGAAGTCGCGCTGCAGAATGCGCAGATGCTCGCTCAAGCGTTCGCCCATGGCGGCGGCATGTTCGCAAACCTCGTGTTCGACCAGATAACGCATCACCGCCGACCCGGCGGCCATCGCCATTTGATTGCCACGGAACGTGCCGGCGTGCGCGCCCGGCTGCCAAGTGTCGAGCCAGTCGCGATAGACCACCACCGCCAGCGGCAGGCTGCCGCCGATGGCTTTGGACAGCACCACCACGTCTGGCACGATGCCAGCGTGTTCGAACGCAAACATCTTGCCGGTGCGGGCGAATCCGCTTTGAATCTCGTCGACGATCAATGCGACGCCGGCCTTCTCGGTGATCCGGCGCAAACCGCGCAGCCACTCGATGTCGGCCGGAATCACCCCGCCCTCGCCCTGCACTGCTTCGACGATCACTGCTGCGGGCAGTTGCACGCCGGCTTCGGGGTCGTTGAGCAGGTTGTCCAGATAGCTCAAATTGGCCTTCACACCCGCCGCGCCACCGAGGCCGAACGGGCAACGGTAGTCATACGGGAACGGCATGAACTGCACGCCGTTGCTGAGCAATGCGCCCAACGGTTTCTTCGGCCCCAGACTGCCCATCAGGCTCAACGCGCCTTGGCTCATGCCGTGATAACCGCCGGAAAACGACAGCACGGTGCTGCGTCCGGTGGCCGTGCGCACCAGTTTCAATGCGGCTTCCACGGCATCAGTACCGGTGGGGCCGCAGAACTGGATTTTCGCTTCTGCTGCCAAAGCCGCTGGCAGCAAAGCAAACAGATCCTGAACAAATTGATCCTTGACCGGCGTGGTCAGATCCAGCGTGTGCAACGGCAATTCATCGGCCAGCACTTGCTGGATCGCTTCGATCACCACCGGGTGGTTATGCCCCAACGCCAGCGTGCCGGCACCGGCCAGGCAATCGATGAACGTGCGCCCTTCAACGTCTTCGACGTACAAACCTTTGGCGCGCTTGAGCGCCAGCGGAATGCGCCGCGGATAGCTGCGAGCATTCGACTCCTGTTGCGCCTGACGCGCGAGTAGCGGCGACTCGTTGAACTGGTACAGCGTTTCCGCCGGCACCGAAGTGACCCGGGCCGACGACTCTTCAATAAGGCTGGTGGCGACTGACATCTCTCGACCCTCAATACGCTATGGATAGTGACCAAAACAGCACACCGGGCAGGTGCGCGTTCCGGTCGCGGGGCGCACTTGCAGGTTTTCCTGTTCTGGAAACGCTTCAGCGTGTCGAGGATTTAGACCCTTGATCGAGTTGTCAGCTGGAGTCTGCCAACGGCTTGCTCATGGGCTGCGTCTGCAGGCCTTTGTCGTTAAGGGCTGGCGCCGATTCGCGGTAGCCCAGATGGCGATAAAACGGCTCACCGGTGCGGGTGCTGTTGAGTTGAATGTGGATCGCCCCGCGAATGCGTAGCCAGCCTTCGAGATCGGTCATCAGCGCCCTGCCTGCACCGCGTCGAAAGCACTCCGGTTGCACGTAACAGAAGGTGATATCGCCATTCGCTGTGGCCATGCCGACGCCGATCGGTTTGTCGTCGAGCAGGGCGATGTTGAGGTAGAGCTGCGAGTTGGCGAACCAGGCGCTGATGTCTTCAGCTGACTGCCGGGAAATCCATTCGCTTACCCGTCGGGGGTCGTTGCGATGATCGAGTGCACAACCGATGCGGATAGAACGTTCGATGACGCGGCCGATGATGCCGGCGTCAGCCAGAGTGGCGGGACGAATGCAGATGGATGCTTCCATGGCGCAGTTTCCTCAATCCATTGAGATAAAGCTGGGGCTGACCTTAACCCTCACACCAACGGATAGCGACCGCCAAGAAGTTACATTTAATGAGTAACCCCTGTAGGAGCTGCCGAAGGCTGCGATCTGTTGATTTTGCTCTTCAAGATCAAGATCAAAAGATCGCAGCCTTCGGCAGCTCCTACAGGGGGAGTGGTATCAGAGAGGTTGCAGCGGCATGCTCAGTTCAACGCGCAAACCATCCGCGCGGCTGTCGAAATGCAGGGCGCAATCACAACGCTGGACGATCGCCTGAACAATCGCCAGACCGAGGCCGCAACCGGTGCTCTGACCATTGCGCCAGAAACGCTGGGTCAGATGCTGCAAATCATCCGGCGCAATGCCCGGCCCATGGTCGCGTACGACAAAGCGCACGCGGTTGCCGGTGGTCTCCATGCTCACCTCCACCGCGCAATCTTCCGGCGTATGGCGCAGCGCGTTATCGAGCAAATTGCGCAACGCGGCAATCGCCAGCACCGCCGGCATTTGCAACGGCGCCTCCGACAGTTGGGCAGGCAGTTGCAGTTTGATCCGCAGCCGTTCACCGCCAGTGGCATCTTGAATAGCCAGTCGGGCGACTTGCTCGGCACTGCATTGCGAGCCGTCGTCGAACGACAAACTGCCCTCAACCCGCGCCAGCAACAGCAATTGTTCAAGGGTTCGATGCAATCGGTCAGCGCCCTCCTCGGCCCGCGCCAGTGACTGATCGCGAGCGCTGCCCTCGGTCATGCGCGCGACTTGCAGGTGAGTCTTGATTGCCGTCAGCGGACTGCGCAGCTCATGGGCCGCATCACCGGTCAGACGGCGTTCGCGCTCGATGGTTTTACCAATGCGCTGGAACAACTGATTCTGCGTATCCAGCAGCGGTTTCAATTCGCTGGGAAATGACTGCAACTGCAACGGTTCCAGCGAGTCGGCATTACGCCGCATCAACGCTTCGCGCAGTCGATTGAGCGGTGCCAATCCTTGACCGATGCCCAGCCACAGCAGGCAAAGGCAACCCAGCAACGCCACGCCCACGGGCACTGAAGCGGCGAGCAGAATCGACATGTTCAGCGCTTCGCGCTCAATCTGCCGATCCGCCGTGGTGATGCGCACATCGCCGCGTGCGAGGGTAAAACTGCGCCACGGCGCGCCGTCGATCATCTGATCGTGGAAGCCCATTTTTTCGGCTTCCAGCGCTTGCTCAGGATTATTGTGGCTGCGGGCAAGAATTTCCCCGCGTAACGAACTGACCTGACACGCCATGCCGCCGGGAATGTTCAGTTGTTCCGCGCTGAAGTGAGTGCCCTCGCCTTTGCTTGGCAGTGTCGGCAATTGCTCCAGCAACCCGGCGACCATGCGCGCCGACGCCACCAGGCGTTGGTCGAGGGAAAACATCATCTGGTTGCGCAGGTCGCTGAGCATCCAGGCCGCGGCCAGCGCCCAGATCAGCGTGAACGCGGCGCCGAGGGTCAGGCTCAGGCGCAGTCGCAGACTCATCACTTGCCTTGATCTCCGCCATCCGCCGGGCCCAGGCGATAGCCCAGACCGCGCACGGTTTCGACGATGCCTTTGCCGAGTTTGCTGCGCAGGTGGTGGATGTGCACGTTGAGCGCGTTGCTTTCCAACTCGTCGTTGAAGCCGTAGACGCTGTCTTTCAGTTGCTCGGTGGAGAGCACCCGGCCGCGATTGTGCAGCAGGGCTTGCAACAATGATTGTTCGCGTCGCGACAGATCGACCGGCTGCCCGGCGAGCATGGTTTCGCGGCTGCTCGGGTCGTAGGTCAGTGCGCCGTGCTCGATCAGATTGACGCTGCGACCGGCGACGCGGCGCAACAGGGTTTGCAGACGCGCGAACAGTTCGCGCAGATCGAAGGGCTTGAGCAGGTAATCGTCGGCGCCGGCCTGCAAACCGTCGACGCGGTCTGTGACCGAATCGCGCGCGGTCAGAATCAGCACCGGAATCTCCAGGCCGCTTTGCCGCAATTGTTGCAGCAACTTGAGGCCATCTTCGTCGGGCAGGCCGAGATCGAGCACCATCACGTCAAATTCCGCGACCTTGAGCATCGCCCGCGCCTTCGACGCGGTGTTGACGTGC
Source organism: Pseudomonas sp. NPDC087804 (assembly GCF_044742965.1). Taxonomy (NCBI): domain Bacteria; kingdom Pseudomonadati; phylum Pseudomonadota; class Gammaproteobacteria; order Pseudomonadales; family Pseudomonadaceae; genus Pseudomonas; species Pseudomonas sp. NPDC087804. The sequence goes on along the minus strand of NZ_JBIUVN010000009.1, from coordinate 143,826 downwards.
TCAACGGTCAGCCCCTGAGCCGTGAGACCGGCAACGATCCCGCTGGCGATCAGCTCGTCGTCTTCGCAAACCAGTACGTGCATGGGAGCTCCGTGAGCAAAAAAGGCGATTCGAACAGAGAAAGATTAAGTGGCAATTATGGCGTGCGCTATGCCTGGCGAGAAGCGCAGAGGCAAATAGGGCCTGGAGCCCCCGGTTTGATTGTACTTTTTCAGCCGGCAATTGCTTAAAACCGTCTGGTTGATTCCGCTACAGAAACAAAACGCATAACAGACTGCCGTGCTTTTAATCACAACTGGATTACTGTCGAAAACAGCAACTTCTCTGTTAATCACTTTAAATCCGGACACAATCATGCCCCAACTAAAAAACTTTGTAGCGGTCGACTGGCGCGCAGGCAAGGACAAAATCTATTTCTTTTTCAAAGATACCAATACTTACTCCCGCTTCGACATCGAGGACAACCGGGTTATTGATGGACATCCCACTACGCCCAATGCCATCAACTGGCATGACTTCCATCCCCACGCAAAGGATTTACGCTTCGGATTTACCACCACTGGTTTTAAAACCCCTGAATATCTGGGGTTTGACTCCGATATCCTGTGGTTTTTCTACCTCGACGGCGCGCAACCCATGGTCTGCAAATACGATCAGGACGCTGACAGAGTCAACAGTTTCATGCCCCTGTCGAAATCGCCATGGTCGATGCTGGCGCCCTACTTCGAGCGCATTATCGCTGGCACCTGGCGTGAAACTGCACTGCGACCTCGGGGTTTTGAGTTTCTGCTGAATGATGGCTCTTATCTCTCTCTGGATCTGACTTCGCCTAAACATCATTTAGTTCACAAAGACATCACTAACGACACCTGGCCAGGACTTGAACCGTATAAGCACAGGATGATTACTGCAGTACAAAACGACCGATCACTGGCTGACAGTTACTACTACATTTTCCTCACAGGTAATCAGTACCTGCGATACAACCTGATGACATTCAGGCTTCTCGCCGGTCCGATCGATGTCAACGACGGCAATTGGCCAGGGCTGTTACGCGACTGATCCGGGCAAATGCGGCGTCTGGCGGGTTACCGGGCGAGGTTAATCATCGGTTAATCTCTAGCCCCCATTGTTCGCCACACTTGCACAGGGACAAGGCTCCTCCATGCGTCATTTTTTTCTTTTGTTTGCACTGCTGATTTCGAGCCTGGCCCAGGCCGGGAATAATCCTTTCGAATCAAAACCGGAATTTTTGCCGGTCGACAAGGCGTTCGTGCTCACCTCCGAACGCCTGGAATCCGGTGAAACCCAGCTGTTCTGGCAAATCACTGACGGCTACTACCTGTATCAGAAACGCCTGAAATTCGATGGGCTGACCGCCGAACAACAACCAGCGCTGCCAACAGGTGAATCCCACAGCGATGAGTTTTTCGGTGAGCAACCGGTTTACCGCCAAGGCCTGGAGGTGAAAATCCCGGCCTCGGCCAGCGGCCAGATCAAAGTCAGCTATCAGGGCTGTGCCGATGCTGGCCTGTGCTACCCGCCGCAAACCCGCGTGATTGATCTGGGGGGCAAAGCCGCCGTCGCCGCCAGTACCGAAGCACCGGATCAAGCCTTGGCCAGCAGCCTGCAACAGCGCGCGCTGGGCTGGAGCTTGCTGGTGTTCTTCGGCCTTGGTCTGTTGCTGGCCTTCACCCCTTGCACGTTGCCGATGTTGCCAATTCTGGCGGGTATGGTCGTCGGCAGCGGCGCCACTCCGCGTCGAGGTTTCGCGCTGGCCGGCAGTTATGTGATTTGCATGGCGCTGGTGTATGCCGCGATGGGCGTGATTGCCGCGCTGCTCGGCGCCAACCTGCAAGCGTGGCTGCAGAACCCCTGGTTGCTCGGCACCTTTGCCGCGATCTTCGTGGTGCTGGCGTTGCCGATGTTCGGCTTCTTTGAACTGCAACTGCCGGTGGCGCTGCGTGATCGTCTTGAACACGCCTCACGCAGTCGCAGTGGTGGCAGCCTGATCGGTGCCGGCGTGCTTGGCGCGTTGTCCGGTTTGCTGGTCGGCCCGTGCATGACAGCGCCGCTGGCCGGAGCGCTGCTGTATATCGCGCAGAGTGGCAATGCACTGCACGGTGGCTTGATTCTGTTCTCGCTGGGCATCGGCATCGGTGTGCCGCTGTTGCTGCTGGTGACTGTCGGCAATCGCTTCCTGCCGAAACCGGGTGCGTGGATGAACCTGCTCAAAGGCGTGTTCGGTTTCCTCTTTCTTGCTACCGCGTTGCTGATGCTGCGTCCGGTGCTGGATCCGTCGTTGTGGCTGGGCCTGTGCGGTGCGCTGCTGTTGATCGCCGCTTACAGCGCCTGGAAACAATCCGAAGGCTTTGGCCGAGTTGCGCAGATGTTCGGCGCCGCTGCACTGCTGTTGGGTTTGTGGGGCAGTTTGCTGGTGATCGGCGCGGCGGGTGGCAGTGATGATCCGTACCAACCACTGCAGGTTTACAGTGCCGGTCGCACCGCAAGCGCCGCACCGAATGGTCATGAGGCGTTCACCACCATCAAGGATCCTGTCGCTTTGCAAAGCGAACTGGATGCTGCGAAAGCCAAGGGCCAGTGGGTGCTGCTCGATTACTACGCCGATTGGTGCGTGTCGTGCAAAGTCATGGAGAAACAGGTGTTCGGCAAAGACAAGGTGATGCAGGCGCTGAGTGATGTGCGTCTGCTCAGGCTCGATGTCACCGCCGACAACGCTGCCAGCCGCGAACTGCTTAGCCGTTACAAAGTGCCGGGGCCACCGAGTTTTGTCTGGATCGGCACTGACGGCGAAGAACGCCGCAGCCAGCGCATCACCGGCGAAGTCGATGCCGACACCTTCCTGCAACGCTGGGCCACCACCCGGGACGCCAATTAATGCTGACTTTCACCCTCGGCACTTTTGCCATCGCGCTTAACCACCTGCTGCTGATCAGTGCTTTGGCGCTGGCGACGTTTGTCGGCTGGCGGGTGGCCAAGCGCGGCGGTGATAACCCCGAGTCGGCGCTGTTCAGTCTGTTTCTGCTGGGCATGTTGGCCGCGCGCATCGCGTTTGTGCTGATGTACTGGTCGCACTACCGCAATGACCCGTGGCAAATCATCGACCTGCGCGATGGTGGTTTTCTGGCCTGGCCGGGGGTGATCGTTTTGCTGTTGGCAGCGCTGTATCGCGGCTGGCGTCGTCCGGGCTTGCGTCGACCGTTGGGTTTTGGCGTGGCCAGTGGCGTGGTGTTCTGGCTGTTGGCGACGCTGTCGCTGAACATTTACGAACAGGGCACGCGCCTGCCGGACATTGCCCTGCGCAATGCCGCCGGGGAGACGGTCAAACTCAGCGATTATCAGGGTGGCCCGCTGGTGATCAACCTCTGGGCGACCTGGTGCCCGCCGTGCCGACGGGAAATGCCGGTGCTGGAAAACGCTCAGCAGCAACGCCCGGATCTGACCTTCCTGTTCGTCAATCAGGCGGAAAGCATGCAAAGCGTCGCGACGTTTCTCGAAACCCAAGGCCTGAGTTTGAACAACGTGTTGTTCGATCGCGGCGGCCGACTCGGCCAAGCCGTGGGTTCCATGGCTTTGCCGACTACGCTGTTCTATAGCCCTGATGGCCGCCTGCTGGGCAGCCACTTGGGTGAATTGTCCAATGCCAGCCTGGCGCGCGCGCTGGAAAACTTCGACACCGCGCCTTCAAGTCCCAATCCGGCCGCAGCGACGGTCAACTCTGCAAGGAAACTGCCATGCCCCGCCTCCGCCACCTGCTGACGCTGACTCTGGGCACTGCCCTGTTGCACCTGCCGACCGTGCAGGCCGCTGAAGAACTGCCGGCCGCGATCAAACAGATCGAAGCCAAAGGCGCGAAAATCGTCGGCCAGTTCGATGCCCCCGACGGTTTGCGCGGCTATGCAGCGCAATACCAGAATCGCGGCATGGCGCTGTACCTGACCGCGGACGGCAAACACGTGATTCTCGGCAATATGTACGACGCCGACGGCAAGGACTTGAGCAGCGAACCGTTGCAGAAACTGGTCTATGCGCCAATGGCCAAGGAAGTCTGGGCCAAGTTCGAGGCGAGCAACTGGATTCAGGACGGCAACAAAGATGCACCGCGTACCGTGTATCTGTTCAGCGACCCGAACTGCCCGTACTGCAACATGTTCTGGGAACAGGCGCGGCCCTGGGTGAAATCCGGCAAGGTGCAATTGCGCCACATCATGGTCGGGATCATCCGCGAAGACAGCCCGGGTAAATCCGCTGCACTGCTGGCCGCAAAAGACCCGGCCAAAGCCCTGGAAGATCACGAAAAGGCTGGCAAGGGCAGCTCGCTCAAAGCCTTGAAAGATATTCCCGCAGCCGTGCAAACCAAACTGGCGGCGAACATGCAGTTGATGGAAGACCTGGATTTGCAGGCCACCCCGGCGATTTTCTACATGGATGCCAAGGGCGAGCTGCAACAACAGCAAGGTGCGCCTTCACCGGACAAATTGGCGCAGATTCTCGGGCCTAAGTAATGAGAAAAGCCCACTATAAACAGCGGGCTTCGATTGTGGCAGGAACGATCAACCGCACTTTGTGAAGAAGTCGAGAAAGCTAAAGTCCTCGCACGTCACTCTCATGGACTTGATACGTGACTGTGCAGGCGCGACGAAGTCGATCAATTGATGCAGGGCACCACCCTCATTGACGCCGTGGTATTCATCCCTCCCTAGGGATGCACCATTGGCATCGAAGTATTCGACGATACCTTTATGGTGCAGATGGGCCCACGTGAACGAAATCCGCTCGTAATCTGCCGGAAAGTCAAACTGAATACGTTGGGGTGGCGCTGTCATGCTCGAGTTGATGCACATGCCAAAAGAAAGTTCTTCAATGAACCCAACAGTGGTGTAACCAAAACGCATGATGCCTGCCGATCCTGCGCCCTCAAGCAACTTGATCGACATTGTGGGAAGGGTAAAAGTGTAATTGTCAGCGGCACTGACAAGTTTCACTTCCTGATCATCAAAATTTTCTACATGAACATAGCGCTGCTTCTGCACCGTTACTCGAGTGATCGGTGACGGTCGCTCGATGCCATCGCGCTCAACCGTGTAGCTCACTTCGACTGTCTTACCCTCATTGGCGGCCACTGCCGATGCGCTGACGGCGACTTCGACAGTTCCTGCAGTTTTGCCATCAACCACGTCCAGCTCAGGAGATCCTTCACCAGAAGTGCCACGCCATAGCGGCTTGATCCTGTCATTGGAAAGCATGCCGTCGTACTTGATAACGATGGTCACTTTTTCCGAGACCAGTTCCGGGTTCAGCACACCGTTCAACGTCTGTTCGACGGTAGGTGCCGGTAAATCGGTATCTGACTTCAGCAAAATATTGGTCCAGCGTGGCAATTCATGCGCGGTGTCAATGTTCGAGCCTTTGTCGTACGTAACAAACGTCTTCAGCGTCAAAGCCGATTTATCGTCGAGTCCACTCAACCAGCTTCGATCAATGGTCAATTCCAGACCGTTGCTGACCTCCTCGGAGGTCACTTGCCGCGCAGTGACCAACTCCAGCGTTTCATGGGTAGGATAATTGCGTTGCCCGACTACGCTGATCCACATCTGCTGCCCCAGTTCGATGAGCCACCAAGGGGCAAGCTGCACACGCGCGTTACCTGAGAACCTGCGCATGTCCAGAAATACAGTACCTTCGATCATGACGACATCGGGTAACCGCGGTTCCGGCAAATCGGCGGGGGGAATGTGTTCTACGGTCAGATCGAGTTTGTGAGAAAGCATCACGTCCCCGCCCGAACTTGCCTCATACCAAACCTGCACGGTTTTACCGACAGATAGACCAACGAGCGACGCTGAAATAAACACCTCTGCGGGAAGTGAAGCGCCCTTCGACTGGGTGGTAAATTCCTCGATATGGCCGGGCCGTGCCCAAAAGAGCCGGACAGTATGTGCGGTACTGAGCCCCGGAAAATCAATTCGTACAGTTGTACCGCTCAACGCCTTGCCAGGGGACAAAGTCGAGTTGTACGACGCATCTACTACCAATGGAACCGGAAGTTCAGGATCATTTGCTGATTGATTTGACATGACGACTCTCCTGTCGGCGATCACACGATTCAGCCCACACCGGGCGAAGCCATTTGATGCCTGTTCGAGAGAGCCGCGCTACTGTCAGAGTTGACAGTAGCGCGGGATGCAGAAAGGTGGTTCAGGCGACGGAACGGTTCTGTTCAGACAAAAAGGCAAACAACACCTCCGTCACAAACTGCGCATTCTCCAGATTGGAGATATGCCCCGCTTCCGGCACCAGCGCCCACGGGCAACCAATCAACTCGGCCATTTCCTTTGCCTCTGACGGTGGTCGCGGTTTGTCCTGATCGCCGCACAGCACCAGCGTGCTGGCAGCGTCCAATTCGCTCAGACGCGGCAACAAATTTTCGCGGCCAAAGGTGATGCGCCCCATCGGCACGATGCTTTCGCGCAGGCGATCTGCGCTGTACGCCGCCAGTTTCGCGCGAAATGCTTGATACAGCGGCGACTGCGGATCGATGCCCGGGCGGAAGAAGATCGGTACGACGATGTCGAGCAGTTGCTCGGAGATTTCGCCGGTGTCTTCGATTTGCTTGAACAGCGAGAAATAGTACTGGCGGGTAGGTTCCGGTTCGACGCCGAGGTAGGTGTCCATCAGCACCAGCCCGTTGATCCGCTGCGGTGCCGCCAGCGCGAGACGTGCGCCCCACATTCCGCCGACCGACAATCCGACGAGAGTGACCTGCCCAATCTGTAGATGATCGAGCAAGGCCTGCGCCTGCCGGGCGATGTCATCGAGGGAGGGGGTGCCTTCCGGTAGCCGGCCTGACTCGCCGTGGCCCCACAGATCGAGGGCGATCACCCGATAGTGTGGCGATAGCGCGGCGATCTGCGGCGCCCACATGGCCTGATCCCACAGATAACTGCCGGCGAGCAGTACCGCCGGGCCGGTGCCTTGATCAATGTAATGCAGCGCTTGTCCGTCAACCGTAAAGAAGGGCATCGATTCACCTGCGCGGTAAAAAACAGAACCGGCAGACTGAGCTGCCGGCTGGTTGTCGTCAATCGGGGAAATGATGCGGTTTGTGTTGAAGTCGCTGACGCCGGAAAGCAAAAAGATCGCAGCCTGCGGCAGCTCCTACAAGGAAACGCGATGTTCTCTGTAGGAGCTGCCGCAGGCTGCGATCTTTTGATCTTTACAGTCCCTCCAGCTCCGCCATCAGATCATTCAACCGATCCACCTTCTCCTCGGTAATGTCACTCGCCGCCAGCCCGTCAATGTACTCGGCCAACTCCTCCACCGTGCTGCACTCGAACATCGCTCGCAGCGGCACGTCTCGTTGCAAGGATTTCTGCACACGCGAAGCGATCTGCGTGGCCAGCAACGAATGCCCGCCCAGTTCGAAGAAGTTATCGCGCACACCGACCTGCTCAACCTTCAACACCTCGGCCCAAATGTCCGCCAGCGTCTGCTCCAGCTCATTGCGCGGCGCCAGGTAATCCTGACTCTGCAGTTGACCGATCTCCAGCGCCGGCAAGGCTTTGCGATCAAGTTTGCCGTTGGCATTCAGCGGCAGTTGATCGAGCCACAACCAGTGCAACGGCACCATGTATTCCGGCAGTTCGGCGCGCAGACGCTGCTTGATCCGCTCAAGGCGTTCGCTCGAATTCAACGCCGAATCGGCCGCCACCAGATAACCAACCAAATGCTTGCCGTTGACGCCCTCCTGCACACCGACCGCGCCATCGCGCACTTCCGGCTGTTCATGCAGACGCGCTTCGATCTCACCCAGCTCAATCCGGTAACCACGAATTTTCACCTGATGGTCGACGCGGCCAATGTACTCCAACACCCCGTCGCTACGCCGCCGCGCCAGGTCTCCGGTGCGATACAGACGCTCGCCCGGCGCACCGAACGGGTTCGGTACAAACACCGGCGCCGTGCGCAGCGGATCGCTGACATAGCCGCGACCGACGCCCGTGCCCGCCACACACAACTCACCCACCGCACCCAACGGCACCAGTTCCAGCGCGCCATCGAGCAGATACAGCAAGTTGTTGTCGGTCGGCGTGCCGATTGGCAAATAACTGCCGCGCGTCGAAGCCATGTCGACCCGGAAGAACGCCACGTCGTCGGAACATTCCGCCGGACCATACGCGTTGACCAGACCAATCTGCGGATAACGCAGCAACCACTGATGCGCCAGCTCCGGCGGCATCGCCTCACCGGTCGGCAACATCCAGCGCAAGCCATCGAGACTCAGGCGATCCGCGGCGAGCATGCCCTGAATCAGCGACGGCACGCTCTCCAGCACGGTGATGCCTTGCGCTTGCACATGCTTCAGCAGACCTTGCGGATCGTGGGCAATCGTATTCGGCACAATGTCCACTCGCGCGCCGAACAGCGGCGCGGCAAGGAACTGCCAGACCGAAATATCGAAGCTTTGCGAAGCGGTCTGAGCGATCACATCGGCGTCACTCAAATTCAGGTACGGCACCTTGCTCAACTGGTTATTGAGCATGCCGCGCTGTTCGACCATCACGCCTTTCGGCAGGCCGGTGGAGCCCGAGGTGTAGATCACGTAAGCGAGGTTGTCCGGGCCGCTGTAAATGCCAGGATTCGCTGACGATAACGCCAAAGCCTGCACTTCTTCCCAAACCAGAAGCCGTGGACGATTGGCGCAGCTGAATTCATCCAGCAAGGTCTGCGCCTGTTCGCGACACGCCTCGCTGCACACCAGCAGCGGCGTGCGGCTCAGCTCGATGATGCGTTGCAAACGCTGACTCGGCAGACCCGGATCCAGCGGCAGATAACCCGCGCCCGCCTTGAAACTGCCGATGATCATGCCGAGCAGGTCGAGATTGCGCTCGGCGAGCAACGCCACCGGTTGATCCATATGCACACCCGCCGCGACCAGTGCATGGCCGAGACGGTTGGCGTTGTGGTTCAGCTCGGCGTAGCTCTGTTGCTGATCAAGGCACGTCGCGGCGATGCGTTGCGGATGCGCGGTAACCTGCGTTTCGAACAGCGCCACATAGCTCTGCTCCAGCGGATAATCGTGGGCACTCTGGTTGCAACCGTGCAGCAGGAAATCCTGCTCCTCAGCGCCCAACAGCGGCAGATCAGCCATGTCGCCATGGAAGCCCTCGACCAGCGCCAGCAGCAGACGCTTGAACTCGCCGAGCATGCGCTCGATGGTCAATTCGTCGAAATAACGCTGGTCATACGACAGGTGCAGACCTAGGTCATCGCCCGGGTAGCACACCGCCGTCAACGGGAAGTTAGTGTGGGTTCGTCCGGAGTCCGAGGTCGCGTTCAGGCTCTGCGCGCGATCCAGCACCGAGACTTCCACCGGGGCATTTTCGAAGACGAACAGGCTGTCGAACAGCGGCTGGCCTTTCGGCAATTCGCTTTGTTCCTGAATGTTCACCAGCGGCAGATATTCGTACTCGCGCAGTTGCATGTTGCTGTCGAGCAAAGCGCTGAGCCACTGCCGCACGCTGCTGCGTTCATCGTCTGCCGGCATCTGCACCCGCAGCGCGATGCTGTTGATGAACAGACCGACGGTGCGTTGCATCTCCGGCATGTCCACCGGCCGCCCGGCCACGGTCACGCCGAAGAGCACGTCGCGATCACCACTCAGGCGTCGCAGCACCAAGGCCCACGCCGCTTGGGCGAAGGTGTTGATGGTCAACTGATGCGCCTGCGCCAGTTCACGCAGACGCACTCCGTCCTCGACATTGAGGCGGGTGTAGCGGTCGCCGACGATCATGCCGCCGCTTTCGCCGGCATGTTCGCGCAGGAACGGCCGGTCGCTCGGGATCGGCGTGGTGCGCTCGAACCCTTGCAGGTTCTGCTGCCACCACTGCCGCGCTTCGGCGAGGCTCTGGCGTTGCAGCCAGCCGATGTAATCGCGATAACGCGGCGGCGTGCTCAATTGCGCTTCGCGACCTTCACCCAGAGCGGTATAGATCTCGAAGAAATCGTTCATCAGCAACGAGCGGCACCAGGCATCGATAAGGATGTGGTGATTGCTCATCATGAACCAGTAACGCGCCGCGCCGACCTTGATCAGGCGCAGATGGAATGGCGCCTGATTGAGTAGATCGAACCCGGCCTCACGCTCGTTTTTCAGCAGCGCTTGCAGCTTTGGTTCCTGCTCGGTTTCGGCGATTTCGCTCCAGTCCAGATATTCGATTGGCGTGCGACCTGGTGTGTGAATCACTTGCAGCATGTCTTCGCCAACGTTCCAGCAGAACGAAGCGCGCAACGCTTCGTGACGGGCGATCACCGCTTGCCATGCATTAGCGAAACACTCGGCATCGAGTTCGCTGTTGATGCGGTAGCGATCCTGCATGTAGTACAGACCGGTGCCCGGTTCGAGCAAGGTGTGCAGCAACATGCCTTCCTGCATCGGCGTCAACGGATAGACGTCTTCGATGTGCGCGACTGGCACCGGCAAGGCATCGAGTTGCGCCTGAGTCAGTTTGGCCAGCGGGAAGTCCGACGGCGTCAGGCCCCCGGCCTCGTCTTGCAGGCAATGGCCGATCAGGCTTTGCAGCTCACCGAGATAGGCATCGGCCAGATCGTGGATGGTTTGCGCGTCGTAACGCTCGGCGCTGAACGTCCAGCGCAAGAGCAATTCACCGCCATACACCTGACTGTCGACGCTCAATTCATTCGGCAATGGCGCCTGCGGATCGTGGGCAGCGCCAACCGGCTCATCCAGCGGACGGAACAGTGCATCGCTGGTGAAGCTCTGGTCGAACTGGCCGAGGTAGTTGAAGGTGACCGGTGCATGCGGCAGCGCCTCCATGCTGCGCTGAGTGAAATCATCGGCCAGATAACGCAGCACGCCATAGCCCAGACCTTTGTGCGGTATCGCGCGCAGTTGCTCTTTGATTGCCTTGATCGAAGCGCCCTGCCCTGCGGCCTCTTCGATGTTGTGCGGGGTCAGGCGCAGCGGGTAAGCACTGGTGAACCAGCCGACGGTACGGGTCAGGTCGATTTCGTCGAACAGGGTTTCGCGACCGTGGCCTTCCAGTTGAATCAGCGCCGATGGCTGACCGCTCCAGCGGCACAGCACGCGGGCCAGTGCCGTCAGCAGCAGATCGTTGACCTGCGTGCGATAAGCGCTAGGCGCCTGTTGCAGCAGCTGTTTGGTGTGCTCGGCATCGAGGCGCACGCTGACGGTTTGTGCATGACGATTCTGCTGGCCGCCCTGCGGGTTTTCGCAAGGCAGATCGGCGTTCTGACCGGCCAACTGGGTTTGCCACCAGTTGAGTTCTTCGCGCAGGGATTCGCTACCGGCGTAGGCCTGCAAGCGTGCGGTCCAGTCTTTGAAGGCACTGGTTTTTGCTGGCAGTTTCACCGCTTGCTCGGCGTCGAGTTGGCGGTACACGGTTTGCAAATCGTCGAGCATCACGCGCCACGACACGCCATCGACCACCAAGTGATGAATCGCGATAAACAGGCGTTGCTGAGCTTCCGGGCCGTCGACCAGCACGGCACGCAGCAGCGGGCCTTGCGCAAGGTCGAGGCTGCGCTGCGCATCGGCGAACAGCGCTTCACACTTTTCCATCGACGGCACGCGCACTTGCCACAACACCGCCGCATCCGACACCGGTTGGTGCGTCGCTTGCCACACGCCGTTGGCCTCGGTGAAGCGCAGACGCAGGGCATCATGCTGCTCGATCACCGCCAGCAGCGCTTGCTCCAGACGATGCGGTTGCAGCGCCACGGTTGGCTCCAGCAACAGCGCCTGATTCCAGTGCTGACGCTCCGGAATTTCCGTGTCGAAGAACCAATGCTGAATCGGCGTCAGACGCGATTCACCGGTCACCAAGCCTTGCTCCGCTGTCACTTGTTCGCTGCGACTGGCCACGGCGGCGAGGGTTCGCACGGTTTGATGCTGGAACAGATCACGCGGGCTGAAATGAATGCCTTGCTGACGCGCGCGGCTGACCACTTGAATCGACAGAATCGAGTCGCCACCGAGTTCGAAGAAATTGTCGTTGAGGCCGACCTGTTCGACATTGAGCACTGCGCACCAGATCTGCGCCAGGGTCTGTTCCAATTCGTTGCTCGGCGCCACGTAATCCTGGCGATTGAGCTCCGGATCCGGCGCCGGCAAAGCACGACGATCGAGTTTGCCGTTGGCGGTCAGCGGCATGCTCGCCAGCAGAATCAGGTGCGTCGGCACCATGTAATCCGGCAGTTGTGTCTTGAGGTGCGACTTGAGGGCTTCGCGCAGTTCAGCCTGTCTGGCTTCGCTTTGCTCGGCGACTTCAGTCACCAGATAGCCCACCAGTTGTTTGCCGCTTGGCGCATCAAGGGCGAGCACCACGGCTTCGCGGATCGAAGCGTGATCAAGCAGACGGGTTTCGATTTCGCCCAACTCGATGCGGAAACCACGAATTTTCACTTGATGGTCGATCCGGCCCAGGTATTCAACCAAGCCATCGCCACGCTGGCGTACCAGGTCGCCGGTGCGGTACATGCGTCCGCCGTCAGCGGCAAACGGATCCGCGACAAAACGCTCAGCAGTGATGCCCGGACGATCGTGATACGCCTGCGCCAGACCCGCGCCGCCGACGAACAATTCACCGGTCGCGCCCTGTGGCACCAGCGCCAGATCGGCGTCGAGAATGTACGCGACACGCGCGCCAATCACGCTGCCGATCGGCACGCTGCCGGCGCCCTCTTCCAGCACCTCCGGCGCCAGACTGGCCAGTGGCATGACCACGGTTTCCGTCGGGCCGTAAGCGTTGAAAAACATCGCCGGTTTAAACGCTGCACGAATCCGTTGCAGGTGTTCACCGGTCAGCGCTTCACCGCCGGTGATGATCATCCGCACCGGCAGGATCTCGTTTTGCGTCGAGAGGAACTGCGCCAACTGGCTGCCGTAGCTCGGGGTGAAACCGAGCACGTTGATTTTATGCGTGCGGATCAAACCGCAGATTTCTTCCGCGTCCCACTGACCTTGCGCACGCAACACCACTTGCGCGCCGCTGAGCAGCGGCACCAACAAACGCTCAGTCGCCGCATCAAAGTTGATCGAATAGAAGTGCAGTTCGCAGTCGTCCGGGCGCATGCCAAACCGCTCAATCACGGCCTGACAGTGCATGGCGATTTCGCCGTGGGAAACCACCACGCCCTTCGGCTTACCGGTCGAACCCGAGGTGTAAATCAGGTAAGCCTGATGTTGCGGCAGGCTGATAAACGGCAGCTCAGTGGCCGGGTAATCGGCGAGCGCTGCACTGTCGTCTTCCAGGCACCAACGCGCCACACTCGACGGTAGATCGCCGAGCGCTTTAAACATCGCGCGATCACTGAGCAGCAGCCCAATGCGGCTGTCTTCAATCATGTAATGCAGACGGTCGAGCGGGTATTCCGGATCCAGCGGCACATACGCGCCGCCGGCCTTGAGAATCGCCAGCAGGCCGATGACCATTTCCAGCGAACGCTCCAGCGCCAGACCGACCCGCACTTGCGGGCCGACGCCACGCGCCCGCAACGCCCAGGCCAGACGATTGGCGCGGGCGTCGAGTTCGGCGTAGCTCAAAGTCTGCCCGGCGAAAGTCAGGGCCGGTGCGTCTTTGCGCGCCAGTGCCTGTTCGGCGAACAGGTGATGAATACACTGGTCGAGACGATGCTCGCCCGGCTCGATGCCGAGGCTGTCGCGCAGCTGCTGTTGCTCGGGCGCGTCAAGCAGCGGCAATTCACTGAGGCGCTGTTGCGGATCGGCGATCAGCGCTTCGAGCAAATTGCGCCAATGTTTGGCCATGCGCGCGATGGTCGGTTCGTCGAACAAATCGGTGCTGTACGTCAGGCAGCAACCGAGACGATGGTCGAGTTCGGTGACTTCCAGGTTGAGGTCGAACTTGGTCGCCCGCGCATCGTTGGCCAGATATTCGACGGTCATCCCGGCGAGCATGCGGCTCTGCTGAAATTCCCAGCGCTGCACGTTGCACATCACCTGGAACAGCGGGTTGTACGCGGCACTGCGCGGCGGCTGCAAGGCTTCAACCAGATGATCGAACGGCAGATCCTGGTGCGATTGCCCTTCGATCACCGTGTGGCGAACCTGCTCGAACAATTCGCCGACCGACATCATGCCGTCGAGCTGGCAACGCAGCACTTGGGTGTTGAGGAACGCACCGATCAGCCCTTCACTTTCCGGACGAATACGGTTGGCCACCGGCGCGCCGATGCGCAGATCGGTCTGCCCGCTGTAGCGGTAAAGCAGCGTGGCGAGCGCGGCGGTCATGGTCATGAACAGGGTCAGACCGTTTTGCGCATTGAATGCACGAACCCGCGTCGCGAGGTCGTCGCTGAGGTCAAAACGGAACAGCTCGCCCTGGTGGCTTTGCACCGGCGGACGCGGGCGGTCGCCGGGCAATTCCAGCAGCGGATGTTCGCGACCGAGTTGCGCCGTCCAGTAATCGAGTTGGCGTTGACGCTCACCGGATTCCAGCCAGTTGCGCTGCCAGACGCTGTAGTCGAGGTACTGCACCGGCAGCGGTTGCAGCGGCGAATCGCGATCATCGACAAACGCTTCGTACAGTGCGCTGAGTTCGCGGGCGAAGATGTCCATCGCCCAGCCTTCGGTGACGATGTGGTGCAGGGTCAGCACGAAGTAATGCTCGTGCTCGGCGGTCTTCACCAGACAGGCGCGCAGCAGCGGGCCAGTTTCCAGATCGAACGGCCGATGCGCTTCTTCATCGGCGAATTGCTGAACCTGTTGCTCGCGCTGATCGGCGGCAATTTTCGAGAAATCCTTCCAGCCCATGCGCACGCCGGTCTCGGCATGCACCTGTTGACGGGCGATGCCATCGACGCTCGGGAACGTCGTGCGCAGGGTTTCGTGGCGCAGAATCAGCGCTTGCAATGCGGCCTCGAAACGCTCGACGTGCAACACGCCACGCAGGCGCGCCATGCCACCGACGTTGTACGCCGGGCTGTCCGGTTCCATCTGCCAGAGGAACCACATGCGCTGTTGCGAGTACGACAGCGGCACTGGTTTACTGCGGTCGACTTTGGCGATTGGCGGCTGTTTGTTGGTGCGGCCGCTGACTTGGATCAAGCGAATCTGTTCGGCGAAATCACCGAGTTCGCTGTGCTCGAACAACGCGCGCAACGGCAGCTCGACGTCGCAGGCCTGACGGGTGCGCGAGATGATTTGCGTGGCCAGCAGCGAGTGGCCGCCGAGGGCGAAGAAGTCGTCGCGCAGACCGACCAGGCTGAGGCCAAGGACTTCGCGCCAGATCGCGGCGATCCGTTGTTCCAGTTCGGTCACCGGTTCGACGTGTTCACGCACTTGCCATTGCGGCTCGGGCAAGGCGCGGCGGTCGAGTTTGCCGCTGGGGCTGAGCGGCATAGCGTCGAGGCGCATCAGTTGTGCCGGCACCATGTATTCCGGCAGTTCGGCGGCGAGTGCGGTTTTCAGACGAGCAATTTGTTTGTCGTGATGTTCACTGGCATCGGTCGCGGTGAAGTAGCCGATCAGTTGCGCGCCGGCAGCGGTTTCGCGCACCAGCACCACGGCTTGAGCGACGCCGTCCTGAGCGAGTAACCGCGCTTCGATTTCTTCCGGTTCGACACGGAAACCACGCAGTTTGACCTGCTGATCGAGGCGACCGAGGTATTCGAGCACGCCGTCAGATGTCCAGCGTGCACGGTCGCCGGTGCGGTACAAACGGGCGCCCCGCTCGCCCAATGGATCAACCACAAAGCGTTCAGCGGTCAACGATGGACGACCGAGGTAACCGCGAGCCAGACCAATGCCGCTGATGCACAACTCACCCGGCACACCGGCCGGTACGGGATTGAGATCAGCGTCGAGCACGCGGCAAATCACGTTGCCCAGCGGTCGGCCAATCGGCGAACGCTCGCCATCGGCGGTGCTGCAATGCCAGTGCGTGACGTTGATCGCAGTTTCAGTCGGGCCGTAACGGTTGTGCAATTGCACCGCCGGCAGTTGCGCCAACACGCGATTGCGCAGTTCAGCAGCCAGCGCTTCACCACCGGAAAAAACGCGGCGCAGGCTGGTGCATTCGGCGCTCAGCGGTTCGTCGATGAACAGCGAAAGCAGCGGCGGTACGAAGTGCAACGTGGTCACGCCATGCTCTTGCACCAGTTGCGCGATGCGACGCGGATCGCGGTGTTCACCGGGGCCGGCAATCAGCAAGCGCGCGCCAGTGATCAGCGGCCAGAAGCATTCCCACACCGAGACGTCGAAACTGATCGGCGCCTTTTGCATCAGCACATCGGTTTCATTCAACGCGTAAGCGCTCTGCATCCATTGCAGACGTTCGGCCAGTGCCGCATGCGTATTGCCGACGCCTTTCGGCTGGCCGGTGGAGCCCGAGGTGTAGATCACGTACGCAAGGTTGTCGCCGTGCAAGTGCAGACCCGGTGCCTGGCTCGGCCAGTTTTCCAGGTGCAGGGCGTCCATGGCGATCACGCTGACGCCGTCGCTGGCCGGTAAACGGCCGAGCAGTTCGGTTTGAGTCAGGAGCAATTCGACGCCGCTGTCGCTGAGCATGTAAGCCAGGCGATCAGCCGGGTATTCCGGATCCAGCGGCACGTAAGCGCCGCCGGCCTTGATGATCGCCAACAGGCCGATCAACAGTTGTGGCGAACGCTCGGCGGCGATGGCCACGCAAACGTCCGGGCCGACGCCTTTGTCGCGCAGATAGTGCGCGAGGCGGTTGGCTTGCGTGTGCAGTTCGGCAAAATCGAGGCTACCGCCCTCCCACACCAGCGCGGTGCGTTGCGGGGTTTGCCGCGCTTGTTCGGCGAGCAGTTCGGGCAGCCATTGTTGTGCCGGGGCGCACGGTGCGACGCTCCAGTTTGTCTGCTGATCGTGCTCGCCGACGGTGAGCAGTTGCAGATCGCCGATGGCTTGTTTTGGACGTTCACAGACGGCGCGCAGCAGGTTGCTGAAATGCTCGGCCAGTCGCGCGATAGTCGCGGCGTCGAACAGTTCGTTGGCGTAGTCGAAGGACAACGTCAGGCGACCATTACGGTCTTCTTCGCTGTGCAATTGCAGGTCGAACTTGGCTTCGCGGCTGTGCCACGGCAACTCTTCGGCGAGCAAACCCGGCAGGCGTTTGAGCGCACTGAGGTCGCGCTGCTGGTGGTTGAACATGATCTGGAACAGACCTTGTTCGCGGGCCTGCGGGAAAGCTTCGAGCAGTTGTTCGAACGGCAGATCCTGATTCGCCTGCGCGCCGAGTGTGGCTTGGCGGGTTTGCGCCAGCAGCTCAACGAATGGCAGGCGCGAATCGATCTCGGCGCGCAGCACTTGGGTGTTGATGAAGAAGCCGATCAGGCCTTGAGTTTCCAGGCGCGGACGGTTGGCGTTGGGCACGCCGATGCGAATATCACGCTGACCGCTGTAGCGATGCAGCAAACTCTGGAACGCCGAGAGCAACAGCATGAACGGTGTCGATTGATGCGCTAGCGCCGTGTTGCGAATCGCCTCGCTGAGGCTGCCGTCCAGACGCACGGTGTGACGTGCAGCGCTGTGTTTGTGTTGCGCCGAGCGCGGATGATCGGTGGCCAGCTCCAGCACTGGATGCTCGTCGCCCAACTGCGCTTTCCAGTAAGCCAGTTGCCGCTCGCCCTCTCCTTGCCCCAGCCATTGGCGCTGCCAGCTGCCGTAGTCAGCGTATTGGGTTGGCAGCGGCGCGAGGTTGGCCGTTGCGCCTTGCGAGGCAGCGGCGTACAGGCGCGAGAATTCGTCGATCAACACGTTCAGCGACCAACCGTCAGCGATGATGTGGTGCATCGTCACCAGCAATTGGTGATCTTCGTCGTTAAGGCGCACCAGCGTCACCCACAGCAGCGGGCCTTTCTCCAGATCGAACTGAGTGCGGGCTTCGTCGTCGCGGATCTGCTGCGCGCGGGCTTCGCGTTCATCGGCTGGCAGGTCACTGATGTCGATCAATTGCAGGTTGAAATCGGCAGCCGCATCGACATGTTGCAGCGCTACGCCGTCACGTTCAAAGAAACGCGTGCGCAGGGATTCGTGGCGCTCGATCAATTGCTGGAAGCTGGCGCGCAGTGCGTCTTCATCGAGTTCGCCACGCAAGCGCAGGCCGCCGGGAATGTTATAGGCGCTGCTGTGCGGGTCGAGTTGCCAGGTGATCCACAAGCGGTTTTGCGCCAGCGATTGCGGCATCGGCTCGGAACGTGACAGCGCGGTGATTTCACCTTGCGCGCTGCCGCCGTCCTGTTGTTGCTGGGCGACTGCGGCGGCAAACGCGGAGAGGGTCGGCGCTTCGAACAGCAGGCGAAGGCTCAGCTCCAGACCGAGTACTTCGCGAACACGGGCGATCACTTGCGTGGCGGCGATCGAGTTGCCGCCAAGCAGGAAGAAGTGATCGTCGGCGTTGACCTGTTTGACGTTGAGTTGCTCAGCCCAGATTTTGCCGATCAGCGTTTCAAGTTCGGAGGCGCTGGCTATCGATTCTTGAGTTTCAGTGGCGCTCGACGGGAACACCGCGTAACTGTCGAGGCTGCCATCGGCCAAGCGATTGCGGCACGCCGAGCGCTGCAATTTGCCGCTGGAGGTTTTCGGCAGTGCGCCGGGATTGAGCAACACGACCACGCTCGGCGCTTCTTGATACGCCTCGGCCACGGCTTGGCGAATGGCTTTGATCAACGCTTCCGGCGGCAGGATTTTCTGCACGCTGCGGCTGATTTCTGCAGCGATGCCAATACCCTCTTCGCCATTCTGATTGATCGCGAATGCAGCAACGCGGCCCTTGCGCACCACTTCCACTTCACGTTCAACGGTTTGCTCGATGTCCTGCGGATAGAGGTTGTGGCCGCGCACGATGAGCATGTCTTTCAGGCGACCGGTGATGAACAGTTCACCGTTGCGGATAAAACCCAGGTCGCCAGTGCGCAGCCAGGTGCGGCCAGCGTGCTGCACGAAGGTTTTGGCGCTGGCTTCGGGGTTGCGCCAGTAACCGAGGGCAATGCTCGGGCCGGTCGCCCAGACTTCGCCGACGGCATTGTCGGCGAGTTCTACGAGCGTATTGGGCTCAACGATCAGCACCGCGTGCTCAGGCTGGCTGATACCGCAACTCATGATCGGGGAACCATCGCCCGGCTCGGCACGATTTTGCGCCAGCGCTTGATCGTCCACGCGCAGTGCAGGAATGCCGGTGCCGCGTGGGGTGCCGGCGACGAACAGCGTGGCCTCGGCCAGACCGTACGAGGCCATGAAACTGTTATCGCTGAAACCGCTCGCGGCGAACTTGTCGGCGAAGCGTTCCAGGGTGTCGAGGCGGATCGGTTCGGAACCGGAATAAGCCACGCGCCAGCGGCTCAGGTCGAGACGCTCCAGCGCCGATTCGCTGACCCGTTCGCTGCACAAGCGATAGGCAAAATCCGGCCCGCCGCTGATGGTGCCGCCGTATTGGCTGATCGCTTCGAGCCAGCGAAGGGGCCGACCGAGGAAGTACGCCGGCGACATCAGAATGCACGGCACGCCGCTAAAGATCGGTTGCAGCAGACCGCCGATCAACCCCATGTCGTGATACAGCGGCAGCCAACTGACGATCACATCATCCGGGTTCACATCGATGCCGAAACCGTGGCGGATCAACAGTTCGTTGGCGACCAGATTACCGTGGCTGACCTGCACGCCTTTGGGTAACGCGGTCGAGCCGGAGGTGTATTGCAGGAAGGCGATGTGCTCTGGCGGCAGGTTCGGTTCAACCCAGTTTTCGGCCAGCGCATTGTCGAGTGTGTCGACGCACAACAGCGGCGGCGCGCCTTCGATCTGCTGCAAGGCGTCGCACAGGTCGGCGCTGGTCAGCAGCAGACGCGGTTCGGCGTCGGCGATGATCGACAGCAAACGTTCCTGATGGTGACGGCGCGCCGATTCCGGCGGATACGCCGGCACTGCGATCACGCCCGCGTACAGGCAACCAAAAAACGCCGCGACGTAATCCGGGCCGCTGGGGAACAACAACACCGCGCGATCACCAAATCCCGCCTCAGCCTGCAATGCGGCAGCAATCGTGCGCGCGCGTTGATCGAGTTCGCGATAGCTGAGCACCACAGCCTGTTCTTCGTTTTCGGCAAGAAAACGCAAGGCCAGTTGATCCGGCGTCAGGGCCGCGCGGCGCTGGAGGGCTTGGACCAGAGTGCTGGGGATGTCGAACGCGTCGGTCATGAGGTTTCCTGCCTGAAGTCGGCTTGCTGAGTGGAATCGGGTTGCTGCGTCACGCCCTCAAGGGCATGCAGGGCGCGGTCTGTGCCGACCGCGCAAGGCTGCGGAATGCTGTCTGGTCGGGGTTCGGTACCCGGAACCATTCACCAATGAGAACGGATGACGTCTTGAAATAATTAGTCGGCAGGCTGGATCGCCAACGGGGCTGGGATGCGGCGGCGTGTCGCAGTTCTCACAACGCACCAATTTGTATCATTAGTTCTCTTTCTCAATTGACAATCATTATCATTCAACATAATTTGTCGCTCGATGTGTAGGACGGCCCCGTCCCCCCGAGGCGTCCCACTAACCTATTTGGCAGCAAGGTGATTTCCATGACGGAACCAGTATCCACAAGCAGGTGCGATTCACCGCTACTTCAGGCATTCGTCGACAATCGACTGATTCTGGTCAAGATTGCAGCCCGCATTACCGGCTGCCGGTCACGTGCCGAAGACGTGGTGCAGGATGCGTTTTTCCGACTGCAATCGGCGCCACCGATCACGTCGTCGATCAAGGCACAACTGAGTTATCTGTTCCAGATCGTGCGCAACCTGGCCATCGATCACTACCGCAAACAGGCGCTGGAGCAGAAATACTCCGGCCCTGAAGAGGAAGGGCTGAACGTGGTCATTCAAGGTGCTTCGCCGGAAACCTCGCACATCAACTTCTCCACCCTGGAGCACATCGCCGACGCACTGACCGAGCTGCCCAGCCGCACTCGCTACGCGTTCGAGATGTACCGCTTGCACGGCGTGCCGCAAAAGGACATCGCCAAGGAACTCGGTGTTTCGCCGACCCTGGTCAACTTCATGATTCGCGATGCGCTGGTGCACTGCCGCAAAGTGTCGAGCAGTCGTCGGGATGTGGTGATTGCGGGGCGTCGCTGAGACCGGGTCGACAGATAGAAAAAGATCGCAGCCTTCGGCAGCTCCTACAGGGGAACGCATTCCAAATGTAGGAGCTGCCGAAGGCTGCGATCTTTTGCTTTCAGATCACCTCAAGCCAACTTGCACCGATCAAAAAACCGCTCACGCCCCAGAATCATCAGCGCCGCACGCTTATGCGGGAAGTCGAATTCCTTCTCGCAGTGGAAGCACTGGTTCTGCATGTGGCCAATCATCTTCGCGTTATCGGCACGCGGTTCGGCGACCACGCGCTGGGTGCGCGGATCATCCAGAAACAAGTAATGCACCAGCGCCGATAACCAGCTCGCGACTTTGTGCGGGCCACGGTGATCCTCCTCCCCCACCAGCATGTGAATGCCCCGGTCGTAATCGTCGGCATCGTAGAACGGCGCGATACGATCTTCCTTGGCCCAATAAGCTTCGAAATAGGCGAACGGCTGATCATCAAAACAGCCGATCAAGGTCAGTGTGTGCGGGTCGGCGTCGAGTTTGCTCAGGTATTCGCGATGCTTCTCGATGCTGCCCTCTTCCTGCCAGAAACTGGCGACACGCGGGCTGTTCTGCCAACGGTTGAAGCGCGGCAGATCCTCTTCGATTTCCACGGTGCGCAGGGAAATCCACGCGCCCAGCCGCGCATCGAAACGCCGATAGACTTCACCGCGCGGTTTCACCGGTCGCAGTGGATGGCGCTTGCCAGCGCTGATGACCATTTGCTGCGGATAGCTGCCGGTCAGCGACGTACCGAGCCACGGTTGCGGCAGTTGCCAGAACAACGTGCGCTCGCAGCGATATTCACCGGCCACCTCGGTGCTCACCAGCAAACCGCTGAGCAAGGCTTCGGTCGGCGGTTGATCGAGTTGCCAGGTCAATTGCTGGCATTCGGGATCGCGGGCGAATAGCCAATAACAGGCTGCCCACAGCGCTTGCCCCGGCGGCAAGGCGAAACGCTCATCGATCTGGATCGGCCCTTTGGCCTCGCGATCGAGGCGCAGGCGAATTAATGGTTGCCCGTCCAGGCTCAGGCTCAGACGGCTTTCGGTGGCATCGGCTACCAGTTGGCTGCCCGAAGGCAAAGACAAGGCAGTCAGGTCATTCAGATTGGACATGGGTCGGGCTCACGATAATCGTCGACAGTTCAACGATGGGACGTGATCCGGCAGGGGAAATTTAGGCTTGGCAGAGAAATCAGTGCCTCAGTGATGCGGCACTGGCACCACGGCAATCTTGTACGGATCGAAGATTTTCAGCATCTCGCCGTTGTCGCGCAGGCCTTGCAACAGCTTGCCGAACGCCTCGCCGGTGATCGGCGCGGCGGGACGCAGAATCGCGTAGTGGTGGTAAACCTGATCAATGCGCTGCGACACCAGCAACTCGTCGCGAACCTTCTCGTTGCGCAGCAGGTAATCGCTCAGATAGGAGCGCGTCACCAGAGCAATGTCGGCGCGCCCGCGCAGCACCATCAGCAGGTTGCTGTCGTGGGAATAGGTCAACGTTGCATTGAAATTCTGCGCGAGGAATTTCGGGTCGGCGTTGAAGTTGGCGAACTCATAGTGATAGCCGCTGAACAACGCCAGACGCTTGCCTTTAAGGTCAGCGAAATAGTTCTGCTGGCGACCGTCTTCACGTTGCGCGACGAAAATCTCGGCGTCTTCAAGGCCCATGTCGACGTCGGTGTGAGGGATTTCCTTCCAGCCCCAATCAGGGTTCTCGAAGATCGCCATGTCGATCCGGCCTTGCTTGAAATCACCGAAACGTCGCGGGATCGAAGTCGGCACGAGGACGAATTGATAGTCTTTTTGCAGGCGGTTCAGCGACTCGACCAATTGTGGCAGCAGACCGGTGTCGGCACCGTTTTCCGGGCGGATGGTGTACGGCGGAAAGTGCGCGGCGCCCACTCGAACCAGTTGCGCTGCTTGCGCAGGCAACAACCAGAATGCCGCCAGCGCTGCGAGCATCACGCCCGACGCCGTCCGAATTGGCGAAGACTTCAAAACACCCCACTCCCCGAAAAATACCGATCAATGCATTCAAGCTAGGCGGTTTCGCCCAGTTAGCCAGTTTCACCGCCTGATAGAAAGCGTCTCAGCGCTCTTCAAGCACCAGAATCAGCGCCTCATCCGCCAGTTGATCGAGGCTCAGACTGCCGCCGGCACGGAACCAGGTGGTCGTCCAGGACAACGCACCGGTGAGAAAACGTCGAGTGACAAATACGTCGCCGCGAATAAATCCGGCCTTTTTTGCTTCGCCGAGCACCTCTAGCCAAAGGTCTTCGTAGACATCGCGCAACGCCAGCACTTTGGCCTGGCCGTCTTCGGACAACGAACGCCATTCATACACCAGCACCGCCATCGCTTCGCCGCTGCCGCCCATGATCGACTGCAATTCACAGCGAATCAGCGCCAGCACCCGCTCACGCACATTGTTCGCATCGGCGAGCGCGGCGCGCATCAGTGCCGTGTTGTAACGGATGGTTTCTTCCATCACCGCCCGGAGAATTTCGTCCTTGCTTTTAAAGTGATGAAAAATACTCCCCGATTGAATCCCCACCGCACCGGCCAGATCGCGCACCGTGGTGCGTTCGTAGCCTTTATTACGGAACAGGTGAGCCGCCACTTGCAGCAGTTTGCCGCGCGCGCTGTCCGGGTCGGTCAACTGGCCGTCGTCGACCAATTCGCGCATGACCCTCAGGGCTTTTTGCTCGTCCACCCGTTCTCTCCTACAGTCGATCAGTCTGTTGCCCCCTGAAACCGCAGGGTTGCGCGCAATTTAAGCCGCCAACGGCAACCAAGCAAGCGCTTGGGCAGAAGATAGTGTTTCGCTGTTTACAAACCAAGCGCTTGCTTGGTAGCCTCCAGACACTTCTGTCGCAGGTTGCTGAGTCGGAGATAAAAATGCCCACCACCGTTCGCATCGGATGCGCCAGTGCATTCTGGGGAGACACGTCGACCGCCGCCGCGCAGTTAGTCGACGGCGGCAAACTGGATTATCTGGTCTTCGACTATCTGGCCGAAATCACCATGTCGATCATGGCCGGCGCGCGCATGAAAGACCCGCAGGCCGGGTTCGCCGGGGACTTTATCGAAGTCCTTACACCGCTGCTGCCACAACTGGCCGAGCAAAATATCCGCGTCATCAGCAACGCTGGCGGGGTCAACCCGCAAGCCTGCGCCGCTGCCCTGCAAGCGGCCTGCGACAAGGCCGGCATCCCACTGAAAATCGCCGTGTTGCTCGGCGATGACCTGCAACCGCAATTCAAACAACTCAGCGGCATCACTGAAATGTTCAGCGGCGCCCCGTTGCCGCCAATGTGCGTCTCGACCAATGCCTACCTCGGTGCGCCGGGCATTGTCGAAGCGTTGCGACTGGGCGCCGATATCGTCATCACCGGCCGCGTGGTCGACAGCGCCGTGGTCAGCGCCGCGCTGGTGCACGAATTCGGCTGGTCGTGGCACGACTACGACAAACTCGCCCAAGCCGCACTGGCCGGGCACATCATCGAATGTGGCGCGCAATGCACCGGCGGCAATTTCACCGACTGGCGCGACGTGCCGGATTACGAGCACATCGGTTTTCCAATCGTCGAAGTCAGCGCCGACAGCCAATTTATCGTCAGCAAACCGGAAGGTTCCGGTGGACTGGTCACGCCACTGACCGTTGGCGAGCAAATGCTTTACGAAATCGGCGATCCGCAGGCCTATCTATTGCCCGACGTCGTCTGCGATTTCACCGAGGTCAAACTTCAGCAGCAAGGCAAAAACGCGGTGCACGTACACGGCGCCAAAGGCCTGCCGCCGACGGATAAATACAAGGTCAGCGCCACCTGGCCGGACGGCTTTCGCTGCACCGCCAGTTGCCTGATCGCCGGTATCGATGCCGTTGAAAAAGCGCAGCGCGTCAGTCAGGCAATCATCGACAAGACCGCGGAAATGTTCAGCCAGCGTGGCTGGGCGCCCTACAGCGAAACCCACATCGAACTGCTCGGCAGCGAAGCCACTTACGGCCCGCACGGGCAACGCCGTGACAGCCGCGAAGTGGTGATCAAACTCGCCGTGCGGCACCCGAGCAAACAGGCGCTGATTCTGTTCTCCCGAGAAATCGCCCAGGCCGCGACCGGCATGGCGCCCGGGCTGACCGGTATCGTTGGCGGACGGCCAACCGTGTATCCGCTGATCCGTTTGTTTTCATTCCTGATCGATAAAAACGCCTGCACCTTGCAGATCGATCTTGCCGGTGAACGCCATCCTTGCGCCCTGCCCTCGTTGGTCGCCCTCGACAGTGAAGATTTGCCGATTGCCCAGCAACCGCCGAAACCTCAGGGCCGCGCCGATGCCAGCGTGGCACTGGTGAAACTGGCCGTGGCGCGCTCCGGTGACAAGGGCAATCACAGCAACATCGGCGTGCTGCCGCGCAAACCCGAATACTTGCCGTGGATCGCCGAAGCGCTGACTCCGGCAGTGATCGTCGACTGGATGAGCCACGTGCTCGACCCGATCCACGGCCGCGTCGAACGCTGGTATCTGCCCGGCACCCACAGTCTCAACTTTCTATTGGAAAACGCTCTCGGCGGTGGCGGCGTGGCCAGTCTGCGCATCGACCCGCAAGGCAAAGCCTTCGCCCAGCAATTATTGGAAATCCAGATCCCGGTGCCGCAGAGCATCGCCGAACAGCTCGACTAGAGGATGGTGTGCATGGCTTACGCGTCGATTTTCAATGCCGAGCTGTTCAGCGGCCAGACCATCATCGTCACCGGTGGCGGCAGCGGCATCGGCCGTTGCACCGCGCATGAACTGGCAGCGCTCGGCGCCAACGTGCTGCTGGTCGGGCGCAAACCGGAAAAACTGGAAAAAGTCGCCGCCGAAATTGCCGAGGACGGCGGCCGCGCGCATTGGCAGGTCTGCGATATTCGTGATGAAGAAGCGGTAAAACAACTGGTCAAGGAACTGATCGCCGAGCACGGGCCGATCCATGGTCTGGTCAACAATGCCGGTGGCCAATACCCGTCGCCGCTGGCTTCGATCAATCAGAAAGGTTTCGAAACCGTGCTGCGTACCAATCTGGTCGGCGGTTTTCTGATGGCGCGGGAAGTGTTCAACCAGTCGATGAGCAAGCACGGCGGCAGCATCGTCAACATGCTCGCCGACATGTGGGGCGGCATGCCCGGCATGGGCCACTCCGGCGCGGCGCGTTCGGGCATGGACAACTTCACCAAAACCGCCGCGTTTGAATGGGGTTATGCCGGGGTGCGGGTCAATGCGGTGGCGCCGGGCTGGATCGCCTCCAGCGGCATGGACACTTACGAAGGCGCGTTCAAAGCGGTGATTCCGACCCTGCGCGAGCATGTGCCGCTCAAGCGCATCGGCACCGAATCGGAAGTCAGCGCGGCGATTGTGTTTCTGCTCAGCCCGGCGGCGGCATTCATCAGTGGCAGCACATTGAAAATCGATGGCGCGGCCAGCCTCGGTAGCCGTGCCTGGCCGTTGCACAAGGCGACTTACAGCGAGTCGTTCAATGGCTTCCATCGCGCCTACCTTCCGGACGTGCTGAAGGACAAGGAGTAAGCCATGCCGCAGATCCAGTCCCAACTCGATCCGCACAGTGAGGCGTTTGCGCGCAATCGTGCGGCAATGCTCGTGGCCATCGAGCAAGTGCAGCAACTCGAACAAAACTTGCTGAATAAAGCTGCCGAAGCGAAAGAGAAGTTCGATAAACGCGGGCAACTATTGCCGCGCGAACGCCTGAATCTGTTGCTCGATCCCGGCGCGCCGTTTCTCGAACTTGCCAGTCTCGCTGGCTACAAGTTGCATGACGACAAGGACGGCAGCTCGGCAGGCGGCGGGCTAATCGCCGGTATCGGTTATGTCTGCGGCATCCGCGCCATGGTCGTGGCCAACAACAGTGCGATCAAGGGCGGCACGATCTCACCGAGCGGTTTGAAAAAATCCCTGCGCCTGCAACAGATCGCTCAGGAAAACAAACTGCCGGTGATTACCCTCGCCGAAAGCGGCGGTGCCAACCTCAATTACGCGGCGGATATTTTTGTCGAAGGTGCGCGCAGTTTTGCCAACCAGGCGCGGATGTCGGCGATGGGTTTGCCACAGATCACCGTGGTGCACGGCTCAGCCACGGCGGGCGGCGCTTATCAGCCGGGGCTGTCGGATTACGTGGTGGTGGTGCGCGGCAAGGCCAAGCTGTTTTTGGCCGGCCCGCCTTTGCTCAAAGCAGCCACCGGCGAAGTCGCCACCGATGAAGAACTCGGCGGCGCCGAGATGCACGCGCAGGTCGCCGGCACGGCTGAATACCTGGCGGAAAACGATGCCGACGGCGTGCGTCAGGTGCGTGAAGTTCTGCGAATGCTGCCGTGGAATGAACAACTGCCATGGCTGCCGGAGCCGCAATACAAAGAACCGCTCTACCCCATCGAAGAACTCCTCGGGCTAATCCCGGACGATGCGAAAAAACCCTACGACGTGCGTGAAATCATCGCGCGCATCGCCGACGAATCCTGCTTTCTCGAATTCAAGGGCGAGTTCGATCAGCAAACCCTTTGCGGGCAATTGAAGATTCAGGGTCGCGCCTGCGGTTTCATCGGCAACAACGGTCCGATCACGCCGAACGGGGCGAGCAAAGCGGCGCAGTTCATTCAGCTGTGCGATCAGAGCCAGACGCCGTTGCTGTTTTTCCACAACACCACCGGTTTCATGGTCGGTACCGAATCGGAACAGCAAGGCGTGATCAAACACGGCTCGAAACTGATTCAAGCGGTGGCCAACGCGCGGGTGCCTAAACTGACCATCGTCGTCGGCGGCTCTTACGGCGCCGGTAACTATGCGATGTGCGGACGCGGTCTCGATCCGCGCTTTATCTTTGCCTGGCCGAACAGCCGCACCGCTGTAATGGGCGGCGCGCAGGCCGGCAAAGTCTTGCGCATCGTTACCGAAGCCAAACAGCTCAAGGACGGTTTGACGCCGGATCCGAAAATGCTCGACATGCTCGAACAGGTCACCGCGCAGAAACTCGACAGCCAATCCACCGCGCTCTACGGCAGCGCCAACCTGTGGGATGACGGGCTGATCGATCCACGCGACACGCGCACGCTGCTCGGCTACTTGCTGGACATTTGCCACGAAGCCGACATTCGCACGCTGCAACCCAACAGCTTCGGCGTCAGCCGGTTCTGACCGCCACGGATCTTACGGAGAACAATAAAAAATGATCTTCACCCCGGAACACGAAGCCCTGCGCCGTACCGTCCGCCAGTTCGTCGAGCACGAGATCAATCCGCACGTCGATGAATGGGAAAAGGCCGGACGCTTTCCCATCCACGAGATTTTCCGCAAGGCCGGCGACCTCGGTTTGCTTGGTATTTCCAAACCGGAAAAATTCGGCGGCATGGGTCTCGATTACAGCTATTCGATTGTCGCCGCTGAAGAGTTCGGCACCATTCATTGCGGCGGCATTCCGATGTCGATCGGCGTGCAGACCGACATGTGTACGCCCGCCCTCGCCCGTTTCGGCTCCGATGAATTGCGCGAAGAGTTTCTGCGTCCGGCGATCACCGGCGAGCAGGTTGGCTGCATCGGCGTTTCCGAGGTCGGCGCTGGCTCCGACGTCGCCGGGCTGAAAACCACCGCGCGCAAGGACGGCGACGACTACGTGATCAACGGCAGCAAGATGTGGATCACCAACTCGCCGAGTGCTGATTTCATCTGTTTGCTGGCGAACACTTCCGACGATAAACCGCACATCAACAAGTCGCTGATCATGGTGCCGATGACCACCCCGGGCATCAGTCTCAGTTCGCACCTCGACAAGCTCGGCATGCGCAGCTCGGAAACTGCGCAGGTGTTTTTCGACGACGTGCGCGTGCCGCAGCGCAACCGCGTCGGCCATGAAGGCGCCGGGTTCATGATGCAGATGCTGCAGTTTCAGGAAGAACGCCTGTTCGGTGCGGCGAACATGATCAAGGGCCTGGAATATTGCGTCGACAGCACCATCGAGTACTGCAAGGAGCGCAAGACCTTCGGCAATGCGCTGATCGACAACCAGGTGATCCACTTCCGCCTCGCCGAACTGCAAACCGAAATCGAATGCCTGCGCGCGCTGGTCTATCAGGCCACCGAGCAGTACATCAAAGGCCAGGACGTCACGCGCCTGGCGTCGATGGCCAAGCTCAAGGCCGGGCGCCTCGGGCGCGAAGTCAGCGACAGTTGCCTGCAATATTGGGGTGGCATGGGCTTCATGTGGGACAACCCGGTGGCCCGCGCTTATCGCGATGTGCGGCTGGTGTCGATTGGCGGCGGCGCCGATGAAATCATGCTGGGGATCATCTGCAAACTGATGGGCATCCTGCCGGGGAAAAAGAAATGAGCAGCCTGCCGGAATGCCAGACGCTGTTGCTGGAACTGCATGGCGGCGTGCTGCACATCACCCTCAATCGCCCGGACAGCCGCAATGCAATGAGCCTGCAAATGGTCAGCGAATTGCGTGCGGTGCTGGCGTCGGTACGCGATGACCGCAGTGTTCGCGCTCTGGTGCTCAGCGGCGCCGGCGGGCATTTCTGTGCCGGTGGCGATATCAAGGACATGGCCAGTGCCCGTGCTCAGGGTGCCGATGCTTACCGTGATTTGAATCGCGCGTTCGGGGCTTTGCTGGAAGAAGCGCAGTACGCGCCGCAAGTGCTGATCACGGTGCTGCAAGGCGCGGTGCTCGGCGGTGGTTTTGGGCTGGCGTGTGTCAGTGACATTGCGATTGCCGATCATCAGGCGCAGTTCGGTTTGCCGGAAACCAGCCTTGGTCTGCTGCCGGCGCAGATCGCGCCGTTTGTGGTGCAGCGCATTGGCCTGACCGAGGCGCGGCGACTGGCGCTGACCGCCGCACGTTTTGACGGGCATCAGGCACGCCGTTTGGGGCTGGTGCATTTTGTCGAGCAGGATCCGCAAGCGCTGGCTGAGCGTCTGGATGAGGTGCTGCAACACGTGCTGTGTTGTGCGCCGGAGGCGAATGCCGTGACCAAGAAATTGTTGCTGGCGAGTGCCGGGCAGCCTTCGAGTGAATTGCTTGATGAGGCGGCGCAGTGGTTTAGCGAAGCGGTGACGGGAGAAGAAGGGATCGAGGGCACCATGGCTTTTGTGCAGAAGCGTAAACCGCGGTGGGCCACCTGAAAGAGCTTCGCGAGCAAGCCCGCTCCCACAAGGTGAAATGCATTCCAAATGTGGGAGCGGGCTTGCTCGCGAAGAGGCCATCCAACCCACCGCAAAAACCTCAGGAAACCCACCATGCCCACCCTCAACAAAATCCTGATCGCCAACCGCGGTGAAATCGCCTGCCGCATCCAGCGCACCGCCCAAGCCCTCGGCTACCGAACCGTCGCCGTCTACAGCGACGCCGACGCCGACGCCCTGCACGTGCAAATCGCCGATCAAGCCGTGCACATCGGCCCCGCCGCCGTGCAGCAGTCCTACCTGAACATCCCGGCGATCATCGACGCCGCCCGCCGCAGCGGTGCCGACGCCATCCATCCTGGCTATGGTTTTCTCTCGGAAAACGCCGAGTTCGCTCGCGCCTGCGAACAGGCCGGCCTGACGTTCATCGGCCCGAGCGTCGCAGCCATCGAATTGATGGGCAGCAAACGCCGCTCGAAAATCGCCATGCTCGACGCCGGTGTACCGTGCATCGCCGGCTACCAAGGCGCCGAGCAGGACGACGCGACCCTGCTGCGCGAGGCCGAGCGTATCGGCTATCCATTGATGATCAAGGCCAGCGCCGGTGGCGGCGGTCGCGGCATGCGTCTGGTACACGATGGCTCTGATTTACCGGCGCAACTGCGTACCGCGCGGTCGGAAGCGTTGAACGGTTTTGGCAGCGACGAATTGATTCTTGAACAGGCGTTGATCGAACCACGGCATGTCGAAGTGCAACTGTTCGGCGACCAACACGGCAACCTGATCTACCTCGGCGAGCGCGATTGCTCGGTGCAGCGCCGCCATCAGAAAGTCATCGAAGAAGCGCCCTGCCCGGTGATGACCGCCGAGTTGCGTCAGGCCATGGGTGAAGCGGCTCTCAAGGCTGGGCGCGCGGTGAATTATGTCGGCGCTGGCACCGTGGAGTTCTTGCTCGATGCACGCGGGCAGTTCTACTTTTTGGAAATGAACACTCGCTTGCAGGTCGAGCATCCGGTGACAGAGCTGATCACCGGGCTGGATCTGGTCGCCTGGCAATTATGGGTCGCCGAAGGTCAGCCGTTACCGCTGACTCAGGATCAGGTGCAACTCAATGGTCATGCGATGGAAGTGCGCCTCTACGCCGAAGACCCTGCGCAGGATTTCTTGCCGCAAACCGGTTGTGTAGAGGCGTGGGAGCCCGCGCTGCAACACGGCGCGCGTATCGATCATGGTCTGCGCGAAAGGCAATTGATCAGCCCGTTCTATGACCCGATGCTGGGCAAACTGATCGCCCACGGCGCTACTCGCGAGGAGGCTCGACGCAAACTCCTGCGCGCGGTGCAGGACACAGTGTTGCTGGGTGTGCAAAGCAATCAGCGGTTGCTGGTCAGCCTGCTGCAACATCCGCAGTTCATCAGCGGGGAATTCAGCACGGCATTTATCGCGCAGCATTTCAGCGATCACGCGTGCCTGAACAGCTACGCGCCGAGTGCCGAAGACCTGGCAATCGCGGCAATGTTGTTCTATCAAAGCAGCGCCCTCAGTCACCGCGCGCCGTTGTCCGGTTGGCGTAATAACGCCAGTGTGCCGCTGCATTTTCGCCTCGGTCTTGATGAGCAAAACTGGACGCTGCAACTGCTCGCTGAGCCGCAAGGTGCGTTCAAAGTGCAAGTCGCCGAACGCACACTGGCATTGAAACTCATCGATCAAGACGCCCACTCGATAACACTGGAAATCGACGGCTTGCGCCAACGCCACGCCTGTCGTCTCGATGGCGAACAACTCTGGCTGTTCACTCACCCCGGCAGCCTGCGCCTGGAGGATCGAACTCACGCGGTGATCGGCAGTCAGACCAGCGTCAGTTCCGGCACCTTGAAAGCGCCCATGGACGGCGCCATTGTTGACGTACTCGTCAGCGAAGGCAGCCCGGTCAGCAAAGGTCAGCTGCTGGTGGTACTGGAGGCAATGAAAATGGAGCACCCGCTCAAGGCCGGCATCGACGGCGTGCTGAAGCGGGTGCAGGTCAAAGTCGGCGATCAGGTAAAAAATCGTCAGGTTCTGTTGCAGGTGGAGTAGTCAGCCGAGCGCAAACGCAGGGTTTGGCTACGCTCTGAATAATCAGAACGTACAAATCAGGAACCCTGCGATGCCCCACTGGCTGGTCATAGATCTGGAAGCCACCACCGATGAGGGTGGCTGGCCGGTCACCGAGATGGAAATTATCGAGATCGGCGCGACGCTGGTCGACCGTGCCGGGCGCGAACAGGATCACTTCCAGCGCTTCGTCAAACCGACTCGACGGCCGTTGCTGACGCCGTTCTGCCGCGAGCTGACGCACATCACCCAGGCCAATATCGATACGGCGCAACCGCTGACTGAGGTCTGGCCGGCGTTCGAACGCTGGCTCGCGCAGCATCAATCACGTCTTGAAGGCTGGGCCAGTTGGGGCGATTACGACCGCAAGCAACTGCTCCAGGAATGGCAGCGCCTGCAGATCGACAGTGGATTGAGCAAAGTGCCGCATATGAACCTCAAACAGCGCTTCGCCAAGGCCCGACGCCTCGAGCGGCCGCTGGGGCTCAACGGCGCGCTGCAACTGGCCGGCATGCAGTTCAGCGGTCAGCAACACCGGGCGCTGGAAGATG
The DNA here is from genome assembly GCF_044742965.1 of Pseudomonas sp. NPDC087804. Classification (NCBI taxonomy): domain Bacteria; kingdom Pseudomonadati; phylum Pseudomonadota; class Gammaproteobacteria; order Pseudomonadales; family Pseudomonadaceae; genus Pseudomonas; species Pseudomonas sp. NPDC087804. The sequence continues at coordinate 110,840 of NZ_JBIUVN010000009.1, read as the reverse complement.
CGCGCAACACCGCACGATTGTTGCCGCTGGTTTTGCCACTCTAGGGTCAATTCGAGAACTGGCTGGACAGGCGCCGGGCAGGTGACGGCGCCGAAAGCCTTGTGCATACTGGCCGCCTCCATTTTTTAGCCCTTTTCGAGGAATCGCCCATGTTTAAAGTCAACGAGTACTTCGACGGCACCGTCAAGTCGATCGCCTTTGGCACCGCTGAAGGTCCGGCGACCATCGGCGTCATGGCCCCGGGCGAATACGAATTCGGCACCAGCCAGCGTGAAATCATGCACGTGGTCTCCGGCGCACTGACCGTGAAACTGCCCGACAGCAGCGACTGGGAAACCTTCGCCGCCGGCAGCCAGTTCAACGTTCCGGCGAACAGCAAATTCCAGCTGAAAGTCGCGGTTGATACCGCTTACCTGTGCGAGTACCGCGGCTAAGTCGTCGGTTTTCACAGCGCCAATAAAAATGCCCGGGTCCAAGGACTCGGGCATTTTTCGTTTCAGGGGCGGCTTATTCGAGGATTTCCACCGGCATTCCGACCTCGAGACGACCGTTGCTGTCATTCACCAGATTCTGCCCGAACATCGCGCCATCGGCTTCAGCGCGGTATTTCTGCAAGGTCGCCAGCGGTTCACGATCAGCACTGCGCTCGCCAGTCTGCGGGTCGATGGTGGTAAGGATGCAGCGCGCGCACGGCTTGACCACGCGGAACTCGACGTCGCCGATACGGATGCGTTTCCAGCCATCCTCGGCGTACGCTTCGCTACCTTCGATCACCAGATTCGGGCGAAAACGCAGCATCTCCAGCGGTCGCCCGACCCGTTGCGACAGATCTTGCAGCGACGCCTCGCCAATCAGCAACAGCGGAAACCCGTCGGCGAACGCGACCTGATCATCATCCTTGCCGACACCTGACGGCGTGGTGCGCGCACGATCCAGCGGAACTTGTACCAGACGTGTCGGTTTGCCGATGAACTCGCTGACCCAACGCGCCGCCTCATCACCGGCATCCGGCACGCGCAGGGTGTCACGCCAGATAGTCACGCCGCGCAGTTCGGCGTCGGTGCCCGGCAAAGCGATTTCGATGGAAGACTGTTGCGGCGCGCTCAGGGTCAGACCGCCCTGCGCATTCCACAGCGCCGACAACTGGCTCATTTTTGCTACAGCACGCTGGGTCAGGAAGCGGCCGCTGGCTTCGTCCACGAGCATCCAGCGTCGGTCGCCATCGAGCCCCAGCTTGTCGAGGTCGACGCTTTGCAGCACATCGACTTTGCCGGATTTCAACGGGTAACGATAAAGCGCGCTCAGACGCAGCATGGCCAGCTCCCTGGAGGATAAAAACGCCACCCTATACGAGCTTGGTCAGGGAATCAAAGAGCAAACTGTAGGAGTGAGCCTGCTCGCGATAGCGGTGTGTCAGATAATGATTTGGGGCTGACAAACCGCTATCGCGAGCAGGCTCACTCCTACAAAGGGTGTGTGATCAGGCAGGGACTTCGTCGAGCATCAGGCGCTGGCGCACCACATCGACCAGTTTGTCCGGCTGGAATTTCGAGAGGAAGTTGTCGCAGCCAACCTTCTTCACCATCGAATCGTTGAAGCTGCCCGACAGCGACGTGTGCAGTACCACGTACAGCCCACGCAGACGCGGGTCGTTGCGGATTTCGGTGGTCAGACGGTAACCGTCCATTTCCGGCATTTCCGCGTCGGTGAAGATCATCAGCAACTTGTCAGTCATGTTCACGCCGGTGTCAGCCCAGGCCTTGAGCATGTTCAGCGCCTTCAAACCGTCGCTGGCGATGTGCATCTTTACGCCCAACTGGCCGAGGGTGTCACGCAGTTGCGAGAGCGCCACGTTGGAATCGTCGACCAGCAGCACTTCGCGACCACGGGCACGTTCGAGCACCGGGTCTTCGAGCTTTTCCCGCGAGACCTTGGCGTTGTACGGGACGATTTCGGCGAGAACTTTCTCGACGTCGATGATTTCCACCAACTGATCGTCGACCTTGCTGATCGCCGTCAGGTAATGCTGACGGCCAGCGCTGGTCGGTGGCGGCAAAATGGCTTCCCAGTTCATGTTGACGATGCGATCCACACCGCCGACGAGGAATGCCTGCACCGAACGGTTGTATTCAGTGACTATGATGGTGCTGTTCGGGCCCGGCACCAACGGCCGCATGCCGATCGCCTGGGACAGGTCGATCACCGGCAAGGTCTGCCCGCGCAGGTTGACCACGCCGCATACGAACGGGTGACGCTGCGGCATCAGAGTCAGCTTCGGCAGTTGCAGGACTTCCTGAACCTTGAACACGTTGATCGCAAACAATTGGCGTCCAGCCAGACGAAACATGAGAATTTCCAGGCGATTCTCACCCACCAGTTGCGTGCGTTGGTCTACCGTGTCGAGAATGCCGGCCATCAATGACTCCTGGGCTTGTTCAGATGAATTCACTAACTGGCTTTATCGGCAGTTAATGACGAATCTTGATTGCTGCGAAATTAGCCATCAAAATGCCACAACCGGGCATTGATGTCACATTAACATCATGCTTTACTGGCTCGGTTGTTTTCATCTGCTACAGTCTTTGCGGCGCGACCTCGGTTTGCACGGTAGGTTCCCGCGCCTAAGGGATTCCCCTAGTATCAATCAGGCCTAACCTGATATTCGCGATATCCAATAGCCATTAATGTGACGCCATTCTCATTGCATGAACGGAGTCAGGCTATTGTGTGCGATCGCAACTCAGTGGCAACCCATCCTATGGAAATCCACAGCCAGTGCACTTGCGGCACGTCTGGGCGCGATCTGCCGACGATTCACGATCGTCGCCACACACGGCACTCCCCCATCAGACATGACGCTGTGGAGGTAAGCATGCCAATCGACCGTAAAGACTGGGCGCAACGCTTCCCCGAATTTCTGCTCGAGGCTGAGACGCTGCTGGCCAAGTCGGAAGAATGCCTGAGCCATCTGCAACTGATCAGCAATGACAAGGATGCCATCGCGTGCATGCAGGGCACGCTGCTCAAGCTCGCCGGCAGAGCTGAGGCACTGGCGCTGGAAGCGATTTCCGAGTTTTCCCTGCACATCTACAGCCTGCTCAATCTGACCCAGGATCACGTCGACCTGCACGAACAAGCGCTGAGCGCCTTGAAAGATTGCTTCACGCTGATGGCCTGGCAACTGGAGCTGGTCGATGTGAAGACCGGGCAACTGAGCCTTGATGGCAGCGAACAGGCCTCATTAATCGAAGCGTTCGCCTTTCATGTCGGGCAAAGCCAGTTCCGGATGCCTTTGCCGGGCAAACGTTTGCCACCTCTGTCGTTCTCTGAGCGACAGGCCTGATCTGGCGTCAGGCTTGAGCACTACTCATTTAATGTCGTTATTGAATAGTTCATACCTGCCAGCGACATATCGAACTAAATAAATACACCTGATGCGACGGATAATTTTCAGCCCGCCTCAGGGTTTTCCTGTGTGTTAAGAATCCTCGTTTAGTCAATTTGTTTATCTGTCGAATACCATACTTCGACTTTTTTCCATTATGGAACATACGTCCATAATGGCGTCTTTCCTGACTCATTGGACATATAGAGCAGGCGCGACCAACGGTATCTTAAGTGGTACTATGCCGCCCATTAGTTGCTTTCAAATTAATGGCAAAGTGATTTCATTGATCGGCATTCAGAGAAGTTGGCGGTAAACTACCGTTCACTGCAGCCTGTTGAAATCATTCACATAATTGACAGCATTTCCAGACAGAGACCCGCCAGCCACCGGCCGGTCTACCCGCAGCGAACATCCATTGGCTCCATCCGTTATGTACGCCAGCATAAAGACCCTCACAACATGGCCACCCTCCCGGGAAAATGCCCGCCGGTTCACACTCATCCTGTGTGTCGCCGCTGCGCTGGGCAGCCTTCTGACCTACGGTTTTTCCAAGCCGTTGGGCCTGGGTCTGTTGTTGCTCGACATCGCAGCTACGGCGTGCGTCTGGGTGCAATATCGCCTGTCACGCAAATCGATCAAGTTCCAGCCACAGGAACTCGCCGATCGCCTGCTGGAAGTCCAGGAAAACGAACGCCATCGCCTCAGCCGCGAGCTGCACGATGACATCGGCCAATTGCTGACCGCCGCCAAATTGCAAAGCGACTGGCTGAAACGGCGCATGCCGGAGGAATTGCAGGAGCAATGCACAGTCCTCTGCGACACCCTCGAAGAAACCCTCAACAAAGTCCGCGACGTATCGGCCATCCTTAACCCACGGCAACTAACCAGCCTTGGCCTTGAAGCGAGCCTGCGCGCGCACCTGCTCAAAACGTTGACCAACACCGACGTGCACTGGAGCCTCGACTGCCAGCAGCGCTTGAACGGTATTCCGGAAGAAATGGCCGTCGCCGCGTTTCGTATTGCGCAGGAGGCAGTGACCAACATCCTGCGTCACGCCCAGGCGAAAAACCTGCTGATTCGCGTGCAGCGCTTGCCCAAGGGTTTGACCCTGCTGATCAGCGATGATGGCCAGGGCTTCGCGCCGGCCGTCAATCCGGGGCGTGAAGGACAACGTGGCATGGCCGGCATGGCCGAACGGATCGAACAACTGGGTGGCACCCTGAGCGTGATCAGCGAACCGGGCAAAGGCACTCAAATCGAAGCACTTTTCCCCTGGGCGCCGCGCGCACTCGAGCGGGCCAGTACGAATAAGGTTATGCGTTGACTTGTAACTTACTTCTGGTGGATGACCACTCGCTGATCAGGGCCGGCGTGCGCGCTCTGGTTATGGATATTCCCGGTTACGCGGTAATCGGCGAGGCCAATGACGGCTCGCAGTTGCTTGAAATGGTCGAGCTGCTGAACCCCGATATTGTCTTGCTGGATATTTCCATGAAGGAAACCGGCGGCCTCGAAGCGTTGCAGCGACTCAAACGCGTGCGCCCGCAAAGCAAAGTGCTGATCCTGTCGATGCACACCGACCCGGCGCTGATCATGCAGGCGCTGGAATCCGGCGCTTACGGTTATCTGCTCAAGGACACCACCGGCACCGAGCTTGAACACGCGCTGGACGCGCTGCGCAATAACGAGCGTTATCTAAGTCCGGCGATCGCCCACACGGTGATCAATCAGGCCCTGGTCCGCAATCAGAAAGGCCAGCCGGACACCACCGATTCGCACAACCTGACGGCACGCCAACTGGAAATCCTCCGACTGATCGTGCGCGGCAAGTCGACCCGGGAAATCGCCAACGGCCTGGGCCTGAGCATCAAAACCGTCGAGACCCACCGCGCGCAGATCATGAAACGTCTGCAGATCTACGATGTGGCGGGCCTGGTGCTGTTCGCCGTGCGCGAACAGATCATCAGTCTGGACGACTGATCGGCGTTGTAGCGCTCAACAGCGGAGAGTCCTCAGGCAAATGCACCTGCAATGCCGCAGGGCGCGCTTCGAAGCGCAGGCTATCGCCTTCCAGTGGTTCACCATCCAGATTGATGTAAAGCCCTTCAGACACCTTGATTTCGACCCACGGCAAACGTGTCCGCACGAACATGTTGTCGAGGCCGAAGCCATCAGTGAGCAGATTCTTCAAGGTACCCACCAACTCCTGTGGCGCCGGCAGAATGCTGATGTCCAAAAGACCATCATCGGCCAGTGCCTGCGGACACAGCACGTGCCCACCGCCCGCCTGACGACCATTGCCGATGCCCAGCGCCAGCAGCTCGCCACGCCAGTGGAAATCCGGCCCCTGTAACTCGCCATAGGCAGCATGCAGCTCACTGAAGCGCGACAGACCGGTGAACAGGTAGGCCGCGCCCCCGAGTACTTTCTTCAAGTCTTCAGAAGTATTGGCCGTGACCTGGCTACCAAAACCGCCCGTGGCCATATTGAGGAAGATCTGCCCGCCAACCTGGCCCAGATCGATGTCGCGCGCAGGCACATCGAGCAACTCAAGCGCCTCTGCCGGCTCCAGCGGAACGCCCGCCGCACGGGAAAAATCGTTCGCCGTACCCAGCGGCAACAGCACCAGGCTGGCTTCGCCCGGATGCGCCGCCAGCGCCTGGGCGATATCACGCAAGGTGCCATCGCCACCACCAGCGATAATCTGTTTATAGCCAGCCGCCAGCGCCTCTTCGACCAGACGCTCGGCATCGCCGCCCTCCCAGGTCAGGCGCACGGCCAGCTCCCAGCCTTGTTCGCGTTTACTTTCGACGGCGGCACGAACCGCCTCGTTGAGTGCCTGCTTGCCATGCAGAATCAACAGCGCCCTGCGTTCACTCATTGCAATCACTCCGTGAATGGATTCGGTATGAGACATCTTGACCACTGGCGCACGGAAAAAAGCCGCAAGAACCGTAATTAATTCAGGCGTCTCGGCGCACGCGTCCTACAGGGCTGGGATTTTTCTTACAAGATGTGATGAATTGGCTGCATTGACCAACTCCAGCCATTGGTAGATCGTGCGTCGGCGGTATCAATCTTCAATCTGAAAACACACAAGGATGTGCATGTAATGAGTGGATACACCTCTAGGGCTTTCGATACTTTCATTGACACCGTTAGCGACCCGCGTCCATTTCCAGCAGGCGTCAACATCAATGCATAGTCATGAAGCCAGACTGCCAGTGAGCCCGGTTGCTCCACTCGCGCAAAGTCGCACCAGCCACACCACTGACTTCCACAGCGGCGCCAAACCCACTGGAGAAACGAACATGGAACCTCGCGTCACCGAGCTGGAAACCCACCTCAAATACATCCGCAGGGACATGGATGAAGTCAGGGGCGATGTCAGAACCATCAAGCATCGCCTCGCCTACGCGGCAGGCGCAACAGCCGTCGTGATGGGTTTGCTGGGATGGATAGCCAACAGTCGTTTTGACCAGATCATTTCGCTCATGGCTCACTGACGCCTGAGCGGGCCCGCAGGTGCCGGCGACACGCGCCAGCACCTGCGGATACCGAGGCAGTTAACCCAGAAGCTCACTCAGGGGAATGAAGACAGCTTCGTCGCCCTCAACCAGCGTCCGGCCCTCAAGCACCTCGACCAGACCGTCAGCCCAGGCCGCACTGCGCAAAACGCCAGAGCTTTGATTACGATAGATGATTGCCCGCCCCTGCTCCAGCCGTCCGCGCAAGTACTCACGACGGTTGCCAGCCACTGGCCAGTTGAACCCTGCCGGCACGCGGAACTTGAGTGGTTCAAAGTCTTGCACGCCTTGGCGCCGCAACAGATATGGTCGGGTTAACAGGGCGAAGGTCACCAGCGTTGAAGCAGGGTTACCCGGCAGCCCGATCACCGGCACGTTACGGAAATGGCCGAAGGTCAGCGGTTTCCCGGGTTTGATCGCCAGCTTCCACAAGGCGAGCTCGCCTTCTTCCCTCAATGCGATGCCGAGAAAATCCGCCTCACCGACCGAAACACCACCAGTGGAGAGAATCAGATCGACATCCTGCAATTCACCCAAACGCTCTCGGGTCGTCGCCAGATTGTCCGGAAGAATCCCGGCATCGATCACTTCGCAGCCCAGCCGCTGCAACCAGCTGCACAGCACCACACGGTTACTGTTGTAAATCTGCCCCGGCCCCAATGCCTGACCGGGCTCAATCAGTTCATCGCCGGTCGACAGCACGGCTACGCGCACCTTGCGCACGACATTCAGGCCGGCGCGGCCCAATGAAGCGGACAAGCCCTGCTCGATCGGCCCCAGGCGAGTGCCGGCCGACAGGACGAGTTCACCCACCGTGGTTTCCTGGCCCTGCGGACGAATGTTCTGCCCGACTTTCATGGCTTCGGAAAAACCTACGCGGCCGTCCGCCATGACTTCGGCGTTTTCCTGCATCTCGACACAATCGGCTCCGGCCGGCACAGGTGCGCCGGTGAAGATTCGAGCACAGGTTCCACGCTGCAAAGGTTCAGGCGCTTGCCCGGCGAATATTTTCTGGCTGACCGGCAACGGCTCGCCCGTCCAGTCGGCCAGATTCAGTGCGTAACCGTCCATCGCACTGTTCGGCCACGGCGGCAGATCCAGCGTCGAAACCAGATCCTCGGCCAGCACGCGCCCCTGAACCTCAGCGAGCGGCAAATACTCACGCTCGACGATTGGCGAGGCCTCGGCCATTTCCAGCAGCCGCGCCAAGGCCACTTCGACAGGCATCAGCGCACCAGTCTTGCCCGGCTTACCCACGGGATTCACAAGGCGCCGCCTGTTTCAGATGCGGGACGAAATTGCATGGACGGTGACGGGAATCCAGTTGCTCGGCGAGAATCCCGTCCCAACCGGTGCGCACGGCGTTGGTCGAACCCGGCAGGCAGCACACCAGCGTGCCATTGGCCAGACCGGCCAGTGCGCGGGATTGCACGGTTGAGGTGCCGATATCGGCCACCGAGATCTGGCGGAACAATTCGCCAAAGCCATCGACCTGTTTGTCGAGCAGACAGGCCACCGCTTCCGGCGTACTGTCACGGCCGGTGAAGCCGGTGCCGCCAGTGATCAACACGACCTGCACAACATCGTCGGCGATCCAGTTGGCGACTTGCGCACGGATTTTATACAGATCATCTTTGAGCAGAACCCGCTCGGCCAGGTTGTGGCCAGCCGCCAACAGGCGATCGACAAAGACCTGACCTGAGGTATCGGTTTCCAGTGTTCGGGTATCGCTGACAGTCAGCACGGCAATATTGAGCGGTGCGAAAGGTACATCAGCCTTGGCTTTCATAGGCTCGTCCAGTTGTAGGAGAAACAGCCCGGTGTTATATCACAGCGCCCCCTTTTTACGCCGCCCCTACGGAGAGCCAAAATGACCGCAAATACGCCATTGCCCCCTTGTTCCGTGCTGCTGCTGGCAGGCGGACGCGGCCAGCGCATGGGCGGTCAGGACAAAGGTTTGATCGAGTGGCACGGCGAACCGCTGATTGCGCATCTGCAGCGCAAAGTACGAGCGCTGACGGACGACTTGATCATCTCCTGCAACCGCAATCGCGAACGCTATGAAACCTATGCCGATCAATTGGTGGTGGATGACGAAGGTGACTTCCCCGGGCCACTCGCCGGTATTCGTGCAGGCTTGAAAGCGGCGCGCCATTCGCACTTGCTGGTGTTGCCGTGCGATGTTCCGCGAATCGACGAAGCACTGCTGCAAAGCATGCGCGAAACCGCCAATCACAATCCTGACAAACCTTTAATGTTGTGGCACGACGAGCACTGGGAACCGTTGTTGTGCGTGATTCCCGTGAGCCTGCTGCCAGCCTTCGAAACCGCCTGGAACAGCGGTGAACGCAGCCCCGGCCGGGTGATGCGCAGCCTCGGCGCCACTGCATTGGAATGCCCGGACAATGACCCGCGACTGGCCAACCTCAACACCCCCGAACTGTTAAAGGCGCATAACACTGTGTCAGACTGACACTATTCAAGGAACTCTCACGCCTTGTATACGTCTCAAGCTCAGTAACCAAAAGAATTCCCATTCGGAGACACACCCATGACTCAACGGACCATCGCCTCTCTCATGCTCGCACTGGGCCTGGCCACCCTCGCCGGTTGCTCGTCGCCTACAGTGATCACGCTGAATGACGGTCGCGAAATCCAGGCCGTCGACACGCCGAAATACGATGATGATTCGGGTTTCTACGAGTTCCAGCAACTGGACGGCAAAGAAACTCGCATCAACAAGGATCAGGTTCGCACCGTTAAAGAACTGTAAGGTTCTTCGAAGCGACGTCTGACCCAGCCGGTTTGCCCGGCTAAAAAAATGCCCCGATACGTCGGGGCATTTTTTATGCGCGCAAGAAAGTTACCGAGCGGTTATCCGATAGACCCGCTCCTCAAGCCGCGTCGCACCTGCCTGCACAAACTTGCCGCTGTCACTCAGCACATCCTGCGATTCCAGCACCTGCATCTGCCATGCGCCGCCGAACAAGTGTCGCACTTGAGCATCGTCTACGGAGAACGGCGGCCCGGAAATTTGCGATTGATCGTAATCCAGCGTAATCAACAGCCCCTTCAAACCCGCCGGCAGAATATTCTGCAAATGCTCGGCATAACGCTCGCGCATTGGCGGCGGCAAGGCGATCACTGCTGCACGGTCGTACAGCGCGGAACAATCGGCAACGTCCTCAGCGCTCAGCGCGAAAACGTCACCGCACCACAACTCGATTGTGCCAGCGCGGTAAACCTTGAAGACGCCGTGCTCGCTGATCTGTGGCTGCAGTTTTTGCTCGCTGAAAAAGTCTTCAACGGCTTTCTCCGACAGTTCAATACCGAGCACCCGATGCCCGCGCCCAGCCAGCCACAGCAAATCCAGACTTTTCCCACACAAAGGCACCAGCACCGGCGCGTGTGCCGCGAGGTTCAGATCCGGCCAGAAGCGTTGTAGATAAGGATTAACGTCCGGCAAATGAAAGCCAATCTGGTTCGAAGCCCACTTCTTGTGCCAAAACTCAGGCTGCATGCATCCCCCCTAAAAATTCGATCAAAAAGCGTTAAAACTTATATTAGATTTAGATCAATGAACTGACTGAAGATGGGCCATCTTACCGTTCAGGAGCCCGCACATGTTTCCCAGTCTGTATATCTCACACGGCTCACCGATGCTTGCATTGGAGCCAGGCGCCAGCGGCCCGGCCCTCGCGCGATTGGCCGCCGAACTGCCGACACCGAAAGCCATCGTGATCGTCTCTGCACACTGGGAGAGCCACGAACTGTTGGTCAGCAGCAATCCGCAACCGGAAACCTGGCATGACTTTGGCGGGTTTCCCCGTGCGCTGTTTGAAGTGCAATACCCGGCGCCGGGCGATCCGCAACTGGCTGGAGAAGTGGCGCAGTTGCTGACGGCGAACAACCTGCCAGCACGTCTCGACCCGCAGCGCCCTTTCGATCATGGCGTGTGGGTGCCGTTGTCGCTGATGTATCCGCAGGCGAATATTCCGGTGGTGCAGGTTTCGCTGCCAAGTCGGGCAGGCCCGGCGCTTCAGACCCGTGTGGGTCGAGCCTTGGCCGGTTTACGCGAGCAAGGGATTCTGTTGATCGGTTCTGGCAGCATCACCCACAACCTGCGCGAACTGGACTGGCATGCCGGGCCGGAAAGCGTTGAGCCATGGGCGCGGGATTTCCGTGATTGGGTGATCGATAAGCTGCAGGCCGATGATGAGGCGGCGCTGCACGATTATCGTCAGCAGGCGCCGAATGCGGTGCGCAACCATCCGAGTGATGAGCATTTGTTGCCGCTGTATTTTGCCCGGGGTGCGGGGGGTGAGTTTAGTGTGGCGCACAAGGGATTCACGATGGGTGCGTTGGGGATGGATATTTACCGCTTCGGTTAAAGCAAAAGATCGCAGCCTTCGGCAGCTCCTACAGGGGGAACGCATTCCAAATGTAGGAGCTGCCGAAGGCTGCGATCTTTTGATCCTGAAAAACAGGTAAAAAAATCCCCGAACCAGTCGGGGATTTTTTATCTGCGATCAATCAGCCTAAGGGCGGATCAATCTTCGCGGTAGCGACGCAGCTTCAACTGCTTACCGGCAACGCGAGTGTCCTTCAGTTTGGTCAGGAGTTTGTCCAGACCATCTTCCGGCAGCTCGACGAGGCTGAAGCTGTCACGCACCTGGATGCGACCGATCGCTTCACGGGCCAGACCGCCTTCGTTGAGGATGGCGCCCAGCAGGTTTTTCGCAGCGATACCGTCACGCGCACCCAGCGCGGTACGGCAACGAGCACGGCCTTCGCCCAAAGGCATTGGCGCGCGACGCTCGCGGTCACCACGATCAGGACGATCGCCAGTGCGCTCAGGACGGTCGCCACGCGGTGCATTGTTCGGCACCAGTGGGCGTTCCTTCTCGATTGCAGCCAGGTTCAGCGCTTGACCGTTGGTGGCTTTGCGCAGCAGCGCAGCAGCCAGAGCACGCGGAGTGCAGCCGATGTCTGCGGTCAGACGATCGAGCAACTCACCGTGAGTCGATTCAGCATCAGCCACCAGCGGCGACAGGCTGTTGGTCAGTTTCTTGATGCGCGCATCGAGAACGGCTTGAGCGTCCGGCAGGCGAACTTCAGCAACCTTCTGACCGGTTACACGCTCGATCACTTGCAGCATGCGGCGCTCACGTGGAGTCACCAGCAGCAGTGCACGACCTTCGCGACCGGCACGGCCAGTACGGCCGATACGGTGAACGTAGGACTCTGGATCGTACGGCATGTCAACGTTGAACACGTGAGTGATGCGCGGAACGTCCAGACCACGAGCAGCAACGTCGGTCGCAACAACGATGTCCAGACGGCCATCTTTCAGCGAGTCGATAACGCGCTCACGCTGGTTCTGGGCGATGTCACCGTTCAACGCGGCGGCTTTGTAGCCTTTGGCGTCGAGGGCGCTGGCCAGATCCAGGGTCGCTTGCTTGGTGCGCACGAACATGATCAGAGCGTCGAAGTCTTCCACTTCCAGCAAGCTGAGAACAGCCGAAGTCTTCTGGTCAGCGTGAACCAACAGGTGAGCCTGTTCAATCGCGGTAACGGTCTGGGTCTTGGTCTGGATCTTCACGTGTTGCGGATCGCGCAGATGGCGTTCGGCAATGGCGCGGATCGACTGCGGCAAGGTGGCCGAGAACAGTACAGTCTGACGGGTCGGTGGCAGAGCCTTGAAGATAACTTCGAGGTCGTCCATGAAACCCAGTTTGAGCATTTCGTCCGCTTCGTCGAGAACCAGGTGGTTCACGGTCGACAGGACTTTTTCGTCACGACGCAGGTGGTCGCACAGACGGCCCGGGGTGGCGACAACGATCTGTGCGCCATTACGGATTGCTTTCAGTTGCGGGCCCATCGGCGCGCCGCCGTAAACGGCCACAACAGTAACGCCTGGCATTTGCTTGGCGTAGGTTTCGAAAGCGGTTGCTACTTGCAGCGCCAACTCACGGGTTGGCGCCAGGATCAGGGCTTGCGGCTCGCGCTTGGCAGGATCGATGCGGTGCAGGATCGGCAGGGCGAATGCGGCGGTTTTACCCGTACCGGTTTGCGCCTGACCAATCATGTCTTGACCGGCCATGATGATCGGGATCGATTGCTGCTGAATAGCCGAAGGTTCTTCGTAGCCAGTCGCGATGACGGCTGCAAGAATGTTCGGATTAAGATTAAAAGCGGCGAAGCCGCCGGTTTCCTGGGTCATGGGTCTGCCTCTAAGTGCATCCGCAAAGACCCATGCTCCAAAGCTGCGCATGCCGTGTTGAGACTCAAGAGTCGCCCTGGCTGCTTTGTCGGCGGGGATTTGCGAAAACGAATGAATGAAAAAAAAGAATCGTCCGGGAAGAGCCCGCAGTGCGGACGTGCAGCCGAAGCTGACTTCGGGGAATTGCGCTACCTAAACGCGGCCCGGTTAAAGGCCGGCGCGCACTATACCGGAAATTGCCCAAAAAGGGAGCTTTTTTTATCGGCAAAATGCGTGTGTCACCGCTGTGTAATGGGGTTTTGCGGATAATCGTTTCAAGGTCTATTTTTCAAAGGCCCGGCCCTGCGGGCGATGAGGCTTAAACGATTCACCGACGTGCGGCATTCCGTCGCTGCACCTGCCCTTCCCGCCCGAGGATCTACCGATGAATCAGCCCTGCGCCGGCCGCGTCAGCCGAGAACGTCGTGGTCACGTCCACCTGATCGGCCTGGATCGAGCGGCCAAGCGCAATGCTTTCGACCTCGACCTGCTCAACGACTTGAGCCTGGCCTATGGCGAGTTCGAAGCCGACAGCGAGGCGCGGGTAGCGGTGGTGTTCGGCCATGGCGAACACTTTACCGCCGGTCTGGATCTGGTAAATGCCAGCTCAGCATTGGCCGAAGGTTGGCAGGTTCCGACCGGCGGTTGCGATCCGTGGGGTGTTTTCGTCGGGCCACGGGTGAGCAAACCGGTGATTGTCGCGGCGCAGGGTTATTGCCTGACCATCGGGATCGAGCTCATGTTGGCGGCGGATATCAATCTTTGCGCGAGCAACACCCGCTTCGCGCAAATGGAAGTGCAGCGTGGGATCTTTCCTTTTGGTGGCGCGACTTTACGTTTTCAACAGATTGCCGGCTGGGGCAATGCGATGCGCTGGCTGCTGACCGGCGATGAGTTTGATGCGCACGATGCGTTGCGCTTGGGGTTGGTGCAGGAAGTGATGGCCAGTGTGGATTTGTTGCCACGGGCAATGGAATTGGCGGAGCGGATCGCGCGACAGGCGCCATTGGGGGTGCAGGCGACGTTGATGTCGGCGCGGCAGGCGCGGTATGAGGGTGAGACGGCGGCGACGCAGGGCTTGCCGGCGTTGGTGAAGAAGTTGTTGGCGAGTGAGGATGCCAAGGAGGGCGTGCGGTCTTTAGTGGAACGGCGGCCTGGAATATTCAAAGGAATTTAACTCCTGTAGGAGCTGCCGAAGGCTGCGATCTTTTGATCTTGATCCTATGAAAAACAAGATCAAAAGATCGCAGCCTTCGGCAGCTCCTACAGGGGTTTCGGATCAAGTGGCCGGGCGAATCGCGTTGATCAACGACTGCAACGAATACCCCAACCGTGGCGCCAGCGCTTCGGCCCGCGCAGTCAACGCCTGCATGTCCAGTTCCTGATCGAGATCCGCCGGCACCAGCAGAATCACATTGCCCTCCTTCACCGGCAGCTCCCAGTAATGCCGGTGATAGAGCCCGCGCAACAGCGCCGCGCCCAACGGCTGGCCATCATCGGTGGCCCACTGATTGATCACCAGCCAGCCGCCCGGATTCAAACGCTTCTGGCAATCACCGAGAAACCCCCAGGCCAGGTGCCCGACACCCGGCCCGACGTCGGTGTAGAGGTCGACGAAGATCAAATCCGCAGGTTCCGCCGTCGGCAGCAATTCCAGCGCATCGCCAACACGGATGTACAGACGCGGGTCATCATCCAGCCCAAGATATTCGATCGCCAGACGCGGCACGTCCGGGCGCAACTCGATGGCTTCAACATCTTCCAGTGGCAGAAACTTGAGGCAGGCCTGGGTCAATGTCCCCGCACCCAACCCGAGAAACAGCGCGCTGTCCGGTTGCTCATGGCACAACGCGCCGATCAGCATCGCGCGGGTGTAGTCGTACTCCAGCCAGCTCGGGTCAGCGGTGAACACGCAGCTCTGCTCGATCGCATCGCCGAATTCGAGAAAGCGGTAATCGGCCACTTCCAGCACGCGAATCACGCCGAACTCATCCTGTACTTCGGCGAGCAGATGCTCGACGCGCTCCTCAGTCATTTCGTCTCCTGATGGTCACCGGGCGCGGTGACGCGATGGCACCGCTGTGGCGCCGTGGCAAAGCGGCAATTGTCGGCGAAGGGGCGGGAGCAGGTCACGCACTAATTGCTGCTAACATGGCCGTCCGTGCGTAGAACCTTAGAGACCGTGATGAGCCAACCGTGGAGCCCTGACAGCTGGCGCGCCCTGCCGATCCAGCAACAACCGCAATACCCCGACGCCGCACACCTGCGCCAGGTCGAGCAAACCCTGGCCAGTTATCCGCCACTGGTGTTTGCCGGTGAGGCGCGTGAACTGCGCCGGCAGTTTGCCGAAGTCACCCAGGGCCGGGCATTCCTGCTGCAGGGTGGCGATTGCGCAGAAAGCTTCGCCGAATTCTCCGCGGCGAAGATTCGCGACACGTTTAAAGTGTTGCTGCAAATGGCGATCGTCATGACCTTCGCCGCCGGTTGCCCGGTGGTCAAAGTCGGGCGCATGGCCGGTCAGTTCGCCAAGCCGCGTTCGGCCAACGACGAGACCATCGACGGCGTGACGCTGCCGGCTTATCGCGGCGATATCGTCAACGGCATCGGTTTCGATGAGAAGAGCCGCGTACCGGATCCGGAGCGTCTGCTGCAGTCCTATCACCAGTCCACCGCGACGCTGAACCTGTTGCGCGCCTTCGCTCAGGGCGGTTTTGCCGACCTGCACCAAGTGCACAAATGGAACCTCGATTTCATCGCCAACTCGGCGCTGGCCGAGAAGTACAGCCACCTCGCCGACCGCATCGATGAAACCCTGGCATTCATGCGCGCTTGCGGCATGGACAGCTCGCCGCAACTGCGCGAAACCAGTTTTTTTACCGCTCACGAAGCGTTGCTGCTGAACTACGAAGAAGCCTTCGTGCGCCGCGACAGCCTGACCAACGATTACTACGATTGCTCGGCGCACATGCTGTGGATCGGCGACCGCACCCGTCAGCTCGACGGCGCTCACGTTGAGTTTCTGCGTGGCGTGAACAACCCGATCGGCGTGAAAGTCGGCCCGAGCATGAACCCGGATGATCTGATCCGCCTGATCGACGTGCTAAACCCGGACAACGATCCGGGGCGTCTTAACCTGATCGCGCGGATGGGCGCGAACAAGGTTGGCGATCACCTGCCGGCGCTGATCCGCGCGGTGCAGCGCGAAGGCAAGCAAGTGCTATGGAGTTCCGACCCGATGCACGGCAACACCATCAAGGCCAGCAGCGGCTACAAGACCCGCGACTTCGCGCAGATCCTTGGCGAGGTGAAGCAGTTCTTCCAGGTGCACGAAGCGGAAGGCAGTTATGCCGGCGGGATTCACATAGAGATGACCGGGCAGAACGTCACCGAGTGCATCGGTGGAGCGCGGCCGATTACGGAAGACGGCTTGTCAGATCGGTATCACACGCATTGTGATCCTCGGATGAATGCCGATCAGTCGCTGGAGTTGGCATTCCTCATCGCCGAAACCCTCAAGCAGGTTCGCCGCTAAACCGCCTGGCCACCGCCCCTGTAGGAGCTGCCGAAGGCTGCGATCTTTTGATGTTGTTTTTTTAAGATCAAGATCAAAAGATCGCAGCCTTCGGCAGCTCCTACAGGGGGCCGTCGATTTTGGCCAATGCCACCCGCAACCGCAGCGCACTCTCGCGCTGACAATTGAGCTGCACCCGCGCCAGCCCCAACCAATCCGCCATCCGCTGCAAATTCATCGCCAGCGCCAACATCCCCTCTTCATCCAACCCCGGCTCTTCCTCGTGCACCGCATGCACCGCCAACCGCCCCGACGCTCGCTCAGCGCGTAAATCAACCCGCGCGGCAATCCGTTCATTGTGCAAAAACGGCAACACGTAATAGCCGTAAACCCGCTTGTCCTGCGGCGTGTAAATCTCCAGCCGATAGCGGAAATTAAACAATCGCTCCGTCCTGCTGCGCTCCCAGATCAACGAATCGAATGGCGACAACAGCGCACTCGCCGTCACTTTGCGCGGGATTTTCGGCTCCGGCAGGCAGTAAGCGATCTGCCGCCAACCGGCCACTTCGCACATCTGCAACTGCCCCGCCTCGACCAGTTCCGCCAGTCGTGGTCGCGCATCCGCTGGATTCAAGCGGAAGTAATCACGCAGGTCTTTCTCAGTGCCGACACCCATCGCCTGCACCGCATGCAATAGCAATCCCCGTTGCGCCTCGGCTTCATCCGGCAATGCCTGCTGCAAGATCGAAGAAGGAATTACCCGCTCCGGCAAATCATACAAACGCTCAAAACCACGCCGTCCCGCCACCGTCACTTCACCAGCCGCAAACAACCACTCCAGCGCATGCTTTTCCGCGCTCCAGTCCCACCATGGCCCGGCCTTGTCTTCGCGGGTCGACAGACTGCCGGCGCCCACCGCGCCCTGCTCTTGCACCGAACTCAACACGCGACGCACCACGTCCTGCTGCTCGCGACCAAACTTCGCCAGTTGCTGATAAATATCCTCGCCGCGCCGCGCTCGCTGCATGCGCCAAGCCATCAACGGATACATCGACAGCGGCAGTAACGATGCTTCATGGCCCCAATATTCAAACAACGTGCGACGGCGCCCCGAACTCCAGGCAGCCTGGTCGAGCAAGTCAGAAGAATAGGGACCGAGACGGGAAAACAGCGGCAGGTAGTGCGAGCGCACCACGGCGTTGACGGAGTCGATTTGCAGCAAGCCCAGCCGTTCGATCAGCCGGTTGACGTGAGTGGCTTTGACGGTCGGCGGCTGGCGCCCGCTGAACCCTTGGGCAGCCAGCGCCAGTCGTCGCGCCTGTTTGAGGGAAAAGGACAGTGTCGCGGGCATGAGCATCTCCTTGTCTGCTCGCAACCTACCTCACCTGAAAGTGGTTTGTGTAGCGGCGCCCTCATCATTTATGCATCGGGTCGTCCCAGAATGGCCGCACGGTTTCGTGTTCGACGTCGGCACGACTGACCCCGATGTCCTTCAACGCTTCGTCGCTCAGACTGGCGAGCAACTCACGTTCACGGTGCAAATCGTACCAGCGGCTAAACTTGTGCAGCAGATCGGAAACGATGTGACCGCTGAATTTTTCTTCGCCTGCAAACTCTCTTTGACCTTTCATCGTGTTGCCCTCCGTTGTGGATGGCTCAAGTCTCTGCCTGGCGCTAAGATCAATCCAACGAATGTTTCTGATGGCATGCATCACGGAGATTCATCAATTGTCCGCCTACCCCAGTATCGATACCGATGTGTTGCGTACCTTCGTCGCGATTGCCGATCAGGGCGGTTTCACCCGCGCCGGCGAAATGGTCAACCGCACGCAATCGGCGGTGAGCATGCAGATGAAGC
This sequence comes from Pseudomonas sp. NPDC087804, assembly GCF_044742965.1. NCBI lineage: Bacteria > Pseudomonadati > Pseudomonadota > Gammaproteobacteria > Pseudomonadales > Pseudomonadaceae > Pseudomonas > Pseudomonas sp. NPDC087804. Next base: position 92,294 of record NZ_JBIUVN010000009.1, on the reverse strand, counting down.
GTCTGGAAGAAGACGTGTTGCAGCGCCAATTGTTCGAGCGTGATGGACGTCAGGTGCGCCTCACGGCTGAGGGCCAGGTGCTGCTCGGTTATGCGCGGCGCATTCTTAAACTTCACAGTGAAGTGTTCAACACGCTGCGCGAGCCGCACATGGTCGGCACGGTACGCATCGGTACGCCGGACGATTACGTGATGCGTTTTCTGCCGGGGATTCTGTCGCGATTCGCCCAGTTCTATCCGCTGATCCAGATCGAAGTGCATTGCGAGTCGACCAAACAACTGTTGCAGCGCACCGACCTGGACTTGTCGATCGTCACCCGCGAGCCGGGCAACGAGATCGGCCAACTGCTGCGCAAGGAGCGTTTCGTCTGGGCCGAGGCGCAGAACTTCAGCGCCCACGAACAAACGCCGCTGCCGCTGGCAATGTTCAACAGTGATTGTTTCTGCCGCTTGTGGGCGTGCAATGCGCTGGACGCGATGGGCCGCGACTACCGCATCGCCTACAACAGCACCAGTTTGTCGGCGCTGATGGCCGTGGTCAGCGCGGGTCTGGCGATCACCGCGCAACTGGAAAGCCTGATCACCCCGGACATGCGCATTCTTGGTGCCGACCAAGACCTGCCGTTGTTGCCGGAGGCCAGCATCATGCTGGTGCGCAACCTGAACAATCCATCGCCGATCACCGAATGCCTGGCCGAGCACATCGTCGAAGGCTTCAAACTTTAAACGCGAGCATCACCGCACACAGCACCAGAAACCCGCAGAACAGCCCACGCAGGAGTTTTTCCGGCATCGCGTGGGCGACTTTTACACCCCAACTGATGCTGGCCAGACCACCGATGGCCAGCGGCAGGCCGATCATCCAGTCCACTTCGTGATGCACCGCGTACGTCATCAACGTCACGCCGGTGCTCGGCAAGGCCAGCGCCAGCGATAAGCCCTGAGCAACCACTTGGGTGGTGCCGAACAGACTGGTCAAAACCGGCGTCGCCACCACCGCCCCGCCAACCCCGAACAAACCGCCCATGGTGCCCGAGGCCGCGCCGAGCACACCAAGCCACGGCCATGAGTAGCGCATCTCCGACGTCGCGGCAGGTTGGCGGCCGAACATCTTCAACAGGTTGTAAACCGACAACACCACCAGAAAAGCGACGAAGCCGATGCGCATGGTTTGCGCGTCGATACCGACAGCCCAAATCGAGCCGATCCAGGCAAAGCAAAAACCCATCACCGCCAGCGGCAACGCGTGGCGCAATTCAATGCGATTACGCTGGTGGTAGCGCCACAGCGCCAACATCACGTTCGGCACCACCATCACCAGCGCCGTGCCTTGGGCGATCTGTTGATCAAGGCCAAACCAAACACCGAGCAGCGGAATCGCGATCAGGCCACCACCGATGCCGAAGATGCCACCGAGGGTGCCGAGTGCGGCACCGAATAACAGGTACAACAAAAACTCCATCACAGCCGAATTCCTCTTACGTCAGGCGAATCATCCTACGCAGTCGCGGCTGGCGGGGAAACGCACAGCAACGCACAATGGCTATGCCGATTTCGCACAAGCATCGAGTTCGCCATGAATCCCAATCAACTCACCGACCAGCTCGGATTGTTTCTGGATGTGCTGGAGAGCGGCAGTTTTTCTGCCGTCTCGCGCCGCCATCCGCTGACGCCATCAGCCATTGCGCGACGGATCGACAGCCTGGAAAGCGCCGTGGGCAGCCAGTTGTTTGTCCGCAGCACTCACGCGGTGCTCGCCACGCCGGCCGGGCTGGCGTTCGCCGAACGGGCACGTCGAATCGTAGCTGAGCTGCAACTGGCTCGCGCCGAAGCCGTGTCTTTGAGCAGCGCGCCGGAAGGTTTGATTCGGATTGATGCGCCGGCGGCGTTTGGTCGACGGCATCTGGCGCCAGTAATTGCCGACTTTCTGGTGTTGTACCCAGGGCTCGATGTGCAGTTGCACCTGATCGACAGTTTTGTCGACATGGGCGGTTCCAATCTCGGCAAGGTCGATCTGGTGCTGCGCGCCGGGCAACTGGCGGATACCCGATTGGTCGCAACGCCGCTGGCGAGCATGGTGCGCGTCGCTTGTGCGAGTCCTGACTACCTCAAGCGTCGGGGCGTGCCGAGCACTCCAGCGCAATTGAGCGAACATGACGGCCTCGACTGGGAAGGCCTCGCCCCGCCGTTCGCCTGGCGCTTCGAGCAGGACGGGCAGATGCAATTGCATCGCCCGGCGCGCATCCGCATGAGCGCCAACAATGCCGAAGCCTTGGTGTGCGGGGCGCTGGCCGGGTTGGGCATTGCGCATCTGCCCACATGGCTGGCCAGTGAATACTTGCTGCGCGGCGAATTATTGCCACTGTTTTGCGCCGACGGTCTGCCGAAACCGGAAACCACCGGCATCTACGCGTTGCGCATGGAACAACAAACCCACTCGCGCAGCCGCTTGCTTCTGGAATACCTGAAAACGCGCTTCAGCCCTATACCGCCGTGGGATCTGGCGCTGCAAAGGGATCTCGGCCGGCACTAGCGCTGGAAAATTATCTGGCGCATTAAACACTCGAGCGCTAGATTCGTGACCATCAACGATCAAGGCGTAGACATGACTTCCGAACGCGACACCTGCGACGACCTGCTACTCGACAATCAGGCCTGCTTCGCCCTGCATTCCACCTCGCTGATGATGACCAAGGTGTACAAACCTTTGTTGCAAGCGCTGGGGCTGACCTATCCGCAGTACCTGGCGATGATGGTGTTGTGGGAAAAGGACGGTTTGACGGTCGGGGAAATCAGCACAAAGTTGCTCACCGATCCGGGGTCGCTGACGCCACTGCTTAAACGGCTGGAGGGTGAAGGGTTATTGAGCCGTACGCGTAGCCGAGAGGATGAGCGGGTCGTCATCGTCGAACTGACTGCCAAGGGGCGTGAACTCAAAGAGAGCGCTCAAACCGTTCCGCAATGCATTCTCGGCGCCAGCGGTTTCTCCATCGAACGCCTGCAAAACCTGCAAGCAGAGCTACAAGCACTGCGCAGCCACCTGCAAAACAGCCTCACCTGAATCCACCCTCTCCCCCTGTAGGAGCTGCGGCACGCTGCGATCTGTTGACCTTGGTTTTTAAGATCAAAAGATCGCAGCGTGCCGCAGCTCCTACAAGTGCTTCAGCCAATCAACACGAATCATTTTTTAAATTTATCTTGCGCGCTGAATATTAGCGCGATACATTCACTTCGCACTTACTTAGCGCGCAAACAATTAGCGCAACACATCACACCCTACGAGGCTCTCACCATGCAAACTCTCTACACCGCAATCGCAACCTCCACTGGCGGCCGTGATGGTCGCGCGATCTCCAGCGACAACATCCTCGACGTCAAACTCGCCACCCCGAAAGAACTCGGCGGTGCTGGCGGCGCGGCGACCAACCCTGAGCAACTGTTTGCCGCCGGCTACTCGGCCTGCTTCATCGGCGCACTGAAATTTGTCGCCAGCCAGACCAAACGCAAGATCCCGGATGACGCATCGATCACCGCCCACGTCGGCATTGGTCAGATCCCCGGCGGTTTTGGTCTGGACATCGATCTGCACATCAGCCTGCCCGGCCTGGAACAAGCCGACGCGCAATCGCTGGTCGACGCGGCGCACCAGGTCTGCCCGTACTCCAACGCCACCCGTGGCAATGTCGACGTACGCTTGCACGTCACTGTGTAAACAAAGCAAAAGATCGCAGCCTGCGGCAGCTCCTACACCGATCCCTGTAGGAGCTGCCGCAGGCTGCGATCTTTTGCTCTTTCTTTCAGGCACAAAAAAGCCCGACTCAATGGTCGGGCTTTTTCTTTCCGCAAAAACCGGTGCTTATTTAGCACGGCCTTTGTAGGAACCGCCTTCGCGGGTGTCGATTTCGATCTTGTCACCGATTTCGATGAAGTCAGCAACTTGCAGCTCAGTACCGTTAGCCAGTTTGGCTGGCTTCATGACTTTGCCGGAAGTGTCGCCACGAGCCGAACCTTCGGTGTAGTCAACTACGCGCACGATGGTGGTCGGCAGCTCTACGGAAACCAGACGCTCTTCGAAGAAGATCGCTTCGCAAACATCGGTCATGCCTTCTTCAACGAAAGGCAGAACGGCTTCGATGTCTTCAGCGTTCAGCTCGTACATGGTGTAGTCAGTGGTGTCCATGAACGTGTAGGTGTCGCCGCTGATGAAGGACAGGGTCGCTTCTTTGCGGTCGAGGATTACGTCGTCCAGTTTGTCGTCAGCGCTGTAAACGATCTCGGTCTTGTAACCGGTCAGCAGGTTTTTCAGCTTGGTCTTCATGATCGCGCTGTTACGGCCCGACTTGGTGAATTCAGCTTTCTGAACCAGCCAAGGATCGTTTTCGAGACGGATCACGGTACCGGGTTTCAGTTCTTTACCAGTTTTCATTGCGAATATCCGAATTTGGATGGGATTTACAAAAATCTAGGCCGCGTATCATATCCAATTTAGGTAAAACTGTACCAGCGCTGCGGCAAGATCGGCCTGCAAGCCTTGTTCCAGACACCATTTTTGCGCATTTTCCTGCAGTTCTGGCCAGTGTTTGCGGCTCGCCAGCCAGTGTTCACCGATCGGCTGACCGGCACTCCACGCCCGCCACAGACCGTTCATCGCCTCAGCAGCGGCCGGCGACAAGCCTTTTGTGTAAAGCGCGAGGAAGGCGTCGAGCTTGTCCAGATGGATGTCTTCGTCCTGCTGATAGATGTGCCAGAGCATCGGCCGCCCCGCCCATTGCGCACGCACGAACGAATCTTCGCCACGCACTGCGTTGAAATCGCAACACCACAGCAGATGATCGTATTGATCCTGTCGGACGAACGGCAGCACTTGCACGGTCAACGACTGGCGCACATGAATTGCGCCGACACTCAGCGTTTCCACGTCCAGCCACTGGGCGACATCTCCCAGCACGCGCCCTTCTGGCACCAGCAGATGCGTCGGTTGGCTGTCCGCCGCCAACACATCAAGCCAACTGGCCAGCCCTGCGTTTTCGTAAGCAAACAGCGAGATCAGTTGCGCACCCTCGGCGCGATCAATCCCCAGACCTTGCAGGAATGTTCGCTGCGCCTGCGCGTCCTGCTGAAATTGCCTACGACGCTCCAGCAATCCTCGCTCACGCAACAATCCGCCCGTCCCCGCTTGGAATCCGGGAAAAAAGAAGAACTTCTGCACGGTTTTGTATTTGACCGACGGCAGTCCGTGGCAACCGATCACCCAGTCTTCGGCGCTCAGATAGTCAAGGTTCATCCACAGCGGCGGCTTCTCGCGCTCGGCCATGGCGTCCATGTAATCACTCGGCAGCTGACAGGCAAACGCAGCAATGACCACATCGGCCGCCTCGGTGTGCAGCCACTCGCTCGGCCAGTGCCGCACCTCGACACCTTGCTGGATTTGCTGCGCGACGTTGATATCAATCTCGGGACAGATACGCTCAAACGCACGCAGATCATCGACCCACAAGCGCACCGGCAAAGCATGCTCAGCGACCAATTGCCGAGCCAGACGCCAGGTCACGCCGATGTCGCCATAGTTGTCGACCACGGTGCAGAAAATATCCCAGCGGGGTTTCAGTTCCGACATTCAAGACTCCCGTTGGCAAAAGCTGCAATTGTCCGCATAAATCACCTCGCGCAGAAGAGCCGACGGCGATTAATCTTCGTGCGACAATCGCCGCTCGCCCGTCATCATCCGCCAGGAGGCAGCCATGCCCTACCGCCCAAACCCGCGTCGCCCCTTGCCTGTTCAGCTTAGTGCGCTGCGCCTGACCGGCAGCATTGCTTTGGGCATGTGGCTAGGTTTTCTCGCCATCGCGCTGACCTGCTGGGTGCTTTCTCGTTTTCTGTTCGCTGAACAATTGGCGCCGGTCGCTCAAGCCGTTCAGCAAGTCGCCAAACCACCAGCGGCGATTCCGGTTCAGCCGGACATTCCGCCGCAAAGCCAACTGTTCCAGCAGTACGAAGAAAACCTGCGCAAAAATGAACAGCAGGCTCGTCTGGATCAGGCGCGCAACAGCAGCCGCAATCAGTCGAACCCCAACTGCCAGTTCTGGCTGCAGCAAGATCAGACGGCTCCAAGCGAAAAATCCCGCGCCAACGTTTTGCAATTCTGCGATTGACCATGAACAAGCATACCGTCCACCAACTGATTCTCGACAAGCTGCGCATCGACCTCGACATCGCCGAACGTGCGGCGCAAACCGCTTACGAAACCGCGACTCACGAAGAGAACATCGCCGAAAACAAGTACGACACGTTGGGACTGGAAGCGTCGTATCTGGCGGCGGGTCAGGCGAAACGGGTCGAGGAAATTCGGCAGTCACTGGCGCTGTGCCAGAACTTGACGTTGCGTGCCTACGACGAAAATCGCGGCATCGAAGTCGGCGCCCTGCTCGGTCTGGAGGATGAAAAGGGTCGCGAGCAATGGCTGTTTCTGGCGCCGGATGCGGCAGGCCTGAAAGTCGACGTGGTCGGTCAGCCGATTACCGTCATCACCCCGCGCTCGCCGCTGGGCAAAAGTCTGCTGGGCAAGTGCGAAGGTGATGAGGTGGAGATTCTGGTGGCGGGCACCCGGCAACAGTTTGCTGTCACCGAGGTGCTCTGATTCAACGGATCAGTGAACCGGCAGTTCGACGCCGTCGAACAGTTCTTCCAGTTCCTGCTTGTTGTGGCACTGAATGGCTTTGGCCATCACTTCGCGGGTCAGGTGCGGCGCAAACTTCTCGATGAAGTCGCACATGAAACCACGCAGGAAGGTGCCGCGACGGAAACCGATCTTGGTGATGCTCGACTCGAACAGCTCGCTGGCGTCCAGCACTACCAGGTCGTTGTCGAGTTTGGTGTCGACCGCCATTTTCGCGACGATGCCCACGCCCAGACCCAGACGTACGTAAGTTTTGATCACGTCGGCGTCGGCAGCGGTGAAAACCACTTTCGGCGTCAGGCCGCGATGGCTGAAGGCTTCGTCGAGTTTCGAACGGCCGGTGAACCCGAACACGTAAGTCACGATCGGGTATTCGGCCAGTGCTTCCAGAGTCAGCTTCGGCAGTTTGGTCAGCGGGTGACCTTGCGGCACGACCACGCAGCGGTTCCAGCGGTAGCACGGCATCATCACCAGATCGCCGAACAGTTCCAGCGCTTCGGTGGCAATGGCGAAATCGACAGTGCCGTCAGCGGCCATTTCGGCGATCTGCATCGGCGAGCCCTGGTGCATGTGCAATGCGACGTCAGGGTATTGCTTGATGAAATTGCTGATCACCGGCGGCAAGGCATAACGCGCCTGGGTGTGCGTGGTGGCGATCGACAGGGTGCCCTTCTTCTCGTTGGAGAATTCCTGAGCGATCTGCTTGATGCTTTCGACCTTGCGCAGAATCTCACCGGCGGTGGTGATGATGCGCTCGCCGGCCGGGGTGACGCGGGTCAGGTGCTTGCCGCTGCGGGCAAACACTTCAACGCCGAGTTCGTCTTCCAGCAGACGGATTTGTTTACTGATGCCCGGTTGCGAGGTGTAAAGGCTTTGGGCTGTAGCGGAAACGTTGAGGTCGTGGTGCGCCACTTCCCAGATGTAGCGCAATTGTTGAAGCTTCATATGTATCCCTCAAAGCAGGTAGACGCCACGGGCATCAGCGACGGTATATAACTATATTAATGGTTTGAAGAATAAATCTAGAACTTTTTTGTCAAAGTGCCATTATTCTGCTTCAGCGATCCTCACTGCGCCGACGCTCAACCAGCGGCACCAGATAAACCGGCACCTTCGATAACTGCAGAACCCGCGCCGCCGTTCGCCCCAACGGCGTTTCCGCGCCCACCCCATGGCTATGACTGCCAACGATCAGCAAGTCGACAGAGAGCTTCTGCACCTGGTCGAGAATCACCTGTGACGGATCACCCTGCAGCACGCGCACCGCGCGAATGCGCTGCAAGTCTTGTTCGCCTTCATCGCCCAATTCTTCACGAAAGCTTTCCAGCACCCGCTGCTCGATATTGGCGATGACTGTTTTCAGACCTTGGCTATGAAATTCGTTCAATGCCTGCTCATCGAGATAGCTCTGCAACACCGATTCGGCGAATAGCCCCATCGGCTCCACCGCGTGCACCACGTACAGGTCAGCATTGAATGTTCGCGCCAACGCCAGGGCATGCTGCATCACTAACGGTGCGTACAGACCGAGGTCAGTGGCATACAGCATCGAACGAATCATATGACCTCCTCGCAAGCCAACATGGCGGAGATTTGATTCAGCTTAGCAGTGCCTTGGCGACTACGACGTGCGGCGCAACGTCTTGAACCGTTTGGGCTTTAGACCGCTGGTTCGTTGCTGATGCCGTGGGGGACATGGCCCGTGGCAACCACTTCGCGGGCCGCCTCGCAATGCCCGGCCTGATCGTCGAAAAACACGTCAGCGGCGAACGCTTCGAGGAACGCCGATTTGGTCAGACCGCCGAGAAAAAGCGATTCGTCGAGACGAATATCCCACTCGCGCAAGGTGCGAATGACCCGCTCGTGCGCCGGTGCCGAACGCGCGGTGACCAGCGCCGTGCGGATCGGGCAATCGTCATCGGGGAATTCGCGCTGGAGCAGATTGAGTGCGGCCAGAAATCCTTTGAACGGGCCACCACGCAACGGTTCGCGGGCCGATTCACGCTCCTTGGCCTGAAACGCTTCCAGCCCGCCGGACTGATACACACGCTCCGACTCGTCGGAAAAAATCACCGCATCACCATCGAAGGCGATGCGCAATTCGTCGCTGGCGGCACGGCTGGCACCCCCGGACAGAATGGTTGCGGCGGCAAAACCAGCGTCCAGCGCCGCGCGCACATCCTCGGCGTGGGTCGACAGAAACAGATCACAACCAAAGGCTTTCAGATACGGATAAGGACTGCGTCCGCCGACAAACGCCGCGCGGGAAATCGCCAGCCCATAATGGTGAATCGAGTTGAACACGCGCAGGCCAGTATCGGCGCTGTTGCGCGACACCAGAATCACCTCGACCCGCGCGCGGCCGAGGCGACTGTTGAGTGCCAGGAGTTTTTCCACCAGCGGGAAGGCATCGCCGGGCGCGAGAATCTCGTCTTCGTGTTCGATCTGATATTGCCGATAGGCTTCGACGCCGCTCGACAGATACACCTTGTGGCTCTCGCTCAGGTCGAACAAGGCTCGCGACGAAATCGCCAGCACCAGTTTGTCATCGATGTTTTTGGCCATGCCTTTCCCCGCCCCTTACAAAAAACCGACCTAAACGTTGCGTCGGTCGATAAAGCTTAAATTGCGGTACAGCGCTTCGATACGCGGCAAGTCACAGCCTGCCGCTTTCGCTGCCGCCAATGGTCGAGCGTAGATCGCTTCGAGTTCCAGCGGACGTTTATGCAAAAAGTCGTGGTACATGCTCGGCCAGTAGTCGGGCATTTTCTCGGTCATCGTGAACAGGAAACCGGCGTAACCGGGCGGCATGTCGTGGCCGCAGGCTTTGGCGCCCTCAACCACTTCGGCCATCAATGCCTGGATGTGCGCGCGGCTGTCGGCATCGGCCATCAACGGCGTGGTGCCCGCGCCGAGCAATACCGAGAGACCGTTATAAGGGATATTCCAGACCAGTTTCTGCCAGCGCGCCTGGTGCAGATTGGGCATCGCTTGCGAATCAAGACCGGCGGTACGGAACAGCTCGGCGCCCTCCTCAACGATCGCCATGCGCGCGACATCATCAATCGCCGAGCCGCTGTGATAACCGACGTTGACTGCGCCGAGCGCCTGATGCGTCACCAGACCCGGCCCATCGCGATGCACGCAGATCAGGCACAGACCACCGAGCAGATGCAGCGAATCAGGCAACAGCGCACGCAAACTGTCTTCGACATCCAGACCGTTTTGCAGCAACAGCACCTTCGCATCCGGCTTGGCGGCTTGAATGATTGCCGGCGCCAGATCAGCGTTGCTGGTGGTTTTTGCGCCCACCAGCAGCCAGTCACACTTGGGCATGTCTTCGGCTGACGAATAGGCTTGCGCCGGGTTCAGCGTCATCTGGCCATGCACCGCGCTGTTCACCTGCAAACCGCGCTCGGCGACTGCCGAGAATTCGCTGCGCAACAAAAAGTGCACATCAAAACCGGCCCGCGCCAGCATCACACCGTAAAATCCGCCGATTGCGCCGGTACCAATAATCCCGATCACCGGCTTATTCACTGCCGCCATCATGGCAACTCCTCTGCAATTCGACCCAGCGCCTGCGCCAATGCTTCGTTGAGTGCATCGGCGGTCAGGCGTGCGTGCACCGCCCCAAAGAACTCGCCGTCGCGCACTACAAACAGCGCCGGCAAATGAAAGACCTGATAACGCTCGACCAAACCACCGTTGTCGCCGGCGTCGATCCAGCACAAGCGATCGGCCGCCAGCGCCATCCCCGGCAATACTTCGCGGGCATAGCGGCAACTCGCGCAGCCGACACTGGTGAAAATCACCAGGGAAACGCCGCTCATCGCCAGCAGCCGTTGGTCGGCGTCGAAATCGGTCAGTTCGGATTCGACCACTATACTGGGGGAAACAATGTCAAATGGCCGACACAGGGAGTCTGTGCTCATGGGACGTTTCATTCCTCATCCGGACGAGGTGCCGGTTGAATTAACCTTGCTCAAGCCTGAATGTATTTCCAGGCAACAGCTGCACACTATCAGCCTCGGCGGCATCGCTTGCAATTACCACCGTGCCTGGCGCCATGGCACGGCGCTGCAAGTGCGCATGCCGACGCTCAACACCGACATCTGTTATCCGGGCTACGTGGCGTGGTGTTTGCGGCGTAAAAAAGGTTATCTGGTGGGCATCGCGTTTACCGATGAGCAGACGCTGTTCAGCGCACGAATGGGTGAGCAGGTGTGTCAGATCGAGCGCTACTGCCGCATGAACGAAACCCACGATGATCTGCAGGAAATTCAGGCTGTGGCCCTGCAATGGGTCGAGCAACACGCCGATGAGTTCTCCCATGACAGCGTGCGCAAGGCTTTTGCGCAGCCAGCGCTGGACTAAAGCACCTTTTGCCCATTGTCGAGCAGGCGCTTTACGCGCTAAGGTTCCGCTCCCCGACGCGCTTAAATCTGCTGTGCTCCGCCGCGCGGGGATCGCTGGCGGCCGGCACCCGTGACCTGACGAGTAAACGATGGCTGATTTACCGATCAACGACCTAAACGTCGCCTCTAACGAGACCCTGATCACTCCTGATCAGCTCAAGCGTGATATCCCTCTGAGCGACGCCGCCCTGCGCACCGTCACCAAGGGCCGCGAAGTCATTCGCAACATTCTTGATGGCACCGACCACCGTCTGTTCGTAGTGATCGGCCCGTGCTCGATCCACGACATCAAGGCTGCCCACGAATACGCCGATCGCCTCAAGGTGCTGGCGGAGGAAGTCTCCGACACCCTGTATCTGGTCATGCGCGTGTATTTCGAGAAGCCGCGCACCACCGTCGGCTGGAAAGGCCTGATCAACGATCCGTACCTGGACGACTCGTTCAAGATTCAGGACGGCCTGCACATCGGTCGCCAGTTGCTGCTGGATCTGGCCGAAAAAGGCCTGCCAACCGCCACCGAAGCCCTCGACCCGATCTCCCCGCAATATTTGCAGGATCTGATCAGTTGGTCGGCCATCGGCGCGCGCACCACTGAATCGCAGACTCACCGTGAAATGGCTTCCGGCCTGTCCTCGGCGGTCGGCTTCAAGAACGGCACAGACGGCGGCCTGACGGTTGCGATCAACGCCTTGCAGTCAGTCTCCAGCCCGCACCGCTTCCTCGGTATCAACCAGGAAGGTGGCGTGTCGATCGTCACCACCAAAGGCAACGCCTACGGTCACGTCGTGCTGCGCGGTGGCAACGGCAAGCCGAACTACGATTCGGTCAGCGTTGCCCTGTGCGAACAGGCGCTGAACAAAGCCAAGATCAAGCCGAACGTGATGGTCGATTGCAGCCACGCCAACTCCAACAAGGATCCGGCCCTGCAACCATTGGTGATGGAAAACGTCGCCAACCAGATCCTTGAAGGCAACCAGTCGATCATCGGCCTGATGGTCGAAAGTCACCTGAACTGGGGCTGCCAGTCGATTCCGAAAGACCTCGCCGATCTGCAATACGGCGTGTCGATCACCGATGCCTGCATCGACTGGTCGGCCACCGAGACTACCCTGCGCAGCATGCACGCCAAGCTAAAAGACGTGCTGCCGAAACGTCAGCGCAACTGATCAAGGTTTCGCAGGCATAAAAAAACGCCGGGCAATGCCCGGCGTTTTTGTGTGTGCGATTCAGATCTTCGCGGCGCGGCGCTGGTGGCGTTCCATATAGCGCTCGACGTAGGAGCACGACGGGATCACCGTGTAGCCCATTTCTTCGGCGTACTGCAGCGCGCTTTCGGTCAGCGCTGCCGCTATGCCTCGGCCACGCAAGGCGTTGGGCACGAACGTGCGATAGATATCCAGGGTCTGTTTCCCCAGATCCATATAGGTCAGATAGGCACGATGACCGTCCACATTGGTCTCGAACTGATGACCAGCCTGGTCATGGTGGATGGACAACGCCTCGCTCATCACTACTCCTCGCGGGTCTTGAATTCTGACCCCTACCTTACCGATGTTTTTCCGGCGAAGGAACATCTACGCCACCCCGTGCCTGTTGGACACCGAGAAGAGCCACACCGATCTCGCGCAACCGAGCACCTGATAAATAGTAGGCACCATTGGCAAAAATGCTCAAGGTGCGCTCGTCATCAAGCCAGTTGACGGGGGTTGCTCCGATGGACGCAGGGGTGGCGTGGGAGAAGATCTTCCCGGGCCGCTCACCTGAACATTGCCGGATGTTGAGACTTAAGACGTGCAGCCTTTTTTAAAGTCACCTCACGAAACATAAAGATAGGTGATGCACCACGCAAAATCGCAATGAAAGTATGGACGAATTGATATAGACAGACTTTAGCCAAGACTGCAAAAACAACCATCACAACGGGAACTTTTTCCCATTAACTCGCTCAGCGCGGGGCTTGTAGCTGTTTATTTTTTAAACAGCGCAGTTAAAAGTTGCTCGAAAAAGAATCAACGCCTACAATTTTTTTTGCATCTTGCGCTACGTCAGTTTACTTACTACAAGTAATGGGTAGTATGTACGCCGGCTATTTCCTCAATCGGAGGAGACAGTCACTTAATTGAAAGTCCTTGAAGGGGAACACGATGAACAACGTTCTGAAATTCTCTGCTCTGGCTCTGGCCGCAGTTCTGGCTACCGGTTGCAGCAGCGCTTCGAAAGAAACCGAAGCACGTCTGACCGCTACTGAAGACGCAGCTGCTCGCTCCCAGGCTCGTGCTGACGAAGCTTACCGTAAAGCTGATGAAGCTCTGGCTGCTGCTCAAAAAGCACAACAGACTGCTGACGAAGCTAACGAGCGTGCTCTGCGCATGCTGGACAAAGCTAGCCGCAAGTAATAGTCCTTCGGGATTGTTATCAAGCCGATCCGATGTCTGGATCGGCTTTTTTGTGCCTGATGCTTTTGTCCGGACAATAAAAAACCCGCCGACGCTTAAGGCATCGACGGGTTCTTGATCGCCAGCTTACTGCTGCAGATCGATCGGTGTGCTCGAAACAATCGGTGCCGACGCACTCGGCGTGCCGATTTCTGTCGGCAGACCATCTTCAGCGGCGACCACATCGCGCACTACATCCCAGTTCACCCGCAGGTTACTGGTGACGTCTTCACGCTTGAGCATCGCATTGATGACCGCCGTGTGTTTGTCGACCACCGACGGGTTGCCCTTGTCGTCGATCGGCGTGTGCGCTTCCAGGTACACCTTGCCGCCACTGCTGCCGAACTTGTAGGCATCGTTGATGATGCGCACCGACGTGCCGACCGGCACCATGCTGGCCATCTCCAGCACGTTGTTGTTGAACATGCGGAAGCAACCGTGGCTGGTACGCATGCCGATACCGAATTTCTTGTTCGAACCGTGAATCAGGTAACCCGGCGTGCCGAGGTTGAACTTGAACGGCCCCAACGGGTTGTCCGGGCCGGCCGGCACGACGTTCGGCAGCGGATCGCCATCAGCGGCGTGCTCAGCCTTGATCGACGCTGGCGGCGTCCAGGTCGGGTTCGGCGTCTTCGCGGTGATGGTGGTGTGCGCGATCGGCGAGCCCCAACCCTCACGGCCAATCCCCAGCGGGAACGTGTAAACCACGTTCTTGCCCTTCGGGAAGTAGTAGAGGCGGTACTCGGCGAGGTTGATCACGATGCCTTCGCGCGGGCCCGGCGGCAGGATGAAACGGGTCGGCAAGACGATTTCAGTGCCGGCGCCCGGCAACCAGGCATCGACGCCCGGGTTAGCCGCGACCATTTCCGAATAGCCCAGATCGTAGGTCGTGCCCAGATCGGCGAAGGTATCTTCGTACTTGGCTTTGATCACCTGCACCTGACCGATGATGTCTTCACCGGGCGGTGGCAGGGGAAACTCCAATGCAGCAACGGGACCGGCCACACACAGGGCGGCAAGTGACAGGCAGCGGGTGACGGCAGGCAAGCGCGGCAACATCCGGAAAATCCTTCGCATGATCAACAAGGGTATAAGAGCGCGATTGTACACCGCACTTTGAAATTTCGGGGAGACCACCCTGCAGCAGGCGATGCAAGGTGCTTTGGGTGGGAGCGAGCCTGCTCGCGAAGGCGGTGTGTCAGTCGCCAGAAGTGTTGACTGACACGGCCTCTTCGCGAGCAAGCTCGGCTCCTACAAGATCAGAGCTCGAAACGCAGCTCCGGCCAGATCGGCGACGTGCCACGCTTCTGCGACTCCAGAATCGCCCGGCACAGCGAGCACAGACGCTGATCCTGAAACACCCGCCGATCAACACTCGACCAGCGCGGTTGCGCCGGCAGCAGGCTGCCGCACAGGGTTCGATCAGCCGAGCCACCGAGTTCGAGCTGACGCGTCACCAAATGCACCCGCACTTCCTGGCAGGCGAACAGATCCAGCTGCTCGTCAGGCTCGATCAGTTGGTAGGCAAACAGGGACCAGGCAGAACGCGACATCTGGGGCTCCGAATAAGGGGGCGCCACATTAGCCGAAAGCCTGCCCTTAGAAAAGCCTCATAACAGCGGTTTTAGCGTCGGCCAGACATTTTCCAGCAACTTGCCCTGAGCCCCGACCGCCGGGTGTAATCCATCGGCCTGCATCAAGTCCGGATGACCGCCGACGCCGTCGAGGAAAAACGGTACCAGCGGGATCTTTTTATCGTCGGCGAGTTTGCCGTAGACCTCGGCAAAAGCATCGGTGTACCGCTTGCCGTAGTTGGGCGGCAGTTGCATACCGAGCAACAATACCTTGGCGCCGCTCTGGCGCGAGCTGTCGATCATCGAGGCAAGATTTTGTTGCAATTGAGTTGGCGGCATTCCGCGCAAGCCATCGTTGCCGCCCAGTTCGAGGATCACCAGTTCCGGCTTATGCTCTGCAAGCAGCGCCGGCAGGCGCGCCTGGCCTCCGGCACTGGTGTCACCGCTGATGGAGGCATTGACGACTTTATCGTCGAAACCCTCCTGTTTGAGCCGTTGTTCGAGCAACGACACCCACCCCAAGCGGGTATCCAGCCCGAAACCGGCGCTGATACTATCGCCAACGATCAGGACAGTACCCGCCGCTGCGTTCTGGGCCATGCACATAACGGCCAGGCCAGCACTCAAAAACCACACACGCATCGGATTCTCCATGGGCTCAAGCATTCTCACCGCGAAGAACCTCAGCAAAGTGGTTCCCAGCGCGGAAGGTGAACTGACTATCCTGCACGAACTCAGCCTAGAACTGAACAAGGGCGACAGCCTGGCCATCGTTGGCGCGTCCGGTTCCGGCAAATCCACCCTCCTCGGCCTGCTCGCCGGCCTCGACCTGCCGAGCAGCGGCGAAGTCATTCTCGCCGGGCAAAGCCTGAGCAATCTCGATGAAGACCAGCGCGCACGCATTCGCGCCGAGCACGTTGGCTTCGTCTTCCAATCGTTTCAATTGCTCGACAGCCTCAATGCGCTGGAAAACGTCATGCTGCCGCTGGAACTCGACGGCCGCAAAGACGCGCGTGAGCGTGCGACCGAATTGCTCCAGCGCGTCGGCCTCGGTCAGCGCCTGACTCACTCGCCGCGCCAGCTCTCCGGTGGCGAGCAGCAGCGTGTAGCGATTGCCCGAGCGTTTGCCGCCGAGCCTGATGTGCTGTTCGCCGATGAACCCACCGGCAACCTCGACAGCCACACCGGCGAGCGCATCAGCGACTTGCTCTTCGAGTTGAACAAGGAACGCGGCACCACCCTGGTGCTGGTGACCCACGACGAACGCCTGGCCCATCGCTGCCGGCGCCTGATCCGTCTTGAAGCCGGGCTGTTGGTCGCCCCTCTGGAGCCTTGATGGCACGTTTGCCGCTGTTGCGTCTGTTCAGTCTCGCCATTCGCCAATTGCTGCGCGATGCCCGCGCCGGCGAATTGCGCGTGTTGTTCTTTGCATTGGTGGTGGCCGTGGCGGCCAGTACCGCCATCGGTTACTTCGGCGCCCGGTTGAACGGCGCGATGATGTTGCGCGCCACTGAGTTTCTCGGCGCCGATCTGGTGCTTGAAGGCAGCTCACCGGCCCGCGAGGAGCAAATCAAAAGCGGCACCGAGTTGCGCCTGAATCATGCGCAAGTGGTGGAGTTCTCCAGCGTCATCGCCACCGACAACGGCATTCAGTTGTCGAGCATCAAAGCCGTCGGTCGCGCCTATCCATTACGCGGTGAACTGAAAAGTGCACCGGCACCCTTCGCCCCTGAAGACATCGGCGGCGAACCGCAACCCGGCGAAGCCTGGGTCGAAGCACGCCTGCTGACCGCGCTGGATCTGAAGATCGGCGACAGCATCGACGTCGGCATGAAGACGCTGAAGCTGACCCGCATCCTGACTTACGAACCGGATCGCGCCGGCAACTTTTATAGCCTGACCCCACGGGTCCTGATCAACCTCGACGACCTCGCCGCCACCGGCGTGGTGCAACCGGGCAGCCGGGTGAGTTATCGCGAACTGTGGCGCGGCGAACCGCAGGCGCTGGAAACCTATCGGCAACTGATCAAACCGGGCCTTGCGGCCAATCAGCGCATTCAGGATGCCCGCGACGGTAACCGGCAAATTGGTGGCGCGCTGGGCAAGGCCGAACGTTATCTGAACATGGCCAGCCTGGTCGCAGTGCTGTTGGCCGGCGTTGCAGTGGCATTGTCGGCGAACCGTTTTGCCAGTCGCCGTTTCGATGCCAGCGCGTTACTGCGCTGTCTCGGACTGTCGCGCCGGGAAACCATGCTGCTGTTCAGTATTCAACTGACCGTACTTGGCTTGCTCGCTGCCCTCAGCGGTGCGCTGCTCGGTTGGCTGGCGCAGTTGGGCTTGTTCGCGTTATTGCATGATTTGTTGCCGAGCGATGTACCTGCGGGCGGATTGTTTCCGGCGATTGCCGGGATCGGCACCGGGCTCGTAGCCTTGGCCGGTTTCGCCCTGCCGCCGCTCGCGGCACTGGGCCGCGTACCACCGCTGCGAGTTCTGCGTCGCGACATGCTGCCTATTCCGTCGAGCACCTGGATGGTTTATGGCGTGGCACTCAGCGCGCTCGGTCTGATCATGTGGCGTTTGAGTCTGGATCTGCTGCTGACATTTGCCTTGCTCGGCGGCGGTGTGGTTGCCGCGCTGGTGCTTGGCGGTTTGCTGCTCTTACTCCTGAAAAGTCTGCGCCGCATGCTCGCCCGCGCTTCGCTGCCGTGGCGCCTGGGTCTGGGCCAGTTGCTGCGTCATCCCTTGGCCGCCGCCGGTCAATCGCTGGCCTTCGGTTTGATCCTGTTGTCGATGGCGTTGATCGCGCTACTGCGTGGCGAACTGCTCGACACTTGGCAAAACCAGTTGCCGAAAAATGCCCCTAACTACTTTGCCCTGAACATTCTGCCCGCCGATAAACAGGCGTTCAGCGATCACCTGATAAACGTGTCAGCCCAAGCGGCGCCGCTGTATCCGGTAGTGCCGGGCCGACTGATCAGCATCAACGGCGATCCGGTACAGCAGATCGTCAGCAAGGACTCGGCGGGGGATCGTGCGATACAACGCGACCTGAGCCTGACCTGGGCTGCCGATTTGCCCACTGGTAACAAAATCACCGCAGGGTCATGGTGGAGCGGACAACCGTCGGACGACGTACCCGGTGTGTCGGTCGAAGGTAAAGTCGCAGAGAGCTTGAAACTGAAGCTTGGCGATCATCTGGTGTTCACTGTCGGCGGGGTCAATCGTGAAGCGAAGGTCACCAGCCTGCGCGAGATCAACTGGGATAACTTCCAGCCGAACTTCTTCATGATCTTTCAGCCGGGCACCTTGAAAGATCTGCCAGCGACCTACCTGACTAGCTTCTATCTGGCACCGGGTCATGATCAGCAGATTGTCGAGCTGTCGCGCGCCTTCCCGGCGGTGACCATCCTGCAGGTCGAAGCCCTGCTCGAACAGCTGCGCAGCATCCTCGCGCAAGTCACCCTGGCCGTGGAATATGTGTTGTTGTTTGTTTTGGCGGCGGGGATGGCGGTGTTGTTTTCCGGCCTGCAAGCGACGCTGGATGAACGTATTCGCCAAGGCGCGTTGTTGCGTGCGCTGGGCGCGGAACGGCAATTGCTCATCAAGGCGCGGCGCATCGAGTTCGGTTTGCTCGGCGCGGTCAGCGGTTTGCTCGCGGCCATCGGTTCGGAAGTGGTGAGTCTGGTGCTCTATCACTACGCCTTTGACCTGCCATGGCATCCGCATCCATGGTTGTTGGTGCTGCCATTGATAGGCGCGGCGCTGATCGGTGGCGCCGGTGTGTTCGGTACGCGCCGGGCGCTCAACGCAAGTCCGCTGACAGTGTTGCGCGAGGGTTGATAGACTCCAGCGGACTTAACCACAAGAAGTTGCCATGAGTCGTTACCGCCCTCCCCGCCCCGCTGGCACCGCGCTGATCACCCCCGAAGGTGAAGCGCGGATGCGTGCCGAATTCCATGAGCTGTGGCATGTGCGTCGCCCGCAGGTGACTCAGTCCGTCAGCGAGGCGGCGGCGCAAGGTGATCGCTCTGAAAACGCCGAATACACCTACGGCAAAAAGATGCTGCGCGAGATCGACAGCCGCGTGCGCTTTCTGACCAAACGTCTGGAAGCACTCAAGGTGGTCAGCGAAAAACCCAGCGACCCGAACAAGGTTTACTTCGGTGCGTGGGTCACGATCGAGGACGAAGACGGCAAGCAATCGCGTTACCGCATCGTCGGCCCCGATGAACTGGATTTGAAACTCGGTTTGATCAGCATCGATTCGCCACTGGCCCGCGCCTTGATCGGCAAGGCGCTGGACGCTGAGGTGCGCGTGCAAACGCCGACCGGAGAACAGTTCGTCTACATCGTGGCGATCGAATATCTCTGAAAAGTCAGCGGCGGGTGATCAGGCCTTGCCGCGCAACGCGGGTCAGTTGCTTGATCATTTCCGGCGCGTCTTCCGCGCTTGGCGCCTGAATCACTGCCAGATCAAAACTGTCACTGGCAAACCGCGCCAGCGACTCACCGTCTTCAACAAACTGGATCAGGAATGCGGCAGGGCCGCCGCTGCGGCGTGGCCAACCATCGAGATAACGCAACAGCGTCGGCTGATGTTTGCCGCCAAGCAGGATTTTCGGGTTGCGTTGAGTGATATGCGCGGTGATCGGCGCGGGACGTGCAGGAGGGCGTAGTGCATTCATTGGTCGTGTCTCTGCCTCAAAAGTCTGCATGGCAGGTGAGAGGCAACACCGAACCAGCGCTTTAGCGGTATTTCGAAGCCCTGTTCCGGCTTCTGACGGCAACTGTTGAAGTCACCTGGCGCCCCGCAAGTAGCTGTTTAAATCGGCGCATAAACACATGCTAGATAACGTGACCGTACAGTGTCAAGAATCAGCAGCTATAAGCGACATCACCACTGCAAGGTGATGCGGCTTTCGAATTCGCGCTCCTCGCCAGTGACCGGGTCGATGAAGCGCAGGCCCTGCGCCAACAGTTTCAACGGATTGGCGTAGTCATCTTCAACGTCTTTCAACACATCCGGGTAAAACGGATCGTTGCAGATGCTCGCGCCCAATGCGCTCATGTGCACACGCAGTTGATGTTTTTTGCCGGTGACCGGGTACAGGCCATAGCGCCACAGATCGCCGTTCTTCTCGCGAACTTCGACCGCCGTTTCCGTATTGCTGACGCCCGGCCCTTCCTGCATGCGGAAAAACGGCTCGCCATCGACCAGTCGACTTTTGTGCACCAACGGGAAATTCAGCTCAGGCAGCGCTGGCGCGATGGCTTCGTAGCGCTTGTCGATCTGCCGGGTCGGGAACAGTGACTGATACGCCGAGCGCGTTTGCGGATTAGCCGAGAAGATCACCAGCCCGGCGGTGTGCCGGTCGATGCGGTGCAGCGGCACCAGATGAGGATTGTCCAGACGCCGAATCAAACGTCGCAGCAACGTCTGTTCGACGTACTCGCCAGCCGGGGTCACTGGCAGGAAATGCGGTTTGTCCGCCACCACCAGATGCTCGTCGGCATAAAGAATCGACTCGACCACCGGGATCGGTTTCTCGTCCGGCACTTCACGGAAGTAGTGAATGCGCAGACCTTCCTTGTACGGCAGATCCACCGAGATCGGTTGACCATTACCGTCGAGCACTCGGCCACGGGCGATACGATCCAGCCACTGCTCACGGCCGATGGCCCGGAAGTGCTCGCACAAACAATCAAGCACCGTCGACCAGGAACCCGGTGGCAGATACAGGGTGCTGGCCTGATTGTGTGCAGCGGAAAATGGAGATATGGACATACGAAAATTCTAACCCTCAGTGCAGGCCGGCATTATCCAACACTGAGGGAAACGAACCTAGCGCAGAATCCTCACGCCGGAATCGACTTGAGCGCCGCCGCCTCAGTGAACTCCTTGAGCCAGCGCAACACCTCGACCGCCTCCCAGCGACCCGGGTCATACAAGGCGTAAAGCAAGCCCTGATAACCGACTACGTCGAGTTGCTTGTGATAACCGGCACGCTGAAACAGCGCCTCGATCTCGGCAAAGCACGTATTGAAATGGACTTTATTGAAGGGCGTCTTGCCTTCCGTGACCAAGCCGTCGAGGCGCAATTCGGCGACGGCCTCGCGCACCACGTCAACCGACATCCGGTTCACGCTGTTCTTCAACTGTTCGACATTGACCACGGTGCATCCCTCTGACGTCCGGCTCACCAGCTCACGCCCTGCAAAAAACACAGAATGCAGCAGGTCAACCCAATTACTGTATGAACATACAGTAACCGAATATTTGGCAAACTGCCAAGGAATGGATGCGCGGTCGCGACCGGCGGGGAGGATGCAGAAAACCGACTATTGGAGGAACGCCACAACCTGATCAGCGTTGAACGGCCAGCCCAACTCCGCGCCGGTGTCGACGCGGCGCAGCACTGGAATGCGCAGACTGTAAGCCTCGAACCACGACTCGTCGTCAGCAATGTCGACCAGTTCCACCAGCAAACCGTGCTCGACAAAAGGCATCAGCTCGGCTTCGGCCAATTCGCACAAATGGCATCCAAGGGTGCCGAACAGCTGACATTCAGGAGGCATGATGGGCTCGACCACAAAAAGAGTGCGCCTATTCTAGGCCGCAGCGCAAAACCCGTCGACCCACCGCCGCCCAAAGGCTTGAGTCTTTCCGACAGCGCTTGCGCGCAAAACCCTGATGCAAATCAGTCCGCAGAAATCGCAATTACGTGATCCTCCCGCTCTTTTTGCCTCTACGCTTGAACAGCCAGAGCCTGACATCGGAGTGTCTAGTGTTTGCCAACCTGTTGATCATCCTCGCCTCGTCCCTCGTGGTGATTGCCCTGTTCCGCCGTCTGCGATTGCCACCGGTGCTGGGTTACCTATTCGTGGGCTTGCTGGTCGGGCCAAGTGCGTTCGACTGGGTCAACGAGAGTGAGCATCTGCCGGACGTGGCTGAATTGGGCGTGGTGTTCCTGCTGTTTTCGCTCGGGCTGGAATTTTCTCTGTCGAAGATGATTGCGTTGCGCCAAGTGGTATTCCGGCTGGGCAGTCAGCAGGTGCTGATCAGCACCGCGCTTCTGGGTCTGATCCTGATTTTGCTGGGCATGCCGGTGACGCCCGCTTTGTTGCTCGGCGCCGGGCTGTCGTTGTCGTCCACGGCGATTGTCACCAAGGAACTCGGCAGTCTCGGTGAAGTGTTCAGCAGCCACGGCCAGAACGCGATCGGCGTGTTGCTGTTTCAGGACGTGGTGGCGGTTTTGCTGCTGACGCTGGTGCCAGTGTTCGCCGGCAGCAGCGCACAGGCCTGGTACTGGGCCCTGCCGCTGACGCTGGCGAAAACCGTGGTGCTGTTTGTCGGTCTGCTGCTCGCCAGTCGCTGGTTGCTGCCACGGCTATTTCATGAAGTGGCGGCTTCGCGCTCCGCGGAATTGTTCGTGCTGTTGGCGCTGGTGATCGTACTGCTGACGGCGTGGCTGACGCACTTGCTCGGCTTGTCCCCTGCCCTCGGCGCGTTTCTCGCCGGCATGTTGCTCGGCGAGAGTCATTACCGGCATCAGATCGAAGCCGATATACGGCCATTCCGCGACATCTTGCTCGGGGTGTTTTTCGTCAGCATCGGCATGCTGATCGACCTGCAACTGTTTGTCAGCGATGGCTTGCTGATTCTCGGGCTCACGGTCGGTTTGATGGTGATCAAGGGGATCGTCGTCGCGCTGCTGGTGAAGTGGCGCGGTAGCGATAGCGAAACCGCGTGGCGCAGCGGTCTCGCCTTGGCGCAGGGTGGCGAGTTCTGCTTCGCGCTGATGGCGCAGATGCAGCAAAGCAGTCTGCTGCCGGAAAGGCTCGGCGCCTTGCTGCTGGCGGCGACGTTCTGCTCGATGGTGCTGACGCCGCTGCTGTTACGCGCCGCACCACGCATCGCCGCCGCCCTGCACCGCAAGCCCAATCAGGAAGCGCAGATCGAAGAGATCAGCGCGCTCAACGCGGACCTCGACAAGCACGTGGTGATCTGTGGTTACGGTCGCGTCGGCCAATCCATTGGCCGCTTCATGCGCAATGCCAAGCAACCATTCATTGCTTTGGACAATGATCCGGTGCGCGTTCAGGAAGCGGCATCCGGCGAGAGTGACGTACATTATGGCGATTCCGCGCGCGGTGATCTGCTTACTGCCGTCGGCCTGTTGCGCGCCCGTTTACTGGTGATCGCCGTCGATCAAAGCGATGTCGCCCTGGGCATTCTTAAAGAAGCGCGCCGACTCAACACGCACATACCGATTCTGGTGCGCACCCGCGACGACAGCCAATGGAGTGAACTGAAAGCCGCCGGCGCCACCGAGGTGGTGCCGGAGCTGTTGGAGTCGAGCCTGATGCTCGCCTCACACGCTTTGATCATGCTCGGTCTGCCCGCACACCAGGTGCAGGAACAAGTCGATCAAGTGCGCATCGACCGCTATCGTCTGTTGCACGGTTTTTATCCCGGTGCCGACGATGAAGAAGCCTAGTCCTGACTCACCGCGCCAATCTTGTGCAGCGACAGATCGGCGCCGTAATACTCTTGTTCCTGACTCAGGCGCAGCCCGTGCAAGGCCTTGATCGCGCCGTACACGACAAAGCCACCGATCAGCGCCACAGCAACGCCGAGCGCGCTGCCGAGCAACTGGCTGATCAGGCTGACGCCGCCGAGTCCACCGAGCGCGGTCTGGCCGAAGATGCCACAGGCAATCCCGCCCCATACGCCACACAAACCATGCAACGGCCACACACCCAACACGTCGTCGATACGCCATTTCACCTGCGCGGCGGTAAAGCACCAGACAAACAGTGCACCGGCAATCGCGCCGGTGACCAATGCGCCCACCGGGTGCATCAAGTCGGAACCGGCGCAGATCGCCACCAACCCGGCCAAGGGGCCGTTGTGCAGGAAGCCCGGGTCATTGCGCCCGACGATCAACGCCACCATGGTGCCGCCAACCATCGCCATCAACGAGTTGACTGCCACCAGCCCACTGACGCCTTGCAGCGTCTGCGCGCTCATCACGTTGAAGCCGAACCAGCCGACAATCAGAATCCACGAGCCCAGCGCGAGAAACGGAATGCTCGACGGTGCAAACGCCACCAAGCGTCCATCGCGATAACGTCCATTGCGCGGGCCGAGCAACAACACCGCCGCCAGCGCCAGCCAGCCGCCCATCGCATGCACCACCACGGAACCGGCGAAGTCATGGAACGGCGCGCCGAACTGCGCCGTCAGCCACGCTTGCAGGCCATAGTTACCGTTCCAGATCATCCCTTCGAAAAACGGATAGATGAACGCCACGATCAGTGCCGTCGCGCACAACTGCGGAACGAAGCGCGCGCGCTCGGCAATGCCACCGGAAATGATCGCCGGGATCGCCGCCGCGAAGGTCAGCAGGAAGAAAAACTTCACCAAGCCATAACCGTGATCAGCGTTGAGTACCGCCGCCGGTTGCATGAAGGTCACGCCGTAAGAGAGCCAATAGCCTATAAAGAAATAGGCCAGGGTCGAGACGGCGAAATCGCTGAGGATTTTCGCCAAGGCGTTGACCTGGTTTTTCTGGCGAACCGTACCGACTTCCAGAAAGGCGAAACCGGCGTGCATCGCCAGCACCATCACTGCACCGATCAAAATGAACAAGGTGTTGGAGCTGTGCACCAGGGTGTCCACAGCGCTTTGCAGATTTTCCATAAGCAGGCAGACCTAAAGGCGAAAAAGGCACCAAAGCGGTTCATGCGGGCATTTCATGCACCAAGTTGCGACCACGCAGTCACTGAAGGGATTTGTCCAGTGAACTGCTTTGGCGCACGAGGTCGATGTCCTGACACGTACCGGGATTATTTGAGTTAAGGTTTTCCAGCGCGTACGCCCGGCAACAGCGCACAGCGACCGGGCCACGCACCACGAGATAGCAAAAGTTGTACCAGTCATTTGTACTGAACCTTCGCGCAAGGCTCATACTCGAACGCATCAGAAAGCCAACTACGGAGATCCACCCATGGCCAGCATCAAGGCAAAGACTGCTCAAGAAATCCTGATGAACGACTTCCAGACACTGGTCGCCGACACCGAACGGTTGCTCGAGCACACCGCCACCCTGGCCGGCGATCAGGCAGATGAACTGCGTGAGCAGATCCACGACAGCCTGTTGCGCGCCCGCGAGACCCTGAAGCTGACCGAAGACACCCTGCGCGAACGCGGTCAGGCAGCGGTTTCCGCTACCGAAGACTACGTGTCGGCCAACCCTTGGCAATCGGTGGGGATCGCCGCTGGCGTCGGCTTCCTTATTGGCCTGCTGGCCACTCGGCGCTGATCATGTCGATCGGTGAATCCGGCCCGACAGCGGGCACCGCCTCCTCCACGCGGCGTCTGGGCGCCGCCGTTCTCGGTCTGCTGCACAGCCATGTCGAATTGTTCGGCATCGAATTGCAGGAGCAGAAATCACGTACCGTCAGCCTGTTGCTGTTCGCAGGCCTGGCGCTGGTCTTTGCCCTGTTGTTGCTGGTGGGTTTATCGACGCTGGTGATGATCATCTTCTGGGACACCTATCGTCTTGCCGCGATCATTGGCCTGTGCGTCTTTTACACCCTGGCCTCGATCTTCTGCGGGTTGCGCCTGAAGGCCGCGATCTTCGATGAGTCCTCGCCTTTCCACGGCACGCTCGAAGAGCTGGCCAACGACCGGGAGCGCCTGCTGCCATGAGCCTGCCTCAACTTCCGCACAATGGTTCTCGACGGGAAATGCGCAAGGCACTGATCCGTCTGCGCATGGAAATGCACCGTCAGGAAATCCGCCACGAAACCGCACAAGTGATGCAACCCCTGCAGCGCATGCGCGGCATGACGCAAAATCTGCAAGGCGGCTTCGGCATCAAACACGCGCCGTTGTGGGGCGTGGCGGCGGTAACGCTACTGGGCTTCATCACCGGGAAGGGCGCGAAAAGCGGCGGCGTCGGTGGTCTGACCCGTCTGATCCGTCTCGGCACCAGCCTTGGGCCATTGATCAGACTGGTCATGCAAAGCTCTGGCAAACGCTGAACTGACGCATCTGGCTACATTCTTGCAACACCGGCGGGATGAACCTCTTATCCAGAGGTTCAATCCTGCACGCCTACCCGGTCGGCAGGGTTCAACCAGAACAAGAACGACTAAGGAGGCCCCGTGATCGACGGGCAACCGCTCGCTTGCTTTCAGCCTTTTATCGATACTGCCACCGGACGCATTGCCGGCGTTGAAGCATTGGGCCGCCTGCGTCAGGCTGATGGACAACTGAATTCGGTCGGGCCGCTTTTCGCCGACCCGCGCGTGCCGGCCATCGGCCTGCGCCGCCTCGACCGGCAGATCCGTGACAACGCCTTGAGCCGTCTGCATGAAGCGCCGGCAGACTGGTTTCTCAGCCTGAACATGTCGCCACGCTGGATCAGTCGTCTGCGCCCCGACCAAGCCTTGCCCAGCCTCAAGCAACTGGCCCGGCATGGCGTCGATCCGCAGCGCATCGTTTTCGAAATCACCGAATTGGGCGGCAATAGCCAACGCCTGGCCGAAGTGGTCGCGCGCTATCGTCAGGCCGGAGCGAGAATCGCCATTGATGACTTTGGCGCGGGTTATTCGCAGCTTGATCGAGTGCTGGCCTTGCAGCCAGACATCCTCAAACTCGACATGCGCCTGTTCCAGGCGGCCGCGTTGGGCGGGCCCAGCAGTGACGTGGTCAAAGCGCTGGCACAGATGGCAGAAAAGACAGGCTGCTGGATCATCGCCGAAGGTGTCGAGACCGAAGCGCAGCTGAACTTTGCCCTGGAGTGCGGCTCGCGCTACGTGCAAGGTTTTCTGTTCGCACGTGCCCAGCAAGACTTCTTCCCCGCCGATGCGTTTGTGCAACGTTTCGCTGAACTTCGCCAACGCTACGTCCGGCAGAAACTCAACGAACGCGGGCGATTGATGCAGATGCGCCAGCAACTCAGCGAACTGATGACGATCCTGCAAACCTGGGCTCAGGCCCGCGCGCCCTTGACTGCATTGCCGCAACTGGATGCCTTTCCGTGGCTGCTGCGGTTTTACCAATGCGACCGCCACGGCACACAACTGACGCCCAATCTGGAATGGCGGCAGAACGGCTGGTTCGCCGACAACCGCTATCTGGGACACAACTGGTCGTGGCGCCCGTACTTCTATCATCTGCTCGCCGAAGGCTGGGAAGAACGCCGTCTGACCCTGTCGAACACCTACCGCGATGCCACCAGCAACCAGTACTGCCTCACCGCCGGACAGTTTTTCGACAACGGTGAACGACTGCTGCTGATCGACATTGATGCAGCGGGACTGTAGTTCCGCTTGCAGGCACGGGGCTGAACCGGGAAGCTAGGGCATCAGTTATCCAGACGGAGAGAATCAGCCTTGGATTGGCAGACCCTGCTCAACCGCGAACGCCTCGGAAAGCCGCTGCACAGCCCGCAAGAACTCGGCCGCAGCCCTTTTCACAAAGACCATGACCGCATTATTTTCTCCGGCGCGTTTCGTCGCCTGGGCCGCAAGACGCAAGTGCACCCGGTCACCAGCAACGATCACATTCACACGCGCCTGACCCACTCGCTGGAAGTCAGTTGTGTCGGCCGCTCGCTGGGCATGCGCGTCGGCGAAACCTTGCGCAGTGCTTTGCCGGAATGGTGCGACCCCGCTGACCTCGGTATGGTCGTGCAATCGGCGTGTCTGGCTCACGACATCGGTAATCCGCCGTTCGGCCATTCCGGCGAAGATGCGATTCGTCACTGGTTCCAACAGGCCGCCGGACGTGGCTGGCTCGATGGCATGAGCGAGGCCGAGCGCGGAGACTTCCTCAATTTCGAAGGCAACGCCCAGGGTTTCCGCGTGCTCACGCAACTGGAATACCACCAGTTCGACGGTGGTACGCGTCTGACCTACGCCACCCTCGGCACCTACCTGAAGTACCCGTGGACTGCGCGTCACGCCGATTCCCTCGGTTACAAAAAGCACAAGTTCGGCTGCTACCAGAGCGAATTGCCGCTGCTCGAGCAGATCGCTCATAAGCTAGGTCTGCCGCAAATCGAAGACCAGCGCTGGGCGCGTCATCCATTGGTGTATCTGATGGAAGCCGCCGACGACATCTGCTACGCGCTGATCGACCTCGAAGACGGCCTCGAGATGGAGCTGCTGGAGTACGCCGAGGTCGAATCGCTGCTGCTCGGTCTGGTCGGTGACGACCTGCCGGAAACCTATCGCCAGCTCGGCCCGCAGGATTCACGTCGGCGCAAACTGGCTATCCTGCGCGGCAAAGCCATCGAACACCTGACAAACGCGGCGGCGCGAGCCTTCGTCGAACAGCAAGACGCCCTCCTCGCCGGCACCTTGCACGGCGATCTGGTGGAACACATGCACGGTCCGGCCAAACGTTGCGTGTTGAACGCCAAGGACATTGCGCGCAAAAAGATCTTTCAGGACAAGCGCAAAACCCTGCATGAAATCGGCGCGTACACCACGCTGGAAATCCTCCTCAACTCGTTCTGTGGCGCCGCGCTGGAACAACACAATGGCCGCACGCCGTCGTTCAAAAGCCGCCGCATCCTCGACTTGTTGGGCAATAACGCGCCGGATCCACAGGCGTCGTTACACAGCTCGTTTCTGCGCATGATCGATTTCATCGCCGGCATGACCGACAGCTACGCCAGCGACATGGCACTGGAAATGACCGGACGCTCCAGTCATTGATCCGTTTGCACCCGACCGGCGCCGGTCGGGTGTAATCATTATCGAAGGTCTCTGCTAGCTATGATGCACCCTCTTTTGCGGCGTAATTCAAACAAATATTAAACACACTATAAAACCCCAGTTGCGACCCGCACTTGCAAAACACTCTGCGCAAACCCGCGACATTTGAAATAGCCCTTCCTTACGTCAAACCTAATCACCCGTAGTCCCATTCCCAAGTAATTGTAGGAATTATCCTATAACGCACCTAGAGCCATGCTCGCTCATACGAGCGTTCATACATCTGAGCTAAGGTGCGCGCTTTATTCGTGCTTGTATGGGATTTGATTATGAACTCCGTTTTTATTGTCGACGATCACCCGGTCATCCGTCTTGCCGTTCGCATGCTGCTGGAACATGAAGGCTATAAGGTCGTCGGCGAAACCGATAATGGGGTCGATGCCATGCAAATGGTGCGCGAGTGCATGCCTGACCTGATCATCCTTGACATCAGCATCCCCAAGCTCGACGGGCTCGAAGTGCTGGCCCGCTTCAACGCCATGGGTTCCTGCCTGAAAACCCTGGTGCTCACCGCCCAGTGCCCGACCTTGTTCGGCATTCGCTGCATGCAGTCCGGCGCTTCGGGTTACGTGTGCAAGCAGGAAGACTTGAGTGAACTGGTCAGTGCAATCAAGGCAGTACTTTCCGGTTACAACTATTTCCCAAGTCAGGCATTGAATCCTGTACGTAGCGATGACATTCGTTATGCTGAACTTGAATTATTCAAATCGGTCAACGACCGCGAACTCATGGTGTTACAACTATTTGCCCAAGGACGGACTAACAAGGAAATTGCCAAAGGCATGTTTCTCAGCAACAAAACCGTGAGCACTTACAAAAAACGCTTAATGCAAAAACTCAAAGCCAAATCCCTTGTTGAACTAATCGAAATGGCCAAACGTAACGCACTCGTGTGAGAGCCCGCATGCCCAGTCGTTTAAAGGACTATTTAATAGCGTTGAGTGCAAGCCTGTTGCTGAGCTCAAACGTGTTCGCCATGGTTGGCGAATCACCGGTGTATGCCTTATTCAGTCGCACGACCGGCGAATCGTTATCGGTCACCTTCGAGGCGTCGCAACGACAGTGGTTGCACACCCGCAGCGAACTGGTGCTGGGCACCTCGGCACCGGATTACCCGCCGTTCGACATGACCGTCAGTGGCCGCGATTATGAAGGCCTGACTGCCGACTACGCCGGTTTCCTCAGCGAAGCCACCGGCCTGCCGATCCGCATTCAACGATTCCCCTCGCGGGATGCCGCCATTCGCGCATTGCTGGACGGCCAGGTCGATCTGCTCGGAACGGCGAACGGCTACGAAGCCGGCAACGCCAATCTGGCTCTGTCCGAGCCCTATGCGGTCGACCAACCGGTGCTGGTGACACGCGAAGGCGAAACCCGCTCCCTGAGCGAAGGGCTGGCCGGCCTGCGTTTGAGCATGGTTTATCACTATCTACCGCTGGCCGAGGTCAAGGCGCTGTACCCCAAAGCGCTGATCACCTGCTATCCGTCGTACCAGAACGCAATTAACGCGGTGGCATTCGACCAGGCCGATGTCTTTCTCGGCGACACCCTGTCCACGCACTACATGATCAACAAGGGTTACCTCAACAACGTGCGCATGGCCAACTTCGGCAAACAGGAAGCCCAAGGGTTCAGCTTCGCCGTGCGCCGCAACAATCCGCATTTGCTGGACGTCATCAACACGGTACTCAAAGCGGTACCGCGCAGTGCGCGCGAGAACATCGCCAAACGCTGGAGCGCCGGCAGCGACATGTTGCTGACCGACCAGAAACTGCAACTGACCCGCCGCGAAGAGGCCTGGCTCAAGCAGCATCCCGTGGTCAGCGTACTGGTCAACGAGGCTTACGCGCCGCTGACGTTCTTCGACGGCGATGGCAATTTTCGCGGCATCAGCGCCGACCTGCTGGAGCTGATCCGTCTGCGTACCGGCCTGCGTTTCGACATCCGCCGCAGCCGCAATGATGCCGAAATGGTCAAACAGATCGACAACCACCAGGCCGACCTCATCGCCGCGCTTCTGCCGACCGCCGAGCGCGAAGAGACCCTGACTTTCAGTCGCCCTTATCTGGAAAACTCTTACGTCCTGCTGACCCGCAAGAGTGCGGGCAGCCCGACCAATCTGGGCCAGCTCAAAGACAAACCGATCGCGATTGCGCAAGGCAATCCAATGGTCGAGTACCTGCGCCGCGAATTTCCACGCATCCAGTTGATCGAGACACCGGACACCTTCAGCGCGGTTTCGCTGCTGGCCGAAGGTCATGTTGAAGGCGCGGTGAATTCTCTGGTGATCGCCAACTACTTCATCTCTTCGCGGATTTTCGAGCGGGCGCTGCAGATCACCACCACCATCGGCACTGGTCAGGCTGCCTTTTCTCTGGCCACGGCGCGCGATAATACCGAGCTGAGTTCGATCATCAACAAAGCACTGCTGAGCATCGCACCCGAAGAACTGGGTGTGATCAATGGTCGCTGGCGCGGCTACACCTCGGCCTCGCAGAACACCTGGCGCAATTATCAACGCCTGTTCTATCAAGTCATCGGGGCTGCCGGCGTGGTTCTGCTGTTGTTGCTGGCGTGGAACGCTTATATGCGCCGCCAGATCAACCAGCGCAAAGCCGCTGAACGGGCGCTCAACGACCAGTTCGAATTCATGCGTTCACTGGTCAACGGCACGCCGCATCCGATCTACGTGCGTGACCGGCAAGGACTGTTGCAAAGCTGCAATGACAGCTACCTCGAAGCCTTCAACGCCAAACGAGAAGACGTGATCGGCAAAAGCGTCATGCAGGGCACGCTGAGCAACGCCTTCGAAGCCCAGGCATTCCAGGCGGATTATCAGCGAGTCATCGCCCAAGGCAAGCCGCTGGTGCTCGACCGTCCCTTGCACATCGGCAATCGGCGGCTGACGATCTATCACTGGATCCTGCCCTATCGTGACTCTAGCGCAGACGTGCAAGGCATCATCGGCGGCTGGATCGACATCAGCGAACGCCGCCAGCTGTTCGAGGAACTGCGCACGGCCAAAGAGCAGGCCGACGATGCGAATCGTGCGAAAAGTACCTTTCTGGCGACGATGAGCCACGAGATCCGCACGCCAATGAATGCGGTCATCGGCATGCTCGAACTGACGCTCAAACGCATGGATCAGCAGCACCCCGATCGCTCATCGATCGACACCGCCTACCATTCGGCCAAGGATCTGCTGGGTCTGATCGGCGATATTCTGGATATCGCGCGAATCGAATCCGGGCGCCTGAGCCTGAGCCCGGAGCGGGTCAACCTGGTCGAAACGGTGGCGTCTGTTACGCGCATCTTCGATGGTCTGGCGCGGCAAAAAAACCTGTCACTGCACATGACGTTCAACCCGCCGCAACTGGCGGTCGACGTGCAACTGGATCCGCTGCGGTTCAAGCAAGTGCTGTCCAACCTGATCAGCAACGCGATCAAGTTCACCGAGCACGGACAAATCAGGATCACTCTCGATCTGATGAAAACCGACGATCCGGCGCGTTCATTGATGCAACTGACCGTTCAAGACAGTGGCGTCGGCATCAGCGCCGAAGATCAGCAGCGTCTGTTCGAGCCTTTTGCCCAAGCGGAGAACAGCGCTCAGCAAGCCCGCAGTGGCGCGGGTCTGGGTCTGGTGATCAGTCGCAGCCTGTGCGAAATGATGGGCGGAAAACTGCAGTTGAGCAGCCATCCCGGGATCGGCACTCAGGTGTGTATTTCCCTGCCATTGGAAACATTTCCCGCCGAAGTGATCACCCGCAAAGCCGAGCCGCCGATCAAGGCATCACTCGCCCCACTCAACGTATTGGTGGTGGATGATCACCCGGCCAATCGTCTGCTGATGTGTCAGCAACTGGAGTTTCTGGGGCACCAGTGCAGCCTCGCCGAAAACGGCAGCAGCGGACTGGACATGTGGAAAGCAGGTCAATTCGATCTGGTGATCGCCGACTGCAACATGCCGTTGATGAATGGCTATGACCTGACCCGCGCGATACGCCTGCATGAGCAGCAGAACCACAGCCCGCCGTGCACGGTGCTGGGTTTCACCGCCAATGCTCAACCCGAGGAAATCCTGCGCTGTAAGCAGGCCGGGATGGACGACTGCCTGTTCAAACCCTTGAGCCTGAGCCAACTGAGCCACTGGGTGGACGGCATCACCCCGGCCCCTCAATCGCCGGCATTCAACCTGCAAAGCCTGAACTTGCTGACCGGTGGCAACCCTGCACAGGGTCGGCGATTGTTGGCCGAGTTGCTCAAAAGCAGCCGCCTCGATCGTGAAGAATTACTCGCGTTGTCGCCGCAGAACGACTGCCAGGCATTGGCGCTGGTCGCCCACAAGATCAAAGGCGCGGCACGCATTGCACAGGCTTCGCGAGTGATCGAATGCTGCGACGCACTGGAACAAGCCTGCAACCAGTCAATGTCGGCAGACGAGATTGCGCGGCGCTGTGCGGCGAGCAATCAGGTGATGCTCGAACTGGAGCAGGCGTTGCAGCAACAATTGGCACTGGCCGACCAAGGCAAAATGACTGTGCCTTAACTATGCTTGGGCGCTGAGCAGTGAGTTAAATCTTTTGGAGAGCCAGAAATGCCCAGCCCACTGCGCCCGGAACAACGCCGGTTTCCCTTGCATGTGCACATCAGCGTCATGTTCACATTTCTGTTGCTGCTTACCGGGGTGATCCTGGGGCTGTTCAATTACCGACAGACCACGCAAATCATCCTCTCGAGCAGCGAAAAACTGTTCAACCGCATCGAACAGGATGTACGCGTCGACCTGCACGCCACCTATCAGCCGATTCGCCATCTGCTCAGCCTGCTGGCAGACAACCCAGCCACACAGGCCTTGGCGCTGGATCAGCGCCTGCCTTTGCTCAGGCCATTCAGCCAGTCACTGACGGACAATCCGGATCTGGCCTCGCTGTATCTGGGTTATGCAAACGGTGACTTCTTCATGGTGCGACCGTTGCGCAATGGTGCTTTGAAAACCCTGCTCAAAGCACCGGAGGCCGCAGCGTTTCAGGTCTGGAGCATTGAGCACGGTGCCGATGGCCCGCCACGGTCGCAATCGCTGTTCTTTGATCAATCGCTCACGCCGATCAGCCGACAGGACAACCCCGAAGACCTTTATGACCCGCGTAACCGCGCCTGGTTTACCAGCGCCCGACAGCAGGCCGAGCAAATCACCACCGAACCCTACGTATTTTTCTCCACCCACAATGTCGGCACCACCCTCGCCCGGCGCAGTGGCGAAAACGCCGTGATTGGCGCCGACCTGACGCTGGAAGCGCTCTCCGCGACGCTGACCAAACACGTGGTCACCCCGGCCACCGAAATCGCCTTGTTCGATGCTGACGGCAATGCCGTGGCCTACCCCGACAGCAGTCGTCTGATCGTCGACGATCGCACCGCACGGCTGGCCAAGGTGACTGATCTCAGTCCGCAATTGCATGCGTTGCTGTCCGGCGCGCACAAAGGCAATCGCCTGGAATCCGAAGGTCGCCAATGGATCGTCGCCCGCAGCAGCATGCAGGAAGGTGGGCCACGAGGTTTGCAATTGGCCTTGCTGGTGCCAGAGGACGAACTGTTGGTCGACGCCTATCGCATGCGCTGGCAAGGTGCGCTGATTACCCTCGCGACGTTATTGCTGTGCCTGCCGCTGGGCTGGTTGATCTCACGAATTCTGGTCAAACCCCTGCACGCGCTGGTCAAGGAAGCTGACGCGATCCGCAGTTTTGATTTCAATTTCCCCCTGACCCGACGCTCACCGGTGCTGGAAGTCGATCAGTTGAGTGTGTCGATGGCGCGAATGAAAGACACGCTGGCGAGTTTCTTCCGCATCACCGACAGCCTTTGTGCCGAAACCCGATTCGCGCCGCTGTTACAGCGAGTGCTGTTCGAAACCGTGCAGATCGCCCAGGCTCAGGCAGGCCTGATCTACCTGCGCGAAAGCGACGGCAACCGCATGGAACCTTACGGGGTGGTCATCGACGGCACTGCGCAAACCCTCGAAGATTTCGCTATTCAGGGCCACGACCTGCAGGCACATCAAGGTCCGGCATGGTTTCAGCAACTGGCACACGCCGACAACGTGGTGAGCAACCTCGGTTTCGAACAGGCCGGCGACCTGCAAAAAGTCTTGCTCGCGATGGCTTCGCCGCGCGTGCACCTGATCGGCATTCGCCTGCGCAACCGCCACAACGAAACCATCGGCCTGCTGATCTTGCTGGTGAACGACAGCGGCACGTCCGCCGACCTGGAAAAACTGCGACCGGATCGCATCGCCTTTCTCCAGGCCGTGTCCGGCGCCGCCGCGGTGAGCATCGAAAGCCAACGGTTGCAGGCCAAACAGAAACAACTGCTGGACGCCTTCATTCAATTGCTGGCCGGCGCCATCGATGCAAAAAGTCCCTACACCGGCGGCCATTGCCAGCGCGTGCCGGAACTGACTCTGATGCTCGCTCATGCGGCGGCAGCCAGTCACGCCCCAGCCTTCAAGGCCTATCAACCCAGCGAAGATGAATGGGAGGCGCTGCACATTGCCGCGTGGCTGCACGATTGCGGCAAGGTCACCACGCCTGAATACGTAGTCGACAAGGCCACCAAACTGGAGACCATCAACGACCGTATCCATGAGATTCGCACGCGCTTTGAGGTGCTCAAACGCGATGCCTGGATCAGCTACTGGCAAGCACTGGCCATGGGTGGTAACGAAGAACAGCTCAGCGTTTTGCGCGACACCACGTTGTTGGCACTCGATGAAGATTTCGCCTTCGTCGCCCGCTGTAATCTGGGCAGTGAGGCGATGGCCGAAGCGGATCTGCAACGACTGAATGAGCTGGGCCAGCGCACATGGATGCGCACGCTCGACGATCGTTTGGGTGTGTCATGGGAAGAAAACCGTCGCCAGTCGCGAACCTCGGCGCCGACTCTGCCCGTGCGGGAAAAACTGCTGGCGGACAAGCCCGAACACTTGCTCGAACGCGCCGACAGCGAACTGATTCCGGAAGACAATCCGTGGGGGTTCAAACTCGACGTGCCGCGCTACAAATACAATCGTGGCGAGTTATATAACCTGAGCATCACCCGCGGCACGCTGACCCGCGAAGAACGCTACATCATCAACCATCACATGGTGCAGACGATCCTGATGCTCAGCCACCTGCCCTTCCCCGGGCACCTGGACAGCGTCGCCGAAATCGCCGGCGGCCATCATGAAAAAATGGACGGCACCGGTTACCCGAAACGTCTGAAACGCGAAGAAATGAGCCTGCCGGCACGGATGATGGCGATTGCCGATATTTTCGAGGCACTGACGGCGGCAGATAGGCCTTACAAAAAGGCCAAATCCTTGAGCGAGGCGCTGAATATCATGGCGACGATGAGCCACGAGTCGCACATTGATCCTGAGCTGTTCGGCCTGTTCATCAACGAAGGCGTGTATTTGCAGTACGCCACGCGCTTTCTTGATCCGCAGCAGATCGATGCGGTGGATCCCGCCAGCCTGCTCCGCAAGGCTGGCGTCAGCGCATGATCAGCAGTCGGTCAGGCGCAGGAAAATCGCCGCCAGTTGCTCGATGCCAGCCTGATCGTCAGCGCCAAAACGCGCCAGCTTCGGGCTGTCGAGGTCAAGCACGCCAATCAGGCGGCCGTCCTTGACCAACGGCACGACCAGTTCACTGTTCGACGCACTGTCGCAAGCGATATGGCCGGGAAACGCGTGAACGTCTTCGACTCGCTGCGTCTGCAAGGTTGCCGCCGCTGCACCGCAGACACCGCGACCAAACGGAATGCGCACGCAAGCGATCTGCCCTTGAAACGGGCCGAGCACCAGCTCTTCGTTGCGGTTGAGGTAGAAACCCGCCCAGTTCAGGTCATCGAGCTGGTTAAACAGGAACGCCGAAAACTGCGCGGCGTTGGCGATGAAATCGCGTTCGTCCGCCAGCAGCGATTCCAGTTGCGCGGCCAACATGCCATAGCCTTCGAGACCCTGGCCGCTTTGTTGCAAATCAATCATGCCTTGTGCTCCAACAATTTCAGTCCCACCCAGTAGCGGGCGAATTGGTACGCGCAACGTCCGTTGCGATTGCCGCGGCCGGTGGCCCAACGCACGGCGAGGATGTCCAGCTCTTCGTCGCGCTGCCAGCTCAGATTGGCCTTGGCTGCCAACTGGCCGATCCAGTGTTCAACGACGTCGAGGAAGTGTTCTTGGGTGAATGGGTAGAAAGACAGCCACAGGCCAAAGCGATCCGACAGAGCAATCTTGTCCTCCACCGCTTCGCTTGGGTGCAACTCGCCATCGACGCGTTTCCAGTTTTCGTTGTCGCTTTCCTTCTCCGGCACCAGGTGGCGACGGTTGGAGGTGGCGTACAGCAAAACGTTGTCCGGCGCCTGTTCCAGCGAGCCGTCCAGCACGCTTTTCAGCACGCGGTAATCGCCTTCGCCGGACTCGAACGACAAGTCATCGCAGAACAACACAAAGCGCTGTGGCAGCTTGCCGATCTGCTCGACCACGCGCGGCAGGTCGGCCAGATGATCGCGTTCGATCTCGATCAAACGCAGGCCGGCTGCGGCGTGTTCCGCCAGCAGTGCGCGCACCAGCGACGATTTACCAGTGCCACGCGAGCCCCACAACAAGGCGTGGTTGGCCGGCATGCCGTCGAGAAATTGCTGGGTGTTGCGGCCCAGTTGATCGAGCTGACGGTCGACGCCGATCAGGTCGGACAGACGCATGTCGAGGCTGACTTCCAGCGGCAGCAAATAACCGCTGCGCCCGTCACGCTGCCAGCGCGCGGCCAGGCAAGTGTTCCAGTCGATCACCGGACGCGGTGCCGGCAACAAGGGTTCGATCCGCGCCAGAACCGACTCGGCGCGTTCAAGAAAAGCATTCAATCGGGAATCCACGTCTTTTCCTCGGGCTCGTTCACAGTGATGATGGCGATCCAGCCACGACACACAGACTTAAAGTCCCGCACCCAGCCTTGTTACAAGGCGATTCGGGAACCTCGGTATCCATACATGATCGACTATGCTTGAGCAGCGAAGGGAAACGGAAGTGGTTCAACACCCCATGGATATCAAATTCACCCAACGGCTGTCGTACAAGCAAGCCAAGCTTACTGTGCTGGTCGGGTTCATTCTGGGCACGCTGCTCAGCCTGCTGCAAATCGGCATCGATTATGCCAGTGAAGACGCTTCCATCAACCGTGAAATCCTGTCTTTGCTGGAAATCAGCCACAATCCGGCGTCTCGCATCGCTTACAACATCGACGCCGAACTGGCCCAGGAGCTCACCCTCGGCCTGCTGCGTTCGCCGGCCATCATTTCCGCGCAACTGACCGATAACAACGATACGGTGCTGGCCAGCGTCAAACGTCCCGAGCTGCAAAGCGGCTACCGGATGATCAGCGATGCCCTGTTCGGCGCCAAACGCCAGTTCGAAGACCGCCTCTACCTCGACCACCTGCCCACCGAATCGCTAGGGGTGCTGAGCCTTGAAGTCGACACCTACGCCTTTGGCAGCCGCTTTCTGCGCCGGGCGGAAATCACCTTGCTCAACGGTTTCGCCCGCAGCCTGATTCTTACCGGCATTCTGCTGGCGTTGTTCTACGTGATGCTGACCAAGCCACTGGTGCGGGTGATTCGTGAACTCAGCAGTCGCGACCCGCGCAGCGCAGAACCGACAACCCTGGAATGCCCCGCCGGGCATGCCAATGACGAAATTGGTGTGCTGGTCAAAGTCGCCAATCAGCAATTCGAAAACATCGCCACGGAAATCCAGCAGCGCCGCAACGCGGAAAACCGCCTGACCGATTACCTCAGCCAACTGGAAACCATCGTTTCCTCGCGCACCGCTGAACTCAAGGCGATCAACACGCGGCTCAGCCAATCCAATCAGGAACTCGAAGTCGCCCGCAGCACCGCGTTGGACATGGCCGAGGCACGCTCGGCGTTTCTCGCCAATATGAGCCATGAAATCCGCACGCCGCTCAACGGCTTGCTGGGGATGATCGCGCTATCGCTGGACGGCCCGCTGAACGCCGAACAGCAACAACAACTGGCGATCGCCCACGACTCGGGCAAAGTGCTGGTGGAGTTGCTCAACGATATTCTCGATCTGTCGAAATTCGATGCCGGGCAACTGGAGCTCGAACACATTCCGTTCGACCTCGGTGCGCTGGTCGAGGACACCGCCAATCTGCTCTCGCAGAATGCTGCGCCGAGCGTCGAACTGACCTGCCTGATCGATCCGCACTTCCCCGCGCTGGTACTCGGCGACCCGACCCGGGTTCGGCAGATTGTCAGCAACCTGCTGTCGAACGCGCTGAAGTTCACCCGTTTCGGTCGCGTCGATGTGCGCTTGTCGGCCTATAAGGATGGCGTGCGCATCGAAGTCTGTGACACCGGGATCGGCATCGCGCAGGAAGCGCAGGTGAAAATCTTCCAGCCGTTCACTCAGGCTGGCGCTGGCATCACCCGGCAATATGGCGGCACCGGGCTTGGTCTGGCGCTGACCTACAACCTGTGCGAAGCCATGCAGGGCCGTCTGACGATCAGTTCGGAGGCCGGTTTCGGCAGCCAGTTCTGTGCCGAATTGCCGTTGCCCAGCCATACCCGCGCGATCGCTCCGGCACCGCTGCATGGCAAAGTCCTCGCCATCACCGCTGGCAGTAGTGGCCTGGCAGAACTGCTGAAAAGTTTGCTGCCGGGCTGGGGCATCGAATACGACCAGTGCACGATTGATGATTCATTGCTGGGCCGCACGCCTGACGTATTGATCACCGATTGCCCGGAATGCCTGTTCGGCCTGCGCCCCACCATTAAGGCGCCGATTTTACTGGTCACCGCTTATGGCAGCTTTCTGCCCAGCGAAGAAGCCGCGGCGCTGGCGCCACTGCAGCAGCAGGCGCGACCGCTGGCTCGCAACGCGCTGTATCAGAATCTGCGCAGAACCTTGCAAGCGGACATCGCCGACGTTGGTGACACACCTCTGGAGGCTGCACCCTCGCTTCGGCGCGCTCGGGTTTTGTTGGTCGAGGACAACCCGGTCAATCAACTGGTGGCCAAAGGCATGCTCGGCAAGCTTGGCTGCGAAGTGGTGGTCGCGGCTCACGGTGCCGAGGCGTTGGATCAACTGGAATTCCATGATTTCGACATGGTGCTGATGGACTGCAACATGCCGGTGATGGACGGCTACGAAGCGAGTCGGCAAATTCGCCAGAGCGGGCGCTGGCCGCAATTGCCGATCGTCGCCCTGACCGCCAACGCCATGTCCGAAGAACGAGAACGCTGCCGCGCGGCGGGCATGAGCGACTATCTGGCCAAACCGTTTCGCCGCGAAGAACTGGCAGCGCTGCTTGATCAATGGGTGCCGGTTACGCCAAAGCCTTGATCTGCCCGAGCAAGTGATCGAGGCCGTTGCGCAATTCGCTGAGTCGATCGAGATCGACGCCGCTGTCGCACAACAATTTCGCCTTGAGCGGCCCGACCTGCTCGCGCAATGCTTGCCCGGCGGGCGTCAGGCTCAAATGCACCTCACGCTCATCGCGAGCCGAACGCTGGCGCTGCACCCATTGCATTTGCTCCAGACGCTTGAGCAACGGCGTCAGCGTCCCGGAATCCAGTGCCAGACGTTCGCCCAGCGCTTTCACCGTCGGTTGCTCCGGAGCGTTTTCCTGCCACTCCCACAACACCAGCATCACCAGATATTGCGGGTAGGTCAGGCCGAGCTGATCGAGCATCGGCTTGTAGGCGCGAATCACTGCGCGAGATGCGGCGTACAGCTTGAAACACAACTGGTTGTCGAGCTGCATCGAATCGACGGACAGGCTGTTCATTTCAGCAGCGCTTCGATCTCGCCGTTCAGATCCTGTGGTTTGGTGGTCGGGGCGAAACGCTTGACCAGTTGACCGTCCTTGCCGATCAGGAACTTGGTGAAATTCCACTTGATGCCCTGCGAACCCAGCAGACCCGGCGCACGCTTTTTCAATTGCACGAACAGCGGGTGCGCATCGGCACCGTTGACATCAATCTTCTTGAACAGCGGGAAACTCACGCCGAAATTCAGCTCGCAGAACTCACTGATCGCGCCCTCGTTGCCCGGCTCCTGCTTGCCGAACTGATTGCACGGAAAGCCCAGCACCACCAGGCCTTGATCCTTGTAGGTCTGCCACAGTTCTTCGAGGCCTTTGTATTGCGGGGTGAAACCGCACTTGCTCGCTGTGTTGACCACCAGCACCGCTTTGCCGGCGTAGTCGGCCAAGGTCTTTTGCTCACCCTTGATGGTGGTGCACGGGATATTCAGCAGGTTGTCGCTCATGGGTCGGGCTCCGCAGGAAGTGGCAAAGGGCAAACATAGCGAGCAATTAAATTGTGTGCAATTTAATTTATCGGATTCCCCCCTGTAGGAGCTGCCGAAGGCTGCGATCTTTTGACGTTGTTTTTTAAAGCAAGATCAAAAGATCGCAGCCTTCGGCAGCTCCTACAGGGTTTTATCGTGAAATTAAACGCGTGGTTCGAGGTTCAGGCACACCGAATTGATGCAATAACGCAGACCCGTCGGCGGCGGGCCGTCCGGGAACACGTGGCCCAGGTGAGCGTCACAGCGCGCGCATTTCACTTCCGTGCGAATCATGCCGTGAGTGGTGTCACGGATTTCGGTCATCGCGCTTTCGCCGATGGGCGCGTAGAAGCTCGGCCAGCCGCAGCCGGAGTCGAATTTGGTCTTGGAATCGAACAGTGGCTCATTGCAGCACACGCAATGATAAACACCGTCGGTTTTGGTCGCATTGTACTTGCCGGAGAACGGTCGTTCGGTCGCACTGAGACGGCAAACGTTGTACTGCTCGGGGTCAAGCATCTCACGCCATTCTTCCAGGGTTTTTTCCAACTTTTCCATCATCACACCTCAGCGGCTGAAAAAGCCCGATCTGTACCTTTTCCACGGATCGAGCGGCACGTATGATTGCGCCTCATTTGATGCCAGTCTGGCAGCCGCGTTACATGCACTCAAACGGATTTTTTGCAGCGTCACGTTCCGGCACCCGATTGGCATGCAAACGCAGGAATCCCAGTACGGTAGTTCATACAGCGTCTGGATCGTTCATTTTCGGGATCACATCGCCATGCAGTTCAGCAAATCGAACAAGCTCGCCAACGTCTGCTACGACATTCGCGGCCCGGTGCTCAAGCACGCCAAACGTCTGGAAGAGGAAGGCCAGCGCATCCTCAAGCTGAATATCGGCAACCCGGCACCGTTTGGTTTCGAGGCGCCGGACGAAATTCTTCAGGATGTGATCCGCAACCTGCCGACCGCGCAAGGCTACAGCGATTCCAAAGGCCTGTTCAGCGCGCGCAAAGCGGTGATGCAGTACTACCAGCAGAAGCAGGTTGAAGGTGTCGGCATCGAAGACATCTACCTGGGCAACGGCGTGTCCGAGCTGATCGTGATGTCGCTGCAGGCGCTGCTCAACAACGGCGACGAAGTGCTGGTGCCGGCCCCGGACTATCCACTGTGGACGGCGGCCGTGAGCCTGGCGGGTGGTAACGCCGTGCATTACCTGTGCGACGAAGGCGCCGACTGGTTCCCGGATCTGGCCGACATCAAGGCCAAGATCACCCCGAATACCAAAGCAATGGTGATCATCAACCCGAACAACCCGACCGGCGCGGTGTATTCCAAGGAAGTGTTGCTGGGCATGCTGGAAATCGCCCGCGCACACAACCTGGTGGTGTTCTCCGACGAAATCTACGACAAGATTCTGTATGACGACGCGGTGCACATCTGCACCGCTTCGCTGGCCCCAGATCTGCTGTGCCTGACCTTCAACGGTCTGTCGAAGTCCTACCGCGTGGCCGGGTTCCGCTCGGGCTGGATCGCCATCTCCGGGCCGAAACACAACGCGCAGAGCTACATAGAAGGCATCGACATGCTGGCGAACATGCGTCTGTGCGCCAACGTGCCGAGCCAGCACGCGATTCAGACCGCACTCGGCGGCTATCAGAGCATCAATGATCTGGTGCTGCCGCAAGGGCGTCTGCTGGAACAACGCAACCGTACGTGGGAATTGCTCAACGACATTCCGGGCGTGAGTTGCGTCAAGCCGATGGGCGCGCTGTACGCGTTCCCGAAAATCGATCCGAAAGTCTGTCCGATCCATAACGACGAAAAATTCGTTCTCGATCTGCTGCTCTCCGAGAAGCTGCTGGTGGTGCAAGGCACGGCGTTCAACTGGCCGTGGCCGGATCACTTCCGTGTGGTCACCCTCCCGCGCGTCGATGATCTGGAAATGGCCATCGGCCGCATCGGCAACTTCCTCAAGTCCTACCGCCAGTAATAGGCCAGCAGTGCGCAACGCCCCGAACGTTGCGCACTGTCTGATTCGGCAACACTTCTGCGCCCCACCCTTTGCGTACGCCTTCTACACTTGCGACTCGTACCGATCACGTGCGTCTGACGTAGTCGCGACGGGTCGCGGCTGTTGGTCATCCCTGTCGGTTTACGTTGTGGGAAATGAACCTTGCACCGAAGAATTCACTGTAGGACACAGTTTGAAATAGTCACTCAGTTGAATAGCCCGCTGCAGCACCTTATATACCCCGCAGTACGCTACATCTTTAGCTTGAGGAGATTTCTACAACCATGATGCGCATCCTGCTGTTTTTGGCCACTAACCTGGCGGTCGTGCTGATAGCCAGCATCACCCTGAGCCTGTTCGGCTTCAACGGGTTCATGGCGGCCAACGGGGTTGATCTCAACCTTAGTCAGCTGCTGGTTTTCTGTGCGGTCTTTGGTTTTGCCGGTTCGCTGTTCTCGCTGTTCATCTCCAAGTGGATGGCGAAGATGAGCACCAGCACCCAGATCATCAGCCAGCCACGCACCCGGCATGAGCAATGGCTGCTGCAAACCGTCGAGCAATTGTCCCGCGAAGCCGGGATCAAGATGCCCGAAGTCGGTATTTTCCCGGCCTACGAGGCGAACGCCTTCGCCACTGGCTGGAACAAGAACGACGCGCTGGTCGCGGTCAGTCAGGGTTTGCTCGAGCGTTTTTCGCCCGACGAAGTG
Organism: Pseudomonas sp. NPDC087804; assembly: GCF_044742965.1. Lineage (NCBI taxonomy): Bacteria > Pseudomonadati > Pseudomonadota > Gammaproteobacteria > Pseudomonadales > Pseudomonadaceae > Pseudomonas > Pseudomonas sp. NPDC087804. Next base: position 48,325 of record NZ_JBIUVN010000009.1, on the reverse strand, counting down.
AAGGCCGTGCTGGCTCACGAAATCGGCCACGTGGCCAACGGTGACATGGTCACGCTGGCGCTGATCCAAGGCGTGGTGAACACCTTCGTGATGTTCTTTGCACGGATCATCGGTAACTTCGTCGACAAAGTGATCTTTAAAAACGAAGAAGGCCAAGGCATCGCCTACTACGTGGCGACCATCTTCGCCGAACTGGTGCTGGGCATTCTGGCCAGCTCGATCGTCATGTGGTTCTCGCGTAAACGTGAATTCCGTGCAGACGAAGCCGGTGCACGTCTGGCCGGTACCAGCGCAATGATCGGTGCCCTGCAGCGTCTGCGCGCCGAACAGGGCCTGCCAGTGCATATGCCGGACACCCTGAATGCCTTCGGCATCAACGGTGGCATCAAGCAGGGCTTCGCGCGCATGTTCATGAGCCACCCGCCGCTGGAAGAGCGTATCGACGCCCTGCGCCGTCGCGGTTAAACCCGGCGCAGCAAGCCAGTCGCAGTAACAAACAAAAAGGCCCGTATCTCACGATACGGGCCTTTTTTTGTCCGGGTTTTGCGATCAGCCAGCGATGGCGCGATCCACCGAGAGTTTGCCGGCGCCTTCGATCAGTACTGCGAGGCTGCCACCGAGCAGGGCCAGGGCAAATTCGTAACCGTTGTTGGCCATGAACAAACCGTTGCTGATGTGTACGGTGAAGATCGCCACCAGCGACAGGAAGGTCAGGCCCAGCGCCGCCGGACGAACCAGCAAACCGATGATCAGCGCCAGACCGGCGAAGAACTCGGTACCACCCGCCAAGGTTGCCATCAGGTAACCCGGGTGCAGACCGATGCTGTCCATGTATTGCGCGGTGCCGGACAAACCGTAACCACCGAACAGTCCAAACAGCTTTTGCGAACCGTGAGCCGCGAAGATCACACCGACAGCGATGCGCAGGATGGTCAGACCGTAACCGGCGCGGGTGAACAGGACTTTGTTGATCAGTGAGCTCATGGAAGCATTCCTTGTTTTGCGAGAAGTGTGTGTTGGTTGGCCGCTATATTAATCAGTTAATTTCATGATAAAAGCGCAATTATTCCGCCATAACAATCAAATTATTAGATCATTTGCGTGAGGCTACTTTTTGTCCTCCGGGCTCCAACGACTCCCGCTCCCGGTCGAACGCCAAGTAATACTTGTTCACGCTATTAACATAGCTGACCGGCCCCATTCCCACCTGCTCCATGGCAATGCGCTCGACCTGGAAGAACCATTGATTGGGGTTCAAGCCACGCCGCCGCGCTTCGGCGCGCATGCCTTGCACCCGCTCCGGGCCGATGTTGTAAGCCGCGAGCGTAAAGGCCATGCGCTCGCGCTCGTTGAGCTTGGGACTGTTGAAGAACTTGCGCCGGATCATCGCGAGGTACTTGGCCCCGGCCTGCACGTTGGCATCAAGATTCTGAATATTGTCGACGCCGACGCGTTGCGCGGCGGACGGGGTGATCTGCATCAGCCCGGTCGGGCCACTGCCGCTGCGGGCATTGGGTTGCAGCGCGGACTCCTTGAACGCCAGCGCCGCCAGGTTCAGCCAATCCATTTTTTGCGCGTCAGCGTGTTTTTGCAGGGTCGGGCGCAGTTTTTCCAGACGCTGGCGGTCAGCCTTGGCCAATGGATAGTGAACTTGATAGAGGCGACGGTAAATGCGCAGAAACGCCGCATCTTCGTTGGACGGTTTTTTGTAACCGATCAAAAAGCGATCAATGCTTGCCCGCAACATCGAGGCATCGCGGCGGACGAACCAGTACTCTTCGCCAGGCTCGCTGATCATCAACTGCCGATCAAAACGCAATTTCGGCAGGATCTTGCCCCAACGCTCGGCGATGGGTTGCTCGACGATGGTCAGGTGGAAAATCCCGCCCTGCACCATTTCCAGCACATCTTCGACCGCCAGTGTCGGGTCGACCCATTCGATCTTGATCGGCGCCAGTTTGTGCAGCGCCAGTTTCTGATTCAGCTGGCTGACGGCCTCCCCCGCTGCGCTGCCGGTCGGCAAGGCGAGGGTTTTACCGGAGAGCTGTTCAACCTTGGTGTAGCGTCGCTCGCCCTTGATGCCGACCAGGATCAGCGGCACGTTGCTGGCGATCGGTTCGCTGCTGGCCACCGCGTGACCTGGTTGCAGGTCGAGCAATTCTCCCGGCGCCACCAGATCACCTTCGCCACGCTGTAAGGCGCCGAGCAATTGATCCTTGGATTTGGGGATGATCTTGAGGGTGATTTCCTGACCGTCACGGGCGTGACCGTTGAGGTATTGCTCGAAGGCGCGCAGCCGATGGTATTCGACGCCGATGGCCTGGCCCTGGACTTCGCCGGAGCTGTTGCGGCTCTGATTGACCAGCACCCGCAACACGCGACTGCTGCGGATCTCCGAGAGATCGCGCACTTTGGCGGCCGGCACGGCTTGCAGCGGCCCGGGCAGGCGCGCAACCGCCGTCATCGGCAGCAGCAGCGATCCACACAACAGCAACAAAACCGAGGGACGAACCATCCACTCTCCGGAAAGAATACGGGGCAATTTCACCGCTGAACGGTCGAAATCACCGACGAAAACAGAGCGCCTGGAGCGCTGGCAAGGTGCGAGAGACTGGCACAGCGTTGGCATTGCTGCCAATCAGACGGGTCTCGCGGCATCAAAAGACAGCTTTAACTCGTTGTAGTTCTTGGCTTTTCTTATGAATCTACAGCTCTGGTATGCTTTCCGGCCTTCGGCCCGAGGTAGCAACCATGCAACTCATCGATATCGGCGTCAACCTGACCAACCCAAGTTTCGCCGACAAACACCAGGCCGTACTCGACCGCGCCTACGCCGCCGGGGTCTGCCAACTGGTGCTGACCGGCACCAGCGTCGAGGGTAGCGAACAGGCGCTGGAGCTGTGTCAGCAACTGGATGAGAGCGGTCAACGGCTGTTCGCCACCGCCGGCATTCACCCACATTCGGCCAGTGACTGGAGCGCTGACAGCGCGGGGCGTTTGCGCAGTTTGCTGAAGGAATCGAACGTGGTCGCGGTGGGCGAATGCGGGCTGGATTTCAATCGCGATTTCTCCCCGCGCCCGCAGCAGGAGAAGGTGTTGGAAGAACATCTGGCGCTGGCCGTTGAGCTGCAGTTGCCGGTGTTTTTACACGAGCGCGATGCCAGTCAGCGACTACTGGAGATACTGAAAGGCTTCCGCGATCAGTTGCCTGCCGCAGTGGTGCATTGCTTCACCGGTGAGCAAAAGGCGCTGTTCAGTTATCTCGACATGGATCTGCACATCGGTATTACCGGCTGGATCTGCGACGAGCGTCGGGGCACGCATCTGCATCCGCTGGTAAAAGAAATCAAACGCGGACGGCTGATGCTGGAAAGCGATGCGCCTTATTTGTTACCGCGTACGTTGCGACCGAAACCGAAGAACGGGCGTAATGAGCCGGCGTATCTGACGGAGGTGTTGCGCGAAGTGGCGTTGCATCGTGGCGAGACCGAGGAAGACCTGGCTGCGCACACCACCGCGTGCGCCCGCGCGTTTTTCAATCTCCCCACCCTCCCCTGACCCACCAAATTCCTCCTGTGGGAGCGGGCTTGCTCGCGAAAGCGCTGTGTCAGGCAAAAATGATTTAAATGACACACCGCATTCGCGAGCAAGCCCGCTCCCACAGGGGACTGTGTGGTCTTTTGATGTGCATCAAGTTCTGCAGATCTGCATAGCGGCACAATACTGGCACCTTGCCAATGCTGTTTCCGCTATCAGAGAAGACCTCCATGGGTGCCTGGCTTAGCAATATCTCGCTGAAATATAAATTCTGGGCGGTCAATGCGGTCGCCTTCGTCACCACGTTGTTGTTGGTGTTGTACGCCGTACACCTCGAACAACAGGCGCGCAGTCATGCATCAAAGGCCTCCGCGCAGGCCCAGGCGCAGTTGCTCAAGGCCTGGCCGGTCGGGCAAGCGCTACCCAAAGCCGATCAAGTGCTGACCTTCAAACGCGGTGAAGCGCCGCGTCTCAACGATCAACCGTTATTGGAAATCGCCGACAGCAACGGCTGGATCGAGATCAACCCGATGCCATTGTTCGGCAAAAACCCGTTGATGGGCGCCGAGGTGTTCAGCCGTGCCGACGGTCAACGCGTCGCCGTGATCGCTTATGGCCCGAGCCTGGCGCAGGTATTCGATGAGCGTTTCGCCAACTTCGCCGTGGCCGTATTGATTCTGATGCTGGCCATGCTCGGCGCTTCACAACTGTTGATCCGCTTCCTGCTCAGCCAACTCAACACCCTGAAAGACGTGATGCTGCACGTCGAGAAAAGCGGCGACCTCTCGGCCCGCGTGCCATTGGCCTGCACAGATGAAGTCGGGCAGATGGCCAGTGCCTTCAACGCGATGCAGGCAGGTTATCAGCGTGTGGTCACCACCGTTGCCAACACCGCGCGGCAACTGGACGTCGGTGCGGCGCGTCTGGCGGCGAGTATGGACGAAGTGCGTCATGGCATGCTCGGCCAGCAGAGTGAAACCGATCAAGCGGCCACGGCGATCAATGAAATGACCGCCACGGTCTATCACATCGCCCAGCACGCGGGCGCCACCCGCGATTTGTCGCAGACCGCTGACGGTCTGGCCGGCAGTGGTCAGCAAGTGGTTGCGCGCGTGCAGCATTCGATCGCCGGTCTGTCCAGCGGCGTACAGCAGACTGCCGAAATGATTCAACGCTTGGCTGAGGACAGTCAGAAGATCAACGGTGTGGTCAGCGTGATTCACAGCATCGCCGAGCAGACCAATCTGCTTGCTCTCAATGCTGCCATCGAGGCTGCGCGTGCGGGGGAAATGGGCCGTGGTTTTGCGGTGGTCGCTGATGAAGTGCGCCACCTCGCGAAACGTGTGCAGGCTTCGACTGATGAGATCACCACGATGGTGTCGGCTTTGCAGGCCGGCACGCGCGATGCGGTGGATTTCATGCAGGAGAGTTCGTATAAGGCCGACGATTGTGTGCAGCAGGCGCAGGAAGCTGGCGCGGCGCTGGCCGAGATCACCGGCGCGGTGGCGCAGATGCGCGAGAGCAATACGCAGATCGCCGTGGCGGCTGAGCAGCAGAGTCAGGTTGCCGAGGAGATGAATCGGGCGGTGGTGAGCATTCGCGATGTGACCGAGAACACCGTGCAGCAGACGGTGGATTCGGCGACGACCAGTAATGAGTTGGCGACGTTGGCTGGGGAATTGAGCAAGGCGATTGGGCAGTTGAAACTCTGAGGATCAAAAGATCGCAGCCTTCGGCAGCTCCTACAGGTGTACACCTTTCAATATAGGAGCTGCCGAAGGCTGCGATCTTTTTTGTCCATCATGCCTATGAAGCCAATAGCCAACCTCGATTCGCCGCCCTTCCCGGCCCGGCCTATTCTTCATCCATGTGTTCAACATGGATCGAGGAGTAGCCACATCATGGGCAAACGACACCCCAACCTTCCCGCGTGGCAATGGCGCGCGTACCCGGGCAATCATCAGCACCCGACCAATCTGGTGTTGCACCTGATTGCCGTGCCGCTGTTCATCGTGGCGTTTTTGTTGATCGTCTCTGGCGTGTTCAGCCTGAGCCTGGCCAGTGTCGCCATCGGTGTGATTGGCATCGTCGCGGCGCTGGGCTTGCAGCGCCACGGTCACCGCTTGGAGGCGCAAGCCTCCGAGCCATTCAGTGATCGCAAAGACGCGATTTCACGTTTGCTGGTCGAGCAGTTTCTGACTTTTCCACGGTTCTTTCTCAGCGGCGGCTGGTGGCGCGCCTGGCGGGAGCGTCACCGTCGGCATTAAGTCAGGCGAAGATCGTGACGGTCTGCCGACTCATGGCAATCAACTCGCCCTCCGCACTCCACAGTTTCGCGGCGGCATGCCCGTAGCCGTCGGCGGCGTACTCGGTTTCCACGCGGTACTTGCACCAGTCCAGCGTGCTCAATTCACGTAACGGCTGGACGAATTCGATAGTCCAGGTCAGCGTGCTGCCCATGGCCGGCTTCTTCAGATGCGGCAGCAGCGACGGCGGCCATGCGTCGACCAGCGCAAGAATGTGCGCCTCGGTCACTGGCTCTTCTTTTACGTCACCTCGTAAACGCACCCAACCGCCCATGTCCCGCGAAGAATTACCGGTAAACGGCAAACCGCCAATCGTCCAGCGCATCGCCAGGTGGCGCATGAATTCCGGCAACACACCTTTGATGTACGGCAGTTCCTGACATTCGTCCCAGTGCTTCATGTCCGGCGCAGGCTCAGCGGCAATCGCCACTTCCGAAGGACGCGAGGCGCCAAAACTGCCTTGCACCAGCGTGACCACCTGACCGTTCTGCATCGCCCGGCCCAGCACCTGGCTGACGGCTTTGCCTTCACGCAGCACATCCACTTCAAAACTCACCGGGACTTCCGGCTCGACCGGGCCGACGAAGGTGATCGCCAGCGAACGCACTGGTCGATCCGCCGGCACCTTGGCGCGCATGGCTTCGTATTGCAGCGCGGCGACGAGGCCACCAAAACTGGCGCGGCCCTGAGCCCATTCGGCGGGGATCGACAGTTCCGGCTGGCGGCGCACCGCATCGAGCAGATCACAAAAGCGCATGGCAACCTCAGAAACGAAAATGAATGCAGGGATCTTAACCACAGCCGGAGAGCACCGCAGCGTCTATTCCGGTCAAATGCGCTGACAGATCAGACACCATTCCCTGTAGGAGCTGCCGCAGGCTGCGATCTTTTGATGTTGAAAAATCAAGATCAAAAGATCGCAGCCTGCGGCAGCTCCTACAGGGGGTGACGCGGTGTGTTCAGGATTTGAAGCAGGTGCGGCTGAGTTTTTCGAGCACACGATCGGCCTTGGTCTCGGCTTGGATCAAACCTGCCTGCCAGGTGGCGACACACGGTTGCAGATCGGTTTCCAGTTCGGCTTTCGCCAGCCACTGCCAGCAATCGTGCCAATCGCCCAGAGCCCCTTGCGCGGACTTCAAGCGTGGCAGCGCCGCTTCCGGCAGACGATCCAGTTCTGGATACGCCTCGATGCCGTAACGCACACGCTTGATCAACAGACGCAGACGATGGCGATCATGCGCCGGATCATGCAGTGCCTGATCGAGATTCTTCCATTGTTTGCCGAGGCGTTTTTCGATGCGTTTAGCCAGGCCTTTGAGCAAGCCCTGACGCTGAGACGCACGAATAAACCGTGGAAAAGCGTCGAGAATCATCAGCAGCGAGGCCACCTCGGCACTCGCCGCCAGTGCCGGATACGCCTCCGCCATCTGCGCCATGCGCCGTTGCGCCGCCTCGGGTTGATCGTGTTCGAGCAAGTAAGCCGCGAGCACTTCACGATCGCGCCACGGCGTGGTCAATTGACCGACTGCCGAGGCCGCGTCCTCCAGTTGCTCAACCCCGGGCAAGCCGCGCAATGGCCGCAACAGACTGCGCAAGCGGCGCACCGTAGTGCGCAGATCATGCAGCGCCTCAGGATCAGTACGCGCCGTCAGCCGCGCCTGGCAACTGAGCAATCGCACTTCAATGCTCAGGATATGAGCCACCAACCGATCAACCAACGCAGACATCACTTGCTCCTTCAGAACGTCTTGGGGAGGAGTCTGGCGCCTCGTCAGCGCAGCATCCTTGCTTCAGGTCAGCCGCTTAACGGCCGGCGCGGGATTCGCGAATGTAGAAACGCGCCTTCTCGGCCTTGCTCGCGCAACCTTCGAAACCTTCGAATTGCTGCTGGGTTTTGGCCGCCGTCAGCAACGACAACGCTTTGGAATAACTGACGGTGCCGGCAAAGCCTTCGGCCTTGGCCAGATCCAGCTCATGCCACGCCGTGTCGAGCTGGCTGCCGCAACTGTCGCGGTACGCAGTCTTGCCGGCGCAACCGGCCAATGCCAGGGCGATCAAGGGCACACAGATCCAGGCTTTCATCACTTACACCTCAAAAATAGGTCAACAGTCGTGCAGGTAAGACGGTTCGGCGGCGAAAAAGTGCCTTATGCGGCCGTGATTCTGCGGTGGCGAAAAGGATAGCCCCGCGCGGCCATGAAGTATCGAAAAAACGACGCGACCGCGCCGTTGAGCGACCTCGGCGATTGAGCCGCTTGCCCGATGGGTGCATTGTGCAACCTTGTCGGGAGGAAGCTGGATGAAAAAGCGTGTCGCGCTGGTACTGGGCTCCGGTGGCGCCCGGGGCTATGCCCATATCGGAGTCATTGAAGAAATCGAAAAACGCGGTTACGAAATCGCCTGCATTGCCGGTTGTTCGATGGGCGCGGTGGTTGGCGGTATCTACGCCGCCGGCAAACTTGATGAATACCGCAACTGGATCGAAAGCCTCGACTACCTCGACGTGCTGCGCCTGGTCGATGTGAGCTTCCGCCTCGGCGCAATTCGTGGTGAAAAAGTCTTCGGGCAGATCCGCAAAATCGTCGGCGAGATCAATATCGAAGACCTGCGCATCCCCTACACCGCCGTCGCCGCCGACCTCACCAATCAACAGGAAATCTGGTTTCAGGAAGGCTGTCTGCACCAGGCCATGCGCGCTTCGGCGGCGATTCCCAGCCTGTTCACCCCGGTAATGCAAGGCAACCGCATGCTGGTCGATGGCGGCATTCTCAACCCGCTGCCGATCGTGCCGGTGGTGTCCAGCCACTGTGATTTGATCATCGCGGTCAATCTCAACTCGACCAACCAGCGGCATTACAAACTGCCGGTGATCCAGCGTCCGCCGGCGTTTCGCTCACGCTTCGACAGTCTGATCAGTTCGTTGGGCTCGAAGATGCCGTTTCGCCGCACCCAGGCTGAACAGTTGTTGAAGCTGGAACAGGAAGCGTTGCGTGCGGAAGCGGCGGATATCAATCCGTGGCTGGAAGGCGCCGACCCCGACAATCAGCAACCGGCCGCCGCGCCTGAGCGTGAAGGCGCACCGAAATCGGCGACGGGTTCATTCATCATCGATAACGTTGGACCGGCGTCATTGCTGGATCTGATCAACCAGAGTTTCGAGGTGATGCAGACCTCGCTGGCGCAGTACAAGATTGCCGGGTATCCGCCGGATATTTTGATCAACGTACCGAAGCGGGTTTGCCGGTTTTTCGAGTTTTACAAAGCGCCGGAATTGATCGCGCTGGGGCGGGAGATTGCGCGGGATACTATGGATCGGTATGAGAGTGAGCAACAGCAGTAAAGATCAAAAGATCGCAGCCTTCGGCAGCTCCTACAGGAGGACGCATTGCAATGTAGGAGCTGCCGAAGGCTGCGATCTTTTAGCTATCCCACAAACTCCATAAGCCGATACCCAACCCCCGCCTCCGTCACAATAAACCGTGGCCGCGTCGGATCATCCGCCAGTTTCTGCCGCAAATGCCCCACCACGATCCGCAGATAATGACTGTCCTCGGTGTGCGTCGGCCCCCAGATATCCTTGAGCAATTGCTGCTGGGTGATCACCCTTCCCGGATGCCGCGCCAGTTGCGCCAACACTGCGTATTCCTTACGGGTCAGTGCCACTTCAACGCCGTCGAGCAGCACCCGCCGATAGGCCAGATCCACGGTCAGCGGGCCAAAACTCAGCGCTGCCTGTTGCGCCTCCCCCGCCGGCGCCTGACGCAACAACGCCCGCACTCGCGCAAGAAATTCCTGAATGCCGAACGGCTTGGTCACGTAGTCGTTGGCGCCGCCATCCAGTGCCTCGACTTTCTGCCCTTCGCTGGCACGCACCGACAGCACCAGCACTGGCGCCGTGGCCCATTCGCGAAACTCACGGAGCACTTGCTGGCCGTCCATGTCCGGCAGGCCGAGGTCGAGCACCAGCAAGTCCGGTTTGTTCAGCGCCGCTTGCGCCAAGCCCTCGGCGCCAGTGCCAGCCTCGAGCACTTTGTAGCCTTGTGAGGCGAGGCTGATGCGCAGGAATTTGCGGATCTGCGGTTCGTCGTCGATGACCAAAATGGTCGCGGTCTGGCTCATGAATTCACATCAACAGAAAAGATGGGCGAGAGAGTAGCGCAGTCGGCATCAGGCTTCATTGTCCATCCCCGGTTGCGTATGCAACGGCAAGTGCAGGGTCATGCAAGTGCCGCGCCCTTCGATGCCGTCAGCGACGGTGATGCGTCCGCCATGTGCACCGACCATGCCCTGACAGATTGCCAGCCCGAGACCGGTGCCCTGCCCACCGCGATCGCCGCGTGCAGCGGTGTAGAACATGTCGAAAATCTTCGCGCGCTCGTCTTCGGGAATCCCCGGGCCTTCGTCACTGACCGAGAAGAAAATCTCGCTGTCATCGGCGCCAGCACGCAGCTCCAGACGACCGTGATTTGGCGAAAACCGTGCGGCGTTTTCCATCACGTTGACCAACGCCTGCTCGATCAGCGCAGCATGCACGAACAGCAACGGCAACTCGGCCGGCACCTCGGTGCTGACCTGCAACGGCGCCAGCACCGCGCGCAGGCGATTGAGCGAACTGCCGACGATATCCGCCGGCGACACCCAGTCCCGCGCCAGTTTCAGCGCGCCGTGGCCGAGGCGGGTCATGTCGAGCAGATTCTGGATGTAGCGATCAAGACGCTCGGCTTCGTCGCGCGTGCCTTCGAGCAGCTCGCGACGATCCTCCAACGGGATCGCTTCGCCGAGTGCCAACAGGCTGTCGATGCTGCCGCGCATGGCGGTCAGCGGCGTGCGCAAATCATGTGAAACCGAGGCCAGTAGCGCACTGCGCAATTGCTCGGTTTCGCCATGCAGGCGTGCGGCTTCGAGATCGTCGGCCAGTTGCGCGCGGGCCAGTGCCTGCGCCAGCGGCTGGCTCAATGCTGTCAGCAGACGTCGGCGCTGACCGCTCAAGGTCTGGCCTTCTTTGGCGCAAACACCGAGCAGCGCCAGCGGCCCATCCTCGACCGACAACGGCCACCACCACCAACGCCCGAATGGCAACGTGCCGGTGCCCATACCCGCCGGTTGATCGTGTTGCCAGGCCCAATCGGCGGCGGCGCGTTCGGATTCAGTGAATTGCAGCGGCCCGCCGGTCTCGATTTTCCAGCCGCCCTGGCCGTCACGATTGAGCAGGCAGAGTTGCAGATCGCTCCAGCCGTTGAGGTGTTGCGCGGCGGCGCTGACCACGGCTTGACGATCAGTTGCGGCCGTCAGTTTGCGTGACAGATCGAGCAGCTCGGTGGTCTCTTCCTGGGTGTCGCGCAACGCCTGCAATTGTCGACGCTGACGCGCCGCAAGGTTGCCGGTGAGCGCCGCCATCAACAGGAAAAACAACAGGGTCAGCACGTCTTCTTCGCGCTGGATGCTGAAGGAAAAATTCGGCGGAATGAATAAAAAATCGTAGGTCAGAAACGACAGCGCTGCACAGGCCAGCGCCGGGCCGAGGCTGCTGCGCACCGCCACCAGCAACACCGCCGCGAGGAACACGAGCGAGATGTTCGGCAACGGCAACACACTCGACACCGCCCACGCCAAAGCACTGGCCAAAAGCGTGGCGACCAGCGCCAGCGCGTAATCGAACCACACCAGCGTCAGCGGGTTGCGTTGGCGCGGTTGATGCTGTTGGTGATCGCTGTCGAGGACGTTGATTTCCAGACCGTGGGCTTGGCGCAGTAAGCGCGCTGCGAGACCGCCACCGAACAGTCGACGACGCAAACGCGGTCGCGACTGGCCGACCAGCACCAGACTCGCGCGACGTTCGGCGGCATGCTGGATCAGGGTTTTCGCCACCTCACCGGCGCGCAATAAAACCACTTCACCGCCGAGGCGTTCGGCCAACTGCTGAGCGCTTTGCAGACGCAGCCGCGATTGCTCGTCGCGCACGCTGCCGTTGTCGACGTGCACCAGACTCCACGGCAAATGCCGACGCTGCGCGACCCGGCTGGCGTGGCGCACAAGGCGTTCGGCCTGCGCATCGCCATCGACTCCGACCAACAATCTGCCACGCACCGCCGGCGCGGCTTGACCGAGTTGGCGATAACCTTGCGCAAGATCGTTATCGACTTGCGCGGCGGCGGTTTGCATCGCCAGTTCGCGCAATGCAGTGAGGTTGGTCTGGGTGAAAAACGCATCGATCGCCGCACGCGCCTGCTCCGGCACGTAGACCTTGCCTTCGCGCAGACGCTCAAGCAATTCGCGCGGCGGCAGGTCGATCAGCAGCAGTTCGTAGGCTTCTTGCAGCACCCAGTCCGGCAGGGTTTCGCGCACCTGCACACCGGTGATGCCGCGTACCTGATCGTTAAGACTTTCAAGGTGCTGGACGTTGACCGTGGTGAACACGTCGATGCCGGCGGCGAGCAATTCCTGAATGTCTTGCCAGCGTTTGTCGTGGCGACTGCCGGGGGCGTTGCTGTGGGCCAGTTCATCGACCAGCACCAGTTTCGGTTTGGCCGCGAGGATGCCGTCGAGATCCATCTCTTCGAGCATCACGCCACGGTATTCCGAGCGCAGCAGCGGTTGTTGCGGCAAGCCGCCAAGGAGCGCTTCGGTTTCGGCGCGGCCATGGGTTTCGACGACGCCGGCGAGGACTTTTACGCCCTGACGGAGTTGCGTGTGCGCGGCCTGGAGCATGGCGTAGGTTTTGCCGACACCGGGGGCGGCGCCGAGGAAAACCTTGAGCCGGCCCCGGCCGTCGCGGGGCAGGTCTGCTAACAGTGCGTCGGCGCGGCCGGAGTCGCTCATCTGAGGTTGCCTTGTTCAGTTTATCATTGGGGTGAAGCGTTAAAAGATCGCAGCCTGCGGCAGCTCCTACATGGGCCTGTCAATCCGGGACATGATCGGCGGGTGTACGCCGATCCAGTGTAGGAGCTGCCGCAGGCTGCGATCTTTTGATCTACAGCTTTTCCAGTGCCATGTTCAGCTCCAGCACATTGACCACCGGCGGCCCCACCAGCGGCTGTTCGATGTGCGCATCGAGCAGTTGCTGCAAGGTCGCGACCGGCAGGTTGCGCGCTGCCGCGACTCGCGCCAGTTGATAGGCAATTGCCGCCGGAGGCAAGTGCGGATCGAGGCCGCTGCCGGAGGTGGTCAATAGCGCCAACGGCACCGGGCCCTGGCCTGGCACCTGCAATTTGTTGGCGTCGTCGATCACCCGCGTGGCGAGTGCCGGGTTGCTCGGCGCGAGGTTGCTGGCGCTGCTGGAAACCGTGGCGAAGGCGCCGGCGGAAGGACGTGGATGGAACCAGGCATCGCCGACGAAATCCTGAGCGATCAGGGACGAGCCGCGGACTTTGCCGGTGGCATCGTGGACGAGGCTGCCGTTGGCTTGCTCGGGGAAAGCGACCTGGGCGATGCCGGTGACCACCAGCGGGTAAGCGACGCCGGTGACCAGGGTCATCAGCACCAGCAGGCTGAGGGCGGGACGTATCATTGTGGACATTTCAAAATCCTCGAATTCGTTGGGCAAACTTTTTGTGGGGTGTCAGGGGGATCGTTTCCCCCTCACCCCAGCCCTCTCCCCCAAGGGGGCGAGGGGAAAGGGAGCCGATCTTTATTGGACTCAAAACTTGCGTTCAACTCCGAAATCGCAAGTCGGTATACCTCTCAAAAACACCTCGGTCAGTCCCCTCTCCCTCCGGGAGAGGGCTAGGGTGAGGGGCTCTTCCAGCCTCAAACCAAATGCAACGCCGTGAGCAGCATGTCGATCGCCTTGATCCCCACAAACGGCACCAGAATCCCGCCCAATCCATAGATCAACAGATTGCGCCGCAACAACGCCGCCGCACTCGCTGCCTGCACGCGCACACCGCGCAATGCCAACGGAATCAGCACAACGATGATCAATGCGTTAAACACAATCGCCGAGAGAATCGCGCTCTGCGGACTGGTCAACTGCATGATGTTCAGCACGCCCAGTTGCGGATAAATCGAGGCAAACAGCGCTGGCAGAATGGCGAAGTATTTGGCCACGTCGTTGGCGATGGAAAAGGTCGTCAGCGCACCACGGGTCACCAGCAATTCCTTGCCGATCTGCACCACGTCGAGCAGCTTGGTCGGGTCGCTGTCGAGATCGACCATGTTCGCCGCTTCACGCGCCGCTTGTGTGCCGTCGTTCATCGCCATACCAACGTCAGCCTGGGCCAGCGCCGGGGCATCGTTGGCGCCGTCGCCGCACATCGCAACCAGACGACCGTCGTTTTGCTCGTGACGAATACGCGCGAGTTTTTTCTCCGGCGTGGCCTCAGCGAGAACGTCATCGACACCTGCTTCAGCAGCAATTGCGGCAGCGGTCAGCGGGTTGTCGCCGGTGACCATGACGGTGCGAATCCCGAGTTTGCGCAGCTCAGCAAAGCGCTCACGAATCCCTGGTTTAACCACGTCCTTGAGGTGGATCGCACCGAGCAATTTACCGTCCGCGCAAACCAGCAACGGCGTGCCACCGCTCTGCGCGATCTTGTCGATTTCCCGCGCCAGCGCCGGGGCCAGATCCGCGCGTTTCTGACCGAGGAAACTCAGCAGCGAATCCACCGCGCCTTTGCGATACACGCGGCCCTGATAGTCGACGCCGGATAAACGCGTCTCGGCGCTGAACGGCACGCCCGTCAGGGTTTCCGGCGCCGGTTCAGCTTGCGGATGCAGACCGCGCAGGTACTCGACGATCGACTTGCCTTCAGCGGTGTCGTCGGCCAGCGAAGCAAACAGCGCGCCCTCGGCCAACTCACGACCATTCACACCCGGCGCGGCATACACCGCGCTGCAACGACGATTGCCGAAGGTGATGGTGCCGGTCTTGTCGAGCAGCAGCACGTGCACATCGCCCGCCGCTTCCACCGCGCGGCCAGACTTGGCGATGACGTTGAGGCGCACCAGACGATCCATCCCGGCAATACCGATGGCCGACAGCAGACCGCCAATGGTGGTCGGAATCAGTGTGACCAGCAGCGCCACCAGAAACACCAGCGGCAAGCTGCCGTTAGCGAAATGGGCGAACGGTTGCAGGGTCACGACCACCAACAGGAAGATCAACGTCAGGCCGATCAGCAGAATATCCAGCGCCACTTCGTTCGGGGTTTTCTGGCGTTTGGCGCCTTCGACCAGGGCGATCATGCGATCGAGGGTCGACTCGCCCGGGTTGACGGTGATCTTCACCAGCAACCAGTCGGACACCAGTCGGGTGTTGCCGGTGACAGCCGAACGGTCGCCGCCGGACTCACGAATCACTGGCGCCGATTCACCGGTGATCGCTGCTTCGTTGACCGCCGCGATGCCTTCGATGACTTCGCCGTCACCGGGGATCATTTCCCCGGCTTCGACGCGCACCACATCGCCCTTGCGCAGACTCGCCGCCGGCACCACTTGAAAGCTGCCATTGGCCTGTTTGCGCCGAGCGCTGAGGCCTTCGCTGCCGGCCTTGAGGCTGTCGGCGCGGGCCTTGCCGCGACCTTCGGCCAAGGCCTCGGCGAAGTTGGCGAACAGCACGGTGAACCACAGCCACAGCGCGATTTGTGCGGCGACAAAGGTCGGCACGTCGGCATCCGGGAGGAAGCACAGCACGGTGGTGAAAATCGCGGTCAGTTCGACCACCAGCATCACCGGCGAACGCTTCAACTGCCGAGGGTCGAGCTTGACGAAAGCTTGCACCAGCGCCGGACGCCACAGGGCCGAGATCGCGGTTTTCGCTTGTTCCGGCGCCTTGACGGCGGCGGGTTTGATTGCGGGCATATTCATCATTCAGTCCTCAGAAGCCCATGCTCAGGTGTTCGGCGATTGGGCCGAGCGCCAGGGTTGGCAGGAAGGTCAGGCCGCCCACCAGCAAAATGGTCACGGTCAACAGGGTCACGAACAGCGGGCCGTGGGTCGGGAAGCTGTTCTGGCCGATCGGGGCGGTTTTCTTCATCGCTAGACTGCCAGCCAAGGCCAGAACCGGAAGGATGTAACCGAAGCGACCGATCAACATGCCCAGACCCAACATCAAGTTGTGGAACGGCGTGTTCGCGCTGAGGCCACCGAACGCCGAACCGTTGTTGGCACTCGCCGAGGTGTAGGCGTAGAGCAACTGGCTGAAACCGTGCGGGCCGGGGTTGCTGATGGTCGCCGCAGCACTGGGCACCGCTGCGGCAATCGCACCGAGCACCAGCACGCCGACCGGCATCACCAGCAAGGTCACCACCAGCAATTGCACTTCCCGGGCCTGGAGTTTTTTGCCGAGGTATTCCGGGGTTCGGCCGATCATCAAACCGGCGAGGAACACTGCGATCAGTACGTTGAGCAACATGCCGTAGAGCCCGGCACCGACGCCGCCGAAGATCACTTCACCGACCATCATGTTGACCAGCGCGACCATACCGCTGAGTGGGTTGAGGCTGTCGTGCATGCCGTTGACCGAACCGTTCGACGCGGCCGTGGTGGTCACCGACCAGAGCACGGTGGCGGTGGTGCCGAAACGTGCTTCCTTGCCTTCCAGCGGCGCGGTCTGTTCGATGGCGGCGTTGTTCAGGGTCGGGTTCGGTTGGTACTCGGCCCACAACGAGGTCGCGCCGCCGATCAGAAACAGCGCCAGCATGCAGGCGATGATCGCGCGGCTCTGACGCAGGTCTTTGACGTAATGACCGAAGGTGAACACCAGCGCCACCGGGATCAGAATGATCGAGGTGACTTCGAACAGGTTGCTCCACGCGGTCGGGTTCTCGAACGGATGCGCCGAGTTGACACCGAAGAAGCCGCCACCGTTGGTGCCCAGTTGCTTGATCGCAATCTGACTGGCGGCCGGACCCAGCGGAATCACTTGATCAACGCCCTGCATCGTCACCGCATGCACATACTGCGCGAAGGTTTGCGGCACGCCTTGCCAGACCAGATACAACGCCAGCAGCAGGCACAGCGGCAGCAGGCCATAGAGGGTGGCGCGGGTCATGTCGACCCAGAAGTTGCCGAGGGTTTTCGTCGATTTGCGACCGATGCCACGGCACAGCGCGACCAGTACGGCGAGGCCGGTGGCGGCGCTGACGAAGTTCTGCACGGTGAGGCCGACCATCTGGCTCAGGTAGCTGAGGGTCGCTTCGCCGCTGTAGGACTGCCAGTTGGTGTTGGTCATGAAACTGATCGCGGTGTTGAACGCCTGCGTCCATTCCTGGCCCGGCAGGTTCTGTGGGTTCAGCGGCAAGTGATCCTGGAACAACAGAATCGCGAACAGCAGCAGGAAACCGGCAAGGTTGAACGCCAGCAGCGCCAGCGTGTACTTCTGCCAGCTCTGTTCAGCCTCGGGATCGACACCCGCAACGCGATAGCAACCGCGCTCGACCGGGCCAAGAATCGGCGTCAGCCAGGTGCGCTGACCTTCCATCACTTTGTAGTAGAAGCGCCCGAGGAACGGCGCCGGCAGCAAGACCAACGCAAAAAACGCGAGGATCAGCCAATAGTCATAACTGTGCATAGCCGCTCCTAGTTCCGATCCGCGCGCAACAGCGCAACCAACAGATAAATGAACAGCCCCACTGCCAGTAGCAGTGACACCCCGTCCAGAACGCTCATGGAAGATCTCCGTGTTACGGCGTATTGCCGCGTGTGGGGTGATTGTCGGAAAGGAGGGTGTAAAGGAACGAGACCGAGGGGGTTGGCTGGGCATAAAGAAAGCGTAAAGAGTGGGTTTATGCGGGCGTTACAGCAGGCATTTGCGTCATCAGGCCAGGCCTCTTCGCGAGCAAGCTCGCTCCCACATTTTGAAATGCGCGCGTCCAGACACCGCTGAAACCTGTGGGAGCGAGCTTGCTCGCGAAAACGGCATAACAGGCACCACTGCACCCAACTGGCGCACAAATACGGGCCATCCAGCTGCGAACATCCCCGATACGACCCCATTCAACTTATTACGACTTGTTTCACCGCAATGGCACGCCCACTGCACGCGCCCTCCCCCGAGCTTTCCAAACCGTTCAGGGAGCAAGCGCATGAACACACAACTCAAACCCACGCTGGGCACGTTGCACCTGTGGGGCATCGCCGTCGGCCTGGTGATTTCCGGGGAATATTTCGGCTGGAGTTACGGCTGGGGCGTCGCTGGCACGCTGGGTTTTCTGGTGACTTCGTTCATGGTCGCGACCATGTACACCTGCTTTATCTTCAGCTTCACCGAACTGACCACCGCGATTCCCCATGCTGGCGGGCCGTTTGCCTACAGCCGTCGAGCCTTCGGTGAGAAAGGTGGGCTGATCGCAGGGTTGGCGACGCTGATCGAATTCGTCTTCGCGCCACCGGCGATTGCGCTGGCCATCGGCGCTTATTTGAATGTGCAGTTTCCGGCGCTTGATCCGAAACACGCAGCAGTCGGCGCGTATATCGTCTTTATGGGCTTAAACATTCTCGGGGTGAAACTGGCGGCGACGTTTGAATTGATCGTCTGCGTGCTGGCCGTCGCCGAATTGCTGGTGTTCATGGGCGTGGTCGCGCCGGCCTTCAGCTTCAGCAACTTCGCTCTAAATGGCTGGGCCGGTTCAGACGTATTCGGTGCGCCAGCGATTGCCGGCATGTTCGCGGCGATTCCGTTTGCGATCTGGTTTTTCCTCGCCATCGAAGGCGCGGCGATGGCCGCCGAAGAAGCCAAGGATCCGAAACGCACGATTCCCAAGGCCTATATCAGCGGCATTCTGACTTTGGTTTTATTGGCGATGGGCGTGATGTTCTTTGCTGGCGGCGTCGGTGACTGGCGCACCTTGGCCAACATCAACGACCCACTGCCGCAAGCCATGAAAACCGTGGTCGGCGACAATTCGGGCTGGCTGCACATGCTGGTCTGGATCGGCCTGTTCGGGCTGGTGGCGAGTTTCCACGGGATCATCCTCGGCTACTCGCGGCAGTTCTTCGCACTCGCCCGCGCCGGCTACCTGCCCGCTTCGCTGGCAAAACTCTCGCGCTTCCAGACGCCGCACCGCGCGATCATTGTCGGCGGCATCATCGGCATCGCGGCGATCTACAGCGACGGCCTGATCAACCTCGGCGGCATGACCCTCACCGCCGCGATGATCACCATGGCCGTATTCGGCGCGATCGTGATGTACATCATGAGCATGCTCAGCCTGTTCAAACTGCGCAAATCGGAGCCGAACCTGGAGCGTACTTTCCGCGCGCCGTGCTATCCGCTGATCCCGATGATCGCGCTGGTTTTGGCGGTGGTGTGCCTGGTGGCGATGGCGTGGTTCAACGCGTTGATCGGGCTGATTTTCCTCGGCTTCATGGCCGTGGGCTTCGGCTACTTCCTGCTCACCGGCCAGTTGCGCGCCAATGCGCCGGCCGACGCCATGCTCACGGGCCAATAAGTCCCCTGTAGGAGCTGCGGCACGCTGCGATCTTTTGACTTTGCTTGTTAAAAACAAAAGATCAACAGATCGCAGCCTTCGGCAGCTCCTACAGGGAATTAAGGTGCTGCGGGGATATCAGGCCTAGAATGGAACCACTGCGAAGTCGCTTCGCTCAAAAGTGGTAAGCAGCGTCGCACGGCGAAATCCTCGTCGATCGATCTGCCATTAAGGAGAGCCGTTATGCCCTGGTATGCCTGGTTGATTCTGGTCGTTGCAATCGGCTCGATCGTTGGCGGTTTGATGATGTTGCGAGACACCGCCAACAAGGTCGAACTGACTGATGAAGAACGCAAACGCGTGGCTGCACGCAACGCCGAAGCGGACGCCAAAGAAGCGCAAGACCGCTGAACCAGACCCCGCCCAATCGGCGGGGTTTGTGTTTTTTACACGCTTTGGACTTATCTGCATGCTTTTTAGAAGTAGAAGTACAGTCACCATTTAATTTTGTGTGGTTAAGATGGGGGCATTGTTGCGGAGAGAGTTTCAGATGCGTTACTCGCAGGACCATAAAGCCCAGACCCATCAGCGCATCATCAAGGAAGCCTCGGCACGATTTCGCAAGGACGGAATCGGCGCCACAGGCTTGCAACCCTTGATGAAGGCACTGGGGTTGACCCACGGTGGCTTCTACTCGCACTTCAAATCCAAGGACGAATTGGTGGAGAAGGCCCTGCAAGAAGCCGGCGCTCAGCTCGATGCGCACTGCGCCATGTTGTTTTCTGAAGAGCAACCTCTGGAAGCCTTCATCGACAGTTACCTGTCCGAATGGCACTACACCTCGCCCCATGAAGGCTGCCCGTTACCGACCATGTCTTCGGAGCTCGGTTTGCGCGGACAGCCAAGCCCGACCACCGACGCTGTGCTTAATGCGCGACTCGAGCAAGTGCAGAACACCCTCGGTGGCGAGAGTGCCGCTGATCGCAGCATCGTGATCATGGCCACTCTGTTGGGAGCGCTGGTACTCGCGCGCAGCGTCGAAGATCCGGAGCTGGCCCAGCGCATCCTCGGCGTTACGCGCGCGCATCTGAAAAATCAGCAGGACTAGTCTTTCCAGCGTTTGAACAACACGCTGGCATTGACCCCACCGAAGCCGAAGCCGTTGGACAATGCATATTCGATTGGCATCGAACGTGCCTTGCCGTGCACGATGTCCACGCCTTCACTCGCCGGATCCGGATTTTCAAAATTGAGCGTCGGCGGCACCACCTGATCACGAATCGCCAACAGCGTGAAGATCGCCTCCAGCCCACCTGCCGCACCGAGTAGATGTCCGGTTGCCGATTTCGTCGACGTTACGGCGATTTTGTTTTCTGTACCGAACACACTTTTGATCGCCGCCAACTCGCCCAGATCCCCGACCGGCGTTGAAGTGGCGTGGGCGTTGAGATGCTGCACCTCAGCGGCTTTAATGCCGGCCTGAGCCAGTGCCAGTTCCATCGCCCGTCGCGCACCGCTACCGTCTTCAGGCCCGGCAGTCAGGTGATACGCATCAGCGCTGGTACCGTAACCGACCAATTCGGCCAGCGGTTTTGCCCCGCGCGCAAGCGCATGCTCCAGTGACTCAATGACCAGCAACCCAGCGCCCTCGCCCATCACAAAACCGTCACGACCACTGTCGAATGGACGCGAGGCACGTTCCGGCGTGTCGTTGTAGCCGCTGGACAGGGCTCGGGCTGCCGCAAAACCAGCGAGGCTGACCCGATCAATCGCCGCCTCCGCCCCGCCGCACACAGCAATGTCCGCTTCGCCGACTCGAATCAATCTGGCCGCATCGCCGATTGCCTGAACGCCAGCGGCACATGCCGTTACCGGTGCACCCAAGGGGCCTTTCAAACCATGCTGGATCGACACATGACCCGCCGCCAGATTCACCAGAAATGACGGAATGGTGAACGGCGACAAACGTCGTGGGCCACGGCTGTCCGTGGTGCGCACTGCATCGGCGATCGCACCGAAGCCACCTACTCCGGAACCGATGATCGTCGCCGTGCGTTCCTGATCCGCAGCGTCGGTCGGATGCCATCCTGCCTGCTCCAATGCCTGCCGCGCCGCCTCCATGGCGAACAGAATGAAGCGATCCATTTTCTTCTGTTCTTTCGGTGGCGTGGCGCGATCGGGATCGAAACCGCCTTCGGCGTCCTCCGCCAGCGTTGGCACTATGCCGCCGACGCGGGTGGGCAAATCAGCGCTCACCGCTTCCGGTAGAGTGCGCAAACCAGATCGCGCGCCCAGTAACCGCTGCCAAACGACTTCGACATCACTGCCCAAAGGCGAAACCAGACCCATCCCGGTAACTACAATTCGACGCTGATTCATACCGCGCTTTCCTCTGACCAACTTGCAAGGGACTTACTTATAACGACTGGCCGCAGCACTGCGGGACAGGTTCGGCGCCATGACATGCCGGGCCGCAACGAAGGCTTGCCATTCGCCCGCATCAGGCAGGGAAGGAATGGTGATCAATTCGCCCTGATCGAGACCGGCCAGCGCGGCGTCGACCATCTCGCCCGCGTCCATGACCATTTCTGCAGGAATGCCGCTGGCATCGATTCCGGAACGTTCCCAGATTTCGGTACGGGTCACGCCAGGCAGCACGGCTTGAATCTTGACGCCCGTGCCGTCGAGTTCGGCATGCAGCGATTGAGTCAGGCTCAACACATAAGCCTTGCTCGCACTGTACGTGGCGTTGAAACGCTCGGGGAACAGCGCCACTACTGAGGCGATATTAATAATCGTGCCGCGTCCGGCTTTGGCAAAACTCGCTGCCGCAGCCGAAGCCAAACGAGTCACTGTGGTGACGTTAAGCTGAATCAGACGCTCGAGCTTATCCATATCGGCATTGGCCAACAGACCATCAGCGGCAACCCCGGCATTGTTCACCAACAGGCTGATGCTTGAGTCGCTGCGCAGGCGCTGCTCAAGTTTGAGCACATCATCCTTTTGCGTCAGATCCGCTTTGAGCACTTCAACCTGAATGCCGTGGGCCTCGCGCAAATGGCTCGCGGTGGTTTCCAAACGCTCCTTGTCACGAGCCACCAGCAGCAAATCGAACCCGCGGGTAGCCAACCTTTCTGCGTAAATCGCACCAATGCCGGACGATGCGCCGGTGACGAGAGCGGTACCTTGGGGCTTAACAGCATTCATGACGGTGCTCCTGAAATTCACAAAGGGAAAAAGGGTCTCGATCATTGATCGCGAAATTATTATAGGCATAATTTAAACGCAATATGATAGCCGTAATTTTTAGCTGTCCGACGAACGCTCGCGAAATCCCCTGCTGGATCTGCCCGCCAGAAAACAGAAAGGCCGGTCAATGACCGGCCCCTTGGCGTTGAACAATCAGCTTAGTTCACTTCCAGCTTTTCACGATTACGATCAAGAATCGCTTTGCCGATGCCTTTCACTTCGAGCAACTCATCAATCGATGCAAACGGGCCATTTGTTTCACGGTAAGTAACAATAGCTTTAGCCTTGGCTTCGCCGACGCCGGACAGCTCCTTCTGCAGCGTCGCCGCATCAGCGTCATTGAGATTGAGTTTTGGATGCGCTGCCGATGCTGACACCTCAACTGAGTGAGGCGCTATTGAAGACTCTGTAGGCGTCGCAGGCGCCGCAACTGCGGCGATCGAGACGCTGGCAAACAGAGCAAAAATCAAAGATAGAAGTAACCGGTACGCATAGTTGAAGCTCCATGACATCGAATTGAGAAGCAGCTTTTTCCAAGCTGCTCTTCAACCCTAGGTCATGGTGAGTACATGTCAAAAATGCGAGCGTTACAGGATGTGAAACAATCAGGGCTCGAGGCGGCGTTGCTGGTAGATCCAGTCAACGATCTCGCCGTCGGGGGTGTAGCCGCTGACGGTTTCACGCAGCAACAGGCGAACTCGGGAATAGTCGTCCTTCTCGACAGCAACCAACAGCTCGCTCAAGCGCCCCTTCAAAACATCCCAAGGCAAATGATCTTCGCTGGCCGTCATGATCATCGGGTGTGAGGTCGCCGCAACGTTATCGCCGATCAGGAGTTCTTCGTAGAGCTTTTCACCAGGGCGCAAGCCAGTGAACTCGATAGACAAATCGCCCTGGGGATTGCGCTCCGAGCGGATGCTCAAACCGGACAGATGAATCATTTTTTCCGCGAGCTCGACAATTTTCACCGGCTCGCCCATGTCCAGCACGAACACGTCGCCCCCCTGCCCCATTGAACCGGCTTGAATAACCAGTTGCGCGGCCTCTGGAATGGTCATGAAATACCGCGTGATTTTCGGATGGGTAACTGTCAGAGGCCCGCCAGATTTAATCTGGCTGTGAAATAACGGAATGACCGAGCCGGAGGAACCCAACACATTCCCAAAACGCACCATGGTAAAACGGGTTTTATTGACCCGGGATACATTGGCCTTGTCGCCAAACAGTACCGGGGCGATTTCACGACTGAGCGCTTGAAGCGTCAGTTCCGCGAGACGCTTGGTGCTACCCATTACATTGGTAGGACGCACGGCTTTATCGGTGGAAATCAGCACGAAGTTGGCCACACCCGACTGCAAGGCAGCTTGGGCGGTGTTCAACGTACCGATAACATTGTTGAGCACACCTTCAGCGATATTGTGCTCGACCATCGGCACATGTTTGTAAGCAGCCGCGTGATAAACGGTATCTACCCGCCAGATCCTCATCACATCCAGCAGTTTGTGCGGATGACGAATTGAACCGAGAATCGGCAGCAACTTGACCGACACCGACTCACGACAGCCGCGCTGCTCCAATTCCGACAGGATGCTGTAAAGGTTGAACTCACTGTGCTCAAACAGTAAAAGCGTGGTCGGACCAAGTGAGAATATCTGCCGGCACAGCTCCGAACCGATCGACCCGCCAGCACCAGTGACCATCACTGTCTTACCTTTGATACAGCGCTCAAGCAAATCGGCCTGGGCTGGCACAGCATCACGACCCAGCAAATCAGCGATATCTACTTCCTGAATGTCTTCGACTTTTACGCGGCCGCTGGCCAGGTCAGTGAAGTTCGGGACGCTTCGTATGTGAAGCGGATAACCCTCTAGCAAATTGAGAATTTCCCGGCGTCGTGCGCGGGTAGATGACGGCAACGCAAGGAGAATTTCCTGGGCGCCGGTGACGTCGATCATCTGCTGAATGTGTTTGGGTTTGTATACCTGGAGACCTGAGATAGAGCGATCGGCAATGCTGGAATCGTCGTCGATGAATGCGACTGGGCGCATGACTCGCCCCATGCGCAGCGCCGCGACCAATTGATTGCCCGCCACCCCAGCACCATAGATAGCAACTTTCGTGAGGCCGTCATCGCGGCTGGTAAACGGAACATGCTGGGCGGCGGTGAACCAGTCGCCCATAAAGTATTGGCGCATGCACAGGCGCAGACCACCAATGATGACGAGACTAAGCCACCAGTAGTTGAAGATGATGGAGCGTGGGACGACGGTCTGGTGGTTGCTGTACCAATAAACAACAACCGCCAGGATCAGCGACGAAAGACTGACAGCCTTAATGATGGCTATCAGGGCATCGTTACCAAAATAGCGCATGACCGCTCGGTACATGCCGAAGCGGATGAACAAGGGAATGGCTACAACCGGCGCGCAGGCGAAAAGCCAGAAATGGACCTTCAAGGGGTTGTACATGTCGTCGATGCCGAGGCGGACGATGAAAGCTAGCCAAAGTGCCACCCACACCAAGACAACGTCGGTTGCGACCTGAATCAGTCGCTTTTTCCGGCGAGGAAGACCAACCAAAAAAACTCTGAGTTTATCCGTAACGTCATCGAACACTATTCCCGCTCCCTCTCCCGGACGTTGTTACAGTGTACCTGCGCGAGCTACTTCGATCACATGGAAATGCCAGCCTCACCCAACAACACGAATAATTTCAAATTAATACAACGCAAGGCGAATGCCAAAATTTCATTCACGAGCATCAGTGGGCATCCTGTTGTCGCTTGAAAGCCATTGGCCTCAGCAGCATGCGTATCAAGACCCTCACCACCTGATCCTTTGTGCGCAGCGGTCACAAATGTTGAAGAGCGCAGAGGTGTGATTATGCAAAAAGCGCAAAGTGCCACTGACACAGACATTTTTAGCAATTCACCTTAAAATGCCCGACGCTCCACTTTTTCCATGGATAAAACTCGATGAGTTGAACGCCCCACCTCAAAAAGCCCAGCAGCCAAATTGCGCATCCACACCGAACTCAACAGAATTAGAAGTCTGATCTCCTGTTGAGGCTAGTACGACTCGGCAATGCTTGAGATTTAAAAATGAACACGCAGCCACAACGCTCTAACTCAAGCCTGATGACTCATGATTCTTCAGAGGTCGAGACATCCAGGGCGACAGTCGCTATTTTGCTTTGCACCTATAACGGGTCAAGATTTCTTGGCGAGCAACTAGAGTCGTTTGTCAGGCAAACGCATAAAAATTGGGTTATTTATGCGTCCGACGATGGCTCGAACGATGACACGTTGGCCGTGCTGAATAACTACCAACAGGTCTTAGGAAAGAACCGTCTGATCCTGTTGAGCGGACCGCGCCAAGGTTTTGCCAGAAACTTTCTATCACTGATTAAAAATCGGGCAATCATCGCCGACTACTTCGCATTCAGTGATCAAGACGATATTTGGTTCGAGGACAAGCTTGAACGAAGTATCGCCAAAGCTGCTATTCCCCAAAGCACTCCTGCCCTTTATTGCTCCAGGACACGCCTGATTTCGGCTGACAAACAGGTACAGGGCTACTCGCCCCTCTTTTCCGCTGCGCCTGAATTCGCCAATGCCTTGGTTCAGAGTATCGCCGGGGCAAATACCATGCTCATTAACACCCAAGCACGCGAATTGCTTTCTGAAACGCCGGATGACGCAGTGATCGTCGCCCACGACTGGCTGACCTATCTGCTCGTCACTGGATCCGGCGGAAAAGTCTTCTACGACCCGCAGCCGACTCTTGATTATCGCCAACACAACGAGAACCTCATCGGCGCAAATAACGGGTTGCGGAATCGATTGGTCCGCCTGGCAAAAATGTGCACGGGGAGATTTAGTGAATGGAACACCCATAACCTGCGAATTCTGAAGAGCTTCCGCCTCAGGCTGACCCCTCAAAGCCAACAGACGATGGAGCAATTTGAACAAGCTCGCCGAAGCTCGTTTTTTACGCGGCTTTACCTGATGCAGAAATCGGGAATTTATCGTCAAACGCTGCCAGGAAACATCAGCCTGTTCGTCGCGGTTTGCCTAAACAGAATTTAAGCAAAGTACTCGAGAACAAGCGCTTGGGCGACTCTTCTGTCAGGTAAGCACCATAGGGCATGGATGCCTCTGCGCTTCACATATGGTAAGGTGCCGCCCGCCAACGGCGAAGGCTTGTCGAGGGTTCCCCAAGCCTAGCAAAATGATGGCGCTGCTCACTCAGTGCAACCGACATCAAGCACTGGGTTTGCCCAATTTTATCTTCAGATTTCGCCTTTTCGATCGGCGGTCGATGGCCCCGGTTTCTCTGTAAACCAGACGTTGGACTCAGTTCGACCCTTGGCAACATTTAGAACAGATTCTTCGAAATAGCCGCGATCTAGCGTTAAAAAGACACGATATTAAAAGTTTTTGTAATGACTGAAGGAACGAAATGAAACGAGATGGAACGATTTCCACTGCAGAGTCAGGTGACGATAAAACTATGCGTGAGATCAGCCTCTTCAACTTTCCATCAGCGCGCCCAAAAGGGCCGATAAGCGTCTACCTGCCAGAACCTGTATCCCTAGGTCTAGCTGCGCATCTCAGAGTTTTGATGACTCTGCCAAGCGCCTCATGAAAATGGCAATCGCAATGACATCACCCTATCTTCTGGTTATGAATCAATGACGATAAAAACAACACCGCTGACTATCCCAGAGGTAATCCTTTTTGAGCCAAAAATCTTTGGTGATGCAGCAGGGTGTGAAATCCAGTTCGTCCAAGACAATCATTCACGCTCGGTGAAACGTGTGCTACGCGGACTTCACTATCAGACCCAGCAACCTCAGGGCAAATTGGTTCGCGTAACGGCCGGTGAAGTCTTCGACGTCGCGGTTGACCTGTGTAAAAGCTCGCCCACTTTCGGCGAAAGGGTCGACGCCTACCTCAGTGCTGAAAACAAGCATCAGCTATGGATACCTGAAGGGGTCGCTCACGGCTTCGTTGTTCTGTCGTCTAGTGCCGAGTTCTCGTACAAAACCACCGACTATTACGCGCCTTCCTATGAGCGCAGCCTGGCATGGAACGATCCTGCCATCGGTATCGACTGGCCAATTGAGGGAGCACCGACCATGTCCGTCAAAGATCAGGCAGCAGCCCTGCTCGAATACGCAGAGGTGTTTGCCTAATGAATCCCCATCTATCTCCAGCGGGCGGACCTGTCAGCCTGATCAAAAGCTTGTGGCAGAATCGCCAACTTATTGCACAAATGACCAAACGTGAGGTAGTCGGGCGCTACCGCGGTTCAGTAATGGGTCTGGCATGGTCCTTCTTCAATCCTATTTTGATGCTGGCTGTTTATACCTTTGTTTTTTCTGAGATATTCAAAGCTCGATGGGTAGGCATGGATACCGGCAAGGGAGGCTTTGCGATTTTGCTTTTCGTGGGCATGATCGTTCATGGACTGTTCGCCGAATGTGCGAACCGGGCACCTTCACTGATCCTGACAAATGGAAATTACGTAAAAAAGGTAGTTTTTCCTCTGGAAATACTTCCTGTCATTACCCTGGGCTCAGCCTTGTTCCATAGCAGCATCAGCCTGGTGGTTCTGTTGATCGCCCAAGTGGCCTTGACGCATACAATGGAATGGACGGCATTACTATTCCCACTGATTCTAGTGCCACTTCTATTAGCGACTTTGGGATTCAGTTGGCTTTTGGCATCGCTCGGAGTGTATTTACGAGATGTGGGGCACGTCATCGCGGTTCTCACCACCGTGCTGCTGTTTTTGTCACCTGTCCTATACCCCGTTGCGGCGCTGCCCGAGATATATCAGCCTTGGCTCCGGCTAAACCCACTGACCTATATCATTGAAGAAAGCCGAAATGTTCTGCTTTTCGGGCATTTACCTCAGTGGGATAGCTTGGCCATAGCAATGCTTATCGGCGCATTCATTGCCGTAGTTGGATTCTGGTTCTTCCAAAAAACACGCAAAGGGTTCGCTGATGTCCTCTGAAAATGTCGCAATCAGCGTAAAAAATATCTCCAAGTGTTTTTATACCTACGAAAAGCCTCGGGACCGACTAATGCAGGCCATCATGCCCCGCCTTCAACGCTGGGCGGGTGACGAGGTCACGACATACGGCAAGGAGTTCTGGGCACTACGCGATATCAGCTTCGACGTAAAAAAAGGAGAAACCGTCGGAATCGTTGGTCGTAATGGCTCCGGCAAATCCACGCTTCTGCAAATCATCTGTGGCACTTTGACCCCTACTACCGGTTCAATCGAGACTCAAGGGCGCATTGCAGCACTCCTGGAGCTTGGCTCCGGATTCAATCCGGAGTTTACGGGGCGCGAGAATATCTATCTCAACGCAGCTGTACTGGGCTTGACTCGGGAAGAAGTGAACGAGCGTTTTGACGCGATCGCAGGCTTCGCAGATATCGGAGAATTCATAGATCAGCCTGTCAAGGCTTATTCAAGCGGTATGGCGGTGCGACTGGCATTTGCTGTACAGGCCCAGGTTGATCCGGAAATTCTAATCGTTGATGAAGCCCTTTCCGTTGGCGACGCCCGATTCCAGGCCAAGTGCTTTGAACGGCTGCGACAACTCAAAGACAACGGGACCAGCATTTTGCTGGTTACCCATGCCAGCGAACAGGTGGTCACTCACTGCTCTCGTGCGATTCTGATCAACCAAAGCAGAATCGAGCTCATCGGCGAATCCCGGCCGGTCGTCAATCGCTACATGGATATTCTTTTTGGCCGCGAAAAACGTCCGGAAAAAAAGGATGCGCAAGAATCCGATACACCTCTGCCAGTCCACACTCCTGAGACTATAAAGCTCAGTTTCGAACAAAACGCTTATGCGAGTCGGCCGGGGTACAACACCCATGAATATCGCTGGGGAGACGATGCCGCAACCTTACTGGATTTTCATTTGAGTGCGGCAGGTCGCGAGTACCCCAATACGATTGAATCGGGTGAGGACATTACCCTTAATCTTGCGATTCAATTTAATCATATGATCGTCAATCCGATTCTTGGCTTCACCATTAAAACCAAAGAAGGGGTAACGGTTTACGGTACTAACTCATATCTACTGGATTGCGAATCGGATCAAACGATCGGTGCGCCGGGCACCCAAGCCACGGCGTGCCTGAAGTTTGTTAACCGACTTGCAACAGGTGATTACTTTATTTCCGTAGGTATCGCGTCAAGATCCGGTGAAGATATCTTGCCTCACGACCGACGCTACGACTCTATTCACTTTGTCGTAGCGCCCACCCCAAAAGTGTTGGGCTTGATAGATCTAGGTGCCTCCATGGAAATCAAATTGGTAACTGAAAATGTTTGAACTTGATCGCTACGGGTATACCCGCGACGAACAAACCGGTATATGGGTACGCTCAGATTATCAAGGTATCGCTTACAGTGACGGTGACAAAACTGAAAACAAACTCGCCGCAATTGTTCGCGACGCCGAGGATGTTTCAGTTCTATCTGAAGAGCTTCCTCAACATTGCACCGATTGGGCGACGCTTTACCATCTAAGCTCCATTCGCGGCAACATCCTGCGTCCTTTCGAACACCTGCTCAAAGGCAAGGTCCTAGAAATCGGCGCGGGGTGTGGGGCGATAAGCCGATTCCTAGGCGAATGCGGTGCCCAACTGCTGAGTCTCGAAGGCAGCCCTCGACGCGCCTCGATTGCTGCGAGCCGTACACGTGGACTGGAGAACGTAACCGTTCTCGCGGAACGCTTTGACGATTTCAAGACCGACGAACAATTCGACACGATCACGCTCATCGGCGTATTGGAATACGCGAGCATGTTTAGCAAAGATGCTGACCCAGCCTACACCATGCTCCGACGGATTCGGGAACTGCTCAAGCCTGACGGCCACCTGTTCATCGCCATCGAAAACCAATTAGGGCTCAAATACTTTGCCGGCGCACCGGAAGACCATCTAAACATCCCCATGTACGGTATTGAGGGACGCTATACCCAAGGGCAGCCGAAAACCTACGGACGTAACGAATTGGAGCGATTGATTGAACGCGCAGGCTTCTCTACAACGACATTCATGTCGCCGCTGCCGGACTATAAAATGCCAAACTCCATCATCACCGAGGCCGGCTACGCGTCGCAGTTGTTCGATGCGGCGGCGCTCTCCTGTCAAAATGTACGCAAGGATCGACAGCTACCCAACTCGACCCATTTCGATCTAGAAAAGAGTTGGCCGGTTGTCATCGAAAACGATTTGGGCATGACGCTGGCGAACTCGTTTCTGGTGGCGGCATCCAACACCAGAGAGTCGCCTGTCGATGAAAACATCCTAGCGTATCATTACAGTACCGGTCGCAGATCTGTGTACTGTAAAGCGTCGGTCTTTCGAGCAACCGAGCAGGGCATTGAGGTCCATTACAACCGCTTCGCCGATAACGCAGACGCAGACGCAGACGACAATGTGAATTTCAAACATGTCCTTCCTTCTTCCGATCGCTATGTAAAGGGGGACGTTCTCAGCCGGGATTTCTTGTTACTCGCCGCCAGGCCGGACTGGAGTGCAAAGGATTTCCATCCTTTAATGGCGCGCTATGTCAGTATTCTCCTGGCACTATCAGATAAAAATTCCAGTGAGTCGATGACCTGTGCAAACACCCGCCTGCCAGGTCACTTCATCGATGCCGTTCCACAAAACATCATCATTGACGCAACGGGATCAGCCACGCTGATTGATATCGAATGGCAGTTGACCGATGGGGTAGAGCTTGGTCACCTGCTGCTGCGTGGGCTTCTTTTGCTGATGCCTTCGCTGAACCCTCAATCCCATGCAGCGACCCAGCTGACTCGTCAATCTTTTGTATCGTCCTTGCTTGAAAGTGTCGCAATACACCTGAATCCCGATGACATTGATCGCTACGTCCAGTCTGAAGCGAGGTTCCAGCAAGAAGTTACAGGTCGGCAAGCGGAGCTCTTCCTGAACTGGCATCCAGAGGAAACGATTGGTGAAGTACAAGCATCCGTGCCGATAGAAATGCTTGCCATATTGTATTTCGGAACTGCCGAAGGAGACTTCGTCGAAACAGCCAAATCCACACAAGTCCTCCAACACGGGCGCCAGAGCATTTCATTCGACTTGACTCATCGGTCGGAAAATCAATGTTTGCTGCGGTTCGATCCAGTAAACGCTAAAGAAGCGTTCATCATTCACAGCATCACGATAATTTCATCCTCTGAAACGATCTGGGCTTCTCAGAATGACTTTATCAACTTCTCAGGCGTGAGCTTCGTGCCAGGCGATCACGACGGTTTACTCTTCGTATCGCTCAACGACGATCCCAACATCCTCCTGCCCGTGCGTCTAGACACCCTCCAAGATCTCGAGCCTGTCAGTCTCATTGTTGACCTCACACTCTTAACGAAAACCTCAACGTCCACTGAGATTCTGACCTCCATCAGCTCATCCAGTATGATGGCAGCGGAAAAAGCGCAACTGAACGAAGAGCTTCTGAATCAACAACAGGCTCGTATCCAGGAACTGGAAAACCGGCTCGCGCTGCTACAGCATCAAAAGGATACCCATACCCAAGAACTGGAGAGCCGACTCGCGCTGCTACAGTGTCAAAAGGATACCCATATCCAGGAACTGGAGAGCCGGCTCGCGCTGCTACAGAGTCAAAAGGATACCCATATCCATGACCTGAACTTAAACATCATTTCAATGCAAAGTTCAACAAGCTGGAAAATAACTGCTCCGCTACGGCGCGTCCTGCGTATCGCGAAACGATTGAGAAAAACGTTGCGAGTACTACCCGCGGTCATCCGGAAGGGTGGCGGATTTAAGAGCACGGTTAAAAAAACAATGGCCGTATGGCGTGAACAAGGAACCCGGGGACTTATTGAACGCTTGCGCTGGCTGAATAGATCCAGCCAATTCGAATTCGTTGGACAGGAAACCCGTGAAGTTACCGATCGGAATGATTATCTGACCTGGGTCAAATACTACGACACACTGGATGATAATTGCCGTGAGCGTATCAAGGAAGACATCAGAACATGGAACCAAGCGCCTCTTATTTCAATAATCATGCCGGTCTACAACCCGCCCCTGGAACTACTTCAGGAGGCTGTAACGAGCGTACTTGCCCAGCTGTATCCCAATTGGCAGCTCTGTATCGCCGACGATGCATCGACCGATCCCCA
Organism: Pseudomonas sp. NPDC087804; assembly: GCF_044742965.1. Taxonomy (NCBI): domain Bacteria; kingdom Pseudomonadati; phylum Pseudomonadota; class Gammaproteobacteria; order Pseudomonadales; family Pseudomonadaceae; genus Pseudomonas; species Pseudomonas sp. NPDC087804. Next base: position 15,651 of record NZ_JBIUVN010000009.1, on the reverse strand, counting down.
AGTCATCGAATACTTGGAGTCTCTCTCCAGCGAGGACGAACGGATCAACGTGACAATGCGCTCGGAAAACGGCCACATTTCCCAAGCCAGTAGCACAGCATTGGAATCTGCCCTAGGCAGCTACATCGCACTCATGGACAACGACGACCTGCTACCCGAGCATGCACTGTATTGGGTAGCCCGGGCGATCATCGAAAACCCGGGGGCTGGGCTGATCTACTCCGATGAAGACAAGATCGACAACCAGGGAACACGCAGTAGTCCCTATTTCAAGTCTGAATGGAACGAATTCCTGTTCCGCTCACAGAATATGATCTGTCATCTTGGCGTTTACCGCCGCGATCTCATTGAACAGGTCGGTGGATTTCGAGTCGGATTTGAAGGCGCACAAGACTACGATCTTGCGCTCCGGTGCTCCGAGCAGCTTGCTGAAAACCAGATTGTTCATATCCCGAGAGTCTTGTATCACTGGCGAATCCACGTCGGCAGTACCGCCATGGCGGGGGATGAAAAGCCCTACGCGGCGCTCGCGGGGGTCAAGGCCCTCGACGAGCACCTGCAACGCAAAGGCAATATTGGCAAGACAGAGTTACTGCCAAGGGGAATGTACCGTACCCACTACGCGTTGCCGGCGCAGCTTCCTCTTGTCAGCCTGATTATCCCGACCCGGAACGCCTACGCGCTAGTGAAGCAATGCATTGACAGTATCAAGACGCTGTCCAGCTATAGGAATTTCGAAATAATACTGATCGACAATGGATCGGATGATCCGGAGTCTCTGGCCTATTTCTCGGAGCTGGGCAACGAACCCAACATCACTGTTTTGCACGATGACGGACCATTCAATTATTCAGCTCTGAACAACCGCGCTGTCCGAGAGGCACGTGGCGAGCTGATCGGCTTGATCAACAACGACATCGAAGTCATCACGCCGGAGTGGCTTGAAGAGATGGTTGCGATTGCACTGCAGCCAAGCGTGGGTGCCGTCGGCGCACGATTATGGTATCCGGACGATCGCCTCCAGCACGGTGGTGTACTGGTCGGCCTTGGGGGAGTGGCCGGCCACTCCCATAAATACCTGCCGAAAGGTGACTTGGGGTACTTCTGCCGCGCGGCGCTGATTCAGGAATTCTCGGCGGTCACCGCCGCCTGCCTGATCATTAAAAAATCGATATTTGATGAAGTGGGCGGTCTGGACGAAGTCAATCTGAAGGTCGCCTTCAACGATGTGGATTTCTGTCTGCGAGTACAGGAGGCCGGCTACAAGAACGTTTGGACGCCATTTGCCGAACTGTATCACCACGAGTCAGCCACTCGTGGCTTGGAAAATACACCTCAGAAACAAGAGCGATTCATGAAAGAGGTGAATTACATGAAGTCCCGCTGGCCTGATATACAAAATGACCGGGCTTACAGTCCGAACCTGACCCTGAACTATGAAGACTTCAGTCTGGCTTGGCCGCCCAGAGTTGAATTCTGAGGCGAACCAAGGTTTGTCCAGCGCCGATCGCCTTTCAAGACATCAATGGAAAGAAATTTATGATCGCAAATCAACATATTGCCGTCGTCATACCCTCCTTTAAGGTAGTACGGCATATTCTCCAGGTAATTGCGGAGATGCCAGAGGAAATAGACAAGATTTACGTAGTGGACGATTGCTGCCCGGACAAATCGGGCGATCATGTCGAGGCACACTGTACCGACCCACGAGTGATGGTGCTGCGCTGTGCCAGCAACCAGGGTGTAGGCGGTGCAGTGATGACTGGCTATCGTCAGGCAATTGCTGATGATATGACAGTCATCGTCAAGGTCGACGGCGATGGGCAGATGGACCCGACCCTGATCCCGGCTTTTGTATCGCCCATACTCAACGGTGATGCCGACTATGCCAAAGGTAACCGTTTCTTCGATCTGGAAGAGATTCGACAGATGCCGAAGATGCGTTTGTTCGGGAATGCTGCACTGTCTTTTCTGACGAAATTGTCGTCCGGTTACTGGGATCTTTTCGATCCCACTAATGGTTATACGGCTATACATAGAGACGTGGCCCGGCACTTGCCCATGGAGAAGATCAGTAAACGCTATTTCTTCGAAACGGACATGCTCTTTCGCTTGAACACGCTGCGCGCCGTGGTCGTCGATATCCCCATGGACGCCAAGTATGCAGACGAAGAAAGCAACCTAAAGATTTCAAAAATCATCGGCGAGTTTTTCATCAAACACATGCGCAACACCTGCAAGCGAATCTTCTATAACTATTATCTGCGCGATATGTCCCTGGCCTCTCTGGAGCTCCCGATCGGGATTTCGATGATCGTCGTTGGTGGTCTATTTGGTCTTTCTCATTGGATAGGTTCGATGCAATCGGGCGTGGCGACATCCGCCGGCACGGTCATGCTTTCGGCATTACCGGTTATTTTGGGAACTCAATTTGTGCTCGCCTTCATCGGCCATGATGTGCAGTCCGTTCCCAAGCGAGCCTTTCACCTCAAACAACGAACAATCTCCAGCAAGCCTACGGTGAACTCATGATCTATTTTATTGCCTTGATCTGTGTACTGGGTATTGCGGCTGGTCAGATTCTGTTCAAACTGAGTGCAACCTCATTACAGAAAAGCGGGAGTCTCTTCGACCTCTCCACATTGACAACCTTATTTTTTGCATTCGCCCTGTATGGCATTACCACCATCGCCTGGGTATGGGTTCTGCAAAAGATTGAACTGGGCAAGGTCTATCCGCTCATGGCGATGGCCTTTGTACTGGTACCAATAGGCAGCCATTTCTTTTTTGGCGAACGCTTTCAGCCGCAGTACTTCGTTGGTGTCGCCATGATAATGGCAGGCATCGTCTTGGCGGTAAAAGCATAACACCAACAATCCATGACGAGCCCGATGTACTTATGATTCATCTACCGCCTACTTTCACCAACAGTTCAAAAGCCCCATTTCGGCTTTTTTTGTTCATTGTATTAATTTTTAATTTATTTATCGCTGGGGCTACTGCTGCGCAAGCGGCACCCCATAACGATGCAGAGGGGTTCATCGATGCGCTCGTGATCAAGGATGAACACATTGCGGCCCAAGGATGGATAGGTGCCACCCAGTCATCTATCCAGATCGTCTCCCTTGCCGTCTGGATAGATGAGCAGAAAATATCCGAAGGTCCCTTTGAGCGTTTCGAACGGCCGGATGTTGTGCAAGCGACTTCGCGTGCCGATTGGCTCCGCTCAGGTTGGCGAGTGAACATAAAAATCCCTGATGATATTGAGCCAGGCTCCCACACCATCAAGGTTGTTGCAAAACTCGATACTGGCAAAAATCAACTGATTACCGGAAACGAGTCGACCCGATCCATTATCATCCCCAGGGACTTCAATAAAGATAAAACCAGTGTTCGGCTGGTTAAATTGCTTCTGCTCTCGATATTTTTAACGCTTGTTATCACCTTTATCAAAGTCGATTATCTTTCTGCCAAACTAACAGCAAGGTTGTCGGGCGTTGTGACAGCCCCCCAGCTGTTCGGGTTTAGCCTAATTCTGGCCTTCATCGGTCTGGTAGGGATAGGCATAACGGGATCCTCACTGAACTTTGGTCTTGCTCAAGCTCCGACAGTTGAGGCGAAAATTCTCAATATCGCTGGACAAGATCGTGGAATTCGCAGCGATGAGTGGCTCGTGCTCACGCCTTTGGCAATCGCCCAGTACAACCATCAGCCCGCCAACCCGGTGGTAAACAGTAACCACGGTGAAGACGGGCAAAACATGTTGATCGTGGGCATGGCCGGCGTCCCGGTTGCACACATATCGGCCATTGCCAAACCCGCCACATGGGGCTATTTCGTTTTCGACCTGAAACGCGCGCTGTCCTGGAACTGGTTATTTCCGGTATTTTCCTGCCTGATTGCACTGTGGGCCGTCCTGTGTGTGCTGATACCTGGCCAGTGGCGCGCCAACTTCCTGCTTTCACTTCTGTTTTCGACATCGCCTTATGTAGTGGCCTGGTCCAACTGGCCGGCCTACGCGGTCTTTTTTCCCTCCGTGGTATTTCTCTGTGCGAACTACATAATTCGCCACAACCCGCTCTCAGGCAAACTAGCGGCAGCGGTATTGATGGGTATCGCTTTTAGCGGATTTGTATTTGTACTTTACCCACCTTGGCAGGTCTCACTTGGGTATATTTACCTGGCTTTGATAATTGGCCTCTTGATCAAAGAGAAACTGTATAGGAACTTCGACAAGCCCGTAATAGCCTGTATTATTATTTCGCTCGTCGTGTCAGCTGCCATAATCATACCGTGGTGGCTGGATGCCCGTACCGCTATCCAAGCCATGGAAAACACTGTTTATCCAGGCCAACGGACAACAGTGGTTGGTGGAACCATGTCGCTTTCCACTTTGTTGCGAGGCTTCACGAACCTGGCCACAATGCAGGGCATTGTGAGCCCGTATAGCAACGAAAGCGAAATCGCTTCTTTTTACTACCTCCTACTGCCCTTGGCATTTCTTTTCGCGGTCAATGCCTACCGCCGTAGTCTCAATGCACTAGAGTGTGCGCTAGCGCTGGCAATCGTCTTTATCTTGGTGTTCATGTTTTGGGGGGTTCCGACGGCGCTGGCCAAGTATTCTTTTTGGGGAAGAGTTCCAGCCAATCGTGCGGATCTCGCGCTTGGGCTTTCCTGTATTATCCTGACAGGGTTATTGTTTAAACATAAAGTCAGCGCGAGCAATCTTCACAGAGGGCTGTCTTTGTTGTTTGCGGCAGTATGGACGTACATCATCTACCGCGCGGTTAACAGTCTCGACGATTCAATCCTCGCTACTTTTTCTCCAAACGTACAAATTGCAACCATGCTAGTAACCCTTGCAACAGGTTACTTTCTCGCCGTCACACAATTCAAAAACTTCATCGCTCTCAGCTTGGGACTCACGATATCTACCACTCTCACCTTCAACCCCATAAATATTGCCCCTGAGGCGCTGAATAATAAGTTCATCCCCTTGAAAACTTCTGAGGCTCGGCCTTCACGAATACTTGTGCTCGAAAATATGACACCAGCCATGTATTTGGTAGCAAGTGGCAACGCTCTTGCCAACGGGATATATTATTATCCACAGTCGTCGCTATGGAAACGCCTAGACATCAAGGGAACAGAATCGAACACCTACAATCGCTACCAGCACCTTACGTACCTATCTGGGCAATTGAACGGTAACGATACTTATATCATTGAGACACCAAGACCCGATGTAGTAGTCATAAGAGTGGATCTTGAAAAATTCGACTTCAAGCTTAGCGGTGCTACCACGGTTGCCGCTCCTGTCGCGGATCGATCGGCACTAGATAGGAACTCAAGCTTATCTTTCATAAGAACCGCAGATGGATGGAGCTGGTTCGATATCACCGAGAAATAGCCCCCCACAGCTAATGCCAGTCAACAATGTTGACTGGCATTTTCAAGCTGTATACATTGAGCGAACACAACGACATGGAAGTATGGCGTAATTCTGGCGACATGACGCGCCTGCACCGGTTGACAAGTATGAAACCTCGCTGCCTTGAACAAGTCGCTCGCTTCGCCAAACGTGCAGTCTTTTACCGGAGTGTGCAGAGCACTCACTGTGAAAATCAAAACCTCGTCACGCGCTGCCTCACTCACACATCTGCAGACGATTATTTAGATATTCCCCGCGTACGCTGGTCTGTCCCAACACGTCTGATGAACGCCGGACAACAAACCAATTCTATAAATTTTACAAGGGTCGATACCTCGGCGAGCAACGCTAATCATTTTGCTTGCCGCGAAGCTACGAACGCATCGCTGAGTAATATCGGTCAGGTCAGTAATGTTGCGAGCAACTACTGCCTAGGAATGGATAGTATTTATTCTGCAAGAGTTTTTGGAAACTGAAGGATTATGAATCATGATTAAGCGCTTACGCCAAGAAAATTATCGCCAGAAAAACGAGTCATCAGAGGTCATAGACAGACTTCAGAAACAACTTAAAGACAACGAAGAAGCCCACAGGAACGATCTCACTCAACGAGATACACACATCCACAACTTGAATCTCACAATCAGGGAAATTCAAGGCTCGACGAGTTGGAAAATCACTTCCCCGCTCAGAAAAATAGTGAGCGCTATAAAACGTATCGTAACTGGTAGTTCCAAAGGCACTTATCAAGTGCAACCCATCGTGACGCAGGATAATTTACGCCTAGAACCGTCCCACGATATAACCAGCGAAGTCCATCTGGAACACAACTCCTACACGCAGTGGATTCATAAGTTTGACACGCTCAATGACGTCGACCGCCTTTGCATGCATGAGGAAGCTGGAACGTGGAGGTCTAGGCCGCTCCTTTCCATAGTAATGCCCGTTTATAATCCCCCCATAGACATGTTGCGGGAAGCCATCGACAGCATAAAATTTCAAACTTATACAAACTGGGAACTCTGCATTGCTGACGACTCATCGACTGACCATAGAGTCAGACGCTTTCTGGAGCACAGTGTCGAATCCGACCATAGAATAAAAGTTATTTATCGCGAGGAAAACGGCCATATATCCCAAGCCACAAATTCAGCACTTGACATTGCTACAGGCGAATTCATTGTCCTCATGGACAATGACGATATAATTGCCGAGCATGCTTTATTTTGGGTTGCAAAGACAATCAACGCTCATCCTAACGTTGCCATCCTTTACTCGGACGAGGACAAGATAGACGAGCTTGGCAACAGGTCTGCACCGTATTTCAAATCCGACTGGAACCCATATCTATTCCGCTCGCACAATATGATCAGCCATTTAGGCGTTTACCGGAAAGAACTGGTCGACAATGTGGGACGATTCAGAATTGGAATGGAGGGCTCTCAGGATTACGACTTGGCGCTAAGATGCATCGAGCAGGTTGACGCCACCCAAATCATTCACATTCCGCGTGTACTCTATCATTGGCGCATGCATGCAGGCAGTACTGCAATGTCTAGCAGTGAAAAGCCTTATGCACAAACGGCCGGTAAGAGAGCGCTTGATGAACACCTGCATCGATCTGGAATAGCCGGTCATGCAGAGCTTCTCGATTTTGGCATGTATCGCATACACTACGATCTTCCAAAAAACGAACCTCTCGTCAGCTTGATAATCCCCACCCGCAATGCACACCACCTAGTAAAACAATGCATTGAAAGCATCCACCATAAAACAATTTACAAAAATTACGAAATCATACTGATCGATAACGGCTCTGACGATAAACAATCGCTCGAATACTTCGAAGCACTATCTAGAATCGAAGGCATCCGCGTTATTCGTGATGACGGGGAGTTCAACTACTCGGCTCTTAATAACAAGGCTGTGAAGCTTGCGAACGGGGAGTACATCGGATTAATAAACAACGATATCGAAGTTATCAGTCCAGAATGGCTCAATGAAATGGTTTCGCTTGCCGTTCAACCCAACGCAGGGGCGATCGGCGCTCGGCTATGGTACCCAGACGATCGCTTGCAACACGGTGGCGTCATCATGGGGCCGTTAGGTCTAGCAGGACATGCACACAAAATGCTAACTAGGGGCCATCATGGGTACTTTGGCAGGGCCTCGCTTATTCAGGGACTATCTGCCGTCACCGCAGCATGTCTTATAGTCAAAAAGTCGATTTTCGAAGAGGTGGAAGGGCTCAATGAGACGCAACTGAAAATCGCATTTAATGATATAGATTTATGCTTGAAGATTATGGAGGCAGGTTATCAAAATATCTGGACCCCGAATGCAGATCTTTATCATCATGAATCTGCAACTCGAGGCTACGAAGACACACCGGAAAAAATAAAAAGATTTGAAAGTGAAGTAAGCTATATGGTCAATCGTTGGAGTAAAGTTATTAAGCACGATCCATTTTACAATCCAAACCTGACGCTTTCCGCCGAGGACTTTTCTCTGGGTTTTCCGCCGAGAACAAGTGAGAACTATTAATCACTGAGCCTTTTCAATACAAGGGCTGCTTGAAACCAAGCATCCCTCGCTGAACAGCGGCTCACAAAGATGACGCTGCGGGCTCATCGGTGGCACCCAATTCAGATTTTTACCTTCGTAGCAACAATAATCAAGAGTGCATACGATATTACGAGTGCCACTGCCCCCGGCAAGATCCCCAAACCGGCGAGAATGGCCATGGGCATCAACCAAGCTACATTGATGCATACAACCCAGCCAGAAATGAACAAGTGACTTTCATATCGCCTCGCAGCCTGCTGATAAGCATGTTGATTATGTGCCTGATGAAGACGTTCGCCTTTCAGCGCACGGATTACCAAGGTCAAAGTAGCATCGACAATGAACACGCCGAGCATGATCAGCCAGGACCAAAGCAGATTGGCCCCGTAGGCGGCCGATGAAAGAGCGAGAATGGCGAGGATAATTCCCAGAAATCCGCTGCCTGCATCCCCCATGAAAATACGCGCAGGTGGAAAATTCCAACAAAGAAACCCTGCCACTGCCGCCGTCAGAATCAACGGAGCCCAGATCAGCTCAAGATTCCCACTTAACCAATAAACAAGACACATCCCCAGGCAAACACTAATCGCCTCCGCACTCGCCAATCCATCTATACCGTCCATGAAGTTATAGAGATTGAGCATCCAGACCAGATAAACCAACGCCAGGACATTACCGAACCATCCCAAATCAATATTAATACCGAACAGCTCAACAGACGGAAGACCGTTCAGCCAGAACAGTGCCCAAGCCGCAACGATGAAATGCCCTAGCAACCGCCATCTGGCAGCAATATGCTTATGGTCATCGGCAAACCCGATAACGGCAACAAGCAGTCCCGCGCCAAACAGCCCATACAGTGCCGCGGGACTTAACATCTTCATGCCGGCCAAGACTGGCAGCGCTAGTAGAAAGGCGACAACTATGGCCACCCCCCCCCCCCGCGGAGTAGGAACAGAGTGCGAACTACGGGCGTTAGGTATATCCATCAAACTCTTAATCAAGGCATAACGACGCAGAATAAACGTCAGCACCCAAGAAACAGCGAATACCGCGACCAGCAGCCACCAAACAGTCATTTCGTTTTCTTTTCCAGATAATGGCCAGCGGTTTGACGCATAGCTGTGTCCAGGTTGATGGGAGGCATCCATCCCAATAATTCGTGATTTTTGCTGATATCGACTTTCAACGAGCCACATATGCGCTGAGCGACAGCTTGTTTGCCCAGTGTTGAGGCTACGAGTTTCAACAGCCACTCAGGTAGAGGCAAGAGTCGGACAGGTTTGCCTAACGCGTTGGATAGACGACGCAGCAGTTGAGTTGTGGACAGGTCTTCGCCGTCACTCGCCAGAAAAATCTGATTGGCTGCGGCGGGATGATCAATGCAAGTAACTATAAGGCTCACCAAATTTCCGATTGCTACCAGGCTACGCTGATTCCGAATCAAGCCAAGTGGCAAAGGAATTCCTTTATTGAGCCAACTCAGCATGCTCAGAAAGTTGGCTTTCACGCCAGGACCGTAGACCAGTGATGGACGGATGATTACCACTTCCATGCCGGTGTCGCGTCCTAGTTGCTTCAGCGCTTCTTCCGCTTCGTACTTGGACACACCATAAGAATCCAGCGGATTTGGCTGATCATCGGCTTTGAATGGTTTACCCGCGAGGGTACTTTCGCCGTTCACCTTGATCGAGCTTATGAATATAAAACGCTTTACCCCTGACGCCGCAGCGCACTGAGCTAGTTTGAGCGTCCCTTCTACGTTTATTTGGCGATACTCTGCCAATGCATCCGCAGCGGCTTCATTCATGACATGCACTCGGGCAGCGGCATGAACGACTACTTGAACATCATCGAGTACAAGCTGGATCTTGGGGTGGGTGAGATCGAATGGCACCACGCGACACAATCCACGCAGCCGGGTTGCGCCGCGTGCCGCCGCAATTGGGCAGAACTGCTTATCGACCAACAACCTAAAAACCAACGCCTCTCCAACGAAACCGCTAGCCCCCGTCACTAATACCTTCGAGGCGGTCATTTAGCTTTCCTTCCTATCAATGCGGTCGCCCAGCAAATACAAAAGAAAAACACTTTATCCCGTACCCGCCTTCGACAACGCCAAGCACTGAAGGAAAGTTTGATGAGTTGTATACGGCGTAAACTCAGCCATGCCCGCACGAAGGGATCTGCACCCTGCCCCACCAAGCGCGCAATTAATCGAACCTGATTGAACCACCATCCGTCATGAATGATTTTGTAGCGGGCAATAAGTGGACTCAAACCTTTGTTGGCACCTACCTGATTACGCTCGTGCTGACGATAATTCATGGATGTCTCAGGGTCGATGTACCAGCGGTAACCATGACGACGGGCAAAAGCGTAGCAGTACCAGTCGTGCAGGCTGACTTCCTGCAATTTCGGCCAATTGGCAAGCATCGAAGACTTAAGCTCATCCACGAGACTTTTGCTCATCACATAGGTACAGCCCGGCCCGGCCGCCTCGAACAGATAATCCCACTCGACCTGAGGCTGCGCCTTATCCAGCAAATGGGTTTTGCCGTCTGGCCAGAAAGCCGTGACGTTACTGGAGTAGGCATCGACCTGACGACTTTGAATCGCATGGGCCGCACGCTGGAGCTTATCCGTGTGCCAGACGTCATCCTGATCGGCGAAGGCAACCAGATCGTAACCTTCGAATTCAACATCACGGATGAGTCTAAAAAAATTGCGCGACGCGCCACCGAAGGATCCGGCGGCAGGCAGCACAATGACGCTTGGATGCTGATCGGCGTAAACCAAGCACCAAGACTCAGTCCCGTCGGTTGAGGGGTCAACACTGATATAGACGGTTACGTCAACAGCTGACTGATGGAGAATCGAGGTCAACTGCTCCTCGATCCATTGCATGCCATTGTAGGCAGCCAGCAAAACCGCAACCTTGGGATGTTTTACTGACATGCCATTCCTGCTTGAACCGGTTAAACGCTGCTGTTCGAAGGATTGAGCCTCTGAATCAGTGAGAAGGCGAGTCCAGCAACTTCTGCAAGTACTGACCGTACCCAGTCTTCTTCAGAGCGTCAGCTTGAGCGCCAAGCTGCTCGGCAGTTATCCAGCCATTGTGGTAAGCGATCTCTTCCAAGCAAGCCACTTTCAAGCCTTGACGCTGCTCAATGGTATGCACGAAGTGACTGGCTTCAAGCAACGAATCGTGAGTACCAGTATCGAGCCACGCAAAGCCACGGCCCAACATCTCGACATTAAGTGACTTGCGCTCAAGATAAACACGGTTTACATCCGTAATTTCCAACTCGCCCCGCTGTGAAGGTTTGATATTTTTGGCTATTTCAACCACTTCATTATCGTAGAAGTACAACCCAGTGACTGCGTAATTAGACTTCGGCTTGGCCGGTTTCTCTTCGATGCTAAGTGCTCGACCCGAAGCGTCGAACTCTACAACACCGAAACGCTCTGGATCGGATACGTGATAGCCAAACACTGTCGCGCCGCTTTTCTGTTCAGTGGCCGAACGCAGGTTGTCAGAAAAATGCTGACCGTAGAAAATGTTGTCGCCGAGGATCAGACAGCACGGATCTTGACCAATAAATTCCTCACCGATAATGAAGGCCTGGGCCAAGCCATCCGGAGTTGGCTGCTCTGCATAAGTCAATTTAATGCCATACAAACTGCCATCGCCCAACAACTTGCGAAACAGCGGCAGGTCTTCTGGAGTGGAGATGATAAGAATCTCGCGCATCCCTGCCAGCATCAATACCGACAGCGGATAAAAGATCATCGGCTTGTCGTAGATCGGCAACATCTGCTTGGACACGCCAAGGGTCAACGGATGCAGGCGCGTGCCCGACCCACCTGCGAGGATGATGCCTTTACGATTTGTCGTGGTCATTTGTTCAGGACTTCCCTAAGCATTCGGGTTACACCACTTTGCCAATCCGGCAAGTGTAGAGAAAAATTATCGCGGAGCTTTTGAGTACTCAATCGCGAATTGAGAGGGCGGCGTGCAGGGGTAGGATATGCTGACGTATCAATTGGGTTGATCGCCGTAACAGCGAGTTCCTCATCATTGGCCTTGGCAAAATCGATCACATAGGTGGCGTAACCGTGCCAAGACACCTCACCCGCCGCAGCCAAGTGATAAAGGCCGGCCAGTTCGGGTTGACGCTGAACTCGCTGAATGGCCAAGGCGGTGACATCGGCGATCAGATCAGCCCCTGTTGGCGCCCCGATTTGATCTGCGATAACGCTCAGCGTTTCGCGATCCTTCGCCAGGCGTAGCATCGTCTTGGCGAAGTTATTACCTCGTGCGCCATAGACCCAGCTAGTTCTGAAGATCAGGTACTTACAGCTCGAAGCAATGATAGCCTGCTCGCCCGCCAGTTTGCTTGCACCATAGTGATTGACCGGAGACACCGCAGCTGTTTCAAGCCAAGGGGTTTGCCCCTCTCCATTGAAAACGTAATCAGTGGAGTAGTGAATCAGCCACGCGTCCAGTGCTAGCGCCTCTTCAGCCATAACCTGACTGGCCAGGCCGTTGACACGGTCAGCCAGCTCGGTTTCTGACTCAGCCTTATCGACCGCTGTATAAGCAGCAGCATTGACTATAACGTCAGGTTTAATCTGACGAATAGAAGCACGCAATGCTTCAGGATCAGACAAATCTCCGCTCAAACCATTGGCCGAATGGCGATCCAGTGCAACTAGATCACCGAGCGGTGCGAGCGCGCGTTGTAACTCCCAACCTACTTGGCCGTTTTTTCCAAGAAGAAGAATTTTCATGCTTTATTCGAACGACCGGCGTAATTCTGGTCGATCCACTGCTGGTAGCTACCGCTCTTCACGTGATCTACCCACTCAGTGTTGGTCAGATACCACTCAACTGTCTTGCGAATACCGGTTTCGAAAGTCTCTTCCGGCGTCCATCCGAGCTCACGCTCGATCTTGCTTGCGTCGATCGCATAACGCAGGTCGTGACCTGGACGATCTTGCACGTAAGTGATCAAACTTGCGTGTGGACGGTGAGCCGAATCAGGACGCAACTCATCCAGCAGCGCGCAAAGTGTGTGCACAACCTCGATGTTTTGCTTTTCGTTATGACCGCCAATGTTGTAGGTCTCACCCAGAACACCCTCGGTGACGACTTTGTACAAAGCACGTGCGTGATCTTCAACATACAACCAGTCGCGAATCTGATCGCCCTTCCCGTAAACCGGCAGCGGCTTGCCTTCCAGCGCATTAAGAATGATCAGTGGAATCAATTTCTCAGGGAAGTGGCACGGGCCATAGTTATTCGAGCAGTTGGTGACCAAAGTCGGCAGACCGTAAGTGCGCGCCCAGGCACGAACCAAGTGGTCGGAACTCGCCTTACTCGCCGAATACGGCGAGCTTGGTTGATACGGAGTGGTTTCAGTGAAGAGATCTTCTGGGCCTTCGAGATCACCATAAACTTCGTCAGTGGAAATATGGTGGAAGCGGAAATTGGCCTTGCGTGCATCATCCATGGCAGCCCAATAGTGGCGCGAGGCCTCCAGCAGGGTGTAGGTACCAATAATATTGGTCTGGATGAACTCGGACGGGCCAGTAATAGAACGGTCAACGTGCGATTCGGCAGCCAGATGCATGATTGCATCCGGTTGGTGCTCACGCAGGACGCGATCAATTTGTTCACGGTCGCAGATATCAACGCGCTCGAACGCATAACGCGGATCAGGACTGACTTCAGCCAAGGACTCTAGGTTACCGGCATAAGTCAACTTGTCGACGTTCACGACAGAGTCAGTAGTATTGGAAATGATGTGACGGATGACTGCCGAGCCGATAAACCCGGCGCCGCCGGTAACTAAAATTTTCACGCGAAACCATACCCTTGAGTTGCTGACAGTGTCACCAACGAGCACCGTCTGATCCATGGATGCAAAAGCCGCCTAACATGGGGCATTTGTCAGAGTCAGTCTGAATCGATTTTGGGAATTTTCCATTATCGAACAAGGGCTGCATTTTACAGCTTAATGAACGTTTTACTAATGGATATAGACAAGCAGTGAGGCGACTCGATGGACGTAACAGCCCCGCTTGCTAGACGAGGCGTTTGCGCGCCGCTCTGGATGAACGCCCAAGCAGCCAAGCGAGCATAGGCCCTATCAACATACCGACGAGAAGCGCTGCCACAACAAGCAGGGAAACTGGCAGTTCTGGCCCAGCCCACCCTAAAAACAACAGAGAAACCGATTGCTGGTTTTCGAGAATAAAAGCCAGGATAGCCAACACCAGCAAGAGAACAAAAACGCCAAGCAGTACACGCTTAAGATTACGCATTGGCGCCCCCTTGAATAGAAATAGCGAAGATCAAACCCCCTCCTCCTCTTCCTCATTCACCCGATCACGCAATTCCTTGCCCGGTTTGAAATGCGGAACGAATTTTCCGTCCAGACTCACCGACTGACCGGTTTTAGGATTGCGCCCAACGCGCGGCGCGCGATAGTGCAAGGAGAAGCTGCCAAAACCGCGGATCTCGATTCGATCACCGGTGGCCAGACATTGAGACATTTGTTCAAGCATGGTCTTGATGGCCAGCTCTACATCCTTGGATGAGAGCAGCCCTTGATGGGTGACAATTCGTTCGATCAACTCCGACTTCGTCATATTTTTCCCTTCTTTTTCAAGCAGCTAGATCAGCGCTTGAAAGGTTTTAGCACGCCCGGAAGATTTTGAACAGCCCAGGGATTGACATATCTTCCTGCGCATTGAAACGCCCGTTTTCAGGGCACAAGCTCTATAAACGCCCACCCTATCGACACATCACCAACATCGTGCGCGTCAGGTAGCCCGCAGGATTGAAGCCAAAAGGATACTGATCATCATCCTTGGCATCATCGGATCTGGTAATGACCTTGTAGCCTGCGCCTTTGCATTCTTTTGTGGCGCGCTTTTGACACTTCTCCCAACTCGAGCCCAATCCCGAGCAATCGACCTCGATGCCGCTGACGCCGCGCACCACATGCGTCTTGGCGCTCGTGGCGCAGCCCGCCAACATCAGCACACCGACCAACACGATAAACTTGTTCATTCACTTCCTTATGCCAGGCAATCTGCCCGACTACTGCGATCTTCAGCCTAAGCCTAGTCGCGAATAGACGATTGATCCGAATAAAGAAACAGACAATTGAGTAACAAGATTGGTTTCACGCGAGAGGTGCCTCTCCACCAAATCGCAGGCACAAAAAAGGGCGACCGAAGTCGCCCTTTTTAATGATCAAGCAGAACTTAGTTCTGTTTGGCCATTGCCTGGCGCAGCAGTGCCGCCATGGTGGTGTCGCCAGTAGGAGCTTCTTCAGCTTTCAGGCTTTGGATAGCTTCTTTCTCTTCAGCATCGTCTTTCGACTTGATGGAGAGCTGGATTACGCGGCTCTTGCGATCAACGCTGATGATCTTGGCTTCTACTTCTTGGCCTTCTTTCAGAACGTTGCGCGCGTCTTCAACGCGGTCACGGCTGATTTCGGAGGCTTTCAGAGTCGCTTAGATAAATTAGGCCAGAACCATTATTGCGCCTTTTGCGTCAAAATAATTAAAAGTGCCATTAAAGATGGCGCCATTTTCGTTAAATTTAACGTACTCGGATAAACGATAGCTTTCCACTTGCT
>NZ_JBIUVN010000008.1:0-175779 GCF_044742965.1 Pseudomonas sp. NPDC087804 | reverse complement strand
AACTGAAGCAACCTGCTGCCGAAAACTGCGTAACTCATTGAATCTCAAGGAGTTTTCCGTTTCGACTGCGCCGGAAGTGGGGCGAATTATAGACGTCTGGGATCTGCCGTCAACGTCTATTTTCATATTTCTGTCACATTGGTCAAAAAGCCCGGAAAAACAAAGGCCGACCCCAAGGGGTCGGCCTTCGTTGCCCTGCCCTTCTACTTACAAGCTAGGGAAGGCGAACTGCGAAGCCTCGTGGCTCGCACGTTGCGGCCAGCGCTGGGTGATCGCTTTGCGACGGGTGTAGAAGCGCACGCCGTCCGGACCATAAGCGTGGAGGTCGCCAAACAGCGAACGCTTCCAGCCGCCGAAGCTGTGGTAAGCCACCGGTACTGGCAGCGGCACGTTGACGCCAACCATGCCGACTTCGATCTCGTCGCAGAACAGACGCGCCGCTTCACCGTCACGGGTAAAGATGCAGGTGCCGTTGCCGTATTCGTGATCGTTGATCAGTTGCATGGCCTCTTCCAGGCTGTTCACGCGAACGATGCACAGTACCGGGCCGAAGATCTCTTCTTTATAGATGCGCATTTCCGGAGTGACGTTGTCGAACAGGCAGCCACCAAGGAAGAAGCCTTCTTCATGACCGGCCACGCTGAAACCACGGCCGTCGACCACCAAAGTCGCGCCCGCTGCCACGCCGTCATCTACGTAACCGCTGACTTTGTCGCGCGCCTGACCGGTGACCAGTGGGCCCATGTCCAGACCGCAGGAAGTGCCGGCACCGATTTTCAGCGCCTGAATCTGTGGCACCAGTTTCGCCACCAGCGCATCCGCCACCTGGTCGCCAACACACACGGCAACAGAAATCGCCATGCAACGCTCGCCGCACGAACCGTACGCCGCGCCCATCAGTGCGCTGACCGCGTTATCCAGATCGGCATCCGGCATCAGCACTGCATGGTTCTTCGCGCCACCCAGTGCCTGCACGCGTTTGCCGCGCTTGGTGCCTTCGGCATAGATGTATTCAGCAATTGGCGTCGAGCCGACGAAGCTCAGCGCTTTGACTTCCGGCGCTTCGATCAACGCGTCCACGGCAGTCTTGTCACCGTGCACCACGCTCATCACGCCTTTCGGCAAACCGGCTTCCAGCAGCAACTGAGCGATCAGCAATGTCGAGCTCGGGTCACGCTCGGACGGCTTGAGGATGAAGCAGTTGCCGCAGACGATCGCCAGCGGGTACATCCACAGCGGCACCATGGCCGGGAAGTTGAACGGGGTGATACCGGCAACGATGCCCAGCGGCTGGAAGTCCGACCATGCGTCGATGTTCGGGCCGACGTTGCGGCTGTACTCGCCCTTGAGGATTTCCGGGGCGGCGCAGGCGAACTCGACGTTCTCGATGCCGCGCTTCAGTTCACCGGCGGCGTCTTCGAGGGTCTTGCCGTGTTCTTCGCTGATCAGTTGCGAGATGCGCGCTTCGTTCTGCTCGAGCAGTTGCTTGAAGCGGAACATCACCTGGGCACGTTTGGCCGGTGGCGTGTTGCGCCAGGCCGGGAACGCAGCCTTGGCGGCATCGATGGCTTTCTGGATGGTTTCGCGGGTGGCTAGTGGCAGCTTGTGGATAGCCTGACCGGTGGACGGGTTGAACACATCAACCGCGCGACCGTTCTCAGTCACCAGTTCGCCATTGATCAAATGCGGGATAACGCTCATCGAAAACTCCTGAATTTTTGTTCAGCGGGCGCCCATTGAAGGGCGCCTTCTATATATAGGTAGCTTTGTGGGGGAGCCGGATGTCTTTGGCGCTCTTCAGAACGCCTTCGCGAGCAAGCTCGGCTCCCACAGGTTCTGCGTGGAATCAGTCGAGCTTGTTCAGCACTTCGCCGACCGCGTCGAACAGACGATCGAGGTCTTGCGGCTTGCTGTTGAAGGTTGGGCCGAACTGCAGGGTGTCGCCGCCGAAACGTACGTAGAACCCGGCTTTCCACAGAGCCATGCCCGCTTCGAACGGACGCACGATGGCGTCGCCGTCACGACCGGCAATCTGGATCGCACCGGCCAGGCCGAAGTTACGAATGTCGATGACGTGCTTCGAGCCTTTCAGGCCATGCAGCGCGTTTTCGAAATGCGGCGCGACTTCAGCGACGCTCTGCACCAGGTTTTCTTTTTGCAGCAGGTCGAGTGCTGCCAGGCCGGCGGCGCAAGCCACCGGGTGCGCCGAGTAGGTGTAGCCGTGCGGGAATTCCACGGCGTATTCCGGGGTCGGCTGATTCATGAACGTCTGATAGATCTCAGAGCTGGCAATCACCGCGCCCATCGGGATCGCGCCGTTGGTGACTTGCTTGGCGATGCACATCAGGTCCGGTGTGACGCCAAAGGTGTCGGCGCCGAACATATTGCCGGTACGACCGAAACCGGTGATCACTTCGTCGAACACCAGCAGGATGTTGTGCTGATCGCAGATCTCGCGCAGACGTTTCAGGTAACCCTGTGGCGGCACGAGTACGCCAGCGGAACCGGCCATCGGTTCAACGAATACCGCAGCGATGTTCGAAGCATCGTGCAGTTCGATCAGCTTCAGCAGCTCATCGGCCAAAGCGATGCCGCCCTGCTCCGGCATGCCACGGGAGAACGCATTGCTCGCCAGCAGCGTATGCGGCAGGTGATCGACGTCCATCATCGCCTGACCGAACAGCTTGCGGTTGCCATTGACACCGCCGAGGCTGGTGCCGGCGATATTCACACCGTGGTAACCACGGGCACGGCCGATCATTTTGGTTTTGGTCGCCTGACCTTTCAGGCGCCAGTAGGCACGCACCATTTTCACCGCGGTGTCGGCGCACTCGGAACCCGAGTCGGTGAAGAACACGTGATTCAGATTGCCCGGGGTCAGCTCGGTGATTTTCTCGGCCAACTGGAACGACAGCGGGTGACCGTACTGGAAGCCCGGCGAGTAATCGAGGGTGCCCAACTGTTTGGAGACCGCTTCCTGAATTTCCTTACGGGTGTGTCCAGCGCCGCACGTCCACAGACCGGACAGCGAGTCGTATACCCGGCGGCCCTTGTCGTCGATCAGCCAGCTGCCTTCGGCGCCAACGATCAAACGCGGATCGCGCTGGAAGTTACGGTTGGCGGTGTACGGCATCCAGTGCGCGTCCAGCTTCAGTTGGCTGGCCAGTGGCGACTGAGCGTTTTCAGGCATGTTCATCGGGCAAAACCTCGCAGGGCATAAGCGTCAGGGAGATAAAAAGCGTTGTTGCAGCTAAATTGCCACGGCGATAAAGTCGGTGAAATCCAACTCTTCTAACCTTCAGTTAGAACTTTGCTAAACAATGAGAACAATAAAATGAGCAGCCGCCGCCCCGATCCGCTGGCCCAGGTCAGTGACTTTGATATTCGCCTGCTACGGATTTTTCGCAGCGTGGTCGAGTGCGGCGGCTTCTCGGCGGCGGAAACCGTGCTCGGTATCGGTCGCTCGGCGATCAGCCAACAGATGAGTGATCTGGAGCAGCGCCTCGGTTTGCGTCTATGCCAGCGTGGTCGCGCCGGATTTTCGCTGACAGAGGAAGGTCGCGAGGTCTATCAATCGGCGTTGCAGCTATTAAGTGCGCTGGAAAGTTTCCGCACCGAGGTCAACGGCCTGCACCAGCATTTGCGCGGCGAGTTGATCATCGGCCTGACCGACAACCTCGTCACCCTCCCCCACATGCGCATCACCCACGCCCTCGCACAACTGAAGGAGCGCGGGCCGGATGTGCAGATTCAGATCCGCATGATTGCGCCGAACGAAGTCGAGCAAGGTGTGCTCGATGGCCGCCTGCATGTCGGCGTGGTGCCGCAGGCCAGTGCCTTGTCGGGACTGGAATATCAGCCGCTGTACAGCGAGCGTTCGCTGCTTTATTGCGCGGTGGGCCATCCGCTGTTTTATGTTGATGACAAGCAACTGGATGACGAACGCTTGAACAGTCAGGACGCGATTGCGCCGACGTTTCGTTTGCCGGCGGATATTCAGGCGCATTACCAGGCGCTCAATTGCACCGCCAGTGCTTCTGACCGGGAAGGCATGGCGTTTTTGATTTTGACCGGGCGATACATTGGTTATCTGCCGGATCATTACGCCAGCCTTTGGGTGCAGCAGGGGCGTTTGCGTGCTTTGAAAGCAGGGACGCGGTTTTACGATTTGAGTCTGGCATCGGTCACGCGCAAGGGGCGGCGCCCTCATTTGGTGCTGGAGAGCTTTTTGGAGAGTCTGGCGGCAACGCGTTGATCGGGATTGCGATGTTGGTGGAGTACAGCAAGATCAAGGGATCGCAGCCTTCGGCAGCTCCTACAGAGAAAATAAGTTGAGCAAGTGGACAGGTTTTTGCAGAGGGGGAATTACTTCGTTCCTTTGATAAGAAGCCTTAAGCCATGCAGCCAGATTCCGCACCGTCCAGCGACTTGATCTACGGCCTCAACGACCGCCCCAAACCACTCGCCGCCACCCTTGCCGCGCTGCAACACGTGCTCGCCAGTTTCGTCGGCATCATCACCCCGCCATTGGTGATTGGTTCGGCCCTCGGGCTGACCGCGTATTTGCCGTACCTGATCAGCATGGCGTTGATGGTGTCGGGCGTCGGCACCTTTATTCAGGCGCGGCGGCCGTTCGGCATCGGCGCGGGGATGATTTGTCTGCAAGGCACCAGTTTCGCCTTTCTCGGTGCGGTGCTGTCGGCCGGGTTTCTGGTCAAGCAACGCGGCGGCAGCCCGGAAGACATTCTGGCGATGATCTTCGGCGTGTGCTTTTTCGGCGCGATCGTGCAGATCGTCCTCAGCCGTTTCATCGGGCAATTGCGTCGAGTCGTTACGCCGCTGGTGACCGGGATCGTCATCACCCTGATCGGCATCAGTCTGATCAAAGTTGGCATCACTGATCTCGGAGGCGGCTTCAACGCGCCGGACTTCGGTGCGCCGGGCAATCTGGCGTTGGGCGTGTTCGTGCTGCTGACGATCATTCTGCTCAACCGCTCGAGCACGCCGTGGGTGCGCTTGTCGGCGATCATCATCGGATTGGTGCTCGGCAGTCTGGCCGCGTGGTTCAGTGGGAAACTGGTGCCGCAGCCATTGCCTGACTTGCCGCTGGTGAGTTTTCCTACGCCGTTCAAGTTCGGATTCAGCTTCGACTGGACAGCTTTCCTGCCGGTCGCGCTGATTTATCTGATCAGCACCATCGAAACCGTCGGCGACCTCACTGCCAACTGCATGCTCGCTCGTCAGCCGATCAGCGGCCCTTCTTATATAAGCCGCCTGCGCGGTGGCGTGCTCGGTGATGGCGTCAGCTGCATGATCGCCGCGACCTTCAGCGCTTTCCCCAATACCACGTTTGCGCAGAACAACGGCGTGATCCAGTTGACCGGCGTCGCCAGCCGTTACGTCGGGCTGTACATCGGTGCGATCCTGTTTTGTCTCGGACTGTTTCCGATGATCGGCGCGGTGCTGCAACAGATCCCGAAACCGGTACTCGGCGGCGCGACTCTGGTGATGTTCGGCGCGGTGGCTGCGGCCGGCGTGCGCATCCTCGCGCAGTCGTCGCTGGATCGGCGCAGCATGTTGATCATCGCCACATCGTTCGGCGTTGGTCTGGGCATCGCCGCGCAACCGAACCTGCTGCACCTGCTGCCGAAACTGGTGCAAAACCTGTTCGACTCGGCGATCACCAGCGGTGGCCTGACCGCCATTATCCTGTGCCTGTTGCTGCCGGAGTCGAAAACCGAAGCCGCTGAAGCGCACGCGCCGCTGAACAAGATCGAACAGGCGTAACGGTTTTATCGCGCAAAGACTTGTCGGATGCCTGTGGGTGCGCTATCAACGCAACTGGTTGCACCCACAGACAAACCCGGAAGTGCCTATGACCTTTGAAGTCCCAGCCCACGGCGGCAAACCCGCCAGCCGCATTCGTCAGAAGAACGAAGAGACCATCCTCAAAGCCGCCGAAGACGAGTTCGCCCGTCACGGGTACAAAGGCACCAGCATGAACACCATCGCGCAGAATGCCGGGTTGCCCAAGGCGAACCTGCATTACTACTTCACCAACAAACTCGGTTTGTACGTGGCGGTGTTGAGCAACATCATCGAGCTGTGGGACAGCACCTTCAACACGCTCACCGCCGAGGACGATCCGGCCGAGGCGCTGACCCGTTACATCCGCGCCAAGATGGAATTTTCCCGTCGCCAGCCGCAAGCCTCGCGAATCTTTGCGATGGAAGTGATCAGCGGCGGCGAATGCCTGACCGAATATTTCAATCAGGATTACCGCGCCTGGTTCACCGGCCGTGCGGCAGTGTTTCAGGCGTGGATCGATGCGGGCAAAATGGACGCGGTCGATCCGGTGCACCTGATCTTTTTGTTGTGGGGCAGCACCCAGCATTACGCCGATTTCGCCACGCAGATCTGTCGCGTCAGCGGTCGCAGCAAGTTGACCAAGCAGGACATGGAAGACGCCGGCAACAACCTGATCCGCATCATTCTCAAAGGCTGCGGCCTCACTCCTTCTCTATAAGACGTTTATGCCTTTCACCCTCAGCGGTTTTTGCGAGTACCGCGAAGAGATTCGCAAAAGCCGCTTTATCACTTTTGCCGCACCGATCGGCAGTCCTGCTGATGCGCAGGCGTTCTTTGAACAGCACAGCGATTTGAATGCTTCGCACAATTGCTGGGCGTGGAAACTCGGCGATCAATACCGCAGCAATGACGATGGCGAACCGGGTGGTACTGCTGGGCGACCGATATTGGCGGCGATTGAAGCGCAGGATTGTGATCAGGTCGCGGTGTTGGTGATTCGTTGGTACGGCGGGATTCAACTCGGCACTGGTGGTTTGGCCCGGGCCTATGGCGGTGGGGCGAACAAGTGTTTGCAGACGGCGGCGAAGGTTGAGTTGATCAGTCGGGTGGCGTTGAGTTGTGCCTGCGGGTTTGCCGAGTTGGCTTTGGTGAAGGTGCGGGTGGCGGATTTGGGTGGGTTGGTGGTGGAAGAGAATTTTACGGCGAATGGGGTTGAGTTGAAGTTGGCGGTGGGTGAGGCGCAGATTTCGGTGTTGCAGGGGCAGTTGGCGGATTTGAGTCGTGGGCGGATTTTGTTGCAGCGGTGAAGCAAGGTCAAAAGATCGCAGCGTTCCGCAGCTCCTACAATTGAAATGCGTTTCCCTGTAGGAGTTGCCGAAGGCTGCGATGTTTTGGGGCGGATGCGAAATTTCATATTTCGCAAACTTGCCCACATCTGCTGTGCACCCGACTGTGGATAACCTGAGCACATAACGCTGTAACCCTTCTGTCACGTGGCTTTGCGCGGTTTGTTCACTTTTCGTTCAATTTGCCCGACGAAATGTAATTTTCAAGCAGAAACAATCAGTTAGCCGCGTTTATCACCATTAGAAGAAAGCACCACAGTGCTTATGCCCGGCGTTTCGGCTTGCGCACAATAACTGTGGAGCAACCTGTGGATAACCCGTTCATGACCGCCGCAGTCGCAGGTTCTGCCTAGCTCCCAAGGGTTTGCTCGTTTTTTGATCAGTTGCTGCCGGGCAAAACTGGAGCCCGATCAACACCTTTGCTCCGATTTGGTGCTGCAAATCCCGTCGATTTTCAGCGCAATGCTCTGCGCCGAGCGCTGCCACCCGCAGCCCGCTCGGGTTCCTGACTCAATGGCCAGGAAATTGCTTTATCCACAGGCACAACTCCAAGCAAGTCGAGCCTGTCATGCCAATTGCTTCTACTCCTGCGCGCCTGCAACTGCGCCACATCAGCAAACGCTACCCCGGTTGTCTGGCCAACGATGCCATCGACCTGAGCATCGCGCCCGGAGAAATTCACGCCCTGCTCGGGGAAAACGGTGCGGGCAAAAGTACGTTGATGAAGATCATCTACGGCGTCACCCAGGCCGACGCCGGGGAAATGCTCTGGCAAGACCAACGCGTCAACATCCGCAATCCGGCGCAGGCACGGCAGTTGGGCATCGGCATGGTGTTCCAGCATTTCTCCCTGTTCGAAACCCTCAGCGTCGCGCAGAACATCGCGCTGGCGATGGGCGCGGCGGCCGGCACGCCGAAACAACTGGAACCGAAAATTCGCGAAGTGTCGCGCCGTTATGGCATGGCGCTGGAGCCGGAGCGACTTGTCCACAGTCTGTCGATCGGCGAGCGGCAGCGCGTGGAAATCATTCGCTGCCTGATGCAGGACATTCGTCTGCTGATCCTCGACGAACCGACGTCAGTGCTGACACCGCAGGAGGCGGAAGAATTGTTCATCACCCTGCGCCGTCTCGCCGCCGAAGGCTGCAGCATTCTGTTTATCAGCCACAAGCTCGGCGAAGTACGCGCGCTGTGTCATAGCGCGACGGTTCTGCGCGGCGGGCGCGTGGCCGGGCATTGCGTGCCGGCCGAATGCTCGGATCAGCAGCTGGCGCAGTTGATGGTTGGCGAAGCGGCGGCGTTGATTGGTGACTATCCGAAAGTCAGCGGCGGCGCGGCGTTTTTGCAGGTGAAGGGCTTGAGCTGGCACAACCCCGATCCGTTCGGCTGTTCGCTGACTGGCATAGATCTGCAGGTACGCAGCGGTGAAATCGTCGGTATCGCCGGGGTTGCGGGCAATGGCCAGGATGAGTTGCTCGCCTTGCTCAGTGGCGAACAAACCTTGCCTCGGGCGGAAGCTGCAACCATTCGATTCGCCGAGCAACACGTCGCCGATCTGCGCCCGGACGCGCGACGCAAATTGGGCTTGGCGTTCGTCCCCGCCGAGCGCCTCGGCCACGGCGCGGTGCCGGAATTGAGCCTGGCGGACAACGCCCTGCTCACCGCTTTCCAACAAGGCTTGGTCAGCCACGGTTTGATCGAACGCGGCAAAGTCGAAGCCCTCGCCCAACAAATCATTCAGCGCTTCGGCGTGAAAACCCCGGACGCGCAAACCGCTGCGCGCAGCCTCTCTGGCGGCAACCTGCAGAAATTCATCCTCGGCCGGGAAATCCTTCAGCAACCGAAACTGCTGATCGCCGCGCATCCGACCTGGGGCGTCGATGTCGGCGCCGCCGCGACCATCCACCGTGCACTGATCGCGTTGCGCGATGCCGGCGCAGCGATTCTGGTGATTTCTGAAGACCTCGACGAACTGTTCCAGATCAGCGACCGCCTCGGCGCCTTGTGTGGCGGACGCCTGTCGGCGCTGCACAACACCACCGATACGCAACTCAGCGACGTCGGCGGCTGGATGGCCGGCCAGTTCGACAACCCACCTTCTGCCGCCACGGTTTAACGGAGTTTCAAACATGCTGCTTTCTCTCGAACCCCGTGGCCAGCAATCACGCTTGATGCTGTGGTGCTCGCCGTTACTGGCGGCGGCGCTGACGCTCGGTTGCGGCTCGCTGCTGTTTATCGCCCTCGGCCACGACCCGCTGCAAACCTTGCACACGCTGCTGATCGCGCCGGTCAGCGATTTGTATGGCGTCTCCGAATTACTGGTCAAGGCGCTGCCGATTCTGCTCTGCGCGCTGGGCCTGGCGGTGGCCTATCAGGCGCGGATCTGGAACATCGGCGCCGAAGGTCAATTGCTCCTCGGTGCCCTCGCCGGCAGTGCGTTGGCGGTAAACATTATCGACATGCAAAGCCGTTGGGCGCTGGTGTTGATTCTGCTTACCGGCACCCTCGCCGGCGCGGCGTGGGCCGGGCTGACCGCATGGTTGCGCACGCGCTTCAACGCCAACGAAATTCTCACCAGCATCATGCTCAATTACATCGCGCTGAACCTGCTGCTGTTCTGCGTGCACGGGCCGCTGAAGGATCCGGCCGGATTCAACTTTCCCGAGTCGGCGATGTTCGGCGACGCGAGCCGTTTGCCGTTGTTGATGGAGGATGGCCGCGTGCACGCCGGGGTGTATTTCGCCCTGCTCGCACTGGTCGCGGTGTGGGTGTTGTTGCAGAAAAGCTTTGTCGGTTTCCAGATCAAAGTGCTCGGGCTAGACAAGCGTGCGGCGGGGTTTGTCGGCTTTCGCGAGAAGCGTTTGATCTGGCTCGCGCTGTTGATCAGCGGCGGTTTGGCCGGGCTCGCCGGTGTCTGCGAAGTCACCGGGCCGATAGGTCAATTGGTGCCGCAGGTTTCGCCGGGTTACGGCTATGCGGCGATTACCGTGGCGTTTCTCGGACGCCTCAATCCGATCGGGATTCTGTTCTCCAGTCTGTTGATGGCGCTGCTGTACATCGGTGGCGAGAGCGCGCAAATGACGATGAATCTGCCGCAGGCGATCACCCAGTTGTTCCAGGGAATGATGCTGTTTTTCCTGCTCGCCTGTGACGTGCTGATCCTCTATCGGCCACGCCTGAACCTGCGCTGGGTGAAGCGCACGTCGACCACCGCCGTAACCGCTGGAGCGCTGTGATGGATATCGATCTGTTGAGCAATATTTTCTACGCCATGGTGCGTTGCGGCACGCCGCTGTTGCTGGTGGCGCTAGGTGAGCTGATCTGCGAGAAGAGCGGCGTGCTCAATCTTGGGCAGGAAGGGATGATGCTGTTTGGCGCGGTGATCGGTTTTATCGTCGCGCTGAACAGCGGCAACCTGTGGCTTGGCGTGTTGTTGGCGATGTTCGCCGGGATGTTGTTGTCGTCACTGTTTGCGCTGGTGGCGCTGGTGTTCAATGCCAATCAGGTGGCGACCGGGTTGGCGCTGACGATTTTTGGTGTCGGGCTGTCGACCTTTGTCGGCGCGGCCTGGGTCGGGAAACCACTGGCCGGTTTCGAGCCGTTGGCGATTCCTTATCTGAGTGAGATTCCGCTGATCGGGCGGATGTTATTCGCTCAGGATCTGCTGGTGTATCTGTCGTTCGCGCTGTTTGCGCTGGTGGCGTGGGTGATCATCAAAAGTCGTGTCGGGTTGATCATTCAAGCCGTGGGCGAGAACCCGGATGCGGCCAGTGCGATGGGCTTGCCGGTCTTGACCGTGCGTACTCTAGCGGTGCTGTTTGGTGGAGCGATGGCCGGGTTGGCCGGGGCTTATTTGTCGCTGGCGTATACGCCGATGTGGGCGGAAAACATGACCGCCGGGCGTGGCTGGATCGCGTTGGCGCTGGTGGTGTTTGCCAGTTGGCGGGTGTGGCGGTTGTTGCTCGGGGCGTATCTGTTTGGCCTCGCCAGCATCCTGCATTTGGTCGCGCAGGGGTTGGGGCTGGCGATTCCGTCGAGTTTGCTGGCGATGCTGCCGTATGTGGCGACGATTTTGGTATTGGTGCTGTTGTCGCGGGATGCGGTGCGTACGCGGTTGTATGCACCGGTTTCGTTGGGGCAACCGTGGCAGGCCGGGCATTAATGCGTTGACCTTGTTGGCCCTATCGCGGGCAAGCCTTGCTCCTACAGAGAAAGCGCTGCATCACCTGTAGGAGCATGGCTTGCCAGCGAAGGCGCCCTCACAGGCAACACCTGAGCAACGCCCCACGCCAGTTCAAAGACCAGGAAAACAATCAGAATCGAACTGGCACCGTGCAGCAAGGCATACGCTTGCCAAGCCGCAAACAAAAACCGCGCCACCGCGTCATACCGTCCATAAAGCGCCTGCGGATCACGAATCCGCAGCACCGCCCACACGCACACCACCGAACCCAACAGATTCGCCATCAACATGTGCACAGGCTGAAACGCCGGCAATTCGCCGGGCAAATCCAGTGCACTCAACAACCCGTGCACAAGCGCAAAACTCCACGGCGTGGCAAAAGCCGCAGTAACGATCAAGTCATACCAGGCACTGCCGCGCACCACGTGGCGATACTGCGTTGAAGTCCACATCATCCATGCTCCAGAAATTCAGGGAGCAAGCACGGTAAAGCCTGGAGTATGCTCCAGGGTCAATAGCCCTTTTGAGAGTTGCCATGCGCATCGGTGAATTAGCCCAAGCCAGCGCCGTCAGCCGTGACACCCTGCGTTTCTACGAGCAGCGCGGGCTGATTGCGGCGCAGCGTAGCGCCAACGGTTACCGCGACTATCCACCGGAGATGGTGCAACTGGTGCTCTACATCAAAACCGCGCAGCGCCTGGGATTTACCCTCGGCGAGATCGGTGACAGTGTCGCGGCGTTGTGGAACGCGCCCGATCCGGACAACGCCGTGGCGCAACTTCTGCGCGACAAACTGCAACTGATCGAAACCCGCATGAGCGAACTCGACGTGCTGCGGCAAGAGCTGCAACTTCGGCTCGGTCAGGCCTGTCCATTGAATCCATGATCCTCATTCATCAAGGAAGCCCCTCATGTCTGCAAAAAACGCACTGATCATCGGCGCCTCCCGGGGCCTGGGCCTCGGTCTGGTGAAAACCCTGCTGGCTGATGGCTGGCAAGTCACCGCCACCGTGCGCAATCCTGCCAATGCCGATGCGCTTCAAGCATTAGGCAAGGTGCGGATCGAGAAGCTCGACATGGACGATCAGCAAGCGGTGATCGCCCTGAGCCAACAGCTCAAAGGCGAAACCTTCGACCTGCTGTTCGTCAACGCCGGGGTCAAAGGCCCGGTCGATCAGACCCCGGGCGGCGCGACATTGGCTGAAGTCGGTCAGTTGTTCTTCACCAACGCCGTGGCACCGATCAATCTGGCCCAGCGTTTTGTCGGGCAGATTCGTGACGGCAGCGGCGTGCTGGCGTTCATGAGTTCCGGGCTGGGCAGCGTGACCGTGCCGGACGCGCCGGAGCTGGCGTTGTACAAAGCGAGCAAGGCTGCGCTGAATTCGATGACCAACAGTTTTATCACGCAGTTGGGCGAGCAGAAGATGACCGTGTTGTCGTTGCATCCGGGTTGGGTGAAGACGGACATGGGTGGCGAAGGCGCGGATCTGGATGTGGAAACCAGCACCCGTGGGTTGGTTGATCAGGTGAATGCGTACACTGGCAAGGGCGGGCATCACTTCATCAACTACAAGGGTGAAACCATTCCCTGGTAATTGATGATCCCCTGTAGGAGCTGCCGAAGGCTGCGATCTTTTGATTGTAAAAAACAAGATCAAAAGATCGCAGCCTTCGGCAGCTCCTACAGGGTTGCGTATTTGCTGGAATGGGCGTTGTCGGATCACATCGCCATGGGTTTGTGTATTTTGGTTGTGTGGTGAATGGTCGGGTTGGGCTTGCCCGATGCGGCGTTTTGTTTGAAACTGCGCACCTCGTCCCCGCGGCGACCCTGGATCAGCAGACAGGGCATCACTGAGCTGGCAACCCTGAACCCAATTTTCAGAGGAGCCGGCAACATGCCCGCGACCCGTACCTGGTTAAAAAATCCCCTCGCTATTTTCACCTCCAACGAGCTCGATGCCCGTGGCGGTCTAGTCGTGCAAGACGGTGTCATCGTCGAAGTGCTGGCTGCCGGCAAACAGCCGTCAGCGCCGTGCAATGAAGTGTTCGATGCCCGCGAGCATGTGATCCTGCCGGGCCTGATCAACACCCATCACCATTTCTATCAAACCCTCACCCGCGCCTGGGCCCCAGTGGTCAATCAGCCGTTGTTCCCGTGGCTGAAAACCCTGTACCCGGTGTGGGCGCGCCTGACGCCTGAGAAACTCGCCCTCGCCACGAAAGTCGCTTTGGCCGAGCTGCTGCTGTCCGGTTGCACCACCGCTGCCGACCATCACTACCTGTTCCCGGACGGTCTGGAAAACGCCATCGACGTACAAGTCGAAACCGTGCGTGAACTGGGCATGCGCGCCATGCTCACGCGCGGTTCGATGAGCCTCGGCGAGAAAGACGGCGGCCTGCCACCGCAGCAGACCGTGCAGGAAGGTCAGGTGATTCTCGACGACAGTCAGCGCCTGATTCACGAGTACCACGAGCGTGGCGACGGCGCGCAGATCCAGATCGCGCTGGCGCCGTGCTCGCCGTTCTCGGTGACCCCGGAAATCATGTCGGCGAGTGCTGAACTGGCGAACAAGCTCGACGTGCGCCTGCACACACACTTGGCTGAAACCCTCGATGAAGAAGATTTCTGCCTGCAGCGTTTCGGCCTGCGCACCGTCGATTATCTCGACAGCGTCGGCTGGCTCGGCCCGCGCACCTGGCTGGCGCACGGTATTCACTTCAACCCGGACGAAATCGCGCGTCTCGGCGAGGCTGGTACCGGTATCTGCCATTGCCCGAGTTCGAACATGCGTCTGGCTTCCGGCATCTGCCCGAGTATTGATCTGACTGACGCCGGTGCGCTGTTTGGTCTGGGCGTCGATGGTTCGGCGTCTAACGATGCGTCGAACATGATTCTCGAAGCGCGTCAGGCGTTGTACATCCAGCGTCTGCGTTATGGCGCCGAGAAGATCACTCCGGAACGCGTGCTGGGCTGGGCGACCAAGGGTTCGGCGAGCTTGCTGGGCCGTACCGATATTGGTGAGATTGCCGTGGGCAAGCAGGCGGATCTGGCGTTGTTCAAGCTTGATGAGCTGCGTTTCTCCGGCAGCCATGATCCGATTTCGGCGCTGCTGTTGTGCGGCGCCGATCGTGCCGATCGGGTGATGATTGGCGGCAAGTGGCGCGTGGTTGATGGCCAGGTTGAAGGCCTTGACCTCAAAGGCCTGATCGCCGATCACAGCCAGGCGGCACGCCAACTGATCGCCGGCACCTGATCCCCCTCCCCATCTGATCGTTCCCACGCTCTGCGTGGGAATGCATCTCGGGACGCTCCGCGTCCCAGCAGCGGACGCAGAGCGTCCATGGCGGCATTCCCACGCGGAGCGTGGGAACGATCAATATCAAAGGCCGAGCAGGGACAACATGATGAACGTCGCAAACAGCACGAAGTGCGTCATGCCTTCAATGGCATTGGTTTCGCCGTCATTGAGGTTGATCGCGCTGACGATCAACGTCAGGAAAATCATCACCGTCTGCACTGGCGTCATCGCCATCTGAAACGGCTGGCCGGTATACAGCGCCATCGCTTCCATCACCGGCACCGTCAGAATCACCGTCGACAGTGAAGCCCCCATCGCAATGTTCACCACCGACTGCATGCGGTTGGCCAACGCTGCACGCAACGCGGTCAAAATCTCCGGCGCCGCTGAAATCGCCGCGACAAGAATCGCCGTGATTACTGGCGGCGCACCCGTGCCTTCCAGGCCCAGATCGAGGGTCTTGGACATCACTTCGGCCAACGCGCCGATCACCACAATGCCAAACACCAGAATGCCGATCGACAGGCCGATGCTCGGTGCTTTCGCCTGCGCGTCCTGTGGTTCTTTCTTGCGGCGTTTATCCGGATAGCTGTAGCTGAAAAAGTAGCTGTGCGGGCCGACCTGCATGCGCAGAAACAGCGCATACAGCACCACCATCGCACCGATGGTGAACGCCGAATAAATCTTCCAGTTGGCCTCGGGAATAAACTCCGGCACCACCATCGACACGCCCATGGCGGTGAGGATCATCACGCTGTAGCTGCGCGCCGAATCGTCGTTGTAGGACTGTTCGCCGTGTTTGATCCCGCCCATCAGCGCGGCGAGGCCGAGGATGCCGTTGATGTCGAGCATCACCGCTGAATAGATCGTGTCGCGCACCAACGTCGGCGACGCTTCGTTGCTCATCATGATTGCCAGAATCACCACCTCGACCAGCACGGCGGCGAGTGTGAGGATCATCGTGCCGTAAGGGTCGCCGACCTTTTCCGCGAGCAATTCAGCGTGATGGGCGACGCGCATCGAGGCGGCGACGATGAAGGCGATCAGCACCAGACCGGCAGTCAGCGCGACGATCTGGCCGCTGTGCAACATCCAGTGTTCCAACGGATAGGCAACGCACGCGGCGATGACGGCCAGTAGCAGAAAACTTTCTTGCTTGAGGATGGTGAGCATGGACGGGCCTTTTACCGAAGAGTGCGAATGAGCTACTGACTGCGGAGCGGCGCTAACGTTTCGTTACACATTAGCGCACCAAGCGATGGCGTGAACTCGCGGACTTGCACTGCGTTGGTTCTGGCGCTGAAAAGATCGCAGCCTTCGGCAGCTCCTACAGGTTGTGCATTCCCATGTAGGAGCTGCCGAAGGCTGCGATCTTTTTTGTTTGTTGTCCTGTTGGTCAGCAATTTGCATTGGCCCTGACCACACACAACAAAATGGAGTTCGAATTCATGCAAATACGTCCGCTGCACAAACTGCTGTGCGCCGCCCTCGGTCTGGGGATCAGCCTGAGCGCCAGCGCTGCCGATCCGCTCAAGGTCGGTTTCGTTTACATCGGCCCGATCGGTGACCACGGCTGGACGTATCAGCATGAACAGGGGCGCAAGGCTCTCGCCGAGAAATTCGGCAATCAGATCACCACCAACTACGTCGAGAACGTCGCCGAAGGAGCCGACGCCGAGCGGGTCATCCGCAACATGGCCAAGGACAAGTACGACCTGATTTTCACCACCTCTTTCGGCTACATGAACCCGACGCTGAAAGTCGCCAAGCAGTTTCCCAAGGTGACCTTCGAACACGCCACCGGCTACAAACAGGATAAAAACCTCGGCACCTATCTGGCGCGCACCTACGAAGGTCGCTACGTCGGTGGCTTCCTCGCGGCGAAGATGACCAAGACCAAAAAAATCGGTTACGTCGCTTCGTTCCCGATCCCCGAGGTGATCCGCGACATCAACTCGATTCAACTGGCGCTGAACAAATACAACCCGGGCACCGAGATCAAAGTGGTGTGGGTCAACTCGTGGTTCGATCCGGGCAAAGAGGCCGACGCGGCCAACGCGCTGATCGATCAGGGCGTCGATGTGGTGTTCCAGCACACCGACAGCCCGGCGCCGATTCAGGCCGCAGAACGTCGTGGCGTGTATGCGGTGGGTTACGCCTCGGACATGGCGCACTTCGGCCCGAAAGCGGTGCTGACCTCGATCGTCAACGACTGGGCGCCGCACTATATTCAGGCGACGCAAAGCGTGATCGACCACACCTGGAAATCCCAGGATTACTGGGGCGGGCTGAAGGAAGGCACGATTGAACTGCCGATCAGCGATCTGGTGCCAGCGCCGGTGAAAGCCGAGGCCGAGCAGATTATTGCTGATATCAAGAGCGGTGCGTTCCAGCCGTTCACCGGGCCGATCAAGGATCAGGCCGGCGTCGAGAAAATCCCAGCGGGCGTGAGTGCGACGAATGCGGAACTGGCGTCGATGAACTACTACGTTGAAGGCATGAAGGCCGAGATGCCGAAGTAACCCACCTGACCCAGATCGTTCCCACGCTCTGCGTGGGAACGCCGCCCGGGACGCTCCGCGTCCCTGCCAAAAGCGGACGCAGAGCGTCCATTGAGGCATTCCCACGCGGAGCGTGGGAACGATCTCTCGTACTTTTCAAGGATTGTGTATGGATCAGCTTCCGATCATCGACATCAGCCCGCTCTATTCCGACGACGAAAACGCCTGGCCTGCGGTGGCCGAGCAGATCGACCTGGCCTGCCGCGAATGGGGCTTTTTCTACATCAAGGGCCATCCGATTTCAGCGCAACGCATCGCCGCCGTGCTCGATCACACCCAACGTTTCTTTGCCCTGCCCGCCGCAGAAAAACTCAAGATCGACATCACCCAGACCCGCCACCATCGCGGCTACGGCGCCCGGCAGACACGGGAAGAATTCAACAGATTTCAGGAAGGCTGCGTCGAAGAAAACACCAACACCGAAACGCTCCGGCCAACCATCCCGACGTGCTCGCAGAAAAACCGTTGCGCGGGCCGAACCGCCATCCAGCTCAACCCGGATGGGCTGAATTGATGGAGCAACATTACCTCGACATGCAAGCCCTCGCGCAAACCCTGCTGCGCGCTATGACTATCGCGCTGAACATCGAACGCGACTTTTTCGACAGCCGCTTCATTGATCCGGTCAGCGTGCTGCGCATGATCCATTACCCACCCCGCCACACCGCCAGCTCCGCCGAACAGCAAGGCGCCGGCGCGCACACTGATTACGGCTGCATCACCCTGCTCTATCAGGACAGCGCCGGTGGCCTGCAAGTGAAAAACGTCAAAGGCGAATGGATTGACGCACCACCGATTGACGGCACTTTCGTGGTCAATCTCGGCGACATGATGGCGCGCTGGAGCAACGACCGTTATCGCTCGACCCCGCACCGGGTGATCAGCCCGCTCGGCGTTGACCGTTACTCGATGCCGTTCTTCGCCGAGCCGCACCCGGACACGCGCATCGAATGCCTGCCCGGTTGTCAGGACGCACAGCATCCAGCGAAATATCCGACGACCACTTGCGCCGAATTCCTCCTGTCGCGCTTCGCCGATACCTACGCGTATCGCCGCGAGCAGGAAGCCGTTTGATGGATCGTTTGGTCAGGTTTTGCCAATTGTTTCGGCGAGCATCTGTAGAATGCCGTCATTGGACCTGATGAGAAAAGAATATGTACGACTGGCTCAACGCCTTGCCCAAGGCTGAACTGCACCTGCACCTGGAAGGCTCGCTGGAGCCCGAGCTGCTGTTCGCCCTGGCCGAACGCAACAAGATCGCCCTGCCGTGGAATGACGTGGAAACCCTGCGCAAGGCTTACGCCTTCAACAACCTGCAGGAATTCCTCGACCTGTATTACCAGGGCGCCGATGTACTGCGCACCTCGCAGGATTTCTACGACCTGACCTGGGCGTACCTGCTGCGCTGCAAAGCACAGAACGTGATTCACACCGAACCGTTCTTCGACCCACAGACCCACACCGACCGGGGCATCCCGTTTGAAGTGGTGCTCAATGGCATCGCCGCGGCACTGAAGGATGGCGAGCAGCAACTGGGTATCACCAGCGGTTTGATCCTCAGCTTCCTGCGCCACTTGAGCGAAGAAGAAGCGGAGAAAACCCTTGATCAGGCGCTGCCGTTCCGTGACGCGTTTGTTGCTGTCGGCCTCGACAGTTCCGAAATGGGCCACCCGCCGAGCAAGTTCCAGCGCGTGTTCGATCGTGCCCGTCACGAAGGCTTCCTGACCGTTGCCCACGCTGGCGAAGAAGGCCCGCCGGAATACATTTGGGAAGCCATCGACCTGCTGAAAATCCAGCGTATCGACCATGGCGTACGCGCCATCGAAGACGAGCGCCTGATGCAGCGGATCATCGACGAGCAGATCCCGTTGACCGTGTGCCCGTTGTCGAACACCAAACTCTGCGTGTTCGATCACATGTCGCAGCACAACATTCTCGACATGCTTGAGCGTGGCGTGAAGGTCACGGTGAACTCCGATGACCCGGCGTATTTCGGTGGTTATGTGACCGAGAACTTCTACGCGTTGCATGAGCATTTGGGCATGACCCAAGATCAGGCCAAGCGCCTGGCGCAAAACAGCCTGGATGCGCGCCTGGTAAAACCGTAAGCAGCAGCGCAAAACCCTTGTAGGAGTGAGCCTGCTCGCGATGGCGGAGTGTCAGACACCGATGTGTTAGCTGACAGAACGCAATCGCGAGCAGGCTCACTCCTACATTGGATCGGTGTTAGCCGTTGGATTGGGTTTCGGTCAGCTCCTCCAGGGTTTTACCGCGCGTCTCCATCCCGAACAACCACACCACCCCCGCCGCAATCGCGAAGCACGCCGCGCCCAGCGCGAATACCCCGCCCTGCCCGGTAATCGGAAACACCAGCCCGGTCACCAATGGCCCAAGCAACGATCCCACGCGGCCAATAGCCGAGGCGAACCCCGAGCCGGTCGCGCGCGCCGAAGTCGGATACAACTCCGGCGTGTAGGTGTAAAGCACCGCCCACATACCAAACAGAAAGAACTGCATCAACAACCCGGTGCCGATCAGCAGCGCCACGTTGCCGCCGAACACCGCGCTCTGCCCATACAGAAACGCCATCACCCCGCCGCCGAGCAGCGTAACGATGCACACCGGTTTACGCCCCCAGCGCTCGACCAGCCACGCCGCCATCAGAAACCCGGGAATCCCGCCCAACGAAATCAGCACCGTGTAATACACCGACTGCGTCACGGCAAAACCCGACTGTTGCAGCAGCGCACTCAGCCACGACGTCAGCCCATAAAACCCCAGCAGGGCGAAAAACCACAGACTCCAGATCATCGTCGTGCGCTGGCGATACTGCGGCGACCAGATCTGTTTGAGCGCCGAAAAAAAGTTGCCCGGCGGCGTCACGGTGCGCGGCAAGCGAATCGGTTCCGGCAGCGTCGCACCGCCGAGAGATGTACGCACCCGCGCTTCGATGCCGTTCAACACCTTGTCCGCCGCTTCATCATGCCCAGCCTGTTCCAGCCATCGCGGTGATTCAGGAATGAAAAAACGAATGGCCAACACAAACACCGCCGGTGTCGCCAACACCAGAAAGATGTCGCGCCAGCCAATCAACGGCAGCAGGAAGTACGAGAGCACGCCCGCCGCAACAAACCCCAGTGGCCAGAAGCCGTCCATCAAGGCGATATAACGCCCGCGCCGCTGTGCCGGAATCAGCTCGGAGAGCATCGACTGCGCGATAGGAAACTCCATGCCCATGCCGATTCCCAACAGGATGCGGAACAGCGTCAGCGCCTCGACCGTTTGCGCCGTGGAGCACAGATAACTGGCCACGCCCCATAAGACGATGCTCCACTGGAACACCGGTTTACGCCCGAAACGGTCGGCGAGCATGCCCGACAACGACGCGCCCAGCACCATGCCGAAAAAGCTCGAACTGGCGAGCAACCCGGCCTGCGCACTGCTCAGTCCGAACTCGGCCTTAATCGAGCCGAGCAAAAACGTCATCATCGCCAGATCCATCGAATCGAAGAAAAACGCCAAGGCAATGATGATGAAAATGATCCGGTGATAACCGCTGATCGGCAGGCGTTCCAGCCGCTCTGCCGCACTGAAGTGTCGAGTGTCCATGCCGCCTCCCCCCATCCGAAAAGTCCCCGGATCGAGTGTGCGCGATCGCGTTCAGGCGTTCGTGCTGGATGCGACCTGTTCGCAGCCGTGGGCGACGCGGCGACTGCTCTACAACGCCATTTCCAGCTCGGTCTCCCTGGCGAAGCGATGGATTTCGCGCTGCCCGGTGGCGGTCAATTGCAAGGCGCGGGAATCGTGGGGCAAGGTCAGCCAGCCGGATTGCATGAACAACTGCAACAGCGCCGCGCCGAGGGTGCCGCCCATGTGCGGACGTCTTTCGCTCCAGTCCGGGCAGGCGCAGGCGACTTGCACGTTGCGATGGGCCAGCGCCTGAATGAACACCCCGCGCTTGGCCAGTTGTGTCGAACCTTTGTGCGTGACCACCACGCGCTGTTCGATCTGCTCGATCCAGCCGGCATCGAGCAAACGTTGATACAAATCGGCAGCGAGCGTGCCGCCGAGGTGGTCGTCGCAGAAACGTGCGCGCAGCAGTGACGACGGCGCCGTCTGCGGTTTGGCAATCGGTGTTGCGCGTTTGAACACGGCGGGAATGTCGCGCGGTGCGCTGGCGATGGTGGCGCTGGCCAGCGCTTCGATCGCCGCGCCGACCTCGGGCGCCGACAGACGGAAAAAGCGCTTGCGCCCACGCACTTCGACTTTCAACAGGCCGCCAGTGGAGAGTCGCGCCAGATGAGCGCTGGCCGAGGACGGCGATAACCCCGCCAGCAACGCCAGCTCTTCGGTTTGCCGCGCCGAGCCATCCATCAAGGCCCACATCATCGCACTGCGCTTGGGGTCAGCCAGCAACGTGGCGATCTGGCTGATGCAAGGTGCATGTTCCATATATTCACTCCCTGTTGAATCGTATCGTCTACTGCTCGCAGACATCTTGACCACTAATGAGTCGTCGGCCAAGACGCGAAATACGCCATGTACCGGGGCCATGCTGGCCACTGACGCAATCTGCCTGGGCACTGAATCAGTCGCCGTTGCGCGCCCGTCACCCGTTCCCGGCGACGGGCGGTGAAGGTCTGTGGATCGGGGTGTCGGTACGGCATGAGGCGGCCGCTAGTATAAGCGGGTTACAGGCTGCGTCCCGCGCCGGGGCCTGCACGGGTGGTGATTGTTGCTGAGAGAAATTTCTCTATTTACCTGCGACTAATGATCAACTTTCGAGAAAGCGGGAAATTGACTACTCAATTCAGCGCATCGGCTGGCGAGCATTTCCCTCAGAAGGTTCACTGGCTTACTCAATTGAGCGCGATGTGCGCACAACAAATTCAGCGGAGCGCGCTCACATAACAGCTCCGGAAGCAGCACTTTGAGGCGTCCGGCGAGGACATCGGCGCCGACGTCGAGCCAGGATTTGTAGGCGATGCCTGCGCCGGACACTGCCCACAGGCGCACGACATCGGCGTCGTCACTGAAACGGTCGCCACTGACCGTCAGCCCGACTTCGCGCTTGCCGTCGTGAAAACTCCAGTGGTCGTGAACCCGGCTGCCGAGCATGTACAGCAGGCAATTGTGTTGCGCCAGTTGTTCAAGCTGACGCGGTTCGCCGTGTCGGGCCAGGTACGCCGGGGAGGCGCAGAGTACGCGACGGTTGTGCGCGGCGATCGGCATGGCCACCAGACTGGAATCTTCCGGCTCGCCATAGCGCAAGGCGATGTCCACGGGTTGGCGGAACAGGTCAGCGATGCGATCACCGAGCAGCAGGCGCACAGTCAGTTTCGGATGCTCGCGTTGGAACTCATCCAGCCACGGCAGCAACAAATTGCGACCGAAATCCGAGGGTGCCGATAACTGCAAAATTCCGCTGACCTGATCCTGCCCGCTGGCCAGCAAGCGCCGCCCTTCATCGAGGTTGCTCAACGCCGCCCGCGCGTATTCGAGAAAACCCTCGCCCTCGGCGGTCAGGCGCAAACTGCGGGTCGAGCGCGCCAGCAAACGTGCGCCGAGTTGCTGTTCGATGCGCTTCAACGCCGCGCTGGCCACGGCGGCGGACATGTCCATCACCCGCGCCGCCGCCGACAGGCTGCCCAGATCCGCCGCCCGGACAAACAACTGCAAGTCATCGAAACGCAGCATCCTCAGCCTCGATTATCAAAAAAATATTGAAAGAGACTGCTGTTTTAGCCGGTTTTATCCCGCAGAGAAATAGCTAATCATCCGCCCATCGAATTCATCCCGCTTCTCTGGAGCCGCACATGTCCCAGCCATTCACCGCCATCGCTACCCTGATCGCCAAACCCGGCCAGCAGGACGCCCTCGAACAAGCCCTGCGGGCCTTGGTTGAACCGAGCCGCGCCGAGGACGGTTGCAGCCAGTACGACTTGCACCGCGACCTCGCCGACCCACAGGTTTTTTATGTGATCGAACATTGGGCCAGCGAGGAAATCCTCCAGACGCACAACGCCAGCGCGCATTTCCAGAATTTTCAGGCCACGGCCGGGCAGACCATCGAACACTTCGAACTCAAGCGCCTCGGCGCGATTGCCTGATTCCTTCTTCTATTACCTGTATGGAGCCACTCATGAAAGCCATCGCCTATTACACGTCCCTGCCGATCAGCGACGCCAAATCCCTGCAAGACATCGAACTGCCAGAACCGGTCGCCGGCCCGCGCGACCTGCTGGTTGAAGTCAAAGCCATCTCGGTCAACCCGGTGGACACCAAAGTGCGGCAGAACGTGGCGCCGGAACACGGCGCGGCGAAAGTGTTGGGCTGGGACGTCGCCGGTGTGGTCAAGGCTGTCGGCAGCGACGTGACGCTGTTCAAGGCTGGCGACAAGGTTTTCTACGCCGGTTCGATTGCCCGCGCTGGTGGCAACAGTGAACTGCACACAGTAGATGAGCGCATCGTCGGCCATATGCCGAAATCACTGGGTTTCGCCGAAGCCGCTGCGTTGCCGCTGACCGCGATCACCGCGTGGGAATTGCTCCTCGAACGTCTGCAAATCCGCGAAGGCAAAACCGATGAAGGCCAGAGCCTGCTGATCGTTGGCGCGGCCGGCGGTGTCGGTTCGATCCTCACTCAGTTGGCCAAGCAACTGACGGGGCTGAAAGTGATCGGCACTGCTTCTCGCCAGCAGACCAGCGATTGGGTGAAAGAACTGGGCGCCGATCTGGTGATCGATCACAGCAAGCCGTTGAGCGAAGAACTGAAACGCGCCGGGATCGACAACGTCACTCACGTCGCCAGCCTGACCCAGACCGATCAGCATTTGGATCAACTGGTCGAGGCACTGGCGCCGCAAGGCAAACTGGCGCTGATCGACGATCCGAAGTCGCTCGACGTGAGCAAACTCAAGCGCAAGAGCCTGTCGCTGCATTGGGAGTTCATGTACACCCGCTCGCTGTTCGAGACGCCAGACATGATCGAGCAGCACAACCTGCTCAATCGTGTGGCTGAGCTGATTGATGCGGGGACGTTGAAGACCACGGTGGGCGAGCATTTCGGTGTGATCAATGCGGCCAATCTGCGTCGGGCGCATGAGTTGCTGGAAAGCGGTAAGGCCAAGGGGAAAATTGTTTTAGAAAGTTTCTAAGAGCGAAAAATCGCAGCCTTCGGCAGCTCCTACAGGGGTGTGGAGCCACGGTGGAGTGGGCGCGACCGTATAGGAGCGGCCGCAGGCTGCGATCTTTGCCGTCAGTCAGATGGCTGACCCTTGTCACAATTGCGATGGTATTCAGGACTACAATCGAAGCCTCTGCGGTACATCTTTTACGCAAAGGAGGTCAGCAATGAAGATCCTGATAAAAGAAGTGGCAAAGTCTCAATGGCAGGTTCGTCTCGACCAGCACGCCGTGACATTCCGCAGTGAAGCCGAAGCCCTGGCCTTCACCCGCACCCTCGAAGCGCGAATATTCGCGCCCCATCAGATTCCCGACCGCAGCCAGCAGCGCGCCGCCGGCTGAGTGTTTCAGACCTCGGCTTGAGCCTGCGCCAGCGCCCGGGCGTTTTGCAGACGTCGGGTGAGCATCGCGACGCACACCACCAGCAAACCGCAAACGCTGATGACAATCGCCATCGGCACGGCGGTGCCGTCGTGCAACACACCGACCAGAGCCGAAGCCCCGGCGGCGACGCTGAATTGCATGCAACCGAGCAACGCCGACGCACTGCCGGCGCGCCCGCCCTGCCCGTTCATCGCGCACGCGGCGGCGTTGGGGCTGATGCAGCCGAGGCTCGACACGCAGATAAACAATGGAATCAGCAGCGGCCACAACGATTCGGTGTGCAAGGCGCTGACCGCCAACAACGTCAGGCCCGCTGCCAGATAAACCCAGACTGCACGCGCCAGCAGGAATGCCGGGCCACGCTTGGCCAATAGCCGCGCGTTGACCTGCGCTACCAGAATGAAGCCCGCCGCGTTGGTGCCGAACAGCCAGCCGAAATGCTCGGCGGGCACGCCATACAGTTTGATAAAGATGAATGGCGAACCGGCGATGTAGGCAAACATCCCGGCGATGGCGATGCCGCCGGTCAGCGCGTGGCCGAGGTAAACGCGATCACTCAGCAGGCGTGCGTACTGGCGAAAGGCACCGGACAACGGTTGGCGCGGCATGCTCGCTGGCATGCTTTCCGGCAGACCGAGCGCGACCGCGAGGCCGGCCAGGGCGCTGAAACCGGTCAGCACCAGGAAAATCGACTGCCAACCGGTGGTGTTGACCAGCAGACCGCCGAGCATCGGCGCCAGAATCGGTGCCAGACCCATCACCAGCATCAGCTGCGAAAACACCTTCGCCGAGCCGACGGCGTCGCATTTGTCGCTGACCACGGCGCGGGAAATCACCATACCCGCACAGCCGCCCAATGCCTGCACGAAGCGCGCGCCGATCAGCCATTCGAGGTTCGGCGCGTAGGCGCAGGCCAATGAAGCGAGGGTGAACAGGGTCAGGCCGACGAGCAGCGGAATGCGCCGACCAAAGCGATCCGCCACCGGGCCGTAGGCCAACTGGCCGAGGGACAAACCGGCGAAATAGGCGGCCAGGGTCATCTGCACGTGCTTCTCGTCGGTGGCGAACGCCAGCGCCATCGCGGGAAATGCAGGTAAATAGAAGTCGATCGCCAAGGGCCCGAAGGCGGTCAAGGCACCGAGAATCAAAATGGTACGGAAGTTCATCAGGCATCCAGTCAGGCAAGTCGGCAGCCCGACAGTCTAGCTGCGGCTGGACGCCTTGAACATTCCGATAGCTCGCTAACTATAAAAACAGCAAAAGATCGCAGCCTTCGGCAGCTCCTACAGGGAACGCATTCCAATGTAGGAGCTGCCGAAGGCTGCGATCTTTTTGCTTCTAGGCGAGTTTGACGGCGTAGCCCTCTTCGCTGATGACCTCGATCACCTGCTCGGCACTCAGCGCACTTTCAACGCCCACTTCTTTCGCCGCCAGATCGACGCGCACGCTGGCCGCCGGATCTTTGGCCTGCACGGCGTTAGTGATGGCTTTGACGCAGTGACCGCAGGACATGCCTTGAACGTTGAACACTTGCATGTATTGACTCCTTTGAGTGAGGTTGCCGGCAGTGTCGAGCTTGCCACGATGGCAAGGTCAAGTTCTGCAATCATCTGCCGGGCTGGCAATCGGCGTCGCGCTCGGCCAAGCTGCGTGCATCAATGACTTAAATTCAGGAGATTCAGCCATGCGCTGGTCAGCTTTCAGCCTGTTTGGCTTGCTCAGCCTCTTTGCCGCCGTCCCTCAAGTGCAAGCCGCCGGGGAGGATTACGCGGTGCTGATCATCTCCCGCGAGCGTCTGGAAGTGTCGACCTCTTGCGAGATTGGCGTGTATATCCAGGATCAGCTCTCGGCGCGGCTGCTGCAGGAGCAAAGTATTTCTTTCAACCTGCCGCCGGGCACCGTGTCGCTGCGCTTGAAGTTGCTGCCGGGGCAAGTCGCCGGTTGCAATCCGGGCATGCTTGCGCCGGGTTCGCAGGAGATCAAACTGCGTGCCGGGGATGTGCTGAAGTATCGCTTGGCGATGAATTCCGAAGGCGTCTACCTGAAACGCGCCGATCTCGAATACTGATTTATGCGCGTGATCGTTCCC
This sequence comes from Pseudomonas sp. NPDC087804, assembly GCF_044742965.1. Taxonomy (NCBI): domain Bacteria; kingdom Pseudomonadati; phylum Pseudomonadota; class Gammaproteobacteria; order Pseudomonadales; family Pseudomonadaceae; genus Pseudomonas; species Pseudomonas sp. NPDC087804. Next base: position 148,925 of record NZ_JBIUVN010000008.1, on the reverse strand, counting down.
ACGCTCCGCGTGGGAACGATCACGGTAGGAAGATTGGCGCTTGACCTTGCCCGCATGGCAAGGTTGATCCTTGTAGGCATCTACTACAGGGAGTACGACCGATGTCCGATTCCATCACTTTCGATCTGCCGATTGCCGGCATGACCTGCGCCAGTTGCGCCGGACGTGTCGAGCGGGCTTTGAGCAAAGTCATCGGCGCCAGTGCCGTCAGCGTCAACCTCGCCACCGAGCAGGCCCGTGTGCAGGCGCCGGGTGACAGCCTTGCGGCCTTGATGGAAGCGGTCGAACGCGCCGGTTACAGCGTCCCGCAGCAAACTCTCGAACTGAATATCGAAGGCATGACCTGCGCCTCCTGCGTCGGCCGCGTCGTGCGCGCCCTGAATAAAGTCCCCGGGGTGAAAAGCGTCAGTGTCAATCTGGCCAACGAACGCGCCCACCTCGAATTGCTCGGCCACGTCGACTCACAAACCCTGCTCGACGCCGTGAGCAAGGCCGGCTACTCGGCCAGCGTCTGGCAAGCCGAACACCCGCAAACCGATAACCAACAACAGAAGCTCAAGCACGAACGCTGGGCGCTGATCGGCGCGATCGCCCTCGCCTTGCCGTTGGTGGCGCCGATGCTGCTGCAACCGTTCGGCATTCACTGGATGCTCCCGGCCTGGGCGCAATTCGTCCTCGCCACGCCGGTGCAGTTCATCTTCGGTGCGCGTTTCTACGTCGCTGCGTGGAAAGCCGTGCGTGCCGGCGCCGGCAACATGGACTTGCTCGTCGCCCTCGGCACCAGTGCCGGTTATGGCTTGAGCCTTTATGAATGGGCCACCGCCGCCGGGCGCATGCCGCATCTGTATTTCGAAGCGTCGGCGGTGGTGATTGCCTTGGTGCTGCTCGGCAAATACCTCGAGAGCCGCGCCAAACGCCAGACCGCCAGCGCCATCCGCGCCCTCGAAGCCTTGCGGCCGGAACGGGCGATTCAAGTGATCGACGGCCGCGAACAAGATGTCGCCATCAGCGCCCTGCGCCTCAATGATCTGGTGCTGGTCAAACCCGGCGAACGCTTTCCGGTCGATGGCGAAGTCATTGAGGGCCAGAGCCACGCGGACGAAGCGCTGATCAGCGGCGAGAGCCTGCCCGTGCCGAAACAACCGGGCGACAAAGTCACCGGCGGCGCAATCAACGGTGAAGGTCGCTTGTTGGTGCGCACTCAGGCGCTCGGCGCCGAGACTGTGCTGGCGCGGATCATTCGTCTGGTCGAGGATGTTCAAGCGGCGAAAGCACCGATCCAGAAACTGGTGGATAAGGTCAGTCAGATTTTCGTGCCGACCGTGTTGCTGATCGCCTTGGCCACGTTGATTGGCTGGTGGTTGTATGGCGCGCCGCTGGAAACTGCGCTGATCAACGCGGTCGCCGTTTTGGTCATCGCCTGCCCGTGTGCCCTCGGCCTCGCCACCCCGACCGCGATCATGGCCGGCACCGGCGTGGCCGCGCGTCACGGCATTCTGATCAAGGACGCCGAAGCCCTGGAACGTGCTCATGAAGTCAGCAGCGTGGTGTTCGACAAGACCGGCACGCTGACCTCCGGAACGCCGCGCATCGCCCACCTCAGTGCGGTGGATGGCGACGAAAATACGCTGCTGACACTGGCCGGTGCGTTGCAACGCGGCAGTGAGCACCCGTTGGCCAAAGCGGTGCTCGACGCCGCTGCTGAACGCAATCTGCAGGTGCCGGATGTCAGCGACAGCCAGTCGCTGACCGGTCGCGGCATCGCCGGTAATCTCGATGGCCGACGTTTGGCCTTGGGCAATCGGCGCATGCTCGACGAAAGTGGTTTGAGCGCCGGCAACCTGCGCGAATCTGCCCAAGTCTGGGAAGCCGAAGGTCGCACGTTGTCATGGTTGATCGAACAAAGTCCGGAGCCGAAAGTGCTCGGTTTGTTCGCCTTCGGTGACACCTTGAAACCCGGCGCACTGGAAGCCGTTCAACAACTCGCCGCACGAGATATCCACAGCCATTTGCTGACCGGCGACAACCGTGGCAGCGCTCGCGTGGTCGCCGAAGCGCTGGGCATCAGCAGCGTTTACGCCGAAGTGCTGCCCGCCGACAAAGCCGCCACCGTCGCCGAGCTGAAAAAAACCGGCGTGGTCGCGATGATCGGCGACGGCATCAACGACGCCCCGGCCCTCGCCGCTGCCGACATCGGCATCGCCATGGGCGGCGGCACCGATGTCGCCATGCACGCGGCGGGTATCACTCTGATGCGCGGCGATCCACGGTTGGTGCCGGCGGCGCTGGAAATCAGCCGCAAGACCTACGCGAAAATTCGTCAGAACCTGTTCTGGGCCTTCGTCTATAACCTGATCGGCATTCCGCTGGCGGCGTTCGGCTTCCTCAATCCGGTATTGGCCGGGGCGGCGATGGCGCTGTCCAGCGTCAGCGTGGTGAGCAATGCGCTACTGTTGAAAACCTGGAAACCCAAGGATCTGGAGGAGCACCGATGAACATCGGTCAAGCGGCCAAACACAGTGGCCTGAGCGCGAAAATGATCCGCTACTACGAGTCGATTGGCCTGCTCAAAGCGGCGCATCGCACCGACAGCGGTTACCGGGTCTACGGTGACGATGACCTGCACACGTTGGCGTTTATCAAGCGCTCGCGGGACTTAGGCTTTTCACTGGAAGAGGTCGGCAAACTGCTGACACTCTGGCAGGATCGCCAACGCGCCAGCGCCGATGTGAAGGCGTTGGCGCGTCAGCACATCGACGAGCTGAATCAGAAGATCCGCGAACTCGGCGAGTTGCGCGACACCCTGCAAGACCTGGTCGAACACTGCAATGGCGACCACCGCCCCGACTGCCCGATCCTCAAGGAGCTGGCGTCGGGCTGCTGCGCACAACCCGCGCGCGTTTGAGCGCAAACAGTTTCACCGTGAGCAATGTGCAAAGCGGAATGCCGTGGAACAACATGACCACGGCGCCCGGCGTCCACCACGCGTAGAACGGCGCAGCGATGAGCATGCCGATGCCGAAACCGGTCATTTGCAGCAACGTCAGCACGCTGAAGATTGGCAGGCGCAAGTGCTCGGGCGCGCGTTGCAGACGGGACATCAGGCCGACTTCGGAAAAGCCATCGCCCAGCCCCGCCGGCAATGAAAACAGCAGCAATCCGTAGAGGCTGTGCTGCTGGAACATCAGAATGAAACCGCAAGACATCAGCGCCACACCGAAGAAAAACCGCCGCTCCAGATGGATATTGTCCGAGCCTTTGAGGCGACTGGCGATGCGCGCGCCGAGCAGTTTGCCGCTGGCCCACACAGCGAGCATCAGGCCCAACGTGGTACTCGCCGAATCGGGCGTGAGCAGTTTCGAGATGATCGGAAAACCGACGTTGTGCGCGGCGCTGCCCAAGGTGTCGGCCATCGTCACCGCGAGCATCGCGGCAATCACCGGCGCACTGTGCAAACCGTGCTTGAGCGCTGACCATTCGCCGCGTTCGGGTTCCTCGTTGTCCGTGGGCGCGTCGAAGCGCAGCGGTACGATCAATAGTGCCGCGAGCAGATAGGTCACGGCATTCAGGGCGAATACCGTTTCAAATCCGAATGCGGCTACCAGCAAACCCGATACGAGACTGCCGCCGACCATGGCTGCTGATGAGGCGGAGGTGATCCATGCGTTGGCTTTGAGCAATTGATCGGCGGGGATCAAACGCGGCAGCTGACTGTTGAGGCCAATGGCGAACATCGAATTGCCGAAACCGAGGCCGAAGGCGATGAGCGGCAATAACCAGACCTGCTGGCTAACCGGCACGATCAACAGCAAACCGAGCACGCTGGCGCGCAACAGGTCGAAGGCAATCAGCGGCGCACGGCCGCTCCAGCGCCGGTAAAACGCAGTGCCGATGAGGCTGGCAAAAATCCCGCCGCCGACGCGACTGGCGAGGAAAATGCCGACGCTCATGGCGCTGTTGCTGAGCAGGTAGACGTAGGTGGCCAGCGCGACCATGTTGAGGAATGCGCCGAAATCGGAGATGAGCCGGGCGGTGATGATCAGTTGGGTGTTGCGTTGGGTACTCACATACGATCCTTGTAGGAGCTGCCGAAGGCTGCGATCTTTTGATCTTGTTTTCTGATCAATCGCCAAGATCAAAAGATCGCAGCCTTCGGCAGCTCCTACAAGGGGTGTGTCTGCCAATTGTGGGGTGACTGACACGGCCTCTTCGCGAGCGAGCTCTGCTCCTACAAGGATTGGTGGTGTGCTGAAGACAAAAAACCCGGCCGAAGCCGGGTTTCTGTTCAAACGATCACTGCATCCACGGGGGTGGCGGTGGTTCTTCTGATTTGCCTTTAGGCTCGTCATCCGCCGCACGGATTGCTTGCTTGCGCTCTTCATCAAGCCGCGCCGCTTCGATCTCGCGGATAACCCCGCCGACATCGGCCAGCTCTTCCGGCTCGTCGAACTCACCGGTCAGCACACTGTTCGGGTGCAAGGTGCCGGCTTCGTACAGCGCCCACATTTCTTTCGCGTACTTGGTCTTCTTCAACTCCGGCGCAAAGCGACCGAAGTACGAAGCCATGTTGCCAACGTCACGTTCAAGCATGCTGAACGCGTGGTTGTTGCCGGCAGCATCGACCGCTTGTGGCAGGTCGATGATCACCGGGCCGGTCGGTGTCAGCAGCACGTTGAACTCGGAAAGGTCACCGTGCACCAGACCGGTACACAACATCAGCACGATCTGCGAAATCAGGAACGCGTGATATTCACGGGCCTGATCGGCTTCCAGTACCACGTCATTAAGACGCGGCGCCGCATCGCCGTATTCATCGGCCACCAGTTCCATCAGCAGCACGCCTTCGAGGAAGTCGAACGGCTTGGGCACGCGCACACCGGCGCCAGCCAGACGGAACAGCGCCGCCACTTCGGCGTTCTGCCAGGCGTCTTCGGTCTCTTTGCGACCGAATTTCGAGCCCTTGGCCATCGCGCGCGCCTGACGGCTGTTACGCACCTTGCGGCCTTCCTGATACTCGGCTGCCTGGCGGAAACTACGTTTGTTTGCCTCCTTGTAGACCTTGGCGCAACGTAACTCGTTGCCGCAGCGCACCACATAAACAGCTGCTTCTTTACCACTCATGAGTGGTCGCAGCACCTCGTCAACCAGACCGTCTTCGATCAGCGGTTCAATGCGTTTTGGAGTCTTCATCAGCTTTTATTGTGGGTCCTTTATTACCAAACACGCGAATGTCACTCGTTATACGGCAATCCTCGCAGTACGGGGAGGGGTTGCCGACCTGTGAACGTTGTCGATGCACACACTGTGCCGGATTATTCAGGGCCAACCTGCGTAGACCGCAGCGAATCATAGCTGACAGCGTGGTACTTGTTGGTATCGGCCGGTGAGGGCATTTGCGACAGAATCTGACATTTGTGGTTTCGCCTTTTTACCCTCACCCCAGCCCTCTCCCGGAGGGAGAGGGGGCCGACCGAGTTGTCTGGCGTTATACATCGACCTGAAACACCGCGTCGATTATGGATTGGGCAAACTGAAACATATGGATTCGGCTAACTGAATGACCGCGTCGAATTTTGGATTCGGTAAAGCACTATCAGGTCGGCGTACCTCGCAAGCATCCCCCAATCAGTCCCCTCTCCCTTTGGGAGAGGGCTAGGGTGAGGGGCTTTTAGCGTTCGATGATCGCGGTAACACCTTGCCCGCCAGCGGCGCAAATCGAAATCAGACCGCGCCCCTTACCCGCCGCCTCCAGCAGTTTGGCCAGGTTGGCGACGATGCGTCCACCGGTTGCGGCAAACGGATGCCCCGCCGCCAGCGAACTGCCCTTCACATTCAGCCGGCTACGATCAATCGACCCCAACGGCGCATCCAACCCCAACCGGGATTTGCAGTATTCGGGATCCTCCCAAGCCTTGAGCGTACACAACACCTGCGCCGCAAATGCTTCGTGAATTTCGTAGTAATCAAAATCCTGCAAGCTCAGCCCGTTGCGCGCCAGCAAGCGTGGCACCGCATACACCGGCGCCATCAACAGGCCCTCGGCACCGTTGACGAAGTCCACCGCCGCCGCTTCACCATCGCGCAGATAGGCAAGGATCGGCAAGCCGCGCTCCTTCGCCCACTCTTCACTGCCGAGCAGCACCACCGAGGCGCCATCGGTGAGTGGCGTGGAGTTGCCTGCCGTCAGCGTGCCTTTGGCGCTTTTCTCGAACGCCGGTTTCAGCGCGGCGAGTTTTTCCAGGGTCAGATCCGGGCGCAGATTGTTGTCGCGGGTCAGGCCGAGGAACGGTGTCATCAGATCGTTGTGCCAGCCTTCGCTATAGGACGCCGCCAGTTTTTGGTGACTTTCGAGGGCCAGTTGATCCTGCTCTTCACGCGGAATATTCCAGGTCTGCGCCATCAGTTCGCAGTGTTGGCCCATCGACAGGCCGGTGCGCGGTTCGCCGTTGCGCGGGAATTCCGGGATCAGGTGTTGGGGCCGCAGTTGCAGAAAGGTTTTCAGTTTGTCGCCGGTGGTTTTCGCGCGGTTGGCTTGCAGGAGGATTTTGCGCAGGCCTTCGCTGACGCTGATCGGCGCGTCCGACGTAGTGTCGACGCCACCGGCAATACCGCAATCAATCTGGCCGAGGGCGATTTTGTTGGCGACCAGCAATGCGGCTTCCAGACCGGTGCCGCAGGCTTGCTGGAGATCGTAAGCCGGGGTGGCCGGCGACAAACGCGAGCCGAGGACGCATTCGCGGGTCAGGTTCATATCTCGTGACAATTTAAGCACCGCACCCGCCACCACTTCGCCGATGCGCAGGCCGTGCAGGTTGTAGCGTTCGATCAGGCCTTCGAGCGCGGCGGTGAGCATCACCTGATTGCTGGCCGTGGCGTACGGCCCGTTGGAACGGGCGAAAGGGATACGGTTACCGCCAATGATCGCGACGCGGCGCAGCTGACTCATGAATAACTCCTTTTCAAATTGATCGGATTCACACAGATCTCTGTAGGAATGAACACTGTGGTGAGGGGATTTATCCCCGACCGGCTGCGAAGCAGTCGTAGAACCTGCACTCGCGGTGTTTCAGATGGACCGCTCAGCATGGAATTGGGGCCGCTTCGCAGCCCATCGGGGATAAATCCCCTCGCCACAGGATCACTCCTACAAGGGTTCTGCTGTGTTTCTGAATTTGTGTTCGCCAACAAAACCATCAGGGGCAAACTACTCTGCTGTTCTAGCGTAGGCCCTATTGCGTGGATCGAACGATTGATTGCCATCGGTAGTCCACACTTTGAACCCCAACTTTTGGAGAGCGTTCCATGTCTGACCGCTATATCGACTTCGCCAACTCGTCCTTCGGCCATCGTCTGGTCGGGGCGCTGGGCCTGCCGTCGCCGGTGCGACTGGAGCGCTGGCAGGCTGGGCGCCTGCGGCCGGTGGAAGGTGCGCTGCTGATCGGTGGCGGGCCGCTGGCCGAGCGCGTCAGCACGTTCGCCAACCGTCTGACCGAAAGCATTTACCGCTACGGCGAGCAACCGGCGACCGCCACCGAATGGATTCCCGGCCATGGCCCGAAACTCAAAGCGGTGGTGTTCGACGCCAGCGAATTGCAGCACACCGACCAGCTCAAGCAACTGCGCGAATTCTTTCAGCCGCTGATGAAGAATCTTGAGAGCAGCGCGCACTTGGTGATTCTGGGCCGCGCCGCGGAAACCCTCAGCGATCCGTTCGCTTCCAGTGCACAACGCGCGCTCGAAGGTTTTTCGCGTTCGCTGGCCAAAGAACTGCGCAGCGGCGGCACGTTGCAACTGATCTATGTAGGCGAAGGTGCCGAGGATCAACTGGAAGGCCCGCTGCGGTTTTTCCTTTCGCCGAAAAGCGCATTTGTCTCCGGACAAGTGATTCGCCTGACTGCGTGCGCCACACAAGTCACTGACTGGACGCGTCCGCTGGCCGGTCGCAAAGCGCTGGTCACCGGTGCGGCACGCGGTATCGGCGCATCGATCGCTGAGACCCTCGCCCGCGATGGCGCCGAAGTGATTCTGCTCGACGTGCCGCCAGCGAAAACCGATCTCGAAGCCCTCGCCGCCCGCCTCGGTGGTCGCGCGATCACCCTCGATATCTGCGCCGAAGACGCCGCTACACAGTTGACCGAACACCTGCCGGACGGCCTCGACATTCTGGTGCATAACGCCGGCATCACCCGCGATAAAACCCTGGCCAACATGACCCCGGAATTCTGGGACGCGGTGCTCGCGGTCAATCTCAACGCGCCGCAAGTACTGACCAAAGCGCTGCTCGACAACGGCACGCTGCACGACAATGCGCGAGTGATTCTGCTCGCCTCGATCAGCGGCATCGCCGGCAACCGTGGGCAAACCAACTACGCCGCGAGCAAGGCCGGTTTGATCGGTCTGGCCCAAGCATGGGCGCCGACGTTGCTGGAGCGTGGCATCAGCATCAACGCGGTCGCCCCCGGTTTTATCGAAACGCAGATGACTGCGCACATCCCGTTTGGTCTGCGTGAAGCCGGGCGGCGCATGAGTTCGCTGGGCCAGGGCGGCTTGCCGCAAGACGTCGCCGAAGCCGTGGCGTGGCTGGCGCAACCGGGTACCGGCGCGTTCACCGGTCAGGCGTTGCGGGTTTGTGGGCAAAGTGTTTTGGGGGCTTAAGGCATGAGCATCGAATGGCACACGCTGGATCGCGAACCGAGCCTGCCGGGGCTTTACGCACGGGCCGCGACGCGACGCAAAATCACCGGCACCACCCTGCCCGACAGCGGTTTGCGCTGTTGGGTCGATGTCGATGGCAAGCGCCTGGCGGACTATCGCAAGGTCTGCGGCTTTGCCGATGACGGGCTGTTGCCGCCGACTTATCCACATATCCTCGCGTTCGCGTTGCAGATGCAATTGCTCACGGCAAAAGAGTTTCCGTTTCCGTTGCTGGGGCTGATTCATCTGAGCAATCGCATTTGCGTGTTGCGGCCAATGGGCGGGATCAGTCGCGCGCAGGTCAGCGTGCGTGTGCACAACTTGCAGCCGCACCCCAAGGGCGCAACGTTTGATCTGCTGACTACATTGGACGACCAACTCGGGCCGTTGTGGGAGGCGGAAAGCCAGATGCTTTGTCGCGGGGTGAAACTCGACGGCGAACCGGTGGAACAGCACTGGGAGCCTGCGCAAGCATTAAGCGAAGTGGCGCGCTGGAAAGCGCCGGCGGACATTGGCCGGCAGTACGCCAAGGTTTCCGGCGACTACAACCCGATTCACTTGAGCGCGGCGAGTGCCAAGCTGTTTGGCTTTCCTACGGCCATTGCTCATGGTTTGTGGAACAAGGCACGGACATTGGCGGCACTGGCCGATCATTTGCCCAAGGCCAATCTGGAAATCACTGTGCACTTTCGTAAGCCGGTGCGACTGCCGAGCGAGGTGACGTTGCTGGCGAGTGCGGCGGGGTCGAGTGGTGAGTTGCGGTTAGTGGGCAATGGGGAGTTGGAGCATATGGTCGGGCTGTGGCAACCGATCGCGCAATAAACGCAGAACCCTTGTGGCGAGGGAATTTATCCCCGTTCGGCTGCGAAGCAGTCGTGAGTCCATTCAATGCGGTGTATCAGAAAGAAACTGATTGCTGATCTTGGGGCGGCTGCGCCACCCAACGGGGATAAATCCCCTCACCACAGGCTTGAGGTCGCACAGAGGATTGTGTTGATCCCGGAAACGGAAGGTTCGACCTGTTAATTGTGTATATATCACTTAAGTTTTCCCGCCTCCCCTCCCTTCCAATGAAAAAACCCAAGCCTTGATTTTCAAGGCTTTTTTTTGCGCGTTTATCACCTCGGTATTAGTCCTTAGGCGCTGCAAACGGCCCTCTATATAAAGGCGTTAATACCAACTTGAGAATGGCGGGAACCCGCGCCTGGACTGAGATTGCAGCAACGGACGAGGACATTGCCGGCGACATGAATCGGCGAGTCATCGAAGGCAACGAACGTTGTGACAGGTGCAAGGAATCTCGATCATGAAAACTCAAGTCTGGTCAAAATCTGCAATCGCTTTGGCAGTGGTTCTCTCTCTCGGTCTCGCCGGTTGCAGCAGCGGCGGTGGCGGCCATCACAGCAGCTCGGGCAGTTCCGCGCCGGCTAGCGACAGCGCTGCGGGTGGCGCCGGTGGTGGCGGAGATACTGCGGGAACTGGCGGCACTGGAGGCACAGGCGGTACTGATGGAACCGGCGGCACGGGTGGTACCGATGGCGGCACTGCGGGCACCGGTGGCACGGGCGGTACCGGCGGCACTGATGGCGGCACCGCGGGCACGGGTGGCACCGGAGGAACCGGCGGAACCGGTGGAACCGGTGGTACTGGAGGCACAGGCGGAACCGGTGGCGGCACCGACCCTACCAATCCGACCAACCCTACAGATCCAACCAACCCGACCAATCCTACCGTCCCTACCTTGGTGACCACGACATTGGTGCAAGATGTCGGCACCACGGTCAGCGGCGTCGGCAACGGCGTTGGCCAGGTCGGCGATTCCCTGAGCACTGTTCCCGTGGTGGGTGGCGTCGTGCAAAGCGTTGCCAACACCACCGGCAATGTCGTCAGCACCTTGGGGGATGGCTTGGGCAACGGCATCGGCAAACTGGCCAGCACACCCAACGGTGTTGGCGTCACGGCGTCATCGGTCGGCGGCGTAGTAGCAGATGTCGGTGATGGCGTATCCGATGTCAGTGGCAAACTGGCCACCGCAACCAGCAGCGTGCCAGTGGTCGGCGGTATCGTCACCAAAGTCGCCCCTTTGCTGGATGGCGTCGGCGAAAAAGTCACCATGCTCGGTGACACCCTGAGCACAGCGACGACGACAGGCCCCCTCGGCGGCTTAACCACCCAGGTCAGTCAGAAACTGGTGCCGGTGATTGCCATGGTTGAAAGCACCACCGACAAGATCGGCAGCGCTACCGGTCTGGGCGCTCCACTCAACGGCGTGATCCAGAAAGTCGGCGGCACCGTTAACGACCTGGGTGGCAAAGTCACCGGCGCTGGCAACGGCAATGCCCTGACCAACACAGTCGGCGGAGCGTTGAGCAATGCCGGCACCGCCGTCGGCAAGGCGGGCGGCCTGGTATCCAACGGTACCGGTGGCGGTTCGGGTGGTGTCGGTGGTGGTCTGGGCGGCACCGGCCTGCTGCAAACCGTCGGCGGCGCGGTAGCTAATGTTGGCAGCGGCTTGAGCACTGGCAACAGCGCACTGGCAGCTCCGGGCGGCACCGTCGTCTCGGTCGGCAACACCGTCGCCTCGCTCAACACGGCTCTGGGCGGTTCGGGCACACCGATCACCGCACCGACCGCAACCCTGGCAACCATCACCAACACCGTCAGTACAGGCATTGCTCCGGTCACGACAGCCGTCACCAGCCTGACGCAAAATGTCGGCGCAGCGACCGGCCTTGGCAGCCCGGTCTCCAGCCTCACTGCACAGGTGGGCGGCGCAGTCAGCAATCTGGGTGGCGGCATCGCCGGTGCAACAAGCAACCCGGTTCTCAGCGCGGTCGGTGGCACCGTCGCCAGCGTGGGCACCACCGTCGGCGCTGTCGGAGGCCTGGTCAACGCCGGCACGGCGGGCGGAGGTACTGGCGCGACAAACCCGGTCACTTCACTGGTCAGTAACGTCGGCGCCACCGTCGGCAATACGGTCAACACTGTCGGCGGCACTGTCGGCGGCGTACTCAACACAGTCACCAGCACCGCGTCCGGCGCTGGCGGCACCGCCACCGGTGGTGGTCTGGGCGGCGTACTCGGTGGTCTGACCGGCGCCCTTGGAGGCAACAAACGCTAAATTGCACCTGGCCGATTCGACGGCCTCACCTACAGCGCCTACGCTTGGTTGAGGGCGGAAGATTCCCACGAGTCTTCCGCTTTTTTCTTAGGAAAAATCAGCCCGGTGCTGTGATGACCACGGAGTGTCCTATGCGCGTAATGGCGTCTTTGCTGTTCCTCAGCCTCAGTTCCACTGCCCTCGCCGACACCCTGCCGACCTTCCTCAACTCCAACGAAACCATCCGCAACCTGCCCGTGCCCAACCTGCCGGCCGATGCCTATCGCCCGAACGCCGCGCCCGTGCAAGTCCCGGATCCCGGCGCTGCCGCCGCGCAGCCGTTGATGATGAGCACCAAGATCAACCTGAAAACCGTGCAGATCGAAGGCGGCACGATCTACCCGCTCACTGAACTGGCAGAAAACTACAAGCCCCTGATCGGCCGCGAAACCAGCCTCGCCGACCTGATCGAAGCCACGCGCAACATCACCCGCCGTTATCAACAGGACGGCTACCTGTTGTCCTACGCGTTCCTGCCGCAACAGAAATTCGACGACGGCGTGGCGCGGGTGGTGTTGGTGGAAGGTTACGTACGCGACGTACAAGTCGAAGGCGACGTCGGCCGCGTCAGAGGTCTGCTGGATAAATTCATCACCAAAATCCAGGCCGAACGCCCGCTGACCCGCAAGACCTTCGAACGCTACACCACGCTGATGACACGCATCCCCGGCGTCACCATCCAGGCGCAAGTGCCGCCACCGGGCACCACCGACGGCGCCACCACACTGATCGCCCAGGCCAGTCGCAAGCCGTTCACCAGCACACTCAGCACCACCGAAGACAACCGCAACGGCACTCAAGCATTGCTCGGTGTCAGCAGCAATTCGCAAACCTCGATGGGCGAACAACTGACCCTCAGCGGCCTGTTCCCGCCAGGTGACGATGACGAACATTACTACCGGGCCGACTACAGCCAATTCCTCGGATCCGAGGGCACACAACTGGCCCTGTCCGCCTCACGCTACCGCGCCGACCCCGGCACCAACCTGCGACTGGACAACGGCCTGGAACTCAAACCGCACCGCGAAAACGATCGCTACTCGATCGGCTTCACCGTTCCCCTGATCGCCGCCTCCAATGAACTGCTCACCGCCGGCTCGCGCCTCTACGCCGTCAACGACAAAACCCGCTACAACGTCGTCGGCTACCCGCTGAGCGTCGAAGAACGCACCGACATCCGCGCCCTCGCCTTCGAAGGCGACTGGCGCAAAGCCGATGCCAAACAACTGCGCATCCTCAGCGCCGGCCTCTACCAGGGGCTCGACAGCATGGGCGCAAAAACCAACAACAGCGCCATCGACCTCGACTTCTTCCGCGCACGACTGTCCGGGGTGCAGAGCGACAAATTCTTCGACAACTGGCAAGGTGTGCTCTCGGCCGCCCTGTACTGGAGCGACGACAGCGTGCCCGACAGCGAACGCGCGGTATTTGGCGGACAGAATTTCGGTCGCGGCTATCCCGATGACCAAGCGTCCGGCGACAAGGGATGGGGCGTGGCGTACGAGGTCAACTACAGCTACAACCGCGAAGGAAGCTGGGTGCGGATACTGCAACCGTATGTAGTGCTGGATCGCTCGCGCAGCTGGTTCAATCAACTGCCGGTGCAGGCGAACAGCTTGTCCTCGGCGGCGCTGGGATTACGGTTTGGCGATGCCAAGTACTACAACGTTGCCCTGGAAGCGGCCAAAGCGATGTCGGATGAAGCGCTCGATACTTTCAATCGGCGGACGCGTTACAGCATCAGTTTTAGTTATCAGCTATGACGCGCCCCCTGTAGGAGCTGCCGAAGGCTGCGATCTTTTGATGTTGTTTTCATAAAGCAAGATCAAAAGATCGCAGCCTTCGGCAGCTCCTACAGTTTGGGTTGGAGGCATTCAGGTAGGGGGTGGTTGGATGCATTGGCCCCATCGCGAGCAGGCTCACTCCTACAGTTTGATTGGGTGTGTTCAGGTGGAGATTGGTCGGCTGTCAGGCCGCCTTCGCGAGCAAGCTCAGCTCCTACGAAGATCAAAAGCAAAACCCCATCGCCTCTGCTTTTCACCACTCAACACGATGAGCGCAAGCTCGGGTGCAGCTCTTGATCTTGGAGCCCGTCGGCAGGCTGAGTGGAGGGATTGATCCGGGGTGGGAGCGCAGCGACCGTTTGGCGCAGCCAAACACATCGAGAGGAGGTGCAGCGAAGCAAACCGTAGGCGATGAACCCTGGATCAATCCCGCAGCGAAGGAACCCGAGCCCTAGCGAGGGCCGAACGTCAGGGCAAAGACCTTTGGTTACTTTGGGGCGTTTGCCAAAGTGACCCGCCGTAAGGGCGGAACCCATATCCGCCATCACAAAAAAAACGGATATACCCCCAAAAACTCACCCCCGCCCAACCCCCCTAGGCTTGGGAAACAAATTATCCAAAGTCTCAAACAACCTCACGTGATAAATCGGCTTGCGAAACAGATCCACCACCTGCAACCGCAGCAAATCACTGACATCCTCCATATCCGCATGCCCCGACATCACAATCACCGGCAAATGCGCCCGCGACGTATGCTCACGCAAGCGCTTGATCAACGACATGCCCGACTCCTCAGGCATGCGCAAATCGGTAATCACCAACGCAATATCCGGATGCCGCGTCAAATGATGCAACGCCAACTTCACCGACGTCGCCGTATGACACACAAACCCCTCACCCTCCAGCAACTCAGCCAGCTCCAGCAACGCATCCTCCTCATCGTCAACCAGAAGCAACTGTTGGCGCGGCAGCGAGGAAGCAGTCATGGGCAATCCCTGAAAAACCGAAAGTGAACCCGAGTGTAGCGCGTCATTCGCCCATCATCGCGATCAAGGCGTCGGAGCGGTCTGCGCAGTGCCACCCAGGGACACCAGAATACTGTTGAAGATCGCTAATACCTTCGCTCCGATCGGCGTAACGAACACCACGACCACCACAGCGACCATCGCAACCACAATCGCGTACTCGATAGCCGACGCCGCTTCAGTACTCGCCAGAAACGAGCGCACGCGCGTAATCACATAATCAAGAAACATGGCCATTCTCCTGCGTTCCAGCCGCTGGCCGGATACGGAAAAAAACAACAGCCTCGTCAAAACCTGCGCTCGCAATTCACTAGCGCGCGCAAGCAATGAATAAGGGAAGAGTGAGTTCGATCAGATACCCGGCTTGGTCTGCGCCGTACCGCCAAGCTTGGTCAGAATGACGTTGAAAATCGCCAGTACCTTATCGCCGACAGGTGTCACAAATACCACGACAACCACGGCGACCATCGCCACAACAATCGCGTATTCAATAGCCGACGCCGCTTCGTCGCTTTTGCAGAATGTCCGGGCACGTGCCCGCAGATAGTCGAGAGTCATACGAAACATACGTCCACTCCTTCGCGCCTTTGGCGCCGATGTCACGCTACAGCGGCAAGGTTCCACCGTGCCATTTGAGCATTGTCAACAAACTCCCTCCCAACAACTGTAAGAACGGATTAATCACAAAGGATTAGTCCATTGGTGATCGGCCGTTTCCTGCTGTTAATTGGCCAACACCCCTACTTTAGTCAGTTATTTGTCTGTCACTAATGGCGTTTTGGCTTGGATCAGCTAGCGTGGAAATAGCGAAATAGTTGAATGTTCATAGCTGCCGGATTGCGAAATCTCTCGTTGAAAAAAGCGGTGGGTCGTGCAGCAGGAAAGGGAGAGCCGTCATGAACAGTCGCGTCACCATGGGCCTTGCAGCAGTGTTGTTGCTCGGCGCCGTTTTTGTCGGTTACTGGGGGCTGGTGCTCAGCCGCCAACCGGCACCTGTGGCCGAGGCGCCTGCCGCGCCGAACGTCACCGTTGAAAAAACTGTCGCGATCGCCGAAGACCAGACCCGCCAACCGGTGGTGGTTCTGCTCCACGACGTGCCACCGTTTTCGCCGCTGACCGCCGCCGACGTCACCGTGGAAAAACTGCGCAGCGCCCCGGCCGGCAGCTTGAGCAGCGTTGATCAAGCGGTCGGTCGCACACCGTGGCGGCACCTCAGCGCCGGCACCTGGCTGAATGATGAAAGCTTCTCCGCCGGTGGCTCACTGGCACGCATGATCCACAGCGATGAACGCGCGCTGACCCTGGCCGTCGATGAAGTGATCAGCGCTGCCGGGCAATTGCTTCCCGGTGACTACGTCGATGTCCTTCTCTATCTGCGCCAGGACGGCAGCAACTTGCAGCAGTCGGCGCAGATTGTTTTACCCGCCATGCGCGTACTTGGCGTCGGCGATCAATACGGCCTGACCAACGACGGCCAACCCGCCTCCCCCGCGCTGAGCGCCGATGAAAAAATCAAACAGGATCAGCGCCGCATCGCCGCACGCACCGTGGTGCTGGCGGTGCCGGAACAACTGCTCAGCCGGATGATGCTCGCCACCCAGGTCGGCACGTTGCGCCTGGCCGTGCGCAGCAGTGAAGAACAACGTCTGGCGAAATACTGGGCCGGCGAAAGTCAGGCGCCCGCCCACATCGATAACGCCAACAGTCAACTCTTCCAGTTCACCCAACTGGCCCTCGGCGCGGCGCCAAAAGTGCCGTCCAGCGGTGGCTCCGGGGCAGTTGCACGGC
Organism: Pseudomonas sp. NPDC087804; assembly: GCF_044742965.1. NCBI lineage: Bacteria > Pseudomonadati > Pseudomonadota > Gammaproteobacteria > Pseudomonadales > Pseudomonadaceae > Pseudomonas > Pseudomonas sp. NPDC087804. The sequence continues at coordinate 132,474 of NZ_JBIUVN010000008.1, read as the reverse complement.
CGGCGGTGGAGATCATTCGCGGCAACCAGATCACTCAACAAACCCCATGATTGCGCAAGGATCCAAGTGCATGCCGAGTCGTTGCTGGCCGACCTTAAAACCAATGCTGCAGGCCATGTTGTTGATGGGCCTGTCGATGGACGCCGTGTGGGCGGCCACCGGTAATTGCTCGGCACTCGGGCGCATGCCGCCGGTGATCGAGATCGGCGAGGGCTTTCAACAGGATGTGCAATCACCGGTGGCGATCACGCGGCTGGCGATTGGCGATCCGAAGATCGCTGACGTGCACGCCAACGGCAGCTCGTCTTTTCTGCTCACCGGCGTCGCGCCCGGCGCCACCAGCCTGATGGTCTGGACGTCGTGCTCCAGCGAACCGCGCCAGAGCATGGTGTTCGTGCAAGGCGCCGCCACCGCTGCACTCACCGGTGCCAGCCTGCCGCCGTCAGAAGATCCGACCCTGCCGTCGCAAGTGCAGACCGACATTCGTTTCGTCGAAGTCAGCCGCACCAAACTCAAGGAAGCCACCGCCTCGTTGATCGGTGTGCGCGGCAACTTCCTGTTCGGCTCGCCCGGCACATTGCCGAATATTGATGGTGTGCCGCAGCCACGCTTGCCGGTGAACAACGGCCTGTTCAACTTCTCGTGGATCGGCGGCAAGACCATGGCGATCATCAATGCGCTGGAAGGCAGCGGCTTCGCTTACACCTTGGCGCGGCCGAGTCTGGTGGCGCTGAGCGGCCAGAGCGCAAGCTTTCTCGCCGGCGGCGAAATCCCGATTCCGGTGCCCAGCTCCGGCAGCGACACAGTGACCATCGAATACAAGGAATTCGGTATTCGTCTGACGCTGACGCCGACCGTGATCGACCGTAATCGCGTCACCCTCAAAGTCGCACCAGAAGTCAGCGAACTGGATTACGCCAACGCCATCAACATCGGCGGCACGCCAGTGCCCGCGCTGACCGTACGCCGCACTGACACCAGTGTGTCGCTGGCCGACGGCGAAAGTTTCGTCATCAGCGGTTTGATCAGCACCACCAACACTTCGCAGGTGAACAAGTTTCCGGGCCTGGGCGACATCCCCGTGCTGGGCGCGTTTTTCCGTGATTCGCAGATCAAACGCGAAGAGCGCGAACTGCTGATGATCGTCACACCGCACCTGGTGCAGCCGCTGGCCGCCGACGCGCAACTGCCGTCGTTGCCGGGGGAAAAACTGCGCAACTACGACCCGAATTTCTATCGCATGTTCTTCCTCGAAAACGGCAACTTCGACAAGCGCAGCGGGTTGTCCCAATGAGCCAGAGCCTGAGCCAGACGTTCCTCGCCATCACCCGCAACAGCACCGATCTGGAATGGCTGCAAAGCGCGCTTGCGCCGCTCGGCCAAGTGGTCAGCGCCGGTGGCGGCAGCCTCGACGAATTGCTCGCGCTGGTCGATGTCACCTTCGCCAATCTGGTGTTCGTCGGCCTCGATCGCGAACACGTCGTGGCGCAGAGCGCGCTGATCGAAGGTGCGCTGGAAGCCAAACCGATGCTGGCGATCGTCGCCCTCGGCGATGGCATGGACAATCAGTTGGTGCTGAATGCGATGCGCGCCGGCGCACGGGATTTCGTCGCCTACGGTTCGCGCTCCAGCGAAGTCGCAGGATTGGTGCGGCGCCTGAGCAAACGTCTGCCGCCGGTGGCACCGAACACGCAACTGGGTGGCCTGACCGTGATGTATGGCGTGCAGAGCAGCTCCGACGGCGCACTGTTGGCCAATCACATGGCGATGGTCGTGCAGAAGAGCGGACAACAAACTTTGTTGCTCGATCTCGGTTTGCCGCGCGGTGACAGCCTCGCGCTGCTGGGGCTGGAGAGCTCTTTCCACTTCGGTGATGCCCTGCGCCATCTAAGACGCCTCGACGCGACGCTGATCGACAGCGCCTTCACCAGCGCCGAAGCCGGGCTGCGCATCCTCGCTTACGCCAGCAGTGACGAGCCGCTGGAAACCACCAGCGCCGCCGAATTGTTCATGCTGCTCAGCGCCCTGCGTCAGCACTTCCAGCACATCGTCGTCAACCTCACCGGGCAAGCCGACAGCGAAGCCTTGCGCACTTTTGTCAGCCATTGCGACAAGCTGCTCTGGTACACCGATCAGAACGTGCTCAACTGCCGACGCAACCTCGCCGTGCTCAATAACTGGCGCGAGAAAGGCATGAAACTCGACCACGGCCGACTGCTGATCGACCGCTATTTAAGCAACGTCGCGCCGGATGCGGAAACCCTCGGCAAGACCTACAACCTCGAGGTCATCGCGGTTTTGGCGTCCAACGCCGAAGTCCGCCTCAACGCAAAAAATCAGGGCGTCAGCCTGTTCGAACTGGCGCCGCGAGAAAAACTCACGCAAAGCCTGCGCGCCCTCGGCGAACGTCTGGCGAAACGCTCCGAAGGGCTGGCGAAACCGAAAGTCACCTGGTTCGGGCGTCTGCGAGGCAACACATGAGCAGCGAAAAACTCTTCGGCTCGCCGCAACGCGGGGCGGTGGGCAACACCGACCACGAAGGCCTGAAATTGGTACTGCACCGCTACATCATCGATGCCATCGAAGAGTCGGGAAAAAACCTGCTGGAGGGTTCGCGCCAGCAACTCGCGCAATTCGTCACCGACAAAGTCGCCGAATACATCGCCCGTTTGCACCTGGCGATCTCGCGTTATGAGATGGAGCGGCTGGGCGAAGAAATCGTCGACGAGCTCACCGGTTTTGGCCCGCTGGAAGTGCTGCTGCGCGATCCAACGGTGACGGAAATTCTGGTCAACGGCCCGCACCGGGTGTTCATCGAACGCGACGGCGTGCTGCACCAAAGTGACCTGCGTTTTATCGATGCGCATCACGTTGAACGGGTGATGCAGCGGATTCTCGCGCCGCTCGGTCGGCGTCTTGATGAGTCGTCGCCAATGGTCGATGCGCGCCTGCCGGATGGCAGCCGGGTCAACGCGATCATTCCGCCAATTGCCCTCGACGGCCCGTGCCTGTCGATTCGGAAATTCCGTAAAGACATGCTGAAAAGCAGCGACCTGATGGCGATGCAAACCATCGATCTGCAGATCTTCGAGTTCCTCCAGGACGCGGTCGGCAAGCGCTGCAACATTCTCATCAGCGGCGGTACCGGCACCGGCAAAACCACGCTGCTGAACATCCTCAGCCAATTGATCAACCCGCACGAACGTCTGGTGACCATCGAAGACGTCGCCGAATTGCAGCTCGGCCACCCGCACGTGGTGCGTCTGGAAACCCGTCCGCCGAATGCCGAGGGCCACGGCGAAGTGAAGGCCAGCGACCTGATCCGCAACGCCCTGCGGATGCGCCCCGACCGCATCATCCTCGGCGAGATTCGCGGCGTCGAAGTGGTCGATGTGTTGACCGCGATGAACACTGGCCACGACGGTTCGATGAGCACCGTCCACGCCAACAATGCGCAGGATGCGCTGCTGCGTCTGGAGACGCTGGTCGGGCTGACCGGTCGCGCCATCGCCGAGCGCACCTTGCGCCAGATGATCTGCGCGGCGCTCGACGTGATCATCCAGTTGACCCGCATGCCCGACGGCCGCCGCTGCGTCAGCGAAGTGGTGGAAGTGGTCGGCATCCGCGAAGACGTCTACGTCACCAACACCCTGTTCCGCCTCGACCGCCGCACTGGTTTCGGCTTCCTCCGCGAAGCGGTCAATCCGGCGGGCGACAAGTTGCGCCACGAGACTCATCTGGGCTGACGGCAAGGAGCACGGAGCATGCTGGGACCGGTCATTCTCATCACCTTGTGTCTGGTTTTGCTCGGGCTGTCGATCCGTTTGTTTCTGCACGGCATACGCAAAACCGCCAACGAAAAAGTCCTCGGTCGACTGGCCGCCGGGCAACCGCAACTGGCCGAAGAAAAACCGAAATGGGTGGGCCTTGAGCGGATGTTTTTGCGCGCAGGTTTGGGCCGTCCGACCGAGCGTTTCGGCTTGTGGATGAGCCTGTGGGCGGTCTCCATTGGTCTCGGTTATCTGCTGTTCGACTGGGTCGGTTTGCTGGTGATGCTGGTCGCTCCGCCGCTGATTTTGCGGCTGTACATCGCCTTCCTTTATCGGCGCCGAATCAAGCGCATGATCGAGCAACTGCCGCAGTTACTCGATCACACCGTGCGCAGTTTGAAGTCCGGGCGCACCTTGAGCGACGCGGTCATGGGCGGCATCGAGGCCAGTGACGATCCGCTGAAAAAAGCCATGGGCCGGGTGCAGCGCAACGTACAACTGGGGGTCAATCTGCCTGACGCCGTCAGCGACTTTGCCGAGCTGTACGAGCAGGACGAACTGCGCATGTTCGCCCTCGGCCTCAAGGTCAATCACCGCTACGGCGGCAACGCCAGCGAACTGCTGGAGAACCTGATCAAACTGATCCGCGAACGCGATCAGGGCGCGCGTCAATTGCGCGCCCTCACCGGCGAAACGCGGATGACCGCGTGGGTGCTCGGCTCGCTGCCGATCATCCTCGTCAGCTATTTCATGCTGACCAATCCGGGTTACATGCTCGGCATGTGGCACGACTCGGGCGGCCACACCATGTTGATCATCGCAGCGCTGTTGCAAGTGTTCGGATGCCTGGCGCTGTGGCGCATGTTGCGGAGTGTTTGAAATGCTCTATCTCGCCGCCCTGATGTTATTGCTCGGTGCGCTGCTGCTGGTGGCCAACCACTTGCTCACCGAGCGCCGTCGCGTGCGCCAGGTCAACCAGCGTTTGCAGGGACAGCTGGTGCGCGAAAACCGCTTCGGCACTTGGTTGCGCGCGTTCGGCAACACGCGTTTTGGTCGGCGCTCGGTAACCATCGACAGCGAAACCCAAACCCTGCTCAGCCGCATTGGCTGGCGCCGCGCCAACGAGCGCGCGCTGTTCGCCGCCTGCCAGATCGGTACGCCGTTGCTGACTCTTGGCGTCGCGGTGTTTCTGCAGGAAGTGTTTTTCCCTCACGCCGATAACGAATGGATCATGCCGATGCTCGCTGCCGGCGCCGGTTACCTGTTGCCCAAACGCCTACTCGCCTACGCCGCCGGGCGTCGGCAGAAAATCATCTCGGTGGAAATTTCGACGTTCATTCCGCTGCTGCGCATCCTCTTCGAATCCGGCATGGCGGTGGAACAAGCGCTGCGCGTGCTGAGCATCGAAGGGCAAAAACTGCTGCCGGAACTGACCAGCGAACTGCGCCTGATCCTCGTCCGGGTCGACTCCGGTCTGGAGCTCGGTCAGGAGCTGAACAAAGCCGCAGTGATGCTCGCCGTCGACGAATTCACCGACACCTGCGTGATCCTTCAACAACTGATCCAACAGGGCGGCGGCGCGATGAAATCGCTGCTTGCGCTCAAACAACTGCTGGATGACCGGCGCCTGACACGCTTGCAGGAATACATCTCGAAGATGTCGGCAAAAATGTCGGTGGTGATGATGTTGTTTCTGTTCCCGGCGCTGCTGATCGTCCTCGCCGGCCCCGGCTTCACTGCGATTACCCGGGCGTTTGCATCCTGAATCCGACTCATGGAGTGTGTTTGATGAAAGTACTGATAGTCATCGCCAGTCTGCTGCTGCTCGGCGGTTGCGCCACCAACGGCCAGGCGCCGTGGACGTCGTTACTGTCGCCGTCCAGTTGCAGCAAACTGTCCTCGGAGCAGGAACTGGCGCTGAACCTGGCCGACGACCTGGCCAACGACGGCAAACTGCACGCCAGCCTCGCCAACCTCGAAAGCCTGCCGGACAACCTCAGCGAAGTGCGTCTGCGCAAAGCCAAGGTCTATCGCCTGCTCGGCCGCAGCGAAGCCGAACCGCTTTACCGCAGCCTCGTCGGCGGCTGCCTGACCGCCGAAGCCGAACACGGCCTCGGCCAACTCTATGCCGCGCGCGGCGACAACGGCCAGGCCCAGGCGCACCTGCAACGCGCCGTGCGCCTGGCGCCCACCGACGAAAAAATCCGCAACGACCTGGGCGTGGTCTACCTCAACCAACTGCGCCTGAACGACGCCAGCTTCGAATTCCTCACCGCCCTCGAACTCAAGCAAAACAACCAACTGGCGGCGCAGAACCTGGTCACCTTACTGCTCTACCAGAACAACTGGCCGCAAGCCGCCGAAATCGTCAGCCGCGCCAAACTGACCCCGGATCAATTCACCGAAGCCCAGGAACGCGCGGAAAAACTCAAAGCCCCGGTCAAAGCCAAACCCGTGCCCGGCAACCAGGTCGCGGTCGTCGCCGACCCACTGCCGTCCTCGATCAAATAAGGAGACAGCCATGAACCCCGTCAAAGGCCTGTGCTACCTGACCCTGCTCAGCCTGCCCCTCAGCGCCCACGCCATCGACGCCGGCCCCGCCTCGGCGCAACAACAGGAAACCGAAGGCTGGCTCGTCCTGCAAAGCCGCAACCAGGCCGCCTCGAAAAACCCACAACCGGCGACCGCCACTGAGCGTGAATTGGCGATGCAGCGCTGGATCAAAAAATACAAATACGAAATCCCGGATCTGTATGACCCGGATGCGGGCGGGAAGATTGAGACCAAGAACTAACAGACCCCATAACCTGTAGGAGCTGCCGAAGGCTGCGATCTTTTGATCTCGCTTTTTTCGCATCAAGATCAAAAGATCGCAGCCTTCGGCAGCTCCTACAGGGAGTCGGTGTCAGGTCTGCGGATCAACCCGATCCAGCGCACGATTCACCGTCAATTCAGCAAGCATCACAATCTGCTGAATCGCCAACGCCGTACTCCTCTGCAAACCACTCAACTCATTCGCAAAATTACTCGCCATGGCACTCGCCGAGGCCAGTGATTCGCATGCGTGGGCGAGCAGGCTTTCGGTATCGACATTGGGATGGACGAGGAACATCGTGCTGGGTTGGTAGGCTTTTTCGGGTGCTGGGCTGAGGTAGAAATCGAGGGCGCGTTTGATGGCTTCGCGGTTTTTGATTTGATCGTCGGCGCGGATGGCTTCGGCGAGTGGGGTGGTGAGGTCGTGCGGGGGATCGAGAATCAGTTTGTCCATGAAAAGCTCCTACTTCCTAGTGAGAGCCAACTCTTGCCGTTTCCACACGACAAAAGGTGGCAGCTGTACGCAGGGTGGAAAACCGATAAGTAGGCAACCGGCCAGACCAAAGTCTGCCCACGCACAGCCGCCGCGACACAGTTTGCAGACGAAAGAAGACGCCGACAATGATTACGGTAGCGATGCAATGCATCTACTTGATACAGGTTTCCACACCTGGTCGCTGAATTGGCAGCGACAGGCAGAGACTAGAGCGCGCGCGTCCGACGGACAACCTGAAAACCCTGTGGGAAGGTTCGACAAATTTCACACACTTTTAAACAACCAAAAGCAAACCCTCACCCTAGCCCTCTCCCGGAGGGAGAGGGGACTGACCGGGGTGTTTGGGCGAGTTACGCCGACGTGAAATACCGAGCCGAACTTGAGTTTTAAAGCTTGGATCAAAAGCCCCTCACCCTAGCCCTCTCCCGGAGGGAGAGGGGACTGATCCGGGTGTTTGGGCGAGTTACGCCGACGTGGGATACCGAGTTGAACTCAAGTTTTGAAAAGCCCAAAAATCGGCTCCCTCTCCCTCGGGAGAGGGCTGGGGTGAGGGGCGAATCCAGCGAAGATCAAAAGACCGCAGCCTTCGGCAGCTCCTACACAGGATGAGCGCAAGCTCGACAAGCTTTTGATTTTGATCTTAGAGCCCGTCGGGAGGCTGAGCGGGAGGGATTCATACGGGGAAAGCATCGAGAGGAGGTGCAGCGAAGCAAACCGTAGGCGATGCCCCCGGATGAACCCGGAGCGAAGGAACCCGAGCCTTAGCGAGGGCCGGACGTCAGGGCAAAGACCTTTGGTTACTTTGGGGCGTTTGCCAAAGTGACCCGCCGTAAGGGCGGAACCCTAATCCGCCATCACACAAATACCGGATATGTACCCAAATCAATGCGCCGTAACCCGCCCCCGCCCAGGCGAAAGCGCCAACGCCAACTGCGTCCGATTATGCATATGCGTCAACCTTAAAACCTGCGAAACATAAAGCTTCACCGTGTTCTCGGTAATCCCCAACTCACAAGCAATCTGATAATTCGTCTGCCCCTTCCCCACCAACCGCGCCACATCCAACTGCCGTGGCGACAACTGATTGAAAATCTCCGGCATCTCCGCCGCCTCAACCTCCCCACCCAACCTATCCCGCACCACCGTCGCAGGACTACGCCGAACCTTATCCAGATCCTGGTAAAGGTCATCAATCGACTCAGACAAAAACTGCAACTTCTGATTCAAATGCCCAAGCTGCACATTTTTGTGCCGCTCCTGCAACGCCAACTCCTGACGCTGCAAACCCTCCAGCAACTCCGCCAGATCAATCGGCTTCTGATAATAATCAGCAATCCCCGCGCGCAACGCCTTGATCACGTCCTGCTTGTCCGCGCGCCCGGTCAACATGATCGCCTCGAACGCCCGCTGCTTGCCGGCCAGGCGCTGCAACGCCTGCACCAGTTCAATGCCGTCCATCCCCGGCATGTGCAGGTCGCACAACACCAGACCAATCTGCGCGTCTTCAGTAAAACGCTCGATCGCCTCTTGGCTGGAAACGCAGGGGACGCAGCGATAACCGCTGGACTCGAGAAACTCGCACAACTCCTCGACAATCAAGGGTTGATCATCAACCACGAGGACTTTTACCGCAGACGTAAGCTTGTTCACGTGCCACTCCATGCCCTAGGCCAAAGCTGACCATTCCTGTACTGACAGCCCTTGGCTGTATAACCAGCTTCTTTGAAAGTAGACGTACTTTCCGACTATGTACATAGAACTAGTGGCGCCCGGCGACTAGTGGATCCAATAGAAAGCCAGCCCCGTGCCGAGCAGCACAAACGGCGCAAATGGCAGCTTTTTTGACGATCCCGGGCCCAAATATCGAAGACGATCTCTAAGCCCTTGACTCATATGCAGCCAGACTCTTGGCGCGAGCAGCAGCCAGAGCACGCTGGCGATACCGGCGCCGACAAATGTCCACAGAACGAAAATACCGTCCGTCGCAAGGCCCAGAGCTGTCATTAATTTCACATCGCCGGCGCCCATGCGGCCCATCAAATAACCCGGGAGGGTGAACGCCAACGCCAACAAAACCGCCCAGCCACCCTGCCCGGCCTGAGCCCCCAGCCACGTGCTGCCGGTGGCCAATAAAAACCCCAGCGCCAAGGCACCGACACCGACGGTCAAGAGATTGGTGATGCGCCGCTGCCGGGCGTCCTGGGCGGCGCAAACCAGCAGCCATACGAGAAGGATAAAACTCTGCATCCGGTAAAAACCGTCCGTTTTTGCTGAATGATTCTATGCTGATACTACGCAGTGACTGTCAGGGTAGACGCACTCATGAAAAACGGCTTTCGGAAGTCGCAAAAAGGTGCGGTGGCGATTGAGTTCGCCTTGGTGTTCGTGATCTTTTTTGCGGTGTTTTACGGCTTGATCAGCTACAGCCTGCCGTTCGTGATGATGCAATCGTTCAATCAGGCGACGGCTGAAGCCGTGCGCCGTAGCGTCGCCATTGACCCGACGACGCCCGGTTATGCGACGGCGGTCGTCAATGCTGCGAATGCAGCACTGACTCAACAATTGTCTTGGGTGCCGTCGTCGTTCAATTTGGTGATTGGCACCGATACCAGCGCGGTTTTCGACAGCACTAAAGGTCTCAACGGCACGCTCACCGTCAGCGTCAATTACCCGGTCAGCAAACTCAATCAGGTGCTGCCGTTTCTGGTGCTGCCGGGAGTTGGCACCGTGCCCAGCCTGCCGACCAATCTGACCGCCCAATCGAGTCTGCAATTTTGACGGCGGGCGATAAACTTTTCGGGCGGTTGCTCAAGCGTTCAGCGATCGTCGCTCACGAACCGCTGGAGCCTCTGGTCTCGCCGATGCTGGGCCTGCACATTCATCTCGACGATGACGGCGCGGTATTGCAGATGGCCGGGCCGTTGCGCCATGTACTGGAACAACAGAAACCTCATGCTCAACCGTTACCGCTGAGCGACTACTTGCTTGCCCACAGTTGCCTGGCCATCGAGGGCCAGCCAAGTGATTGGCAGGGGCAACTGCTCGATCTCGACTTCGCCTGCCTCGGCGATCAGGTACTGCATTTGCGCGGCTGGGCGCAGCGCTGGGGCAACGGCTGGCTGTTGCAATTGATGGACATCGCCGACTTGCTCATCGAACGCCAGCAAGCGCGTCACCACGACGCCTGCCAAGTGATCGCCGGGCAAATCAGCGAACAATTGCGCAGTTGCGGCCCGCTGCGTTTGCCGGCGATTGTCAGCGAACAACTGCAAGTCATCGCCCAGCGCTGGCACATCCCTTGTCTGGCATTGGCGCTGCTCGATGAACAGGAACAGGGCTGGCAAATCTATCGGCAGTTCCAGGCCCATGACGCGCCGACGCTGTGGCACGACGGTCAGCGACTGGGCACGCCGCTCGACAGTTTGAACGGCACCGCGCCGCAGCGACTCGATGCGCACCACGGCCTCAACGAACATTCGCGCGTACAGATCATCTTCGGCAACGCCGACGGTTTTGCCGTGCCCTACAGCGATGATCGCGGCGTGGTCGCATGGTTGCTCTGCGGTTTTTACGACGTTGATCACGCCGCGCCCTATCTGACCGTGCGCGACTGGATGTGGCTGGCGAGTTCACTGGCGGCGCCGTTGCTCGGGCGTCTGCGCGAGCAGCAACATCATCGCCAGCACGAACGTCTGGAATCCCTACAGACCTTGCTCGGCACCGGGTGGTGGGAAATCCCCGGTGTCGGCGACGCGGTGCAATTGGCGCCGTCATTGGCTGCAGCCCTACAACTGCAGGCGACACGATTGACCCAGGAAGAATGGCTGACGCAGATCCATCCTGCCGATCGCGAGGAAATGCGCAGCGGCCTGCACGCGCTGCAACAACACGGCGAGCCGCTGACCTTGAGCGTGCGTCTGCACCCTGCGGATAACGAGCAGGCGCCAACGTGGTTTCGCGTGCAAGGGCAAGTCACCGGCAGCGCCGAACACCGGCGGCTGGTCGGTTTCATGCTCGACATCAGCGACATCAAAAACCAGCAGCAACTGGCCGCCGCCGCCCATGCGCGGCTGGACAATCTGATCGCCAGTTCACCGGCGGTGATTTACGTGCAGCACTACGCCGAAGGTGCATTGCAACCGGCGTTTTTCAGCGCCAGCCTGCAACCGTTGCTCGGTTTGCGTCTGGAGGATTGCACGGCGGCGGCGCTGATCGAACGCCTGCATCCGGAAGATCGCGAGGTGTATTTCCAGCGTACTCGGCAGTTGCTGCGCGAAGGTTCGGTGCGTGCGCGTTATCGATTGCGGGACAGCCGTGGCGATTATCACTGGCTACTCGACGAGGCCAAACTGCTGCGCAACGACCTCGGTTTGCCGGTCGAAGCCGTTGGCCTATGGCTGGATGTTACCGATGCGACGCTGGCCGCTGAGCGGATCAAACAAAGCGAAGAGCGCTACCGGATTCTGGTCGAAGATTCACCGGCGATGATCTGCCGCTATCGCCCGGATCTGACCCTGACTTTCGGCAACCGGCCACTGGCTAACTATCTGGAATGCACGCCAGAGCAATTGCCGGGTATCGATCTGGGCACCTGGATGTCCGACGAGCAGCGCGCTGCTTTCGTCCAGCGCCTGACGCTGCTGACCCCGGACAACCCGGTAAGCACCGCTGAAATAAGTCTGCAATTGCCTGGCCGCGAACATGCCTGGTGGGTCTGGTCGGATCGCGGTGTGTTTGATGAGCGCGGACAGTTGATCGAAGTGCAAGCGGTGGGTCGCGACAACACCGAAGTGCGCCGCTCGCAGCAGCAGCTCACGCAGAGCGCAAAAATGGCCACCCTCGGCGAGATGGCCACGGGGCTCGCCCACGAAATCAATCAGCCGCTGAACGTGATGCGCATGGCCATCGTCAACGTGCTCAAGCGCTTGAGTAACGGCGATGTGCAGGTCGATTACCTGACCGACAAACTCAACCGCATCGACGCGCAGGTGCAGCGCGCGGCCAAGGTTGTCGATCACATGCGCGTGTTCGGCCGCCGTTCGGAGATCGAGCAGCAACTGTTCAATCCGGCGTCGGCCATCGAAGGCACGTTGTCACTGTTGGCTGAAGGCATGCGCGGAAAAGGCGTGGATCTGCGCATCAGCGACACCGGTTTTCAGGTACAGGTGCGCGGTTATGTCGATCAACTGGAGCAGGTGTTGATCAACCTGATGGTCAACGCGCGCGATGCGTTGTTGAGCAAGCGTGAGAAGGATTCGAGCTTCAAACCGTGGATTTCGATTTATGCCGAGCGTGATGATGAGAAGGTCAGGCTGTGGGTCGAGGACAACGGTGGCGGCATTGATCCGCGTTTGCTCGAGCGGATTTTCGAGCCGTTTTTTACCACCAAACCGATTGGTGTCGGCACTGGGTTGGGGCTGTCGGTGAGTTACGGGATTATCGACAACATGGGTGGGCTTTTGAGCGTGCGCAACTCGGTCGAGGGCGCGCGGTTTTGTATTGAACTGCCGATTGCGGCGGACGATTAGATGACTAGATAGGCTTTGCCGGTTTGCCCGCAGGTCATGTTGGCGCCGACGTCGACGTCCATCAGGTTGATGCCTAGGCTTTTTAGCAGGTTGTTGAGAATAGGATCCAGCAAGGGACTCAGCACAGCGGTGACCGCAGGGAGTAAACGGTTGGTGACGTCACTGATCAGTGAGGCGACGCCCGTGACAATGGCACCCAACGGATTGCTACCCAGCGGTCGATAGACAATCAGGTTAACCCCCGCCAGCGTGTTCGACAGGCTGTTGACGATGTTGGTAGTCGGCACGGCCGCCTGAATGCTCGGCGGCAATTTCAGGTTGGCCGGGGTGGCGAACGGCGTTGAGCTGGAGAACACCAGATCCTGCGAGTTTTGCGCGACGCTGGTGTCGAGCATGATGCCGATACCGCCGGCGCCGAAAGGGACGTGGGTGGATGCATCACAGGTTCCGAGCCCGAGGATTTTGTGGCAGGTGACGATACCCAGATCGATCAATGCCAACGGCGCCACCGTCGGTTCGGCAGCCGAAGAGAACGCATTGGTCGCGTCGATCTTGCCGAGTTTGAGGTCGGCAATCGACGTGATGGTGTGGGCGGTCAGGCTTTTGGTGCCGGTAGCGCCCGTCGGGCAGCGGAAATCGGTGACATAACTTTTCGCACCGCCAACATCCAGGCTGATGTCGATTCGCGGCGTCGGCAGCAGTTGCGGATCCAGTTGCTCGCAACCCGCGCCAAGCAGGCAGCCCAGCGAGTTAAGCGTGCCAACCAAGTCCAGACTCAGCAGCGCATTGAGCGTCGGCGTCAATGCACCGACTAGTCCAAGCACGGCGTTGGTCAGCCCGGTCACGCCGCTCAGCACCGGCAGATTCGTTGAAATCAGCGTGCGAATTTGCGCAGTGCGCACATAAATCCGGTTCGCCCCCAGCGGATCGACCTTGGCCAGCGCCGGATCACCAATCGCAGAAAACTGCGGCGGCTCGATCACCTTCACCTTCACCGTGACATTCGCCAGCCCCAACACACTGATCGGCAACGTCGCCGCCACCGCGCTTTTGCTGTTGGCCAGTTGAATCACGCCCTGCACCAGTTGCAGCAGTTGCAGATTGGCGTCGAGCCCCGCCGCCGTGGTGCCGGTCTGCAATTGCAGAATATCGCCAAGTTTGACCGGCGCCGCGTTGATCGCCGCCACCTGCAACTGGCCCAGTGCAGTGATCACCTCTGCCGTGGCGCCGTTGAGTTGCACCACCGTCGCGGCGGCCTGAATCAGTTGGGTGACCGTGGCCTGGGTGTTGAGCAGCTGCGTGTAATTGCCGGCGGCGACATTGAGGTTGATCGCCAATTGGTTGAGGTAGCTGAGCAGGTTGATATCGGTGTTGAGCAAACCGTTCCAGCCCAGCGCCGTGAGGTTGACGTTGCCGCCCAGCAGCCCGGAAAACAGCGGATTGAGGATGTTCGATTGCGCGGTATTGATCGTGGCCAAGGTGCTGCGAATGTTCAGTTGGGCGATGGTCGGCTGGGGTTTCGCGGCGACGGCCGTGGCGTTAAGCGTGGTGTTGAGGCTGACCGCCGTGCCGCTGAACAACGCCTGCACGCCGCCGGCAAAACTGGTGGTGAGGGTGTGACTGCCGACTACGCGCACCGCTGCCGCTTGCGTGGCATCCACGGTGAACGAACGCAATCCGGTCGCGGCCGTGACTAATGAACCACAGGTGGTGGCGAGGGTGTTGTTGGCATCGACGGTAAAACCATTACGCACCGCGCTTTGCCCGGCGTAAGTGGCAGCGGTCAAACCGGGCAGACAGTTGCCGCCACGGCTCACCGCTTCCAGCGCAGCGTTATCCACCACCCGCTGCAATTTGCGCTGTTCCATGTACAAGCGCCCGGTGTCGACCACCAACAGCATCGCCACCAGCGCCACACTCAGCGTGGCAGCCGCCATCAACCCGATCGCCCCGCGTTGCCGGGCCGGGCCATTGAACTGCGAACGAGGCGACATGGCGCACTCCTTTGCCGGCGCACTGCCGAGCGCTACCTCCATTGATGCGATTGAGTGTAGACGCGCCTGCAAACGAACGCTGACGAATCCCTGTAGGAGCTGCCGAAGGCTGCGATCTTTTGATCTTGCTTTTAAAAAAACAGATCAAAAGATCGCAGCCTTCAGCAGCTCCTACAGGGGATTTTTTACATCATTTCAGCGCGGTGGGTAGTTGGCGAGGATCCGGGTGACGGTCTCGCGGATGGCGTTGCTGCGGTCTTCCGGGTTCGGTTTGCTGGCGAGCATCTGCTCGTCGCTGCCGCGCCAAACCAGTTTGCCGTCCTTGCCGTCGAGCAAGTCGATCTGGATGGTCGCGACTTTGTAGGTGATGTTGCGCGTTTCGTTGTACATCGGCGCGCCCCAGTAGCCATTCCACGGCCCCCCCCAACCGCCGCCGTAATTGGTCGTCACTTGCTGCTGACGATCCTCGACGATCAAGTAAGTCTGCACACTCAAATCACCCTTGGCCCCGGCAGCGGCCGGGCGCAAACCGCGCTGATCGAGTTGATCGGTGACGGCCTGGCGGATGCGTTGCTCGGTCAGGTCGCTTTTGATCCGTGGATCATCCGGGCGATATTGCAGGGCGGGTTCTTTCCAGCTCCAGTTGCGATACGCAGCAAAATCGCGGCTGGCGTCGAAGTCATGATTGACCTGATTGGCGGCGCAGGCGCTGAGCAACGCGGCCATGGCCAGTAAGGCGAGACGACGGAACATGGTTTTTCTCCGGTAGAAGACATGACCTGCACAAGCTTCTCATTTGCAAGAAGCTAACTGGGAGGATACGCCGACATGGCCTTTTCCACAGCCTCCCGGATCGAATCAGCTTGATCACTCTGGTTGCCACGGGTGCCTGTTTCGGCGCTGGAACTCCAGACCGGTTGTCCGGTACCGGCGTCGACCAGATCCACCTGAACGACGACCACTTGTTCGGAGTACGTGCGCACGATCGGCACGCTGTTGTACATCCCGTAACCCCGACCATAACGATCATAGCCACTGTATCCGCCGCCGTAGTAGCCGTAATCGTCCTGCACCTGACGCAAGCGTGTTTGCAGACTCAGATTGGCGCTGACCAACAGGTCGGCCGGACGATTGTCGTGCAGCGGGCGCAGACCACGCTGATCCAGCGCGTTGCTGACTGCCTCGGCCACTTGCGCCGAATCCGCCCATGCCGTGCCCGGCGGCAATTGGCCGTTGAGCCAGGCCCAGCTGCGATAGCGTCCGTAATCACGCGGCGGCGCCGGATAAGCACTGCGATCAAAGGTGTTGGCGGCTTGCGGCGGCGCCGGCGGCAAGGGCCGCGATTGCGCCACGTAAGGGTTGCTGCCCTCGCAGGCGGCCAACCCCAGACAGATCAGCAATAACCCGGATTGAGCTTTCATTTCGCGCTCCGATCAGATCGGCCGGCAGATCCAGTGCAAGTAACGCCCAAGCCCGGCGAAGCTTGGGTGGCGACGGTGAGCGAGCTCCATCTCGAGCAAATCGACGAGTTCGGCGCGGGCCTGGAATTCCACCGGCATGTAGTCGTGGAAAACCCGGATCCCGCTCTGAGTTTCGACCTGCCACAACCCTTCGAGTTGCGTTGCCAATTCCCGTGGATCGAGGGGCTGCTGCGGGGTCAGGCTCTGCTTTTCACCGGCCATGTCGTTCTTGCGCATTTTCTTGAAATGGCCTTTGAGCAGGTTGCGGTAAATCAGCGCGTCACGGTTGTAGAACGCCAAAGACAGCCAGCCGCCGGGCTTGGTCAATTGATGCAGCACCGGCAGGATCGCGTGGGGTTCGGCGAGCCACTCGAGCACGGCGTGGCAGATCACCAGGTCATACGGTTCGGTGAGTTGCCCAAGCAATTCCTGCCACGGCGCCTGAATAAACGTCGCGGTCTGCCCGGCTTCGGCGAAACGCTGGCGCGCGCCTTCAAGCATCGGCTCGGCCGGTTCGGTGAAGGTCACGTCGTGGCCACGCTCGGCCAGCCACAGCGACATGTGGCCGAGACCACCGCCGATGTCGAGCACACGCAACCGCCGATCCGGCAGCGCTTCAGCGAGGTCGGCCTGCAACACCGCGAGGCGAATCGCGCCTTTGGCACCGCCGTAGATTTTTTCGGCGAAACGCGTCGCCAACTGGTCGAAATGCCGGTCGCTCATCAGCTGAACCGCCGTTCGCTGTCGGCGAGCTTGGCGCGCACCACTTCATTCATGTCCAACCCCAACTCGCTGCACAGCAGCAACAGGTACAGCACGATATCGCCGACTTCCTGCCCGGCGTGGGCGAGTTTGTCAGCGGGCAACTGGCGCGACTGGTCTTCGCTCAGCCACTGGAAGATTTCCACCAGCTCAGACATCTCGACGCTGGCGGCCATGGCCAGGTTTTTCGGGCTGTGAAATTGCCGCCAGTCATTGCGGTCGCGAATGGCGTGCAGGCGTTCGGTCAGTTCAACAAGGTTCATCGGGCTCTCCTGAAGGCGTATAGCTTCAAGCGGATGCCCGCTGAAGGCAAGCGCAAACCCTGTAGGAGTGAGCCTGCTCGCGATGACGCCATTGCATTCAACATCACCGTTGACTGACACACCGCTATCGCGAGCAGGCTCACTCCTACAAGGGCGGTGTAAACCCACTATCATGCAGGGAACTCGGCCACCTGCGTTGTGGCCCAAGGCTCAGCTCTTTCATCAGGATGCACACATGCAGGTAGAAAGCTTTTTCGAATGGCTCGGCCAGGCGCTCGGGTCGGTGATCCGCTTTATCGTCGATGGCCTCAGCGGGCTGTTCAATATTCTGAGCAATGCCGGCGGCAACTTTGTCGACGGGCTGGCGAAGACGCTGGGGATGGACACATCGATCATCAGCATCATCGCGCTGATTGTCGGGTTGATGCTGTTGTGGTCGGCGATTCGGGCGTTTATGAATGCGTCGATCATTGCCGGGATTATCTGGTTGTTGCTGGGGTTGTGGTTGCTGAGCTGGATTATTCACTGACACCACCGCCCTCCTGTAG
Source organism: Pseudomonas sp. NPDC087804 (assembly GCF_044742965.1). Classification (NCBI taxonomy): domain Bacteria; kingdom Pseudomonadati; phylum Pseudomonadota; class Gammaproteobacteria; order Pseudomonadales; family Pseudomonadaceae; genus Pseudomonas; species Pseudomonas sp. NPDC087804. The sequence goes on along the minus strand of NZ_JBIUVN010000008.1, from coordinate 114,839 downwards.
GAGTGAGCCTGCTCGCGATAGCGGTGGTTCAGTTGAAACATCTCTAGCTGACACACCGCTATCGCGAGCAGGCTCACTCCTACAGGGGGATAGCGTTAATCGCTACAATGCCGCTCCCCCAAGGAGCCCGCATGTCCAACCTGACCACCGACTGGCGCGACCGCCCGACTCACCGCAAGGTCTGGGCGCTGGCTGCGCCGATGATCCTTTCGAATATTTCCGTGCCGCTGGTGGCGCTGGTCGACAGCACTGTCATCGGCCATTTGCCCCACGCCCATCAACTGGGCGCCGTGGCAGTCGGCGCCAGCCTGTACACCTTTCTCGCCTGGGCCATGGGTTTTCTGCGCATGGGCACTACCGGTTTTGCCGCGCAAGCAGCCGGGCGCAGTGACGGCGCGGCGTTGCGACAGATTCTCTTGCAAGGGTTGCTGCTGGCGATGGGTCTGGCGCTGGTGCTCGGCACCCTCGGCGTGCCGTTGAGCGGCGTAGCTCTGCATTTCATGCAGCCGTCGGCGGAGCTGGATCAGCTCACCCGGGAGTTTTTCCATACGCGGCTGTTCGGCCTGCCGGCGGCGCTGGCCAGTTACGCGCTGGTCGGCTGGTTCCTCGGCACGCAAAACGCGCGGGCGCCACTGGCGATTCTGCTCAGCACCAACCTGATCAACATCGCCCTCAATCTGTGGTTTGTCATCGGTCTGGACTGGGGCGTGGTCGGTTCGGCCCGCGCTTCGGTGATCGCCGAATGGAGCGGCGCCCTGCTCGGCCTCTACATGACCCGCAAAGCCCTGCGCGCGTATCCGGGGCACATTGCCTGGGCGGCGTTGAAACTGTGGCAGAGCTGGCGCCCGTTGCTGGCGGTCAATCGCGACATCTTCATCCGCAGCCTCGCCCTGCAATCGGTGTTTTTCCTGATCACCGTGCAAGGCGCGCGGCTGGGTGATGCCACCGTCGCCGCCAACGCGCTGCTGCTCAATGGCTTGCTGCTGACCGCCCACGCCCTCGACGGTCTGGCCCACGCCGTCGAAGCCCTCTGCGGCCACGCCATCGGCGCGCGTGATCGCCTTGCGTTGCGTCGATCGCTGGTGGTGGCTGGCGGATGGTCATTGATCGCCAGCGTCGGTTTTGCCGTGCTGTTTCTGCTCGGCGGGCATCTGTTTATCGAGATGCAGACCAACATCCAGAGCGTGCGCGACACCGCTTTTATCTACCTGCCCTACCTCGCCGTGCTGCCGTTGATTGCGGTGTGGAGCTACTTGCTCGATGGCCTGTTCATCGGCGCCACCCGTGCGCGGGAAATGCGCAATGGCATGTTGATGACCGTGGTTCTGCTGCTGCCCTTCGCCTGGGCGCTGCAAGGTCTGGGCAATCACGGCCTGTGGATAACGTTTCTGCTGTTCATGGTCTTGCGCAGCCTGACACTCGGCGCGCAAGCCCTGTGGCTCAAGCGCAATGACGGCTGGTTCAACGGTGGCGCTCATTGAGTGGGCGTGTGCTCGATAAAACCGACTACCTGATCGAGCACCGGCGCCAATCGCCGCAGTGGTCGTGACAGTGTCGCCACCAATGTGATGTGGCTGGGCCGCGAGTAATACAAATCTTGCACCGGCACCCCGGCTTCGCGCAGTTTGCGAGCGAGGCCGCCGGTGTTGCGCGTCGGGTTGACCAGATCATCCTTGCTCGCGGCAATCAGCAACGCCGGTGGCGCGCCGCGACTGACATGGTTGATCGGCTGCGATTGCGGCGGCGAATTCGGCCAGAAGAACACCGGACGCACGTCAGGGTTCTCGATCGGCAGAAAATCATACGGCCCGGCCAGACCGATCCATCCGCTGAGATTTTTCGGCGACATGCCGACCTTCCCCAGCAAATCGCCATCCAGCGCCAGCATCGCCGCGTTGTAGGCGCCGGAGCTGTGCCCCATCAAATACAGGCGCTGCGGGTTCCCTGAATATTCGCTGATGTGTGCCTTGGCCCACGCCACCGCCCGCGCGCCGTCTTCGAGAAACAGTGGATAACGCACCTGCGGATACAGCCGATAATCCGCCACCACTGCGACAATCCCCCGCGACGCCAGCGCTTCGCCGACAAAGGTGTAATCCGTTCGGTCGCCCGTATTCCAGCTGCCGCCGTAGAAAAACACCACCACCGGCGCGTCCTTGAGCGGATGACGCGGCACATAGACGTCGAGCTTCTGCCGTGGATCGTCACCGTAGGCAATCCCAGCGGTTTTATCGAAGGTCTCTTCGGGCGTCAGGGCGTTGAGCACCTTCACCGGCGAACAACCGCCCAGCACCACCAGCAAAATCCCGCCGATCAGCACGCAAAACCGTTGCCGCAAAGTGCCTGCCATGGATGCCGAACCTCTGTTTCAGGGTTGATCGTTCTGCCACTGACGACGCACATGGTCGAGCCCTTCCTGCTGGGTCAATCCCGCCGGTGGCGGCACCAACACAGCGCGCGGATGCAGCAAGCGTAGCCACAACCAGCCGTCGAGCACGCCACGGTCGCTGAAGCCCAGCGCCAGACCTTGTTGAACATGGGAGGCCATCGCCGCGTAGTCGGTTCCAAGCGATTGGCACCAGCGCCAGATGTGCTGCTCCAGCAGACAGGTTTGCAGGCGCTCGCGTTGCTGCGCAGTCAGATTTTCTTCAACCCCGAGCGGCGCCACCGCCAAACCTGGATTGCGCAATTGCTGCCAGCCGTGACTGCCAATCGCCCGGTCGGCCCAGGTGCCACCGTACCAGCGCAACTGCTGAATCGGCCCGAGCCAACGGCTCAATTCGCGGGCATCGCAAGCGTCGAAGAAATAGCTCGCAGTCTGGCGGTTGTAGTAACTCAGCAGTGCGCGGTGATGCAGGCCGAACGACACGGTGAGCATGCGCCGCAAATGCAGGAGCAATTCCGCGCTCGACACTTCGCTGTCCAGCAACAAGCCGCGCCAGGTCTGCGGGTCACGCTGACAGCATTCCAGCAGCGCCTCGCTGTCGTGCAACTCGATCAACAACGGCCCGTGCTCGCGCAGCGGTTGAAACTCCGTGGCATCGAACAGCCAGAAGTGCCGCAATCCAGCGAATTCTTCACGCAGCATCTTCAGCGCCTGCGGTGCTTCCTGGACATCGAGCAGCAGCCATTGCGCCAGCGGTTCGAGCATGACGTCGCTCATCCGCGACCGCTCTGGTCGAGTTCACTGACCAACCGGCAGCTGCAGATTGATTCGCGACAATGGCTGTAACTGCCGCCGCCGGGGATCAGGCACAGCAGCAGCAACGGTTGCGCCGACTTCAGCCATTGTGGCAGGCCTTCGGTGATGATCTGCTCCGGCAACGGGGTATCTTGCTCAGGCTCTTCATCGGCCAGCGGCGCCTGTAAAACCCCGCTGATCACCGGTTGATCCGGATCGCCTTCAAGAAAACTCACCACCACCTCGACCCCTTCGCGCAGCAAGGGCAGCGCCTGGTCGGCCAACGCCGGCGCCAGCGGCAGCCAGCAATGACTGGCCGCAGCGCCTTCGCCCTGATACAGCCAGTCGAACTGTACCGCCACCGGCCGCGAGCGATCCGGACGCGGCTCGTCGACCGCCACCACCCAGGCCCGTTGCAAACTGTGCATGCGCGGGCGCGCGGGCACGGTTTCCGGTACCGGCGCGGCATCCTGCAAGACCGCGAAAATCCGGTTGGCGTAAGGCTGTTCGAGGGACATGTCAGCGTGATGTTCAACGCGCGACAGCAGCCATTCACGATTGCACTCGGCAAATGGATGCCCCGCCAGCGGCAACCAGCGGCCACTGCGCAAGCAGGCCAGATCGGTTTCGCCCTCGGCCCTCTGCGCCGCTTGCGTACCGCCCCCGCTCGGCGACCATGCGTTGTGCAATTGCCAGCGACGCACCGCCGGCGCTTCGTCTTCTATCACGTCAGCAAATTGCGCGGCACCGGCCCGAGGCAATTGCGCGACATCGTCACCGAACACCAGACAATGGCCGTCACGCCGATGCTCGAAGTGATAGTGGATGCCCGCCTGCGCGCACAACCGCTGCAGCAGTTGCAGGTCGGACTCGCGGTATTGGGTGCAGAACGCCAACGGCGGATAGTCGCCGCCCAGCTCGAAGCGTCGCTGCCCACCGCTGATCCCGTGTTCCTTGAGCACTTGCGCGAGAATCTGCGGCACCGAGCAACCACTGAACACCCGCTGACTGAAACGCAGCGCCAGGCAGTTCAATTTTGGCCCCAGCCGCGCGCGACACAGGCGGACGCCCGGGCCATGCTCGTGCTGAACCAGGCTGTGCAATTGCCCGTGCACACCGTTGCGCAGCGCATCGAAATGCAGGAACACCGAGCGGTGCAGCAGACCGGCGAGATCCAGTTGCACATCGTCGATCAACACATCGATCTCAAACGCAAAGGGTTCGCTGAGGGCTTCGTTACCGGTAAACGCCAGCACTTCAAAGGCGTCGGACAGACCCGCTACATCGAGACGAAAGGTCGGCTCGTTGACTGGATCAAACATAGGCGGATCTCTACAGGAGGGGCGGCCGGGGATTCTCGCCGAGACCCATGGCAGAGTAGAGTGCCGAAGTACAACTTAGGAAATGACCTACGCGAAAAGCAGACCGGATGACTTTGCTGGCCGGGATGGCCAAGGATTTCGCGGGGAAGTTGGGATATGTCCCACCGGGTTATCCGAATTTTCCACAGCCAGTGGGGAAAATTTCAGACAACCCGGTTTAAGGACAACCTGCCGTCAGGAAGACAGGTAGGAGGAGCGGGTCAGACCCAGACGCAAGGCATCGAGGAATTGCGTGCGCTCGCTGGCACTGATGCGGGCACTGGCGCACTTGTCGCGGTAGTGGGTCATCAGTTCTTCCGGCGACAAGTGCACGTAACGCAGCATGTCTTCGATGGTGTCGTGGGTCTCGATGCCGGCGTGGTACACGCTGCCATCGGCGTTCTGGTAAATGTTCACCGAGTCGGTGTCACCGAACAGGTTGTGCATGTCGCCGAGGATTTCCTGATAGGCGCCCACGAGGAACACGCCCAGCAGGTAGTCTTCGCCTTCATTCAAACCGTGTACCGGCAGACTGGTTTCGATGCTCTGCTCGTCGACGTACTGGTTGATCTTGCCGTCGGAATCGCAGGTCAGATCCTGCAGCACCGCGCGACGCAGTGGCTCTTCGTCGAGACGGTGCAGCGGGATGATCGGCAGTACCTGATCGATCGCCCAGGTGTCCGGCAGGCTCTGGAACACCGAGAAGTTGCAGATGTACTTGTCGGCCAGTTTGTCGTTGAGCTCGTCGAGCACCTGACGGTGCGAACGCTGACGCGCTTTCAGCGAGTTGTGCAGGCGGCGGCACACGGCGAAGTAGCACTGCTCGGCCAGGGCTTTTTCAGCCAGGGTCAGCTTGCCGTCGGCGTACTGCGCGGCCACGTCGCTCATGTAGTGAGTCGCGCGCCAGTAGGTTTCGGTGACCATTTCAATGTCGGTCGGGCCGAGCAGGTCAACCAGCCACTGCACGGTTTCCGGCAGCGCTTCTTTGTTTTCGATCTGCGGGATTTCGTCGTTGTGCTTCTCGACGTCAGTCACCTGCACCACCAGCATCGCGTGGTGCGCGGTCAGCGAGCGGCCGCTTTCGGAGAAGATGTGCGGATGCGGCAGGGCCTGCGCGTCGCAGAATTCCTTGAGCATGCCGACCACGACACCGGCGTAATCGTCCATGTCGTAGTTGATCGAGCTGGCGTTGCGCGAGTGCGTGCCGTCGTAGTCGACACCCAGACCGCCACCGACGTCGATGTGATCGACCGGCAGACCGAGGTTGCGCAGCTCGCCGTAGTAACGGATCGCTTCTTTGAAACCGTGCTGATAGTCAGCGAGGTTGGCAATCTGCGAACCCATGTGGAAGTGCAGCAGGCGAATGCCCTGATCCAGACCGGCCGCGCGGAAGCGCTCGACCACCGACAGCAATTGCGCCGCCGACAGACCGAATTTGGATTTCTCGCCACCGGTGTCCGCCCACTTCGACGAGGCCAGTGACGACAGACGCACGCGCAGGCCGACCTGCGGCTTGACCTTAAGCGAGGCAGCTTCTTCGATCACCAGAGCGACTTCGGATTCTTTCTCGATGACGATGAATACGTTGTGGCCAAGCTTCTGACCCATCAGCGCCAGACGAATGAACTCGCGATCCTTGTAACCGTTGCAGACGATGGTGCCGCCCTTCGGCGCCAGCGCCAGGACGGCCAGCAGCTCAGGCTTGGAGCCAGCTTCCAGACCGATGGAGACGTCCTTGGTGGCGATGATGTTCTCGATCACCGCTTCTTGCTGGTTAACCTTGATCGGGTACAGCGCGGTGTACTTGCTCTGGTATTCCAGACGCTCGATGTTCGCATCGAAGGCGCCGGTCAACTGGCGGACACGGTCTTGCAGGATGTCGGGGAAACGAACCAGCAACGGCAAGGACAAACCGCTTTTGCGCAGTTGGTCGACTTGCTCGAACAGGTCGATAGGCGAGCTGCTCGGGCCGTTCGGACGAACTTCGACGCGACCGGCTTCATTGATCGCGAAATACCCGGCCCCCCAATGGCGAATCCCGTAAACACTGCGGCTGTCCGCAACTGTCCATTGGCTGCCATCGTCTTTACGTGTGCGTCGTACGGACATCGAAGTCCCCTATAAAGAAGTCATAGTGCGTCGCCTGAACGCAGGCTGGCGCAGTCTAAAGAATGAAAATGACGATTCGTCAGCGCGGCGGTAGACCGCGCTGACCGCGTGGAGTTTAGAAACCGGTCATGAACAGGCTCTGTGAAAACCATGGAGACGACGCCGGATCTGAAGTATTTCAGCGCCGGATCAAGCCGCAGATGGATTTCACAGAGGCTGCTAGCCGCCGGACTTCTTCGCTTTGAAACCGTGCTTGATCAGCTCAGCCAAGAGTAGCTCGACATGATCGCCCTGGATTTCGATGATCCCGTCTTTCAGCGCCCCGCCAGTGCCGCAACGTTTCTTCAACGTTGTCGCCAACTCTTTGAGCGCGTCTTCGGCCAGTGGCACGCCGGTGATGGTGGTCACCGTCTTGCCGCCGCGGCCCTTGCTCTCGCGACGCACGCGGGCAATGCCGTCCCCTGCCGGGATCACGGTTTGTTTGCAGATACAGGCGTCCACCGGCTTACTGCATTCCGGGCAATGACGACCTGCGTCGGTGGAAAATACCAGGCCACCAAGGGCGGCGAAGGATGCGGCTTTTTTGGCCACCGGCAATCCTCTTGGGAGGACAAAGACTGATCGCGACCTTGGGCAAGGTCATCGACCGCGAAGCCCCACTCAGGCAGGGGCAGCGCTACTGCACCGGATATCGATTCCTGGACGGCTCAATTGCTGAAATGTAGGAGCTGCCGAAGGCTGCGATCTTTTGATCTTTTTTAAAGGCCAAGATCAAAAGATCGCAGCCTTCGGCAGCTCCTACAGATTCCCCACAGGCCAGCAGTCAATCAGGCCAACCTCAAACTATTCGGTGCAGCTTGAAAAGGTCGCGCAGTGTAACGGCAAAAAACCCGATTGCTAAGTGCCAATCAGCGCCAATTTATGTGTTCTTTGCGACGTCGCTTTGTTGCGCCTTGAGATAGCGCTTCAACGCGGCCAGCGAGTCCGGGCAGTAAGGCTTTTGCCGGATTTCCTGCATGACCTGCTCGACCGGAATAAAGCGCGCTTCCAGCACCTCTTCCGGCTGCAGTTTCAGCGGGCCGTCCCAGACTGCAGAAAACGCCGAACACCAGAGACGGTTGCCGGTGTCTTCGAAGTAGAAATGGTCGTGAGCGGTCAACTCCACCCCGCTGACGCCCAGCTCTTCTTCAAGCTCACGGGCGGCCGACTCGGCGTAAGTCTCGTCAGCCTGCACCATGCCACCCGCCGCGACATCCCAATAACCGGGATAAATCGCCTTGCTCAGCGTGCGCCGGTGCACGCAAAGCTCACCGGCGGAATTGAACAGCATGATGTAAGTGCCGCGACCGATCAGCCCGCGTTCGCGCAGATCGGCGCGCACCAGAGCGCCGAGCAGGTTGTCCTGCTCGTCGACCCAGGCAATCTGTTCGGCATCGGAGGCGGCACGGTGCGCCGCCTCTTTCGCGCTATCGGACATGACTCATCCCTGATTAAGCAGTTGACGCAGATCGATCACAGCAGCGTTCGCACGGGAAATATAGTTGGCCATGACCAGCGAGTGGTTGGCCAAAACGCCGAAGCCGCTACCGTTAAGAATCATAGGACTCCACACCGGTTCCTGCGAGGCTTCCAGCTCACGAATAATCTGACGCACGCTGACGGTGGCGTTCTTCTTCGCCAGTACATCGGCGAAGTCGACTTCGATAGCGCGCAGCAAGTGCGACAGCGCCCAGGCCTGACCGCGTGCTTCGTAGAAGACGTTGTCGATCTGCATCCACGGCGTCTCGACGATTTCCTCATCGACCTGCGGCACTTCACCCACCGCCGGGGTTTCAGTTTTCAGCGCGGTGTTCAGCTTGACCCGACCGACACTGGCCGACAGTCGTTGCGACAGCGAGCCCAGACGGGTGCCGACATCGCCCAGCCAGTTGTTCAGGTTGTCAGCACGTGCGTAGAACAGTGCGTTTTTCTGGCTCGGATCCGACAGGCGCGCCTGATAACGGCTCAGCGAGTTGATGCCTTCCTGATACTCGGACTCGCTGGAAGGCAGAACCCAGCTCTTGTTGTCGAAGTTGAAACGCGGCTCGGCCTTGGCCAGATCGGCGTCTTCGGCAGACTGCGATTGCGAACGGGCGAAGTCTTTACGCAGGGCGCGGGTCAGGTCGCGCACCTGAACCAGCACGCCGTATTCCCAGCTCGGCGTGTTGTCCATCCACAGGCCTGGCGGGAAGCGGTCGTTGGAAATGTAGCCGCCCGGTTTGTTGAGCAACGTGCCGGCGACGGTCTTCAGGGTTTCGACCGTGGTGTAGCCGATGACCATTTGCTTGCCTTCTTTCTCGGCAGCCACTTGCGCGTTTTGTGCGACCGGAAACAGCGCTGGCTCCTGGCTCCAGTACCAGCCGAGGCCGATGGTCACCAGCAGATAAATGCCGATCAGTGTGGCCAATGCGCGGCTGAACAGCAGCCCGCCAACATAGCTGCGGGTGGCCGACTTGGGCTCGGCGGCACGTCCAGGCGCGCTGCCCGCGCGGTTTTTCCAGTCCAGCATGGCGATATCCTTTCAATCACTTGGGTTCAACGGTTCGACCACAACCATACAACAACGTGCCAGAGCCGGGCACCCGCGCGTAAAGATAAGCCGCAAATCGTGTGGGCAAATGACGCTTCGCGCCGAACTAAGGGTTTCCCTGATACCCGAGGACCGATCACCCGCATGCAGGCGCTTGAAAACAATCGAAAAGCGCATTCACCGCGATGATAAAAGTGCGGGGGAAAATTCATCCGAAAACTACCCGACCTCTATTACGCTCCCGGCACACGGGGACTTCACCGACGAGCAGGTCGAAAACAAAACCGATCGGTCAGAAACTGAATGATGACGCATTGCAGATTATTGCAGTACGACGCTCGTGTAAGGGAAAAGAGGTGCTAGCATAGAGCCACCAGTCGCCCTCAGCATGCAGCCTAACTAGTAGTCAGGATATGACCGAGCCAGAAGACCCCAGCCGTGAGCGTCTCAAGCACCACTTTGCCCAGCGGGTAATTCATCAGGCACGTCAGATTCTTGAGATATGGCAGCGCCTGCAACGCAGTGAGTGGTCCACCGTCGACCTCGCCGAACTGAGCGAGGCGAACTTGCGCCTGCTGCGTTTTGCCGAGCGCTTCGAACAGCCTGAACACACGCAACTGGCGCACCACATCAGTCAATCGCTGCAAGCGGTGGACGCCAATCGCGGCCGTCTCAGCAGCGGTCTGATCACCGATCTCAATCGTTTGATGCAGCGCTTGTCGCGCACCGGCCTGCGCCATGGCGATCAACTCGACCAGACCTTCCTGCCGCCGCTGCGCAAGCCGATCTACGTGATGCTGCAGGATCACGACCGCGCCGAGCGGCTGGCCAAACAACTGGAATTTTTCGGTCTCAGCGCGCAGGCGCTGGACAGTGTTGCGGCATTTCGTTCGTCGATGGTCGAGCGCTTGCCCGCCGCCATCGTCATGGACGTGGACTTCAGCGGGGCCGGCATCGGCCTGAAACTCGCCGCCGAAGCGCAGGTCGGTCTGGATGAACCGCTGCCGCTGCTGTTCTTCAGCCTGCACGAAACCGACACCCCGACCCGCCTCGCCGCCGTGCGCGCCGGCGGCCAGGAATTCCTCACCGGCACCCTCGAAGCATCGAGCCTGCTGGAGAAGATCGAAGTCCTCACCTGCGTCGCCCAGTACGAACCTTATAAAGTGCTGATCATCGACGACTCGCGTGCGCAGGCCTTGCACACTGAACGCCTGCTCAACAGCGCCGGCATCGTCACGCGCACCCTCATCGAACCGATTCAGGCGATGGCTGAACTGGCTGATTTCCAGCCGGATCTGATCATCCTCGACATGTACATGCCGGCCTGCACCGGCACTGAGTTGGCCAAAGTGATTCGCCACAACGACCGTTATGTCAGCGTGCCGATCATCTATCTGTCGGCCGAGGACGATCTGGACAAACAGCTCGACGCGATGAGCGAGGGCGGCGATGACTTCCTGACCAAGCCGATCAAGCCGCGCCACCTGATCACCACCGTGCGCAACCGCGCGGCCCGTGCGCGCAATCTGAAAGCACGGATGGTGCGCGACAGCCTCACCGGTTTGTACAACCACACGCACATTCTGCAATTGCTCGAAGACTGCTCGTTCCGCGCCCGCCGCGAGAGCAAGCCACTAAGCTTTGCGATGCTCGACATCGACCACTTCAAACGGGTCAACGACAGCCACGGCCACCCGATGGGCGACCGCGTGATCAAGAGCCTCGCACTGTTCCTTAAACAGCGTTTGCGCAAGACCGATTTCATCGGCCGTTACGGCGGCGAAGAATTCGCCATCGTTATGCCCGACACCGATATAGAGGCTGCGCACAAAGTGCTCGACGAAATTCGTCAGCGCTTCGCCGAGATTCATTACCCGGCACAACCGCAGGATTTGTGGTGCACCTTCAGCGCCGGCGTGGTGGAAATGCACGACGACTGCGACAGCCTGATGATGGCCAGTCAGGCTGACGAGGCGCTGTACCGCGCCAAGGGTGCCGGACGCAATCGCGTGCAGTCGGCGCGGGAATCAAAGCAAAGTGCCACCTTTTCATCAGATTCCACTGATTCGGTCATAACCCTGTAACAGAACCGCAATAAATTCAGGCGCTTACCATTTCTGCCGTTGGTAGCCGTCATGCGCCTGAAGTTGCTCACCAATCTCAATACCCTGCTGCTGGTCGCCGTGTGTGTCGCACTCGGCGCCACGTTGTGGTGGTCACAAAAAGCCCTCGAACGCCCGTATCTGTTGATGGAGCGGTATCTGGGGTTGTCACAGCAATTTCAGAACGAGGTCGCCCGTAACGTTGAGGATTACCTCGCCAGCGGCGACGCCTTGCGCCTGAGCGCCGCCAGTCAGGCCATTGATGGCTTGCACAAAGAACTCGGCGAACTGCCGCCGGCGCTGGCCGATACCCTGCGCCCGAGCCTGGCGGAGCTGGATGAATTCAGCAAAACCGACTTGCTCGCCGCCGGCAAACTGGCCGGTGATCCGCAGGCGCTGCTGTTGCAGGCCGAACGCGAACTGAGCGCCAGCCTTGAGCAACTCAGCACCTACGCCAACGGCAACTCGGGTTACCTGACGCCGCTGCTTGCCGCCTCGCAACATCTCGGCAAATTGTCGCTGGCGCGGGACAAACTGGTCAGCAGCGGTCGCAGTGAACTGGCGGCGGACGTTGAGCGTGAAGTCAGCAATATCAGCACGCAGGCTCAAGCAATCGATGCCCTGCCCTTGCTCGGCGTGGTTGCGAAAAGTGAATCCGGCAGCGACGATTTCGCCGCGATGATGGGCATCGAGAACACTGAAAAAGCCGTCGCCGAAGATGCTGGCGTCGGCCTCAAACGCGAACTCAACAGCTTGCTCGGTCGTTATCCGGCAGAGCTGGCGCGCACTCGCGAGCAGATCCAGAAGCGCAGCGATCTCAGCGCCGCCACCCACCAGAAAATCGCCGCCGTGCAGCAGGCCATCGCCGGACTCGAGCCGGTGGTGCGTGCGCAACACGGGCAGATTCAGGGTGAAGTGCGCCTGATGCAGGGCGTGATGATCGGCCTGATTCTGTTGATCGCGCTGCTGATCGACACCTTGCAGCGCCGACTCTCGCGCACCTTGACCAACCTCGCTCCAGCGCTGTCGACCTGGGCTGAAGGCGATTTCAGCCGCGACATTCATCTGGGCAAAACCAACCGCGAACTGCATGACATTGAGGCCTCGCTCAATCGCTTGCGCGCCTATCTGGTCGATCTGGTCGGGACGATTCGCGGCAATGCGGAGCAAGTCGCGGGCAGCAGCCGCACCCTCGCCGAGCTGAGCAACGATTTGCACAGCGGCGCCGAGCATCAGGCCGGCGACACCGCGCTGATCCGCGATTCCCTCGGCGAACTGGAGGCGACGATTCAACAAGTGGCCGGTGACGCGCGACAGGCAGCCGATGCCAGCCGTCATGCCGGACTGGCCGTCGAACATGGCCAAACCGTGATTGGCCAGAGCCTGACCGGGCTGCACGCCTTGGTTGGCGAAGTGCAAGGCAACGCGCAGATGATCGAGCATCTGGCTGAGGAGTCGGCGACCATTGGCGGCGTGTTGACGGTGATTCGCTCGATTGCCGATCAGACCAATTTGCTCGCGCTGAACGCGGCAATTGAAGCGGCGCGGGCCGGGGAAATGGGTCGTGGTTTTGCAGTGGTCGCCGAGGAAGTGCGTTCGCTGGCGCAACGGACTGCCGGGGCCACGGCGGAGATTCAGACGTTGATTGCCGGCCTGCAAACGGCGGCGCGGCAATCGGTCGAAGGCATGCGCGCGCAGGTCGAACACGCCGAAGCCACGGCCAGTCAGGCACAAGCAGCGGATGGCGCGCTGGATAAAATTGTTGGCGCGATCCAGACGATTTCCGACACGGCAGTGCGCATTGCTGAGGTTACGGCGCAGCAGAGTGGCGCGGTCAGTGAGATTCGCGATCACAGTGAGCGAATTCATCAGTTGGGTGGGGATAACTTGCTGCGGATCGGCCGAGGTCGCGAACAAGGCGAGAACTTGCTTGTACTCGGCGGCCAGCTGCATACAGCCGTTCAGGCCTTTCGCGTCTGATAGATCGCTTTCGCGAGCAGGCTCGCTCCCACAGGGGTACATATTCCAATGTGGGAGCGAGCCTGCTCGCGAAGAGGCCCGTCCAGTCACCACAAATGACCGGATCCAGACCCTCGGTCACATATTTTGCGCAAACATCGCCCATCGTGCTGGCTATTGCATAGAACTGGACAGTCACAAAGTCTTTGCGGCATAGTCGCCGGGTTCTGAACATTGCTCACTCATAACAAGGACAACGCAGATGGCAACGCTACTGGTGCTGCACGGCCCCAACCTGAACCTGCTCGGCACCCGCGAACCCGGTACTTACGGTTCAACGACCCTGGCGCAGATCAATCAGGATCTGGAGCGCCGCGCCCGTGAAGCCGGCCACCATCTGCTGTATCTGCAAAGCAATGCCGAGTACGAATTGATCGACCGGATCCACGCCGCGCGCGGCGAAGGTGTGGATTTCATCCTGATCAATCCAGCAGCTTTTACACACACAAGTGTCGCATTACGTGACGCGCTGCTGGGAGTGAGCATCCCATTCATCGAAGTGCATTTGTCCAACGTGCACAAACGCGAACCTTTCCGCCATCACTCTTACTTCTCCGACGTAGCGGTGGGAGTGATCTGCGGCCTTGGCGCCAGCGGTTACCGACTGGCCCTGGAGGCTGCACTAGAACAGCTTGAAACACCGGCAACGACTTGAAATACAAGCGTTAAGCGCCCCTGACCGACCCTTGGGAGTTGATGATTCATGGATATCCGTAAAGTTAAGAAATTGATCGAATTGCTGGAAGAGTCCGGCATCGACGAGCTCGAGATCAAGGAAGGCGAAGAGTCCGTACGCATCAGCCGTCACAGCAAAACCCCGGCTCAGCAGTACTACGCGCCGGCTCCGATGCAAGCACCGGCTGCCGCACCTGTTGCTGCTCCGGTAGCGGCTGCAGCCCCGGTTGCCGCTGCTGCGCCAGCGCTGAACGGCACTGTTGCCCGTTCGCCGATGGTCGGCACGTTCTACCGTAAATCTTCGCCAGCTTCGCCAGCCTTTGTTGAAGTCGGCCAGACCGTGAAGAAAGGCGACACTCTGTGCATCGTCGAAGCCATGAAGATGATGAACCACATCGAAGCTGAAACCAGCGGTGTGATCGAGTCCATCCTCGTCGAAGACGGCCAGCCGGTTGAGTACGACCAACCGCTGTTCACCATCGTTTGAACTGCGGAGAGCCTTTGATGACTGCGATGTTGGAAAAAGTTCTGATCGCGAACCGCGGTGAGATCGCCCTGCGGATTCTGCGTGCCTGCAAAGAGATGGGCATCAAGACCGTCGCCGTTTACTCCAAGGCCGACAAAGAGCTGATGCACCTGGGTCTGGCAGACGAATCCGTCTGCATCGGCCCGGCGTCTGCCGCTCAGTCCTACCTGCACATCCCGGCCATCATCGCTGCCGCTGAAGTGACTGGCGCTACCGCCATTCACCCAGGCTACGGTTTCCTCGCGGAAAACGCCGATTTTGCCGAGCAAGTCGAGAACTCCGGCTTCGCTTTCATTGGCCCGAAAGCCGAAACCATTCGCCTGATGGGCGACAAGGTATCGGCCAAGCACGCGATGATCGAAGCGGGCGTTCCTACCGTTCCAGGTTCCGACGGCCCTCTGCCGGAAGACGAAGAAACGGCGCTGCGCATTGGTCGTGAAGTCGGCTATCCGGTGATCATCAAAGCCGCTGGCGGCGGTGGTGGTCGCGGCATGCGCGTTGTGCACAAGGAAGAAGACCTGATCGCCTTCGCCAAACTGACCCGCACCGAAGCTGGCGCGGCGTTCGGCAACCCGATGGTGTATCTGGAAAAATTCCTGACCAACCCGCGCCACGTCGAAGTTCAGGTGCTGTCCGATGGCCAGGGCCACGCGATCCACCTGGGCGACCGCGATTGCTCGCTGCAACGTCGTCACCAGAAAGTTCTCGAAGAAGCGCCGGCACCGGGCATCGACGAGAAGGCTCGCGAAGAAGTACTGGCTCGCTGCGTCAAGGCGTGCATCGACATCGGCTACCGCGGCGCGGGTACTTTCGAGTTCCTGTACGAGAACGGTCGTTTCTACTTCATCGAAATGAACACCCGTGTTCAGGTGGAGCACCCGGTTTCGGAAATGGTCACCGGCATCGACATCGTCAAGGAGATGCTCAGCATCGCCGCTGGCAACAAGCTGTCGTTCACTCAGGATGATGTGGTAATCCGCGGTCACTCGCTGGAATGCCGAATCAACGCTGAAGACCCGAAAACCTTCATGCCGAGCCCGGGTACGGTCAAGCATTTCCACGCTCCAGGCGGCAACGGCGTTCGCGTCGATTCGCACCTGTACAGTGGCTATGCCGTTCCACCGAACTACGACTCGCTGATCGGCAAGCTGATCACTTACGGCGCGACCCGCGACGAAGCCATGGCCCGCATGCGCAATGCCCTGGACGAAATCGTGGTTGACGGGATCAAGACCAACATCCCGCTGCACCGTGATCTGGTTCGTGATGAAGGCTTCTGCAAGGGCGGTGTAAACATTCACTACCTCGAGCACAAGCTGGCTGGCGAGAAGCACTAAGCTTCAGCCCGCACCAGACAAAGCCGCCTTCGGGCGGCTTTGTTGTTTCTGCAGGTTTCAAAAGCCCGCTATGGAAGTCACCGTGCAAGTCACCATGGAAGTCGCTGCACTCCCCCTGTAGGAGCTGCCGAAGGCTGCGATCTTTTGATCTTCAACCATGTTCGTGTTCTGCCGCGCGCTCGCGTAAACTTGCGCGCTTCTCGCCGGCCGCTAGGCTGCAATCAATATTTTTCAAAGGTGCCCGCCATGCCTTGGCTGCAAGTACGTCTCGCCATCAGCCCGGAACAAGCCGAAACCTACGAAGACGCTTTCCTTGAAGTGGGCGCCGTGTCGGTGACCTTCATGGACGCCGAAGATCAGCCGATCTTCGAGCCGGAACTCAATACCACCCCGCTGTGGGCACACACGCATCTGTTGGCGCTGTTCGAAGGCGGCACCGAACCGGCACCGGTTCTGGCCCATCTGGAACTGCTGACCGGCAGCCCGCTGCCCGAGCATCACAGCGAAGTCATCGAAGATCAGGATTGGGAACGCAGCTGGATGGACGGTTTTGAGCCGATGCGTTTCGGTCAGCGTCTGTGGATTGTGCCGAGCTGGCACGCCGCGCCGGAGCCTGACGCGGTCAACCTGCTGCTCGATCCGGGCCTGGCTTTCGGCACCGGCACTCACCCGACCACCGCGCTGTGCCTGGAATGGCTCGACGGTCAGGATCTGAAAGACTGCAACGTGCTCGATTTCGGTTGCGGTTCGGGGATTCTGGCCATCGCCGCCCTGTTGCTCGGCGCGAAAGAAGCGGTCGGCACCGACATCGATGTGCAGGCGCTGGAAGCATCGCGCGACAACGCCGGGCGCAACAACATCGCTGATGAACTGTTCCCGCTGTACCTGCCGGAAGATCTGCCGCAGGTGCAAGCCGATGTGCTGGTCGCCAACATTCTCGCCGGCCCGCTGGTTTCGCTGGCGCCGCAACTGTCCAGCCTGGTGAAATCCGGTGGCCGTCTGGCGTTGTCGGGCATTCTTGCCGAGCAAGGTGATGAAGTCGCCGCCGCTTACGCGCAGGATTTCGACCTCGACCCGATCGCCAATCGCGATGGCTGGGTGCGCATCACCGGCCGTCGGCGCTAATATGACCGCCTGCACAATCCGGATCGCCGCATGACCGACAGCTTCGTCACCCAGTGCCCGCATTGCCAAACCAGTTTCCGTGTCAGCCATGCTCAATTGAGCGTGGCCCGCGGGGTGGTTCGCTGCGGCTCTTGTCTGCAAGTGTTCAACGCGGCCAAACAGCTGCTGGAACAACACGCCGGCAAGGACGCGGTGACGCCGGTCGCACCATCGATTGTCGAGCCTGCGCCGATTGTCGAGGCCGCGCCCGTTATCGAGCCACCGCCCATCATCGAGCCGCCCGCACCGCGCGCCATCAGCCAAAAACAGTGGAGCGCGTCCGAGCTTGATCTCGACAGCCTCGATCTGGACGAAGAACTTGCCCGCCTCGAACAACGGGAAATCCAGCCGACCACCGAATTCGGTCGTCAACGCGAAGATTCCCTGAGCGCCCGCCGCGACAGCCCTGAGCCGGATGAAACGGTCTGGCGCGATACTCTGTTCAGCGAACGCGCCGATGAGCACGCCGCCGAACACGAAGAGCACGAAGAACACGAGCCAGAAGTTGTCGACATCGAGCCGGTGAAATCCGCGCGCACCGAGCCTTCGTTGTCGCTCGAACCGGTGGATCTCAACGATGAGCCGGCCATCCCGCAATTGCGCCTGCACGACCCGATCGATCCGAACGCCCGTCGCGAACGTTTTTCCGCCAGCGACGACAGCGAAGACGACGACCTGCCAACGATCACCCCGTTGCGCAAAAAACGTGACCGCGCAGACCCCGGCGTGCGCGCCGAAGTCCTGCAGGATCTGACCGACGACCCGCTGCAACTCGACTGGCAGAAGCGCCGCTCGCCGTGGGGCCGGCGCATGCTTTGGCTGTTGTTGGTGCTGCTGGCGGCGGGCGGTCTCGGCGCTCAGTACGTTGCTTACCATTTCGACGAACTGGCGCGGCAGGATCAATACCGGCCATGGTTCCAGGAGATCTGCCCGCAGATCGGCTGCACCGTGCCGTCGAAAGTCGACATCGCCCGCATTAAAAGCAGCAATCTGGTGGTGCGCAGCCATCCGGAGTTCAGCGGTGCCTTGGTGGTCGACGCGATCATCTATAACCGCGCGACATTCTCGCAGCCGTTTCCGCTGCTGGAACTGCGTTTCGCCGACCTCAACGGTCACTTGATTGCCAGTCGTCGGTTCAAACCCGGCGAATACCTGAGCGGTGATCTCGAAGGATTGGCGGAAATGCCACCACAGACGCCGATCCACATTGCGCTGGATATTCTCGATCCAGGCCCGAAAGCGGTGAATTACAGCCTGAGTTTTCACTCGCCCGAGTGAATCGCTTCACCGTTTCTCGATTGACGGCAGTTTTCTGACTGAGCAGCGGGCAACCAAACCGCTGGCAATAACAGAATAACTGTTCAGATTTTGTTCAATTCAGCCTTTATCCAGTCATCGAGAGCGGGTATCATGCCAACCCTTTTTCGAACTCTCATGATCCGGCCCCACTTCAGGGAAGTCCTATGTCGGCGGTACGCATCGGCCCATACATATTGCAGAACGGCTTGATTCTCGCCCCGATGGCGGGCGTCACCGATCAGCCCTTTCGTCAGCTGTGCAAGCGTTTGGGCGCAGGGCTTGTAGTCTCGGAAATGGTCACCAGCGACATGAGCTTGTGGAACACCCGCAAGTCGCGCATGCGCATGATCCACGAGGGCGATCCCGAGCCACGCTCGGTACAGATTGCCGGTGGCGACGCGCAGATGCTGGCGGATGCAGCCCGGGCCAACGTTGAGCTGGGCGCACAGATTATTGATATCAACATGGGTTGCCCGGCAAAGAAGGTCTGCAACAAGGCCGCCGGTTCCGCGTTGTTGAAAGATGAAGCACTGGTAACCGAGATCCTGCAGGCCGTTGTGGCTGCGGTTGATGTGCCGGTCACCCTGAAGATCCGCACCGGTTGGGATCGCGACAACAAGAACGGTCTGACCGTGGCGAAGATCGCCGAGCAGGCCGGGATCACCGCGCTGGCAGTGCATGGTCGCACTCGCGCCGATCTGTACAAAGGTGAAGCCGAATACGACACGATTGCCGCGATCAAGCAGGCCGTGTCGATTCCGGTGTTTGCCAATGGCGACATTGATTCGCCGGAGAAGGCCCGTTACGTGCTCGACGCGACCGGTGCCGATGGCCTGTTGGTAGGCCGCGCCGCCCAAGGGCGGCCATGGATTTTTCGCGAGATCGATCATTACCTGCGCACGGGCGAGAAATTGCCGGCGCCGCAGTTGATCGAAGTGGAACACATACTGCTAGAGCATCTGGCCGCACTTCACGCTTTCTATGGGGATGTGATGGGCGTGCGCATTGCGCGCAAGCATGTGGGCTGGTATCTCGCAACCTTGCCGGGCGCCAAGGAGTTTCGCGCCCACTTCAATCGTTTGGATGGTACGGAAACACAATGCGCCAATGTTCGGGAGTTCTTCGCCGAGCATTACAAGAGCCTGACAGGGGACGAAGAAGGGGTGGCCGCATGACGATGATGACCGAGACTTTAGTGAGTGGAACAGCACCCGTGAGCGACAACGTGAATTTGAAACAGCACCTCAATACCCCGAGCGAAGAAGGTCAGACCCTTCGCGGGAGTGTCGAGAAGGCGCTGCACAATTATTTCGCCCACCTTGAGGGCGCGTCCGTCACGGATGTGTACAACCTGGTGCTCTCCGAAGTCGAGGCGCCCCTGCTCGAAAGCGTGATGAATTACGTCAAGGGCAACCAGACCAAGGCCAGCGAGCTGCTCGGTCTCAACCGAGGCACGCTGCGCAAGAAACTCAAGCAGTACGATCTGCTGTAAGCATTCAATCAAACCAGAAAGGCGCCCGCGTAAAAAACGGTCGCCTTTTTTGCTGACTTCCTTTGCTTTTGATGGAAATTGAGATGACCGACCAGACTACCCGCCTGCCGATCCGCCGCGCCTTGATCAGCGTTTCCGACAAGACCGGGATCCTCGAATTCGCCAAGGAGCTTGAAGCTCTGGGCGTCGAGATCCTCTCCACCGGCGGAACGTTCAAGCTGCTGCGCGACAACGGTGTTGCCGCAGTGGAAGTCGCGGATTACACCGGTTTCGCCGAGATGATGGACGGTCGGGTGAAAACCCTGCACCCGAAAATCCACGGCGGCATCCTCGGTCGTCGCGGTATCGACGACGCAATCATGAACGAGCACGGCATCAAGCCGATCGATCTGGTTGCCGTTAACCTCTACCCGTTCGAAGCCACCATCAACAAGCCAGGCTGCGACCTGCCGACCGCGATCGAGAACATCGATATCGGCGGCCCGACCATGGTCCGTTCGGCAGCGAAAAACCACAAAGACGTCGCGATCGTGGTGAATGCCAGCGATTACGCCAGCGTGCTGGAAGGCCTCAAGGCCGGCGGCCTGACCTACGCTCAGCGTTTCGACCTGATGCTCAAGGCCTTCGAACACACCGCTGCCTACGACGGCATGATCGCCAACTACATGGGCACCGTGAACCAGGCCGCTGAAACCCTGAGCACTGAAGGCCGCAGCGAATTCCCGCGCACCTTCAACAGCCAGTTCATCAAGGCCCAGGAAATGCGCTACGGCGAGAACCCGCACCAGAGCGCGGCGTTCTACGTTGAAGCCAAACCGGCTGAAGTCGGCATCGCCACCGCGACCCAACTGCAAGGCAAAGAACTCTCGTACAACAACGTGGCCGACACCGACGCCGCGCTGGAATGCGTGAAGAGCTTCGTCAAGCCAGCCTGCGTCATCGTCAAGCACGCCAACCCGTGCGGCGTGGCCGTCAGCCCGGACGCTGAAGGCGGCATTCGTCAGGCCTACGAACTGGCTTACGCCACCGACACCGAGTCGGCGTTCGGCGGCATCATCGCCTTCAACCGTGAACTGGATGCCGAGACCGCCAAAGCGATCGTCGAGCGTCAGTTCGTTGAAGTGATCATCGCCCCAAGCGTCAGCGAAGAAGCCCGCGCGATTGTTGCGGCGAAAGCTAACGTGCGCCTGCTGGCCTGCGGCGAGTGGTCGGCTGACCGCGCTGCAGCGTGGGACTACAAGCGCGTCAACGGCGGCCTGCTGGTACAGAGCCGCGACATCGGCATGATCAGCGCTGATGACCTGAAAGTCGTGACCAAACGTGCGCCGACCGAGCAGGAAATCCATGACCTGATCTTCGCTTGGAAAGTTGCCAAGTACGTTAAGTCCAACGCCATCGTCTACGCCAAGAACCGTCAGACCATCGGTGTCGGCGCGGGCCAGATGAGCCGCGTAAACTCGGCGCGTATCGCTGCGATCAAGGCTGAGCACGCCGGTCTGCAAGTCGCCGGTTCGGTGATGGCCTCGGACGCGTTCTTCCCGTTCCGCGACGGTCTGGATAACGCGGCCAAGGTCGGTATCACTGCGGTGATCCAGCCGGGCGGCTCGATGCGTGACGCTGAAGTGATTGCCGCCGCTGACGAAGCCGGCATCGCTATGGTCTTCACCGGCATGCGCCACTTCCGTCACTGATTATTGCTTGATCGTACCCACGCTCTGCGTGGGCACGCAGCCCGGGACGCTCCGCGTCCCTCGGACGCAGAGCGTCCGTAGAGGCATTCCCACGCAGAGCGTGGGAACGATCAGCCCCCACAGAATTAGCGTCATCCGAGGTTTTTGAAATGAATGTTTTGATCATTGGCAGCGGTGGCCGTGAACACGCTCTGGCCTGGAAAGTGGCTCAGGATCCGCGCGTGCAGAAGGTTTTTGTTGCACCGGGCAACGCTGGCACCGCCATTGAAGCCAAGTGCGAGAACGTCGCCATCGACGTGCTGGCCCTTGAGCAACTGGCCGACTTCGCCGAGAAAAACGTTTCCCTGACCATCGTCGGCCCGGAAGTGCCGCTGGTGGCTGGCGTCGTTGACCTGTTCCGCGCCCGTGGTCTGGATTGCTTCGGCCCGACTGCCGGCGCTGCACAGCTGGAAGGCTCGAAAGCCTTCACCAAAGACTTCCTCGCCCGTCACAAGATCCCGACGGCCGACTACCAGAATTTCACCGAGATCGAGCCGGCCCTGGCTTATCTGCGTGAAAAAGGCGCACCGATCGTGATCAAGGCCGATGGCCTGGCCGCCGGTAAAGGCGTGATCGTCGCCATGACCCTGGCCGAAGCCGAAGACGCCGTGCGCGACATGCTCGCCGGCAACGCTTTCGGTGACGCCGGTTCGCGCGTGGTGATCGAAGAATTCCTCGACGGCGAAGAAGCGTCGTTCATCGTCATGGTCGACGGCAAAAACGTGCTGCCGATGGCCACCAGCCAGGATCACAAACGTGTGGGCGACGGCGACAGCGGCCCGAACACGGGCGGCATGGGTGCTTACTCCCCTGCCCCGGTGGTCACCGCCGACGTGCACAAGCGCGTGATGGATCTGGTGATCTGGCCGACCGTGCGCGGCATGGCCGAAGAAGGCAACGTCTACA
This sequence comes from Pseudomonas sp. NPDC087804, assembly GCF_044742965.1. NCBI lineage: Bacteria > Pseudomonadati > Pseudomonadota > Gammaproteobacteria > Pseudomonadales > Pseudomonadaceae > Pseudomonas > Pseudomonas sp. NPDC087804. Next base: position 92,369 of record NZ_JBIUVN010000008.1, on the reverse strand, counting down.
CCGGTTTCCTTTATGCCGGTCTGATGATCGACAAGGCCGGTAACCCGAAAGTCATCGAGTTCAACTGCCGCTTCGGCGACCCGGAAACCCAACCGGTGATGCTGCGTCTGCAATCGAGCCTGGTGCTGTTGGTCGAAGCCGCGCTGGCGCAAGCGCTGGACAAGGTTGAAGCACAGTGGGATCCACGCCCGAGCGTCGGCATCGTGCTGGCCGCTGGCGGCTACCCGGGCGACTACGCCAAGGGCGCGGCGATCAACGGTCTCGACGCAGCGGCGAAGCTAGTAGGCAAAGTCTTCCACGCCGGTACTGCGCTGAAGGATGGTCAGGTTGTCACCGCCGGTGGTCGCGTACTCTGCGCCACTGCAATGGGCGCAAGCGTCGGTGAAGCGCAGCAGCAAGCGTACAAGCTGGCAGCGGCCATCGACTGGGAAGGCAGCTTCTACCGCAAGGACATTGGCTACCGCGCCATTGCCCGTGAACGTGGCGAAACCCAGGAATAAGCTGTTCATCAAGTCCGGCGAGGGATACCGTTCCTCGCCGGGCTGTTCCGCCGCGGCGCATCGTTATATTCTGGCATCAACCTACGAAGGGATTTCGCCGTGCGCTGGCTCAGGATTGCCATAAGCTTCACCGTCACGATGTTGACCTTGCTCTGCATGCTTCCGGCCCAGGCCGCACAAGGCAGTGGCTGGTCGGTATTGCTCGACGATCAGGGCAATCTGCAACTGAGCGACATCCGCTCCGCTCGCTACACCAATCAATTCAGCCCCATCGACCTTGAGCGCCTCACCGCGTCCGAGCCCGATGGCGCGTTGTGGCTGCGCTTCAGACTGGCGCCGGGCAAGCACGAACAAGTGCTGCGCATCTTTGCCCCCGACCTCTCGCAGCTCAATCTGTACGTGCTCGACGGCGACCAGTTGATCGAGCAACGCAACACCGGCACCGAGCAACCGCAGGCCGAACGACCGTTGCCCAGCAGCGACTTCATGCTCGCCCTGCCGCAAAGCGACAAACCCCTCGACGTTTATTTGCGGATGGTCTCCGACCATCAATTGCGTCCGCACATCACCCTGCAATCGGCCGTGATGAGCGCGGCCAATCAAAACCATTCGCTGATTTTCGGTTTGCTGTTCGGCTGCCTCGCCATGCTCCTGCTGCATAACGTGGTGCGTTACAGCTATTCGCGTTCACGCAGCAGCTTGTGGCTGGCGGTTTGCGAAGGTCTGCTGGGCCTGAGCCTGTTGCTCTTGCTCAATCTGCTCGGGCCCTGGCTGCCGAACTGGCACGCGATCCAGACACCGGGCGCTTATCTGGCGCTGCTGCTGACCGCCCCCGCCGGTTTGATGTTTGCTTATCGCTTCTTCGGCCCGCTCGGCCCGCACCCGCTGAACAAGCTGCTGATGGCCGACATCCTGTTCATTGTCATCTGCAGCCTGCTGCTGTTGTTCGTCAATACACTGCCGCTGAACATCATCACCTACGCATTGGTGGCACTCGCCGGTCTGAGCATGTTGTTCGTCGGCGTCTATCACTGGCAAAAAGGTTATCGCCCGGCGCGCCTGTTCGTGGCGGCCATGGTGGTGTTCAACATCGGCACGCTGATTATTTTGCCGGCGCTGCTGGGGCTGACACTGGTGTCGCCGCAAGGCTTGATCATGACGCTGATGGCGTTCATCTGCGTCAGCGGTCTGTTGATGAGCATCGCCCTCGGCGAGCGTCAGCGCAGCATCACTGAAAGCCGTTTCAGCGTCAGCCGCGACCTCGCCGCGAGCAACGCCGAGATCAACGCCAAAGCCGAATTCCTCGCCAAGATCAGCCACGAAATCCGCACGCCAATGAACGGTGTGCTGGGCATGACTGAACTGCTGCTCGGCACGCCGCTGTCGGTCAAGCAACGTGACTACGTGCAGACCATCCACAGCGCTGGCAACGAACTGCTGACGTTGATCAACGAGATTCTCGACATCTCCAAACTCGAGTCCGGACAGATCGAACTCGACGATGTGCAGTTCGACCTCAATGCGTTGATCGACGATTGCCTGAGCATCTACCGCGCCAAGGCCGAACAGCAGAATGTCGAGCTGATCAGTTTCATCCAGCCACAAGTGCCGCGCGTCATCAGCGGCGATCCGACCCGCCTGCGCCAGACCTTGCTCAGCCTGCTGGAAAACGCCCTGAAGAAAACCGAAGAAGGCGAAGTGCTGATCGTCGTCGCCCTCGACGAGCGCAGCAGCAAACCGCGTCTGCGCATCGCCGTGCAGGACAGCGGCGCGCCGATGGAGCAGGAAGAACGCGATGCGCTGATGCACGCCGAACTGCACAGCAAACACTTCCTCTCGGCGAATCGTCTGGGCGGCAATCTCGGGCTGGTCATCGCGCGGCAACTGATTCGTTTGATGCAGGGCGAATTCGGCATCAAGAGCGGCGCCACGCAGGGCAGTACCTTGTGGCTGACTTTGCCGCTGGATCCGGATCGTCTCGAACACCCGACCTCCGACCTCGACAGTCCGCTGCAAGGCGCACGCGTACTGGTGGTCGACGACAACGACACCTGCCGCAAGGTGCTGGTGCAGCAATGCAGCGCCTGGGGCTTGAATGTCAGCGCCGTGCCGTCGGGCAAGGAAGCGCTGGCCCTGCTGCGCACCAAAGCGCATCTGCGCGATTATTTCGATGTGGTGTTGCTCGATCAGAACATGCCCGGCATGACCGGCATGCAGCTTGCGGCGAAGATCAAGGAAGACCCGAGCCTCAACCATGACATTCTGCTGATCATGCTCACCGGCATCAGCAACGCGCCGAGCAAGATCATTGCGCGCAACTCGGGGATCAAACGCATTCTGGCCAAACCGGTGGCCGGCTACACCCTCAAGACCACGCTGGCGGACGAACTCAATCAGCGCAACAAAGGTCAGGTGGTGTTCCAGCCGCAAGTGGTCACCGCGGCCACGGCGGCGAAAGTGCCGAGCGATTTCCGCATCCTCGTCGCCGAAGACAACACGATTTCGACCAAAGTGATTCGCGGCATGCTCGGCAAGCTCAACCTGCAACCGGACACCGCCAGCAACGGCGAAGAAGCCCTGCAAGCGATGAAAGCGCAGCGTTACGATCTGGTGCTGATGGACTGCGAAATGCCGATTCTCGATGGTTTCTCGGCGACGCAACAATTGCGCGCCTGGGAAGTCAGCAATCAGCGCATCCGCACGCCAATCGTCGCGCTGACCGCGCACATTCTTGCCGAACACAAAGAGCGCGCGCGTCAGGCCGGCATGGACGGGCACATGTCGAAACCGGTGGAATTGTCGCAGTTGCGCGAGTTGATCGAGCATTGGGTGGCTGAGCGTGATCAGCAGAATCGCGCGACAACCCAACCGTCGTAACGCCTGTTAGACTCCCCCACGACTACCCTCGCCAGTGAGCCAGCACCATGCTCCACGTGTTGTTCAGCGTTTACCTGAAGATGCTGGTGCTTTACAGCCCGTTCTTCGTGTTGTCGTGCTTCATTACCCTGACCCGTGGCTACTCGCGCAAGGAACAACGGCGCCTGGCCTGGAAAGTCGCCGCCGCCACGCTGATTTCCAGCGTCTTGCTGTACCTGTTCGGGCGAGTGATTTTCGATGTCTTCGGCATTACCGTGGATGCGTTCCGCATCGGCGCCGGCAGCGTGCTGTTTATCTCGGCACTGGGCATGGCGCAGGGTAAATCGGCGGTGCAGGCAGACAATGTCCAACAGGACGTGACAATCGTGCCGCTGACCATTCCGATCACCGTCGGCCCCGGCACCATCGGTGCCCTGCTGGTGATGGGCGTGAGCCAGCCGCACTGGGACGACAAACTCACGGCGATTCTCAGCATCATTCTGGCCAGCTTCACGGTTGGCGTGGTGCTTTATCTGTCGAACCGCATCGAGCGAATTCTCGGTGATCAGGGCTTGCAGATTGTCAGCCGTTTGATGGGATTGTTCGTCTGCGCACTGGCGGCGCAGATCATCTTTACAGGGGTGAAAGGCTATCTGGTGTCGTAGAGGTTTAGCGTCGACAGAGCATTACTGCCTGCTCAAAAAAGCCTTTCGACCTCTTCTGAATAACGCCCTTCAAGCGCCTTGAACACGGACTGCCTTTTTAACTCGGCGTAATCCTCGTCCAGTTGCGCAGAGAAGTATTCCATCTCTACGCCGCCAATGATGTTGCTCAGCATAAAATGCTGCGTGAAAAAGTTTGCCAGCACAGGTTCTTGAGTCGCGAAGTTGATCGTCACCATCTTCACTGTTGCCGTGTTATCCACCACACCGGCATGCACTCTCACACGGTGAACGGGCTCACCATTGAGCGTATCTTCTGCCACCTCCACAGCATGGCGCCCCAGCAACTTCATTCCTTTACTCTCGCGCTGCAGATCCGCTAATTGCTGCAGCAGCACCTCCAGGTATCCATGCTCATCCGGCAACAACAAGGGAGCCAACCCTTCGCGGATGATGGTTTCAAGCTTGACGGTTTTGCTTGGCGAGGAGGAGGAAAAAGTGATTCTGACACGCCCCGCTACAATGTAATGAAGGTACCTCATGGCCTCTGCATATCGGATATTCCAGGCACTGAAGTCCTTGAATTCCGGGTATTTCTTATTTGAAGTCAATTGCAGATAGAGCGTGGACAACAGGATGTCCTCGCGCATCTGCTCGGGCACCGACGCCTCGAAAACCAAGGGACTCCCCGCACTGACATAACCCAAACCATTCATTCCGTTCACTCCAAAAAAAAACCAGGCGCAGTGCGCCTGGTTTTTAAAGACTCAGATACCGAATTCCAATTCTGCTGCGGCATCCAGCGCTTCATAGAACGCGTTTGCTGCCGCCTCTTTTTTTGGTGTGTAATCGTCTTCGTAGATCGTGAAGGCCGCTTTCGATTGGTAGATCGTGCCGGACGATTGGGTTTTATCGAAGAAGACAATCTTGGTGTTGCCGGACGAAGCGAAGTAGGAAACGCCGCCCAGAGCTAAATAAACATCGCCTTCTTCATCTTGAGCGATGGAACCTACACCGAAGTTGGCGCCATCGCCTTTCTTGCCATTGCTTTCATATAGCGCCAACGCCTCTTTATTACCCTTCAGGCCAGCAAGGGCCGCCTCGGCACCTGCTTTAAGGGCAACGCCCACACCACCGGTAACGCCACCGATAACCGCCTGGACGATATCCAGAACGAGATTGGACATGGTCAGCCCGCTCGACGTCTCCTCATAGTTGATGTGTGCCTTGCTGAACGACGTCCAGCCCATTGCCTTCATGCCCTTGAGCATGTGTTCCCAGCGTTGAACACGATCCTTGTCATCTGGAAAGGCGATCTGAGCGGTCACGTCGGCGAACAAGTAAGTGCGCTTCACAATGTTGCGATTCCGACGCTTCATGCCTGGGGGAAAAACCAGCATGGTCGAATTGAGAATCGCGGCGTTCAATTTTTCGATATCAATTGGCAGATCAGCCAGGTGGCTGACACGACGGCCCTTGGCAATCTGAGCGAGCACCGGCAACGTTTTCTCCAGCGCTGTATCAATGAAGGCCTGGGATTCAACTTCGGTCATGTCAGCAGTCACAATATTGCTCATACTCTAATTTCCTTATTATTTATCAAATGAGCCACTCCGGCTCGAGCACAAAGTTAAACATCCAACCTGTTATTTACAACCTTGAAAAAACCACAATACATTACGGAAAACAAATCATCACAACCTGAGTTCTATTTCTTCCATATCGCTACTTTCAATTAACGCTTCAACCTTTTCTCTGGTTTGCGCGTAGGCTTCTCGATCCAAATAAAAACTGATGTAGTTGTGACGCAACACCGCCGCTTCAGTCTCCCACTTGAAGAAAAGAAATCCATCGATCCGACGCTGCGCACTCAAGCGCGCGTGGTTCAATACCAGCGTCAGTTTTCCTTTTTCATCGCGGCCCGATGGCATGATCTGAAACAAACTTCCGTGCTGACTCGCTCTGGCGTAATAGGAAAGATTCGATGAATTGCCTTTCAATGCTGAAAAAGCGGCCTGACAATGGCCTGACATCAAATCTCCCCCCAACTCCTTTACCGTGGTAATTATTTTCTGCGAAGCGTCAGTGGAAAACTCACGATAAACCCGCTCACCCGGGTTCCTATCGGTGTACCACCCCACATGATTCAGCGCCCGAGAGTAAAGTTGCAGCCATCCGGCAAGATCAGTTGACTCATTTTTAAATTCATCACTCAACAGCTCAGCAAACCGCACACTGTTTTTTATTTCTTTTTTTTCCGCCCGACTCAGACCCTCCATACAACTCAAAAGCGTGTTATTGATCAATATCGCATCCTGTCCTTCTTTTTCCGAGGCCCTCGCAGCACCTGCACTTGATAGACTCCTGAATCTGGCAGGTTTGCCTCTTAGTGTTAACTCAGCTTTTTCCACAAAATCGATACGTTGTTCAAGCGTGGGAACCACGCCGCTATTAAATTCCATTTATCCAACATCCTTTAATCAGTTTAAAGCAGCACACCGGGACAGCGGCCTAGTTACAATAAACCACGCCCACACACAGCCTACACAAGCCATGTTTAACTTGATGTTTTCTTAAGGCATAAAAAAGACCCGCAAACATGACTGTTGACGGGCCTTTAAAGTTACTGTTTCGCGGAGGTTCAGGGGACGGGCTTCTCGCCATACCAGCGCGGCGTGTAAACCCAATCACCCCCAGTTGCGCGAGGAAAGGTGCAAGTGGTGGACGAACCGATCAGCACCATCGTGCGCATGTCCACCTGATCCGGTGTCAGCGCGCCCAATGTGGTGGTGCGCAGTGTCTGCCCCGGTCGGCCAATGTCCCGCCCCAACACCACTGGCGTTTCTGACGTGCGATGTTGTGCGACGATTTCCAGCGCTCGCCCCAACTGCCATGGCCGCGCCTTGGAAATAGGGTTGTAGAACGCCAGCGCCAGATCCGCTTCGGCCGCAAGATCCAGCCGTTTCTCGATGATCGACCATGGTTTGAGGTTGTCCGACAGCGACATCACGCAGAAGTCGTGCCCCAGCGGCGCACCGGCCTGTGCGGCGGTGGCCAGCGAAGCGGAAACGCCGGGAAGAATTTCCAGATCGACGCTGTGCCAGGCGGGATCATCCGACTCGTGCAGCGCTTCGAGCACCGCCGCTGCCATGGCGAACACGCCGGGATCGCCCGAAGAAACGACGATCACCGAACGGCCTTCGGCGGCCAGTCGGAAAGCGTGACGGGCGCGCTGCATTTCTTCGCGGTTGTCGGTGCAATGCTGCACTTGATCGTCGCGGAACGGGCCGGCCATGCGCACATAGGTTTCGTAGCCGAGCACATCGGTACAACGCGCCAGTTCGGCTTTGACGGCGGGAACCATCAGTTCGGCAGCGCCGGGACCAAGACCGATGACGGCGAGACGACCGCGTGGGCGGCCGACATGAGCAACGTCCAGCGGCTGCTCGGCAATCGCGATGGCGAGGTTGTTTGCGGTCACGATGCTCGCTGAAGGTACGGCATTAAGTGCCAATGCTTCGAGATCAGTTTGCGCAGCGACAAACCGCAGCGGCACGCCCAGTTCAAGCGCTGCATCACGCAAGTTCGCCGAAGCCATGTCAATGTCAGCGGCAACCAGACACGCCAGCGATTGCAGCGCAATTTTTGCTTGCTGCAATGCTTTGCGAACGGCGCTCGGCAGATCGGCAACGTCGGCAGTGACCGCCACCGCCACACTGCGCGGATAAATCAGTAATTCGTTGGCACTGGCTTCACGCTCAGCACTGCTGACATGAATCGAACGCTGCGCCTGCGGATCTTCCGGCAGTTGCGCCTGATCCAGCCACGGCGCCTCGCCTTCAATACGCACGCTGTGCCCGGCTAGCAGGTCGGAGACAAAACGCTTGCCCAGTTCCAGATCGGCGAGCGCATAACCGCTGGGTGGATTGAGCAGGCAAGTGCCAAAGCGCAACTCGCCGCTGGTGGTGATCGCCGCCGTCACTTGCAGCCCGGCAGCGATTTCCCGCGCCATGACATTCACCCCGCCGAGGCCGCCGAGCAGCGGCACCACCGCGCTGCCATCTTCAGCCACTGCGAGCACGGCAGGTTCGGCGCCCTTCTCCAGCAACAGCGGCGCCAGTGTGCGGATGACAATGCCCGCAGCGCACAGGGCAATGATCGGCGTGTTGTGCTGATACAGATCGCGCAAGGTCGCGCCGAATTCCTGATAGCTGCAATCGGCGCCTTCAACGCGCCCGGCGAGGCCGTGGATCTGCGCCGCCGGATAGACCTGCTGAATGCGACGGGCCGTGGCCAGGCTGGCCTGACCGAGAATGACGATGGCGGGTGTGGAGTGAGTCATCAGCCCTGCCACCGTTCGCCCGGCACGATGATCAGCGAGAAGTACGGCGAGGACATCGGCTCGACCTGATCCATCGGCACGATCTTCTGATTGGCCATGGTCGCGCGCTCAACGTACAACGCACGCTCGGCCAGACCGAGTTCTTCCAGCACCTGACGCACTTTCGGGAAGTTGCGCCCAAGCTTCATGATCACGGCGGCATCAGCATCGGCCAGACGTCGCTTCAATTCTTCATGGGGCAACACGCCGGAGAGCACCGACAGGCTTTGATTGCGATACACCAACGGCGCGCCCAGCACCGAAGCGCCACCGAGCATCGAGCAAACGCCCGGCACCACTTGCGCTTCATAGCGCGAGGCGAGGCGATCGTGCAGATACATGTAGGAGCCGTAGAAGAACGGATCACCTTCGCAAATCACCGCGACATCGCGACCGGCATCGAGATGCGCGGCGACGGTTTCGGCGGCTTCATCGTAGAAGTCGCTGATGACTTGTTCGTAAGAAAGCGGCGCCGGCAATGCTTCGGTAGTCACCGGATACACCAGCGGCAGCAGGTTCTGCGCTTCTTGCAGGTGCGCTTCGATGATGCCGAACGCGTTGCCTTTTTTGCCCTTGGCGACGAAGTACGCCACCACCGGCGATTCGCGCAGCAAGCGCAGCGCCTTGACGGTAATCAGTTCCGGATCACCGGGGCCGACGCCCAGGCCAATCAAACGTCCTTTAGCCTGCATCATTCAATCTCCGTGGCGAGAGCATTGACGGCGGCCGCGGCCATGGCGCTGCCACCGAGGCGGCCTTGCATGATCACGAACGGCACGCCACGGCTGTCGGCGGCCAGTGCCGCTTTCGATTCGGCAGCGCCGACGAAGCCGACCGGGAAGCCCAGAATCAGCGCCGGTTTTGGTGCGCCGGCATCGAGCATTTCCAGCAGATAGAACAACGCAGTCGGCGCGTTGCCGATCACCACCACACTGCCTTCAAGGTGCGGACGCCACAGTTCCAGCGCAGCGGCGGAACGAGTGTTGCCCAGCTCGCGCGCCAGCTCCGGCACGCTGTCATCGCGCAGGGTGCAGATCACTTCGTTGTTGGCCGGCAGGCGCGCGCGGGTCACGCCTTCGGAGACCATTCGTGCATCACACAGGATTGGCGCACCGGCGGCCAGCGCCTCGCGCCCGGCCTTGCCCGCGCCTTCGGAAAACTGCAGACCGTCGATGGCCTCGACCATGCCGCAGGCGTGAATCACCCGCACCGCGAGTTTTTCCAGATCGGCCGGGATTCGCGCGAGGTTGGCTTCGCTGCGAATGATCGCGAAGGAGTTGCGATAGATCTCCTGACCGTCGCGAATGTAATCAAGCATCAAGGGGGCTCCGGGAGCGGGCGTCGAGCAGGGTCGCGGCCGCTTCAATAGTAAGATTGCGTGCGTGCAACGCGCCGAAACCCGGCAGCGTTGCATCGCGAAAATAGAGGTCGTAATGACCGGGGCTGACCGCCAGCAACGTCACCGGCGCACGGTGCGCGGCGGCGCAGGAACGCGAGCAACCGGACAGGTGCACGCTGAGCGCCGAGGGCAGCAGCGTCGCCAGATGGCGGGCGTCCTGTTTGGTGTCGGCGAGGCCTTTGCCGCAGCCGTTGGAACCGGTGCAGGCAATCAGGCGCGACAGCGGTTGACTCGGCTCGGTCAGCAGGTTGAGTTGCTTGAGGCCTTGCAGCACCTCGGCGGCGTCAGTGATTTTGACGTCGGGCAGCAACAGGCTTTGCCACGGGGTGAAACGCAGGTGGCCGTTGCCGAACTGGCGAGCCAGTTGTGCAACACCGCGCAGCATTGTCGGATCGAGACGACCGAGCGCTGGTACGGCGCCGATGTACACCAAATCCGAGGTGTTTTGCGGATGAACGCCGATGTGCAGATTGTCCGCTGCTGGCAAACGCTCCCAATCGCTAGCGGCCAGCAGGTTCAAGCGCTGATCGAGTTTTTCGAGAAACTGCGCTGGCGTCATTTCACTCAGCAAATGGCGCATCCGCGTTTGCTCAGGGCGCGCCAGATCAAGGAACAATTCAAGCACCGCGACCACCAGCGCATGGCCGTTGTCCAGTGCCACCGCACCAAGCGCACGATCCGTCGGGCAACCCGCCAGACCGAATGCCAGCAATGTTTCGCCGTCCTTTTTGAAGGCCGACAACCACAGATCATGCGGATGTTCGAGCATCGCCAAGGCTTCAGCGCCGTCCAGTTGCACGGCGAACTTGGCGCTCAATTCATAAAAGCGCGGATGGTTTTGCAGGGTGTCGAGGATCTGTTCGGCGAGCGGACGAGTGTCGAATTGCATCTGCTGGTCGATCCCGGCAGCCGGGCTGAGCATCAGGTTGCGCACGTCGTCGCCGGCGGCGGATCGCGGGCCGAGGCCGGCAGCCAACAGGCTGTCGATCAATGCAGAGGACTGCGCGCCGATCCCGCGAATCTGCAGATTGGCGCGGTTGGTCGCCTCGATGGCGCCGCTGGCGAACTGTTGCGCCGCATTCGCCACCGCATCCGCCTGTTCGGCGCTGAGCGAGCCACCGTTGAGTTTGATCCGACAAATCCCGCCGTCCAGCGCCTGGACGATACGCAGCAACCCCGGACAAGCCGAGGGGCGTATGGCAGTGGACATCGGGCGTTCGTTCAAGGGGCAGACCGGCTACGTGGGAAAGGCGCTTCACGGGCGAAGGCGCGGTATTATGCCTGCTTTGTCCGGCGGCATGAAAAGACTGCCCGTCGGAACGGCATGTTTAGAGGAATATAGATGTCACCCTGGCTGACCGTAGTGGGAATCGGTGAAGACGGCTTCAAAGGCTTGGGCAAAAATGCCCGGCGCGCCTTGATGAATGCCTCGCGAATCGTCGGTGGCCAGCGTCAGCTGGATTTGCTGCCGGTGTGCATTCGCGGCGAACGCCAGTTGTGGCCGAGCCCGTTTTCTCTCGCGCCGGTGCTTGAGCAGCGCGGCGAAGCGGTCTGTGTGTTGGCCAGTGGTGATCCGATGTTCTACGGCGTCGGCGCCAGTCTCGCGCGGCAGGTGCCGAGTGATGAAATGCTGATTTTTCCCGCGCCCTCTTCTTGCTCGCTGGCGGCGGCAAGGCTGGGCTGGCCGTTGCAGGAAGTGCGCATCGTGTCGTTGGTGGCGCGGCCACTGGCAGCGCTCAATGCGCAGTTGTTCAGCGGCGTGCGGTTGCTGCTGTTGAGCAATGACGGACGGAGCCCGGCGGCAGTTGCGCAATTGCTGCGTGAGCGCGGCTTTGGTCCGAGTCGCATGAGCGTGTTCGAACACTTGGGTGGCGATGCCGAGCAACGGATCGACGCCAGCGCCCACGACTGGAACCTTGCCTCGACTGCCGACCTCAACGTGATCGCCATCGAATGCCTCGCCGACGCCAACACGCCACGCTTGTCTCGCCTTGCCGGCCTGCCGGACTCGGCGTTCAAACATGACGGCCAACTGACCAAACGCGACGTGCGCACCATCACCCTCGCCCGCCTCGCCCCGACGCCCGGTGAATTGCTTTGGGACGTCGGCGCCGGCAGCGGCTCGATCGGCATCGAATGGATGCGCGCACATCCGAGCTGTCGCGCGCTGGCCATCGAAGCCGATGACGGCCGTCAGCAATTGATCGATCTCAACCGAGATGCGTTGGGCGTGCCCGGTTTGCAGTTGATTCGCGGCAAGGCGCCCCAAGCGCTGCAAGGTCTGGAGCGCCCGGATGCGATTTTCATCGGCGGCGGCGTCACCCGTGAGGGCGTGCTTGAAACGTGCTGGGAACGGCTCAAACCCGGCGGGCGTCTAGTGGCCAACGCCGTGACCCTGCAAAGTGAAGTCACCCTGATGAGCTGGCGCGAACGTTTCGGCGGTGAGCTGACGCGCATTCATGTCGCGCAGGCGCAGCCGCTGGGCGAGTTTGATACGTGGCGACAAGCGTTGCCGATCACGCTGCTTGATCTGGTTAAACCCTTCGATGCGTAAACGAATCCTGTTGCTCGGCGGCGTCACCGAAGCACTCGCCATCGCCCGTACGCTGGGGCCGGAGCACATTTACAGCCTCGCCGGTGTCGGTCGTGTGCCGACCGATCTGACCTGTCAGGTGCGCGTCGGCGGTTATGGCGGTGCCGAAGGTCTGGCGCAGTTTATTCGCGCGGAAGCCATCGACCTGCTGCTCGACGCCACGCACCCGTACGCCGCACAGATCAGCCAGAACGCCACCACCGCTGCGCATCTGACCGGCATCCCCTGCTGGGCCCTGCGCCGCCCGGCGTGGCAGCCGCAAGCGGGCGATGACTGGCGCGAAGTCAGCGACTGGGCGGAGCTGATCAATGCCCTCAAACCCTTCCGCCGTCCGCTGTTTACCCTTGGCCGAGAACCATTGCAGCATCTCGACGAAATCCCCGCCGAGCAATTCTGGACGCTGCGCGCCCTCGACGTTTATCCCGGTAACGAACGCTGCGAAGTCATCGGCGCGCGCGGGCCGTTTCTGATCGACGATGAACGCGCCTTGTTCGAACGCCGGCAGATCGATGTGCTGATCAGCAAAAACAGCGGCAGCACTGCGACCGAGCCGAAACTGGAAGTGGCACGCGAGCGTGGGGTGCCGGTGCTGGTGTTGAAGCGGCCGGTGTTGCCGGGGGTTGATAGGGAGTTTGGGTCGGCGTCTGAAGTCCTCGCGGCCCTGACGACGCAAGACTTTTCCTAACTTTCAATTTTTCTGCGAATTTGCCTGCAATTTTTGAGGACGCAGCCGACTGTTCTTCACTACACCTTCCCCCAATACTTCGGTTCCTTTAATCCCGACAAGCAGACAGCCAAGAAAAGCGGCTTGCCAGCTTGTATCCCAAGGAATACGATTCAGAATGATCGTCGTTGAACGAACCCGCCTGTTTTCCGAATGGCTCGACTCCTTGAAAGACATCATCGGTAAAGGCCGAATCATCTCCAGACTCAAGGCAGCTGAACATGGCAACTTTGGCGACTGCGGGTTTGTGGGTGATACCGTTTATGAAATGCGCGTTCATTACGGCCCTGGTTACAGGATGTACTTCACACGTAAAGGCGAAGTGGTTTATCTGCTGTTGATCGGGGGCGACAAATCGACACAAAAGAGAGATATCAAACGCGCCGTGCAGATGGCGCATAACATCGGAAATGAGGAGTGAATCATGACCGAAGAATTCGCCCGTTTTGACGCTGCCGAATACCTCAAAACTCCCGAGGACATGGCGGCATATCTAGACGCCTGTTTTGACGACGATGAAGGCGATGGCGTTCTGATCCGTGCAGCGCTCAATGACATCGCCCGCGCTCAAGGCATGACGCAAGTGGCACGGGATGCAGGTTTGGGTCGCGAAAGTCTCTATAAAGCGCTGAGTAGCACTGGCAACCCTGAATTCGCAACTATCATGAAAGTCATGAAGGCGCTCGGTATGAGGCTGCATGCCGTAGCGTCTTGAAAAACGCTGCGACACCAAACCGCACGACGCTTTTTTACTTATCGGCCCTGATCAGGCTAAATAGCCCGCGCCTGATCGCCCACCCAATGGATCTCTCCCATGAACCGACAACGGCTAGCATTTGCCTGGATCGCCTGCTTTGCAGTGCTGTTCAACATGCTCGCCATGCCGATGACGGGGGCGATGGCGCAGGCGGCCAATTCACCGGCCGAACAGTTGCTGTGGAGCAGTTTCTGCACCGGCAGCGGGACGAAGATGGTCGCGATCAACATCGGTTCCCCCGAGCAGAAGGCGCCGGCCAACGACACGCATTCCAACATGCAGCATTGCTGGTGTTGCTCGGGTTCTGCGCCATTGGTGGCGTTGCCGGGCCATTCGCCGCAGCTGTATTTCGCCCGCTATGAAAGCAATCACAGCGTCGCGCCGCTCTCACTGCAAACCCCTACTCCGCGCCAGCAATGGCCGAGCCTCAATCCCCGCGCCTCTCCTCTGGTTTGATTTGTTCTCGCAATTGACCTGCGTTTCAAATCGTTCTGGAGAACTGCCATGTTGAACAAATTCATCGTCATCGCTGCGCTGTTGCTGCCCGCGTGCTTCGCCAATGCCCACGAATACAAGGCTGGCGAGATTGAAATCGCCCACCCGTGGTCGCAGGAGTTGCCGCCGAATGCGCCGACCGTTGCTGCGTATTTCGTGATTCACAACGGCGGCAAAACGGCTGACCGCTTGCTCAGCGTCGACTCGCCGATCGCCCCCCAAGCGCAGTTGCATGAGCATGTGATGCAAGGCGATCTGATGAAGATGCAGCAGGTGCCGAGCGTGGAAATCCCTGCTGGCGGCAACGTGATATTTGCGCCGATGGCCTATCACGTGATGCTGCTCAACCCGACTGATCGCAGCCTGCTCACGGACGGCAAGCAATTCCCGCTGACGATGCATTTCGAGAAGGCCGGCGACGTCACCGTCGAAGTTTCGGTGCAGAAGAAGCCCCCGGAAACCACGCAGGCTCACGCGCACGCTCAGTAAGCCTTCCGGCAGATTCCGCCCATGCGCCCGCTGAGCGCCAGGCCCTCCGCGCCACGCCGTCAGACTGAACACCTGACTCGCGGCAGCTGGATCGCCCTGTTCGCCATGTTGATGATTTTCATCGGCCCACTGATTTCTCAGTCGATGCCGATGGATCAACACGCCTCGACCTCCCTGCCAATGAGCATGGACATGCCGGGGATGGATCACTCCGGACATGACGCGAAACCCAGCGCCGAACACTGCCCGCCACAATCCTCGCACCATGTGCTGTGGGAAAAATGCGGCTATTGCAGCCTGCTGTTCAATTGCCCGGCACTGACCGGCGGCGGCGATTTCGTCGCCTTCAACATCCCGCCACTCAACACTTTCACTCCGCCCTCCCCGCGCCTGGGTCACGCCCGGCAAACCTTCTTCCCCGGCGCCCGCAGCCGCGCACCACCCATCGCAGCGTAAACACGCACCTTTGATTGCACACGGTGGAGAAGACAGCTTCAGGCTGCCGGCCGTGTCGTTTACGACTGTTTGATGGAAATTGTCATGTCCAGGTTTGCTGCTGTTTCACGCTCGGGTTCCGCCCCGGCGTCCTTCGCTTTGAACGAATCGCGGATTCGTTTCAGGCACGCTAGCGCCGTCCTTTGCGGCGTCCTGCTGTCCCCGTTGGTGTTGGCCGATGATCACACCGGCCACAACGACGAACTGAGTCCAACGGTGATCACCGCGATCGCGCCGAGCTCACCGCTGACCATCGTTACCAACCCAAAAGATCCACGCCAACCAGTGCCGGCGAGTGACGGCGGCGATTATCTGAAAACCATTCCGGGTTTTGCGCTGGTGCGCAATGGCGGCACCAACGGCGATCCGGTATTGCGCGGCATGTTCGGCTCGCGTCTGAACATCCTCACCAACGGCAGCATGCTGCTCGGCGCTTGCCCGGGCCGGATGGACGCGCCGACCTCGTACATCTCGCCGGAAACCTACGACAAACTCACCGTGATCAAAGGCCCGCAAACCGTGCTTTACGGCCCGGGCGCCTCGGCGGGCACGGTGTTGTTTGATCGTGAACCGGAGAGCTTCGGCGAACTCGGCACGCGGGTGAACGCCAGCGTTCTGGCCGGTTCTCACGGACGCTTCGACAAGGTTGTCGATGCCGCTGCCGGTGGCCCGTTGGGTTACGTGCGCGTGATCGGCAACACCGCGCATTCCGACGATTACCGCGACGGCAACAACGACATCGTCGCCTCGCGCTACGACAAGTGGAACGGCGACGTCGCGGTCGGCTGGACGCCGGATGCCGACACCCTGATCGAGCTCACCGCCGGCAAGGGCGACGGCGAAGCGCGCTACGCTGGGCGCGGCATGGACGGCTCGCAATTCCTGCGTGAAAGCCTCGCCCTGCGTTTCGAAAAATCCAACATCACCGACGTGCTGGAGAAACTCGAAGCACAGGTCTACTACAACTACGCCGACCACGTGATGGACAACTACACCCTGCGCACGCCGTCCGGCACCGGCATGATGGCCGGGCCCATGGCGTCCAATGTCGACCGCCGCACCCTCGGTGCGCGGATCAAAGCGACCTGGCGTTGGGCCGACATTCAACTGATCACCGGCCTCGACGCGCAGACCAACGAGCATCGCCAGCGCAGTTCAATGGGCGTCGACACCTACAAAGATCTGCCCTACACCAAGGACGCCGATTTCCATAACTACGGCGTGTTCAGTGAAATGACCTGGTACGCCGCCGACCGCGATCGGCTGATCACCGGCGCCCGCGTCGACCGCGCCTCGGCCAAGGATTATCGGCAAACCAGCGGCTCGGGAATGATGACCCGCCCCAATCCGACCGCCGACGACACCCGCGCCGACACCCTGCCCAGCGGCTTCGTGCGCTACGAGCATGACCTCGCCGACAGCCCGACCACGCTCTACGCCGGCCTCGGTCACGCGCAGCGCTTTCCGGATTACTGGGAGCTATTCTCGGCGAGCAGCGGCCCGGTCGGTTCGCTCAACGCGTTCGATTCGATCAAACCGGAGAAAACCACGCAGTTCGATTTCGGCGTGAACTACAAGAGCGCCGATCTGGAAGCCTGGGCTTCCGGTTACGTCGGCGTGGTGCGCGATTACATCCTCTTCGATTACACCCCGGGAATGATGGGCATGAGCACTTCGCGCGCCGAGAACATCGACGCGCGAATCATGGGCGGTGAACTCGGTGCCGCGTATCAACTCACCGACAACTGGAAGACCGATGCAACCCTGGCCTACGCCTGGGGCAAGAACAGCAGCGACGGTTCGGCCCTGCCGCAAATGCCGCCGCTGGATGCACGCTTCGGTCTGACCTATACCAAAGACAACTGGAGCGCCGGCGCACTGTGGAGGGTGGTTGCCGCGCAAAACCGTATCGACCAGAACAAGGGCAACGTGGTCGGCAAGGATTACGACAAGAGTTCGGGCTTCGGCGTGTTCTCACTCAACGGTGCCTACCGGATCAACAAAAACTGGAAGGTCAGCAGCGGCGTCGACAACCTGTTCGGCAAGGCTTACGCCGAACACTTGAACCTGGCGGGCAACGCCGGATTCGGCTACCCGGCCAACGACCCGCAAGCCATCAACGAACCGGGGCGCACGCTCTGGACCAAGGTGGACATGAGTTTCTAACAAGAAAGTCAAAAGATCGCAGCCCGCATGTACCCCTGTAGGAGCTGCCGAAGGCTGCGATCTCTTGATCTAAAAAAATTCGCCCAGCGGAGCACACGTGATGAATCAGCCCAAACCGAATTTCTACAACCTGGCCTGGCGTTGGCATTTTTACGCCGGGCTCTTCGTCGCCCCTTTTATGGTGATGCTGGCCCTGACCGGCATGATTTACCTGTTCAAACCGCAACTCGACTCACTGATGTACAGCAGCCTGCTCAACGTCCCCGCCGGTCATCACAGCGTCCCGGCCGATGACTTGCTGCAACGGGTAAAAAGCGCTTATCCACAAGGCCAGGTCACCCAATACCTGCCGCCGGTCAACGCCGAACGCAGCGCGCAATTTGTGGTGACCAACGCCGGTCACGAACTCAACGTGTTCGTCGATCCGTACCACGGCGACATCCTCGGCGAGCAAGATGCCAAGCAAAACCTGCAAGCCATCGCCCGCGCGATTCACGGCGAATTGATGATCGGCACCGTTGGTGACCGCCTCATCGAAATGGCCGCCGGTTGGGGCGTGGTGCTGGTGGTGTCCGGGTTGTTTCTGTGGTGGCCGCGCGGTCAGGCCGCCGGCATTTTGTGGCCACGGCTGAACAGTCGCGGTCGTGTGTTGTGGCGGGATCTGCACGCGGTCACCGGGTTCTGGGGTGCGACATTGCTGCTGGTGATGTTGCTCAGCGGCATGACCTGGACCGGTTTCTGGGGCAAACAATACGCGCAGGTGTGGAACGTGTTCCCGGCGGCGATGTGGGACAACGTGCCGACCTCCGATGTTGAAGCGCGAACCCTGAACAGCGCCACCCGCCAGACCGTGCCTTGGGCAATGGAAAACACGCCGATGCCGATGTCCGGCGACCACGCCGAACACATGGCCCACGGCGGCGCCAACGCTGGCCCGGCGGCACCGAGCATCAGCCTGCAAGACGTGCAAAACATCGCCACCGCGCGCAAGGTCGAACCGGGTTACAGCATCACCCTGCCGACCACCGCCACCGGCGTGTTCACCATCGCCGTGTTCGCCGACGATCCGCGCAACGACGCCACCCTGCACGTCGATCAATACACCGGCAAAGTCCTCGCCGATGTGCGTTTCGAACAGTACGGCACGGTTGCCCGCGCCACCGAAATCGGCGTGATGCTCCACGAAGGCAAGATGTTCGGCACCTTCAATCAGATCGTCGTGCTGCTGATCTGTCTGATGATTCTGCTCAGCGCCGTCAGCGGCGTGGTGATCTGGTGGAAGCGTCGGCCACAGGGCAAATTCGGCGTGCCACCGCTGCGGCATGACCTGCCGAAATGGAAAACCGGCGTGGTCATCATGCTCGCGCTGGCGGTGATTTTTCCGCTGGTGGGGGCTTCGCTGGTGGTGGTGTGGTTGCTGGATCGACTGCTGCTGTCGCGGTTTGGTCGCCAACCTGAATCTGCCTCAACTTCATCATGAAACAGGCGAGATGCGCGATTTAGACAGCTCTATAGACTGCCGGGGCTTATATGCCGGCAATTTTTAGTGTTACTGTATAACTCGAATTTGCCATTCTGCCCACGACCACAAGTCGTGGGCTTTTCATTTGATGAAGTGATCCACCGCACCGATGAACAAGTACCTCTTGTCCAGCCTCTGCCTGTTCGCCATGAACAATGCCCACGCCGACAGCGCCGCCCTGACGTTGCCCACCGGCACCATCAGCGCGCCTGCCGTTGACGATGCAACCGTCAGCCTCACCACGCCGACCACCGCCGGTTCGCGGCTGAACCTCAGCGCCATGCAAACCCCGGCCAGCGTCGAAAGCCTCAGCGGCGAGCAAGTCCGCGCGCGCGGCGATCGCAGCGTGCAGGACGCGGTGTCGCGCAGCACCGGCATCAGCCGCACCGGGACGCCGGGCGATGGCGGCACATCGTTGCAGGCGCGCGGTTTCACCGGGCAGAGTTCGGTGATGCAGTTGTATGACGGCAACCGCATGTACACCGGCATGGGCACCGTCACGTTCCCGGTCGACACCTGGTCGGTGGAGCGTGTCGATGTGCTGCGTGGCCCGGCGTCGGTGTTGTACGGCGAAGGCGCGACCGGCGCGGTGGTCAACGTTATTCCGAAGAAGCCATTCGAGGGCGACATCGAAAATCATCTGCGCGTCGGTTACGGCTCTTACGATAGCCAACAGCAGGCCTTCGACAGCGGCGGTTCACTGAGCGATACGTTGAGCTATCGCCTCAATCTCAATCGTCTGCGCAGCAACGGCTGGATCGATCGCGGCGACGCCTCCAGCGACTTCATCAGCGCCGCCCTGCGCTGGCAGGCCAGCGAAGATCTGGCGTTTACCCTCGCCCACGATTACGGCGATCAGCACCCGCAAAACTACTTCGGCACGCCGTTGATCAACGGCCATTTGCAGGACAGCCTGCGTTACAAGAACTACAACGTGCGCGATGACAAACAGCATTACAACGATCAGTGGACGCGTCTGACCAGCGACTGGCAGATCAACGACTCGGTCAGCGCCAGCAACGAGTTGTATTACCTCAAGGCCCAGCGCCGCTGGCAGAACGCCGAGAACTACAACTTCGACGCGGGCACGCAGCAATTGAGCCGCAGCGGTTATTTCGGCATCGGCCATAAACAAGAACAGGTTGGCGACCGTCAGACCTTCACCTTCAAACACTCGCTGTTCGGCCTCGACAGCCAGACCGTCAGCGGCGTCGAGTACAACCGCATCCGCTTCCAGCTCAACAGCAACTCGCCGTTCAACGACGTGTTGCCGAACGGCCAGGCCGTGGATCTGTATCACCCGCAGGCCGGCACTTTCGAGAGCGCCGACTCTTATCGCGATCAGTTCGACAGCACCACCAAACAGATGTCGGTGTTCGCCGAGAACCGCACGCAACTGAGTGAGCGCTGGTCGCTGGTGACCGGTGTGCGCCGCGATTACGTGCACGTCGATCGCAATAATCTGCTCGATGGCAGTCAGAGCGACAAGACCCTGACCGGCAACAACTGGAAGGCCGGGCTGGTGTTTGCGTTGACGCCGGACACCTCGTTCTACGGCCAGATAGCGACCAGCACCGACGGTATTGGCGGGCTGATTTCTCTGAGCCCGAGCCAGCAGCAGTACGATCTGTCGACCGCACGCCAGACTGAAGTCGGCTTGAAGCAATTGTTCTGGGATCAGCGCGGCGAATTCACCTTGGCGGCGTATCGCATCGTCAAGAAGAAGCTGCTGACCGATGATCCGGGCAACCCGACGCTCAAGCAGCAGGTGGGTCAGCAGTCGTCTAACGGTCTGGAAGCGAGCCTCGATCTGCAACTGCCGCATGCCTGGCAACTGCAAGCGAACGCGGCGATCGTGAAGGCCAAGTACGACGATTTCTCGGAGGTGGTGAACGGCCAGACGCTGTCGTATAACGGCAATCGTCCGGTGGACGTACCAAGGCGTACGGCCAACCTTTGGTTGAACAAAGCGCTCAGCGATGATCTCAAGGCCGGCGCCGGTGTGCGGTATGTTGATGCGCGTTACGCCGACATGGCCAACCGCAACGAGCTGCCGAGTTACACCGTGGTCGACGCGACGTTGTCGTGGCAAGCGCTGCGCAACACGACGCTGGGCTTGCAGGTGAACAACCTGTTTGACCGCCGGTATGCGCAAAGCCAATACAATGAGGGGCAGCAGTGGATCCTTGGCGAACCGCGCTCGTTTTTTGTCAGCGCTGATTACACCTTTTGATTTAGTAACGCCTTCGCGGGCAAGCCTTGCTCCTACAGATTAACGCTACCTGTAGGAGCAAGGCTTGCCCGCGAAAGCGTCATCAGCATCACCAAACATCCCAGAGCAGAAGCATGACCTCACTCACCCTCACCGACCTCGCCTGGACACCGCTGGGCCACGGCCACTGTCATCACCAGTTCCAGCTGCGTGACGCCTCGTTGCAGGTGGCCGCCGGTGAGTTCGTCGGGTTGATCGGCCCCAACGGCAGCGGCAAAACCAGCCTGCTGCGCTGCGCCTATCGCTTCAGCCCGCCGGAAAGCGGTGAGGTCAAACTCGATCACCACAACGTCTGGAAACAATCCTCACGCTGGTGCGCGCAACGCATCGCCGTGGTCTTGCAGGAGTTTCCTGATGCCTTCGGCCTGACCGTCGAAGAAGTCGTCGCCATGGGCCGCTCGCCGCACAAACGTCTGTTCGACGGTGACACCCGGGAAGACCGCGATCTGGCCACTCAAGCGCTGAAATCCGTCGGCCTCGAAGGCTTCGAAGACCATGCCTTCGCCACCCTCTCCGGCGGTGAAAAGCAGCGGGTGATCCTCGCCCGCGCCCTGACTCAACAACCGCAACTGCTGATCCTCGACGAGCCGACCAATCACCTCGACCCGCGCTATCAGCTCGAACTGCTGCAACTGGTCAAACGCCTGAAGATCGGCACCCTCGCCAGCATCCACGACCTGAATTTGGCCGCCGCGTTCTGCGACCGTTTGTACGTGATCGATCACGGCCGCATCGTCGCCAGCGGCACGCCGCAAGAAGTCCTCACTGAAAAATTGCTGCGCGAGGTGTTCGGCGTCGAAGCGTTGATCGATGCGCATCCCCTCCACGGCTACCCGCGAATCACCTGGATAACCCGACCATGACCCTGCGTTCCCTGCTTTGCGTCGCCCTTCTTTTGTGCAGTGCCGAGGCGTTGGCCGAAGCGACCAAATACCCGCTGACCGTGCACAGCTGCAACCGCGACGTGACCTTCAAGGAAGCGCCGAAACACGCAGTCAGCCACGACATCAACATGACCCAGATGATGCTCGCCCTCGGCCTCAAATCGCGGATGGCCGGCTACAGCGGCGTCAGTGGCTGGAAGTCGGTGACACCCGAGATGCAATCGCTGCTCGACGGTCTGCCGGAGCTCGCGGCGAAGTACCCGTCGGTGGAAACCCTGCTCAATGCCAATGTCGATTTCTTCTTCGCCGGTTGGGATTACGGCATGCGCATCGGCGGCGACCTGACGCCGCAAACCCTGCAACCGCTGGGCATCAACGTTTATGAATTGACCGAATCCTGCGCTTTCGTGATGAAGCGCCCGGCGGCGACGCTGGATGACACTTACAACGACCTGCGCAACCTCGGCAAAATCTTCGACGTGCAGGATCGCGCCAATGCCTTGATCGCCGACATGCAGGCGCAAGTCGCTGCCGTGCGCAAAGACCTGCCGGCAGAAAAACCGCGCGTGTTCCTTTATGACAGCGGCGAAGACCGCGCGATGACCTCTGGCCGCCTCGGCATGCCGCAAGCGCTGATCGATGCGGCGGGCGGGCGCAATATTCTCGATGACGTCGAGGCGAGCTGGACGCGGGTCAACTGGGAAACCGTGGTCGAGCACAATCCGCAAGTGATCGTGATCGTCGACTACAGCGAAATCACCGCGGAGCAGAAAATCCAGTTCCTGCTCGATAACCAAGCCCTGCAATCGGTCGATGCGATCAAGAACCAGCGCTTCATCGTCATCCCGTATGTGCAGGCCACGCCGGGCATCGACAACGTGTTGGCCGTTGAAACCCTGGCCAAAGGTTTCCACGGCGAATGATCAACCGTCGCTATGCCTTGCTGCTGCTCGCCCTCGGCGCCGTGTTGCTGGTGTCGTGCGTGGTCTCGCTCGGCTTCGGCCCGGCGCGGGTGCCGGTGGACGTGGTGTGGCGGATTTTGCTGCACAAGGCTTTCGGTGTTGGCGAGGTGAGCTGGAGCGCCGGGCAGGAACATATCGTCTGGCTGATTCGCGTGCCGCGCATGCTCCTCGGTGCACTGGTCGGTGCCGGGCTGGCGCTGATCGGCGCGGTGCTGCAAGCGGTGACGCGCAATCCGCTGGCCGATCCGCACCTGCTCGGCGTCACCTCTGGGGCCACGCTGGGCGCGGTGATTGTGGTGCTGCATGTCGGCGAAATTGTCGGGCTGCTGACCTTGCCGATCGCCGCGTTCATCGGCGCGCTGTTGAGCATGCTGGTGGTGCTGGCGATTGCCAGTCGCCATGGCCGGCTCGACAGTGACCGCCTGCTGCTGTGTGGCGTGGCGGTGTCGTTCGTGATGATGGCGATCGCCAATCTGCTGCTGTTCATGGGCGACCATCGCGCGAGTTCGGCGGTGATGTTCTGGATGCTCGGCGGCCTCGGGCTGGCGCGTTGGGAGTTGCTCGCGGTGCCAGCGGCCAGCGTGCTGCTCGGGTTGATGTTGCTGCTGGGCATGGCGCGACCGTTGAACGCATTGATGGCCGGCGAGCAAACCGCCGTGACCCTCGGTTTGAATGCACGCGCGGTGCGTTTACGGGTGTTCGTCATCGCCTCGTTGATGACCGGTGTGCTGGTATCGATCAGCGGCTCGATCGGCTTTGTCGGGCTGATGGTGCCGCACATCGCGCGGCGTCTGGTCGGTGCCGAGCATCGGCGTTTGCTACCGGCGTGCGTGCTGCTTGGCAGCATCTTTCTGGTCTGGGTCGATGTCGCAGCGCGCACATTGATCGCGCCGGAAGACTTGCCGATCGGCATCGCCACCGCGGCTATCGGTGGTCTGTTCTTCATCGGATTGATGCGTCGTCGCTGAATCCGTTAGATCGCCAGAGCCCTGCCCGGAACCAGATTTCCTGTCGACAACTACATCTGCCAAAACCACGAAAACGGAAATTTCCTACGAACTTTTCAGGTTGTCTGTCAGACGTCCGCTCCTTAGCCTCTCGCCATCGCTGAACCGTTGGCGATCAGATGCGCAATATTCGGCGTGTATCCGTCGAAAGGCGTCTGTCCACAGAAGATAGGGTAAGCACGATGCTCAAAAAAATAATCGCATCCATCGCATTTATCACCGCGCCAGCCTGGGCGGCGCAAGCGCCGTTTACCGGCACGGACTACAGCGGCACCTACGCATGCACCGGCATGGACAGCCACATCGGCGAGTTCAAGGGCACTGTCGATATGCAACTGAATGCCGGGCAGAGCACGGGTGAATACGGCGCATACGCCTTCACTCTGACGCTGGCGGACAAGTCGCTTTACAACGGTTTCGCGGCCGCCCAGGCAACCTCACTGGCCATCTACTTCGCGCATACCGACCCGGCACTCAAAGATTTTGGCGTGGGTATCGCCAAAATGAGCACGTCGTCTGACGGCAAAGCGTCCTTTACCAAGTACTACTACGGCCCTGAATACGAAGGCGGCGGTCACGGCATGGAAAACTGCGTCAAGAGCTGAACCCCCTTCATACCGTGGGAGCAGTTCTGCTCCCACGTCCGCTGTTCAGCGACCTGTCCCTCCGCGCCCCAAAGTGGCGCGACCGCATGCACCAACGCGCCCTGCGCGTCCCTTCGTGGTGCAGCGCAAAACCGCGCAAGCGCTCTAACACGACATTTTCCTGCCTGAACCCGACCGGGCACAGCCCTTGCAAAACAGCCTTCAGTCGTCCGCATCTGCCAACCAAAAAAACTTCAAATGTTCATGGAGATCGCACAATGAAGCGTCGCAGTTTGATCAAGGCTTTCACACTCACGGCATCGATTGCCGCGATGGGCATGACCTGGACTGTCCAGGCCGCCGAGACCATCAAGGTCGGGATTCTGCATTCGTTGTCCGGCACCATGGCGATCTCCGAAACGTCGCTCAAAGACATGGCGCTGATGACCATCGACGAGATCAACGCCAAGGGCGGCGTCAACGGCAAGATGCTTGAGCCGGTGGTGGTTGACCCGGCATCGAACTGGCCGCTGTTCGCCGAGAAAGGCCGGCAGTTGCTGACGCAAGACAAGGTTGCCGTGGTGTTCGGCTGCTGGACCTCCGTGTCACGTAAATCGGTGCTGCCGGTGTTCGAAGAGCTCAACGGTCTGCTGTTCTACCCGGTGCAATACGAAGGCGAAGAGATGTCGCCGAACGTCTTCTACACCGGCGCCGCGCCGAACCAGCAAGCGATCCCGGCGGTGGAATATTTGATGAGCGAAGAAGGCGGCAGCGCCAAACGCTACTTCCTCCTCGGCACCGATTACGTTTATCCGCGCACCACCAACAAAATCCTGCGTTCGTTCCTGCATTCCAAAGGCGTTGCCGACAAGGACATCGAAGAGGTCTACACGCCGTTCGGCCACAGCGACTATCAAACCATCGTCGCCAACATCAAAAAATTCTCCGCCGGTGGCAAGACTGCGGTCATCTCGACCGTCAACGGCGACTCCAACGTGCCGTTCTATAAAGAGCTGGCCAACCAGGGTTTGAAAGCCACCGACGTACCAGTCGTGGCGTTCTCGGTCGGCGAAGAAGAACTGCGCGGCATCGACACCAAACCACTGGTGGGCAACCTCGCGGCGTGGAACTACTTCGAATCCGTCGAGAACCCGGCGAACAAGAAATTCGTCGCTGACTGGAAAGCCTACGCGAAGAAACACAACCTGCCGGGCGCGGACAAAGCCGTGACCAACGACCCGATGGAAGCCACTTACGTCGGTATCCACATGTGGGCGCAGGCAGTTGAAAAAGCCAAATCCACTGACGTCGACAAGGTGCGTGAGGCGCTGGCCGGGCAAACCTTTGCGGCGCCATCGGGCTACACGCTGACCATGGACAAGACCAATCACCACCTGCACAAACCGGTGATGATCGGCGAGATTCAGGCCGATGGTCAGTTCAACGTCGTGTGGCAGACCGAAGGGCCGATCCGTGCGCAACCGTGGAGCCCGTTCATTCAGGGCAACGACAAGAAGCCGGATTATGCGGTGAAGAGCAACTGAGTTATCCCGCTCAACCTGATCGTTCCCACGCTCTGCGTGGGCATGCCTCAACGGACGCTCTGCGTCCGCTTTGGGGACGCGGAGCGTCCCGGGCTGCATTCCCACGCGGAGCGTGGGAACGATCACTACGCAAGGCCACGCATATGCGCACTGCCATACACCGCTTGCTTCTCGCCATCGCACTGTTGCTGCCAATGCTCGCCCACGCCGGCGATGCCGAAGACTTCGTCGCGGCCAATCCCGTGCAACAGGCCAAGCTGCTGGAAACCTGGGCCGCGCAGCCCGATCCGGCGCGTATCGAACTGATCAACGCCCTGCAACAAGGCGAGTTGACCATCGATGGCCAGCCAAAAACCCTGCGCCTGAACAATCGCCTGCGGGGTCTGATCGACACCGCGATGGCCAGCCATCAATTGCTCGCCGCCGACGCCAAAATCCGTCTGACTGCCGCGCAGCAATTGCAGAAAAGCGCGAAACCCGCGCAGCTGAAATTCCTCGACCAGCAACTCGCTGGCGAAAAAGATGACAACGTCCACGCCGCCCTGAGCCTGGCGCTGGCCAATCTGCAACTGGTCGACACTGACCCCGCCGTGCGCCTCGCCGCGGTGAGATTGCTCGGCGAAACCGGCGATCCACTGGCCCGTACGCGCCTCGAAGGTTTGCTCGAACCCGGCGTCGAAGCTGATGCCACGGTGCGCACCGCCGCCGAAACCAGCCTCGCCCAGGTCAAACGCAAACTGCTGATCGGTGAGATCCTCGGTCAGGCCTTTAGCGGCATGTCCCTTGGCTCGATCCTGCTGTTGGCCGCGCTCGGTCTGGCCATCACCTTCGGCCTGCTCGGCGTGATCAACATGGCCCACGGCGAGATGTTGATGCTCGGCGCCTACTCGACGTATGTGGTGCAGTTGATGTTCCAGCGCTACGCACCGCAAGCCATCGAGTTTTATCCGTTGATCGCGCTGCCAGTGGCGTTCTTCGTCACAGCGGCGATCGGCATGGCGCTGGAGCGCACGGTGATTCGTCATCTCTATGGCCGACCACTGGAAACATTGCTCGCCACGTGGGGCATCAGCCTGATGCTGATTCAACTGGTGCGCCTGTTGTTCGGCGCGCAGAACGTTGAAGTCGCCAACCCGGCGTGGCTGTCCGGCGGTATTCAAGTGCTGCCGAATCTGGTGCTGCCGTACAACCGCATCGTCATCATCGCGTTCGCACTGTTCGTCGTCGTGCTGACCTGGTTGCTGCTGAACAAAACGCGCTTGGGCCTGAACGTCCGCGCCGTTACCCAGAACCGCAACATGGCGGCTTGCTGCGGTGTGCCGACCGGTCGCGTCGACATGCTCGCTTTCGGCCTCGGCTCGGGCATCGCCGGCCTCGGCGGTGTGGCGCTGAGCCAGATCGGCAACGTCGGCCCCGACCTCGGTCAGAGCTACATCATCGACTCGTTCCTGGTGGTGGTGCTCGGCGGCGTTGGCCAGTTGGCCGGTAGCGTGCTCGCAGCATTCGGCCTCGGCATCGCCAACAAAATTCTCGAACCGCAGATCGGTGCGGTGCTCGGCAAGATCCTGATCCTCGCGCTGATCATTCTGTTTATCCAGAAACGTCCGCAAGGCCTCTTCGCACTGAAAGGACGGGTGATCGACTGATGAACCAGCCTCTGTTAGTCACGGCCACGCAAAAGGCCGGGCCGAAAGTCACCATTGCCATCGGTGCGGTAATCCTCGCCCTGCTGATCGCCCTGCCGCTGCTGTCGTTGTTGTCGCCCGACAATGCGCTGCACATCTCGGCGTACACCCTGACGCTGGTGGGCAAAATCCTCTGCTACGCCATCGTCGCACTGGCGCTGGATCTGGTCTGGGGTTACGCCGGTTTGCTCTCGCTGGGTCACGGTCTGTTCTTCGCCCTTGGCGGTTATGCGATGGGCATGTACCTGATGCGTCAGGCTGCCGGCGATGGTCTGCCGGCGTTCATGACCTTCCTGTCGTGGAGCGAATTGCCGTGGTACTGGACCGGCACCAGCAGCTTCGTCTGGGCGATGTGTCTGGTGGTGTTGGCGCCGGGTTTGCTGGCGCTGGTGTTCGGTTTCTTCGCCTTCCGTTCGCGGATCAAAGGCGTGTATTTCTCGATCATGACCCAGGCCCTGACCTTCGCCGGCATGCTCCTGTTTTTCCGCAACGAGACCGGGTTTGGTGGCAACAATGGTTTCACCAATTTCCGCACGATTCTCGGTTTCGGCATCACTGAACCGGGCACCCGCGCGGTGCTGTTTCTGGCCACGGTGTTGTTGCTGGTGGCGAGCCTGTTTATCGGCTGGCGCCTGGCGCAGAGCAAGTTCGGTCGCGTGCTGACCGCGTTGCGCGATGCGGAAAACCGCTTGATGTTCTGTGGCTACGACCCGCGCGGTTTCAAGTTGTTCGTGTGGGTGTTGAGTGCGGTGTTGTGTGGTCTGGCCGGCGCGTTGTATGTGCCGCAAGTCGGGATCATCAACCCGAGCGAAATGTCGCCGACCAACTCGATTGAAGCGGCGGTCTGGGTGGCTCTTGGCGGGCGCGGCACGCTGATCGGCCCGTTGCTCGGTGCCGGTGTGGTCAACGGCATGAAGAGCTGGTTCACCGTGGCGTTCCCGGAATACTGGCTGTTCTTCCTCGGCGCGCTGTTCATCGTCGTGACGCTGTACCTGCCCAAAGGCGTGATCGGCCTGCTGAAGAAACGAGGTGAACAATGAGAGTCACGGCGAACGCGGAATTCATGTTGGAGCCAGCCTTTTTCCCTGTCGAACCGAACAAGGACGCCGGCACCAGCCGCGACTCGATCGGCCTCGGCCAACGCGTCGGCCCGGGCCTCGACACACGTCACGGCACCATCCTCACACTCGAAGACATCAGCGTCAGCTTCGATGGCTTTCGCGCACTGAACAATCTGAATCTGTACATCGGCGTCGGCGAGTTGCGCTGCATCATCGGCCCCAACGGTGCGGGCAAGACCACGCTGATGGACGTGATCACCGGCAAGACCCGACCGAGTCACGGCAAGGCGTGGTTCGGGGAAACGCTGGATCTGACGCAAATGAGCGAAGTGCAAATCGCTCAGGCCGGCATCGGTCGCAAGTTTCAGAAGCCGACAGTGTTCGAGGCTTTGAGCGTGTTTGAAAACCTCGAACTGGCGCAGAAAACCGACAAGTCGGTCTGGGCCAGTTTGCGTGCGCGGTTAAGTGGTGAGCAGAAGGATCGCATCAGCGAAGTGCTGGAGACGATTCGCCTGACCACCTCGGTCAAACGCCCGGCAGGGTTGTTGTCCCACGGGCAGAAGCAGTTTCTCGAGATCGGCATGTTGCTGATGCAGGATCCGCAGTTGCTCCTGCTCGATGAGCCGGTGGCGGGGATGACCGATGCGGAAACCGAGTTCACCGCTGAGTTGTTCAAGAGCCTGGCGGGCAAGCATTCGCTGATGGTGGTGGAGCATGACATGGGGTTTGTCGGCTCGATTGCTGACCATGTGACCGTGTTGCACCAGGGCAGCGTGCTGGCGGAAGGCTCGCTTGAGCAAGTGCAGGAAAACGAGCGCGTGATCGAGGTTTACCTCGGCCGCTAAGGTTTGCGAATAGATCGTTCCCAGGCTCTGCGTGGGAATGCCGCCATGGACGCTCTGCGTCCGCCGTTATGTGACGCGGAGCGTCACGGGATGCGTTCCCACGCAGAGCGTGGGAACGATCACCGGGGGAGATTTTGGACATGCTGCAAGTCGACAAGCTGCACCAGTACTACGGCGGTAGCCACATCCTGCGCGGTCTCTCGTTCGACGTGAAAGTCGGCGAAGTCACCTGCCTGCTCGGGCGCAACGGCGTCGGCAAAACCACCCTGCTCAAATGCCTGATGGGCCTGCTGCCCGCCAAAGAAGGCGCAGTGAATTGGGAAGGCAAACCGATCACCACGTTCAAGCCGCATCAACGGGTTCACGCCGGAATCGCTTACGTGCCGCAAGGTCGGGAAATCTTCGGCCGCCTGACCGTTGAGGAAAATCTGTTGATGGGCCTGTCGCGGTTTCCCGGCAGTGAAGCCAAAGAAGTGCCAAGTTTCATTTATGAATTGTTCCCGGTGCTGCTACAAATGAAGCAGCGTCGCGGCGGTGACCTCTCCGGCGGTCAGCAACAGCAATTGGCGATTGGTCGCGCATTGGCCAGCCGTCCGCGTTTATTGATACTCGATGAGCCCACCGAAGGCATTCAACCCTCGGTGATCAAGGAGATCGGCGCGGTGATCAAGAAACTCGCGGCGCGCGGCGACATGGCGATTTTGCTGGTCGAGCAGTTCTACGACTTCGCGGCGGAGCTGGCCGATCAGTATCTGGTGATGTCCCGGGGCGAGATCGTGCAGCAGGGTCGCGGCGAAAATATGGAGGCCGAAGGCGTGCGCGGGCTGGTCACGATCTAAGGCAACGATCTAATCTGTAGCTTCCTAACGATAATTACAAACCATGAATTCGACTGTTTCACCTGCCCTGTTTACCCCGAGCTGGCACGCCGAGCTGGAACTCGCTTACGCGCGTTTCGGCGATTGCACACGTCCGGTTCAGCGCCGGCACCTCGGCCCGCTGCGCGTGCAAAAGCACCTGTACGCCGAAGGCCCCGAGGTCTGCCAGCACATCATCGTCCACCCGCCAGGCGGGATTGCTGGCGGTGATCGCCTCGACATCAGCGTGCGCGTCGAGCAACAGGCCTGGGCGCAGATCACCAGCCCAGGCGCGGCCAAGTGGTATCGCGCCGGTGGCCCGGCTTATCAGAAACTCGACTTTAAAGTGGCGGCCGGCGCGACGCTGGAATGGCTGCCGCAGGAAACCATCGTCTACAGCGCCGCCCAGGCTGAACTGAGCACTTCGATTGATCTTGAAGGTGACGCGCGGTTGTTTTATTGGGACGTGGTGGCGTTGGGTCGCCCGGCCAGTGGTGAGCGTTTTGATCGCGGGCATTTTCAGGCGCATCTGGATATCCGCCGCGACGGCCGATTGCTCTGGCATGAGCGCCAGCGCATTGTCGGTGACGACGGTTTGCTTGATTCGCCGATCGGGCTGGATGGTCATCCGGTGTTTGCGACGTTGTTGGTCACCGGTGAGATTGATGCTGAGTTGCTGGAGCGTTGTCGTTCGCTGGGGCATGACGTGCGCGGGGATTTGACGCAATTGCCGGGGCTGTTGGTTGCCCGGTGTCTGGCTAACGAAGCATTGCTCGCCCGTGCGTGGCTGATCGATTTATGGCGCTTGCTACGCCCGGCCCTGCTGGGCCGCGAAGCGGTGTCACCGAGAATATGGAGCACCTGAAAGCAACCCTCACCCCCCGCCCTCTCCCGGAGGGAGAGGGAGCCTGACCGAGTCGATTGAAATGATTTTAACTGCCTGAACGAATTCTGCTGACTGAACCGGCCATTGAAAACAACCGAGATCAGTCCCCTCTCCCTCGGGAGAGGGCTAGGGTGAGGGGCTGCTCCAACTGGCAGCCCACACCCGCAAGAACCTCACAAATCTGCCCTGATGGAACCCCACAATGGACCTGACCCCACGCGAAAAAGACAAGCTGCTGATCTTCACCGCCGGCCTCGTCGCCGAGCGGCGTTTGGCGCGCGGCGTGAAACTCAATTACCCGGAAGCCATGGCCTACATCTCCGCTGCGCTGCTCGAAGGCGCGCGTGACGGTCGGACCGTCGCCGAGTTGATGCACTTCGGCACTACCCTGCTCAGCCGCGAACAAGTGATGGAAGGCATCCCGGAAATGATCCCGGAGATTCAGGTCGAAGCGACGTTCCCCGACGGCACCAAACTGGTCACCGTCCACCAACCGATCGTCTGAGGCCGCGCCATGACTTACTCCATTCGCGACGCCGTTCACGCCGATCTGCCGGCGATCCGCGACATCTACAACGACGCCGTGCTCAACACCACGGCGATCTGGAATGAACAAGCCGTCGACCTCGGCAACCGCCAGGCGTGGTTCAGCGCGCGTCAGGCACAGGCCTATCCGATTCTGGTGATCGTCGACGCCGACAACACTGTGCTCGGCTACGCTTCGTTCGGTGACTGGCGGCCGTTCGACGGTTTCCGCCACACCGTCGAGCACTCGGTGTATGTGCGCAGCGACCAACGCGGCAACGGCCTCGGCCCGCAACTGATGACTGTGCTGATCGAACGGGCGAAGACCTGCGACAAGCACGTGATGGTCGCCGCCATCGAAAGCGGCAACGCTGCTTCGATTCGTCTGCACGAGCGCGCCGGTTTCATCACCACCGGGCAGATGCCGCAAGTCGGCACCAAGTTCGGCCGCTGGCTCGACCTGACATTCATGCAACTGACCCTCAATCCTGGCGCGGAGCCGCCTGAAGCCATCAAGGAGTGACACCGATGAACGCCGCCCAACTGCGCCGCGTCAATGCTGAAAGTTTTGCCCACTACCGTCAGGGCCTGATCGATTTGCTGCTCGACGCAGTGGGTTATGGCGCCAGCGTCGGTTTCATGGCCGACCTCGATGCGGTGCAGGCGCGCGCATATTTCGATGAGGTTCAGGACAACGTCAACAAGGGCAGCGTGTTGCTCTGGGTGGTGGTCAAAGACGAAGAAGTGCTGGCCAGTGTGCAGTTGGGTCTGTGTCAGAAGGCCAACGGCTTGAACCGTGCCGAGGTGCAGAAACTGCTGGTGCGCGAAGACGCACGGCGTCGCGGCCTCGGTCAGCAATTGATGAGCGCTCTGGAACTCGAAGCGCCGAAGCACAAGCGCGGCATGCTCTACCTCGACACCGAAGCGGGCTCGCCCGCCGAAAATTTCTATCAGGCATTGGGTTACACCCGCGCGGGTGCCATCCCCGATTACGCCTGCGACCCGAACGGCACCTATCGGCCGACCGCCCTCTATTACAAGATTCTGCAAGGAGCCCAGTGATGATTCCTGGCGAGTACCAGATCCAGCCCGGCGACATCGAACTCAACGTCGATCGCCGCACCATCAGCCTGAAAGTCGCCAACAGCGGCGACCGGCCGATTCAGGTGGGGTCGCACTATCACTTTTTTGAAACCAACGACGCGCTGGCGTTTGATCGCGCAGCCAGCCGGGGCATGCGCCTGAATATTCCGGCGGGGACGGCGGTGCGTTTTGAGCCGGGGCAGAGTCGTGAGGTGGAGTTGGTGGATTATGCGGGGCATCGGCGGGTGTTTGGGTTTGCCGGAAGAGTCATGGGTGATCTCTGACATCTGCGTGCACCGCTGCCCCTCACCCCAGCCCTCTCCCGAGGGAGAGGGAGCCGATCACCGATAGCCGACCCACCGCGAACAGTCCCCTCTCCCTCTGGGAGAGGGCTAGGGTGAGGGTCTATGGCTCACCACTATTTTCCTGAAGGACGCCGCATGAAGATTTCCCGTCAAGCCTACGCCGACATGTTCGGCCCCACCGTCGGCGACAAGGTGCGCCTGGCCGATACAGAGCTGTGGATCGAGGTCGAAAAAGACTTCACCACCTACGGCGAAGAAGTGAAATTCGGTGGCGGCAAAGTCATCCGCGACGGTCAGGGCCAGAGCCAGTTATTGGCCGCCGAAGTGGTCGACACGCTGATCACCAACGCGCTGATCATCGACCACTGGGGCATCGTCAAAGCCGACGTCGGCCTCAAGGATGGGCGCATCGCCGCGATCGGCAAGGCCGGTAACCCGGACGTGCAGCCCAACGTGACCATCGCCATCGGCGCCGGCACCGAAGTCATCGCCGGTGAAGGCATGATCCTCACCGCCGGGGGCATCGACACGCACATCCACTTTATCTGCCCACAGCAGATTGAAGAGGCGCTGATGAGCGGCGTCACCACCATGATCGGCGGCGGCACCGGCCCGGCCACTGGCACCAACGCCACAACGTGCACATCGGGCCCTTGGCACCTGGCGCGCATGCTTCAGGCCGCCGACGCCTTCCCGATGAACATCGGCCTCACCGGCAAGGGCAACGCCAGCCTGCCGGAACCGCTGATCGAGCAGGTCAAGGCCGGCGCCATCGGCCTCAAGTTGCACGAAGACTGGGGCACCACCCCGGCGAGCATCGATAACTGCCTGACCGTTGCCGATCAATTCGACGTGCAGGTGGCGATCCACACCGATACCCTCAACGAATCCGGTTTCGTCGAAACCACCCTCGGCGCATTCAAGGGTCGCACCATCCACACCTACCACACCGAAGGTGCCGGTGGCGGTCACGCGCCGGACATCATCAAGGCCTGCGGCTTCCCCAACGTGCTGCCGAGCTCGACCAACCCGACGCGACCGTTCACGCGCAACACCATCGACGAACACCTCGACATGTTGATGGTCTGCCATCACCTCGACCCAAGCATTGCCGAAGATGTCGCGTTCGCCGAAAGCCGCATCCGTCGCGAAACGATTGCCGCCGAAGACATCCTTCATGACCTCGGCGCGTTCTCGATGATCAGCTCCGACAGTCAAGCCATGGGCCGCGTCGGCGAAGTCATCACGCGCACCTGGCAGACCGCCGACAAAATGAAAAAACAGCGCGGCCCACTGCCGCAGGACGGCGCAGGCAACGATAACTTCCGCGCCAAACGCTACATCGCCAAGTACACGATCAACCCGGCGATCACCCACGGCATCAGCCACGAAGTCGGCTCGATTGAAGTCGGCAAATGGGCCGACCTGGTGCTTTGGCGTCCGGCGTTTTTCGGCGTGAAACCGACGCTGATTCTCAAGGGTGGTGCGATTGCCGCCAGTTTGATGGGCGACGCCAACGCTTCGATTCCGACGCCGCAACCGGTGCACTACCGCCCGATGTTCGCCAGTTACGGTGGCTCGCTGCACGCCACCAGCCTGACCTTCATCAGCCAGGCTGCACACGACGCCGGGTTGCCCGAAGCGCTGGGCTTGAAGAAAAAAATCGCTGTGGTCAAAGGTTGTCGCGATGTGCAGAAAACCGATCTGATCCACAACGATTACCTACCGAACATTGACGTCGACCCGCAGACGTATCAGGTCAAGGCCGACGGCGTATTGCTATGGTGTGAACCGGCGGAAACGCTGCCGATGGCGCAGCGTTACTTTCTGTTTTAAGCCACAGCAGCAAAAAAAGCCTGGAGGCGTTATCGCGCCTCCAGGCCTGTTTACGGTTTCACCGTGAACGGCGGATAAACCGTCTGCAGCTTCGCCCGATCTATCGCTTTTTGCGTCAGGGTTTTCTCCAGCGTTTGCAACGCTTCAAATTGCGCCATATCGTCCTCATCCTTGAGAGAGGTCAGCAACTCATCGAACTCTTTGCGGTACGTACGCTTGAGGAACTGCTGCCAAAAAGGCTGTTCAAGGATTCGTGGCGCCAGCAACTCTCCCTCCTCCAGCGCGATCACTCGCTGATAAGCATCCTCAATCATCTTCTCGGTGACGCCGGCGACGTTGCGGAACAACATACCGCGCGACTGCCACGGTAGATCCAGGCGGTCGGCCAGATCGGTCATGTAGGCCATATGAACCTCCACTTCATCGATGCTGCCGGTGACTCCGTCGGCATCCTCGCGGCGAAATGTTTCGCCGGCTTCCAAGCGGTCAGCCACACGCTGCCGGGCGATCTGCCCCAACTCGTCGAGGCGCGACTTACCCCGCGCCAGCGAAACCAGTTCGGCCTCAACCAGATCAGTGTTGATCAGCCCGTACGCCTCATGCACCAGTACCTCGACGCCCATCGCATTGAAAAACTGCGCACCGGCATCCGCACAGGTTGTGGAGGCGACGGCCTCGGCGAAAATTCTCTCGCGCAGTACAGTGTTCTCGTTCATGGCGAAAATCATTCGCCAGACCTTGGCCGTGAGGTCAGCTCGATAGCTCGGATCCGTCGCACGGAAGTCGGCTGAAGTCGTCAGCTTGCGCAGCTCGTTGAAGAATGGCTCGGAGCCGAACTCATCCTCCACTTCATCCCAGAATGGTTGACGCGCATTCCATTCAGCCTCGCTGATGCCCTCATCCCAGGCCGAGCTGTCGACGGTTCCCCACGACGGATAGGGGCGATCCGGATCGAGCCCGACTGACTCGATATATTGCTTGAGCTTCTCCAGATTTTCCGCCGACAGGAAATAAGGCTCGCGGCTCACTTTGGTTCGCGCAATCAATTCAGCGTAAACCGAACCCGGTGCGACATCCGGAAGCTCACTGATCTGGTTATGGCGCAAATCCAGGAACAGGTTTCGCGGTCGTTGTTTAGCGAACAGCCCCACCGGCCACGTATCAATGCCCGTGCTGTCCAGTGTCAGTACCAGCAAAGCCGGCATCTGACTGATATCCGGAACCAATCCGAGCGGATTCCCGTCAAGCTTCAGCACATGCAGCCGGCTCATCGAGCGCAGCCGGGCAGCGCTCTCCAAGGTCAATGTGATCTGATTATCCGAAAGCATCAGCATACGCAGATGCGGCATGGAACTGATGACCTGCGGAAAATCGCTCAAGCGGTTCTTCAACAAATCGAGGTCGCGCAACTGGCGAAATCCGCCGAGAAAAGATAGTTGGTTGGGGCGTATCTGGCCGTTTCGCAAGCTTAAGGAGGTGACGTGGTCAAAGCTGGCGCTTAGCGCGGGCATTGTCTCAAGATGACGATCCATCGGCAGACCATCGAGCACAAGCGCCTGGGCCCGGATAACTCCCCGTGCAGGAGGCCCCGCAGGGCCGGTGCGCTGCCAGCTTTGACGCAGAAGCTGATAGACCCTGTTGCGCGACGTCCACTCCGCCACGCCTTCAGGGCTGAGACGATAGATCAGATCCATGCCGTTCAACCAGCGCTGGAAGTCCAGGTTGAACCTGCTGAACTCTTTCTCCAGTACCGCCACGCGACTTTCCATCACATTGGCGCCGAAGCTACCAAGCAGGCTTTCAACCTCTGCATCCGTGAAGGCAGGATACAGCGATCCCACCCGGCGCTTGAGCGCCGACCAACCTTCGGGTCGCAACGGATAGCCCTGCATACCGCCGCGCAGGCGCATGTTTTCGGGATCATAGGCAGGCTTGCGAATCGGGTTATCCAGCAGCACCCGTTCGAATTGTTCGTGACTCAATGGCGAGCGCTGAATCGCATGTTTCAGCCGTTCTCCCTGGAAAATGTCGAAACCCAGTGCCTGTCGTTGTTTATCGGGCAACGCATGCAACACAGCGCTGTAAAGATCCTCGGCACTGTGCAAATGCAGCCCTTGCTCATCGCGTGCACTGTAGAGGCCATTTTCATCAGCGATCAGTACTTTGCGGATCGGTGCGTCAGCCTCTCCGACACTGGCCTCAAGCTGCCCGGTGAAAGAGCCATGGCGGATCTCCATACGCACATCAGGCGACCATCCTGGCAGAGTTTCCAGCGAGCGCAGTGCCAGTCGGCGGCTATCGGCATTGTCCAGTTGCTCAAGGTAAAGCCCTTCAAAGGCGCGACTCATACGAACCTTGACGCCCGCCGCACGCAGTTGCTGGCGCAGTTTGAGGACAACCTGCCCGCTCTCTTCGAACACGCGCACATTCTGTGGATCAGCGTCCTTGAGTATTTGTTCGATCACACTGCACGGCAAATCGGGGTAATCGCTTTGCAATCTGCGCACGCGAATGTCGGCGGAAACGTCCGAGGTTTTGTACTGCGACTCGAACACCCGCGAGGTGCGCTTGACGGCCCGCACCGCCAGCGCTTCACGCAATGCTTCAATACGCACGGTTTTGTCAGTGGAGATGGCACGGCCGAGCAGCGCTTCGGTTTCGGGCTCATCCAGAAACGCCAGCACCCGGCTTTCGAACCGGCCTGTTTTAAGTTCTTCCTGGGTGACTATCAAGGTATCGGCAAGCGTGGCGCCAGAGTTGCCATAAGTCACCGGCGCTCGACCGGTTGGCAATGGATCTTTCAACATGATGGCTTTGGACTCGGGCCAGTGCGGTAGCTCGGTCATCAGCCCCGGCAAATAGCCCGTCAGATGATCGCTTATGTCACCGTTACGGATCTGCCCGCCGAACCGGCTGATCGAGTCATAGAGATCGAAGCGATGAAGGGTATCGGTCAACAAGGGTGGCGGCAGCTCATGTTCGACATGCAGACGCCGCAGCACGCCTTCATCAACACCGCTGACTTTAAGCGCTTGTGTCAGCGTTGTGTCACTGAGGGTGGCGGCCAGCGGATTGAGACGGCGCAATAGCTGAACCTGCGTCCACTCAAGCGGGC
This sequence comes from Pseudomonas sp. NPDC087804, assembly GCF_044742965.1. NCBI lineage: Bacteria > Pseudomonadati > Pseudomonadota > Gammaproteobacteria > Pseudomonadales > Pseudomonadaceae > Pseudomonas > Pseudomonas sp. NPDC087804. The sequence continues at coordinate 53,879 of NZ_JBIUVN010000008.1, read as the reverse complement.
GGTCGACTTCGCTCTTCCAGGCGCCCGCCCGGTTGTGTTCGACCTGTGGCGCATACGCATCGGCGCGGTTCGGGTGCTGCATGCGGAATTGGCCGTTAAGTGGATCCTCCTTCAACACGTACTGCTTGCCCTGCAGTTGCAGCACCCTTTTTCCTTGATACGGGTACAACCCGGCCTCGTCAGCCCATGTACGGGAAGGCAGCTCGAGTTTGTGCTCGTAAGGCGCGAGATCAGGGTTCCACATTTTCGTGCGGCCGTCGCCCAAAGACACCGACTTGAGGTTGTCGATAAAAGGGGAAGGCTTGATTGCTATTGCACCGTTGGGCAGAACATGGCCGGCGCTCATCAGCCCCAGTTGCGCAAAGTTGAGGATCACGCTGTTGATGTGCGCGCACGCCTCTTCCTTGTCACCGTGACTCCAGTCCTCAATGCCCTCGGCAAACTCCGCCAGTAACTGGGCGACCATCACCCCGAGCATTACCTCGCCGACGCCCGGTACCAACATCACAACGTAGTTGAAGAAGTTCCAGCCATAATTCAGATAGCTGATCAGTCGGTTCCAGCGGCTTTTAGCATCTTCGTCTCCCGTAGGCACAGCAATCCGTCGTGCATCGCTGATCGACTTGTCGCGTTTGCGCAGATACAGATGCTCCCAGAGACCGTCCTGAATGGGCACGGTAATCGGTTCTGCATGAGGATTTTCCACTGGAGTTTCGCGCCACCAAGGCCCCATATCGAGGGGCTCACGCTGATGCCAGGTGATTTCCTTGAGACGCTCGTTAGCGCGTTTGTAGAACGTCGGTTTGTCTTTTTGCGCCACAAACCGGCTGAAAAACTGTTGGTAGGATTTTTCCAGCAACTGCGTGGCCAAGGCTTTCATGAACGCAGTCAGTGACGGGTATTCTTTCAACGGGTGCAGCGGATCATCCGGGATGTATGCAACCAACGGCCCATTCAGAATACTTTGATCGTAGAAGTCATTACGCCGAGACATTTCGTCAGTGACAGCGCCTGGTCCATTGGCGAATACATCACTGAGCACCTTGTACTTTTCATACAGATTATCGTTGAGACCGGGGATACGCCGCGACCAGTCAAACAGGAACTGAAGTTCTGGCGATACAAGCCCCAGCAGGAATTTCTCGATCTCGGTTTTTTCTGCAACGGCACTGAACAGCACAATACCGGACAACTCCAACCCCATGATCCGCAAACGATGCGCCTTCAACGGACGCCCGTGAAAGCTGATCGATCGTTGTCCGCTGATCACATCACTAATGACGGCCTGAGCGTGCATGCCCAGATCCGCATTCATCCCGGCAATGGCCGCCGCAACTTCCAGCGCGGATTTTTCGACCGCCATCGACTGCTGTCTTAATGTCGCTTGTTTTGTCACATCGTCGGGGAGCAGCAACGCCTTGAGGTGTTGCTGATATTGCGCGCCAATATCCAGCGAGCGGCAGACGCTGGCAATCTCACCGACCGTGACAGCCTGCTGTACAGGCGCGCCGTCAGCGTCGGCAACGTACACACCGGAGCCGCTGCGAAAATAGCCGTCCTCGGTTTCCGACTGCTCGAAATTGTGCAACGCCGCGGCCAGCAATGTGGAATGCTGCGAGCGCGCGGCCCCTCGGTCGATGCCGAAGATGATTTTGTCCGGGACATAAAGCCTGAGCATCGTTGCATCGACGTCCAGATCGACGTTGAGTTGGCTTTTCAGGGCCTCGGTCAGCAAGGGCCGGGCAAAGCCTTCGATGTTCTGTTCAAGGTGCTTCAGAGATGCATCGACTTCACCCTGAAGCTGCCAATGTTTTTGTACGAGCTGTTTCAAACGCTGCCGGCCTGTTGGCGGCCATGCCGGGTACTGTTGCGCAACGTCCAGGTTCGCTTTGAGCGTTTCAAGTCGATGGGGCGGAGCCTGTTTGATTGCTTCTGGAATAAGCCCGATTAGTTCATCGTGATGCGGGCCGTTATCTGTCGACACTTTGTTAGTCACTACATCCATATTGAGCATCTCGTCATCCATTAACCTGGGCTCAGATTACGGATGGCGAGAAAAAACAAAAAACCAAAATCCTGCTCAACAAAACGCTGAAAACCCCTTAATCCCGCAGTAATTGAAGAGCCGAAAATACATATGTACCGCACCCAAAAAAATACCCCGGGAGCCGGGCATCAGCGGGGTGTAATTCTCGCCAGAGGGGCTAATATTCGAATCGCCGTCCATCGATTCATGCTCAGGTAACCGCTCATGCGTCTTTCCGAGTTCATCGTGTGCAACGTGGATCCCATCGTCGCGGAGTGGGAGCAGTTCGCCGCCACCATCACGCCCGCTGCCGAGTACATGGACGCCGAAGGCTTGCGTGACCACGCCAAAGCCATTTTGCTGGCCGCCGCCCGCGACATGAACAAACCGCAAAGTCCCGACGAACAGGCTGCCAAAGCCAAGGGCGACGGCCCGGAGAAAACCCCGAGCCTCGATCAGGCCGGCGCCAGCCATGGTGAATTGCGCCACACCGTCGGTTTTGATCTGGTGCAGATGACCTCGGAGTTTCGTCATTTGCGCGCCTGCGTGATCCGCCGCTGGGTCGACAGCCTCGAAGCGCCGGACATGACCTACTTTCAGGACATGATTCGTTTCAATGAAGCCATCGATGAAGCATTGGCCGAATCGACGGCGGCCTACGCAGAACAGGTCAATCGTTCGCGGGACATCTTTCTGGCGATTCTCGGCCACGACCTGCGCGCTCCGCTGCAAGCGGTGAGCATGTCCACCGAATTGTTGTTGCGCAAAGCGGCGCTGGAAGGCGATGCGCTGGCCTGCGCCCACAACATCAAGCGCGGCGCCCGGCACTTGGCGGCGATGGTCAGTGATTTGCTGGAGCTGGTGCGCAGCCGTCTCGGTAAAAGTCTGCCGATCAATCCGACTTCAATGGATCTGGCCGATGCCGCTCGGGCCGCCATCGCCGAAGCGAGCGCCGGCAATCCGCAATGCTTGCCGGTGCTGAATATTCACGGCGACATGAGCGGGAACTGGGACGCGGGGCGTATCGATCAATTGCTGCAAAACCTGATCGGCAATGCGCTGCAGCACGGTTCGAACACGCAACAGGTGACGCTGACCCTGCAGGATGAGGCGGACGCGGTGTGCCTGTCGGTGCATAACTTTGGCACACCGATTCCGGAGGATGCTTTAGGGACGATTTTCGATCCGTTGGTGCGCAGCGCCGATGAAGAACTGGGGCAACCTTCGACCAGTCTCGGATTGGGCCTGTTTATTGTCAGGGAAGTGGTCAATGCCCATGGCGGGACGATTGAAGTCAGCTCGAGTGAGGCTGACGGCACGCGGTTTAGCGTAGTGTTACCGCGAACCCTGTAGGGGGGTTATTCGATTACCAGACGTGCCAGGCGTTGTTTGAGCATGAGGTTCTCGGCGCGCAATTCGCGAACCTCTTCCAGCAGATCCAGCGCCAGCGCGACGCCCTCCCACTCCAGCTCCAGATCGCGCCGCAGCTTCGCGGCGCGTTTGGCCAGGGCCAGTTCGTAGTCGGTGAAGCGCCATTCCCGGGGCTGCGCGCCCTGAGGTTCGAGGATGCCGTGTTCGACGATTTCGATCACGTAGACGTCCGACAGATCGGCCGCCTCACAGAATTCTGCCAGGTCCAGTTGAACGATCAGGGGGCTGCTCATGATGGGCTACTCCGTCGTCGAATTTAGAAGTTCTCTCGCGGATTGAAGGCGGCTTTGTTCGCCAGTTCCTGCCACAGCGCTTTGACTTCATCGTCGGACGCTTTCGGCATCACCGCTTTGAGCTGCACAAACAGGAAACCGCGTTCGCCAGCCTTGTTTTTCAGACCGTGTCCTTTGGCGCGCATGCGCTGGCCATTCTGACTGCCGGCCGGCACTTTGAGGTTGATCTTGCCGGTCAGCGTCGGCACGGCCACTTCGGTGCCCAGCGCCAGTTCCCACGGTGCCAGCGGCAGCGTGATGATCAGGTTGTCGCCTTCGACATCGAATTTCGGGTGCGGCGCAAAACGAATGGTCAGGTACAGATCGCCATTCGCCCCGCCACCGGCGCCCGGTGCGCCCTGGCCTTTGAGGCGGATACGCTCGCCGTCGGTCACGCCCGCCGGAATCTTCACGTTCAGGCTTTTCGTGGTGTTGCTGACGTGCTGGCCGTTGGCGTTGTATTGCGGCACCTGGAAGGTGACTTTCTTCGACTCGTTCGACAGCGTCTCCTCGAGGAAGATCGGCAGTTCCATTTCCACGTCTTGCCCTCGGCGCCCTGCACTGCGTTGTTGCCGACCTTCACCGCCACCGAAACCGGGGCCGCGATTGCCGAAGATCGAACTGAAAAAGTCCGAGAAGTCGCCGGTGTCCTGACCGCCGCCACCAAAGCCGCCACGGCTCTGCCAGCCCGGTGGCCCCTGGAACGGCTGACCGTGCTGGCCATAACGGCGCAGCTCGTCGTACTCGGCACGTTTGTCGGCGCTTTTCAGCGCTTCATAGGCTTCCGACGCGTCCTTGAATTTCTCTTCGGCGTCTTTTTCCTTGCTGACATCGGGGTGGTATTTGCGCGCCAGCTTGCGATAGGCAGCCTTGATTGCCTTGTCGTCTGCTGTCGGCTCCACGCCGAGGATCTTGTAATAGTCTTTGAAGTCCATTGAAGGAATCACCATCCGTTATCGATTTCGCGCCGTTGCCAAGCATGCGCCGATTCGCGCGTGCCAGGTTGACCGATCTCAAAGTTGTGACCGGGTGGCGCAGCAGAAGTTTATCGGCAGTGGACGGCGGTTCTTGTGACCGCCGGTGGTTCTGCCGGCCCATGCCAGCAAGTTTGGGGCGAAGCTGCGATTTTCAACCAGTTTAGTCGCGAAATAGCTGATGACCGGCCTTCGATTCTGGCGCGCACTGACATACACTGCGCGGCCGTTTTTTTGACCGGAACCGAAAGACATGAAAGACGCCTCTCCAGCCCGTGCCTGCGGCATCGACTTCGGCACGTCCAACTCCACCGTCGGCTGGCTGCGCCCCGGCATGGAAACGATGATCGCGCTGGAAGACGACAAGATCACCCTGCCGTCGGTGGTCTTCTTCAACATCGAGGAGCGCCGCCCGGTTTACGGTCGTCTGGCACTGCACGAGTACCTGGAAGGCTATGAAGGCCGACTGATGCGCTCGTTGAAAAGCCTGCTCGGTTCCAAACTGATCAAGCACGACACCAGCGTTCTCGGCACGGCGATGCCGTTCAAGGACTTGCTCGGTCTGTTCATTGGCCAGTTGAAGAGCCGCGCCGAAACCGCCGCCGGTCGGGAATTCGAGCAAGTGGTGCTGGGTCGTCCGGTGTTCTTCGTCGATGACGATCCTCTGGCTGACCAGGAAGCTGAAGACACTTTGGTCGACGTAGCCAAAAAGATCGGTTTCAAGGAAGTGTCGTTCCAGTACGAACCAATCGCTGCGGCCTTCGATTACGAGTCGACCATCGAAAAAGAAGAGCTGGTGCTGATCGTCGACATCGGCGGTGGTACCTCTGACTTCTCGCTGGTGCGCCTGTCGCCCGAGCGTCGTGGTTACGACAACCGACACGATGACATCCTCGCCACCGGCGGCGTGCACATCGGCGGTACCGACTTCGACAAACAGCTGAGCCTGCAAGGCCTGATGCCGCTGTTCGGCTACGGCAGCCGCATGAAGAGCGGCGCCTACATGCCGACCAGCCACCACATGAACCTGGCGACCTGGCACACCATCAACTCGGTGTACTCGCAGAAATCCAGCCTGGCGCTGGGCAGCATGCGTTACGACATCGAAGACACCGGCGGTATCGATCGCCTGTTCAAGTTGATTGAACAGCGCGCCGGCCACTGGTTGGCGATGGAAGTCGAAGAAACCAAGATCCAGCTGACCCACACCGACAGCCGCCATGTGCCGCTGGATCGGATCGAGGCCGGATTGAGCGTGGAATTGAGCCGCGCGCTGTTTGAATCGGCGATCGATGCGCTGCTGGAGCGGGTACGCGGCAGTGTTACGCAGCTGTTGAACGATGCCGGAGTGGCGGTCGATCAGGTCGACACGGTGTTCTTCACGGGTGGTTCGAGCGGTATTCCGGCGCTGCGCAACAGCGTCTCGGCGATGCTGCCGAACGCGCGGCATGTTGAAGGGAATATCTTTGGCAGCATTGGTAGTGGTTTGGCGATTGAAGCCCGCAAACGCTATGGCGTTTAACGGCAGTTGCAAGCTTTAAGCGGCAAGCGGCAAGCGGCAAGTAAGAGCAAAAGCAAGAGCCACTGCGGCTCTGGCTTCTGCTTTTACTTGTAGCTCGCAGCTTGCAACTCGAAGCTGCTGTTAAACCATCCCACCCAGCTTCAACTCACTCTTCAAATACGCGTAATAAATCGGCCCCGCCACCACCCCCGGCAGGCCGAACGCGGCCTCGAACACCAGCATCGCCAGCAGCAACTCCCACGACTTGGCACTGATCTGCCCGCCGACAATGCGCGCATTCAGGAAGTATTCAAGTTTGTGGATAACGATCAGATAACCCAACGCCGCCACCGCCACCCAGATCGACAGCGACAGGCCGACGATGGTGATCAGCGTGTTGGAAATCAGGTTGCCAATTACCGGCAGCAGACCGAGCAGGAAGGTCAGCACGATCAGGGTTTTGGTCAACGGCAGTTTCACGCCGAACATCGGCAGGATCACCGCGAGGAAGATCCCGGTGAAGAAGGTGTTGAGCAAGGCAATTTTGATCTGCGCGAAAACGATATTGCGAAACGCTTGAACCAGCAGGTGCAGACGGTCGAACAGCGCCGCCGCCAGCGGTTTGCGTTTGGTGACGTCCGGCACGCGCTGCAGGGCGATGATCGCGCCGAGCACCATGCCGATCAGCAGCGTCACGAACATGTGCGCTGCATCCTTGCCGACCAGTTGCAGCTCGGAGAGATGCTTGCTCATCCATTCGCCAATCGCCACGCGGAATTCACCGGCGCTGGCAGGCAGGTAGGCGTCGATGAACGGCGGCAGTTGCCCGCGCGCACGATCCACCACGCCCATGAATTTATCCAGTGAGGCGCCCGGGTTTTCCGCTTCGTGCAACAGGAAACTGATCGCGCCGGCAAAGAGCAGCGCCAGCACACTGACCACCAACGTCCCCAGCAACGCCACCGCCAGCCACCGTGCACGGCGGCCTTCGATCAACCGCTGCAATTGCGGGGTGAGCATGTTGACCAGCTCGAACACCAACAAGCCGGCGAGCAGGCTCGGCAACAAGCGCAGCGGCAGCACCAGCAGCAATCCGCCGAAAATGATGATGCAACTGACCCAGAACACTACATGACGCTCAGAAAACGTTGGCATACAGCCTCAAAACGAACGGCGTAAAAGGATGGGCAGTCTGCCAGCGTTCCGGCGCCGAAGCGAGCACAGGCCCGGGTGCCTCGTCGCGCCTAAAAGATCGCAGCCTGCGGCAGCTCCTACAGGATCGCGGTCTCAGGTAGGAGCTGCCGCAGGCTGCGATCTTTTGCTCTTATTTTTTCTTCAGGCAATCACTCATAAACGCCTTACGCGCATCGCCGGTCAGCGCTTTGGTTTTCGCATCGGCGTTGCAGGTGGTCATTTTTTGCTGCTGCGGGGTCAGTTGCTTGCCGTCGTTAGCCGCAGGCGTTGCCTTGAGGCAAGTGCTCATGAAGGTTTTGCGCTCATCGCCCTTGAGGCTCTTGGCGGTCGCATCGGCATTGCAGGTGGTCATTTTGTTTTGCTGCGCCGTGGCGGCGAAGCCCTGGGAACACAGGAGCAAACCAATCATCAACAAAGGCACACGCAACATCTTCATGGAGTTTTCTCCTTGTCGCCGCACCGATGGATGCGGCCTCGCTGTGGAGTGTAGACAAAGGCTGTTACACCTTCCTCATCACCCGTGGGCCACACCCGAAGAATGCCTCAGGGGTTTCTCCCAACTGGATCATTGCGTAGCGTTGGTATCCGACCTGAAAATCGCCCTGAATCGTTCATATGCAGCGCTTCGCTGCTCAATCGCGGAAAGTGGCAACTTCTCGAACGAAACCGGCACCTCACCCGGCATATGATAAGTGGAGCCCAGCGTCTCCAGAGAGATCCACTCGGCATAGCCGTTTTTGTGCATTTTGCTGATCTTCAGCTCTCGGATCGTACTGTCTTCAACGACGACTGGAAGCATGGCGGGCCCCGGCGCGGTATCGTTGATGAAACCGTACTCTGCGACAGCAGGGCCTGGTTCCAGGGTCTCGAGCGCAGGCAACTTGAAATTGAACTTGCCTTTGTCAACTGTGTGGGCTGCCGGGAATTCTACCCAGGAATCGGCGACAACCAGGTCGGAAGGTTTTCCGTCAAGATCGCCGATCAGCACATACTGGTGGTCAACTTGCGAACCTCCGACATCAGTCAACGTCGCCTGGACGATATGAATCGGAGACGTTCTCGGTTGATTGGCAAGAATCGAAAACACCACTTTGGAGTTTTCCGAACAGTTGCCACTCTTTATTTCAATGGCTTTTTGCGCATGTTCGGCAATGCTCATATCGGCGGTGAATTCCTGGGTCACCGCATTATATTTTCGAAGGCTCTTGATCTTCGCGATGCCCGCCCCGCCTTTCTCAAAAATGCTTGGCAACTGATTACCCGACATCGGCAACAGCTCCTTGGCGCGATAGATAGCTCGCTGGGCCTGTTGTAGATTGGACATCACTTGCGCTGTTACCTCGGTTGGCTCTTGCCGCTGCGGTTGCTCCACGGTGCCGTGTTCTCGAAACGTGTCACGCAGCTCCTGTAATTCTTCCGGGATCGCCCGTGCCTCTCGGGTGGCAAGCTGCAACGAATCGTAGTCGTCGAACCGCCCGGTCTGCTCCAGATTGCGCGCATAAGCGCCCAGATTTCGCTCGAATTCGGTCAGCGGCACCAGTCGTTCTGCGGTGAACATCCGTTCAGTCAGGACTTCGAACTGCTCGGGCGTCATCAATCTCTGCAGATCCGGCAGCGCTTCTACGCTTTTTATCGTCTGTTGACTGGCGGCCCAGTCGCCCGCCACGTTGGCCTCCGCCAGCGCCTTCCAGAGAAAGTTGTCTTTTGGATACGCCGCAAGCCATTGCAAACCGCGCAAAAAATCAAATCGTTCTGCATCAGGAACATCCGGATTGAAGGCCATGTCGACAAAATCCGAATAGAGATGCGCGATTTCTTGCAGTTGCGTCGCCTCCCCCACATACGGATACCAAAGTTTGCTGTCGGGATCGTGTAAAAGTATCGGGCCGGAAGCGACTGACTCCCTCAACAGCTTGGCACGGTATTGCCCGATGACAGGATCCTTGACGACATGCACAACCCCGACGTATTCGACGTCAACGTACTGCCGGCCATTGAGCGTTCGTAACCCGTCGGCATCGGCCGTCGGTAACTTCGCAACCTTGACCACCTGATATTCACTCAGAGGGCGAGGCAATGATGCCCCTGCCGGTTGTCCGGTGCCGATGACCAAATCGCCGATCGTTACCGATAGCTCAGGTGTCGGCAAATTCACGTCGGCGCTACCGGGTGCGTGACTTGTCCCCGGCGTCGGAGAGCGGTTCGCCCCGGGAAAGAATTCAACAGTTATACGGGGGGGTGAGTCAGGTCGTGGTACCGGACTGCCCGGGCGCGAACCCGGCGCAGGAGCATCGACTCTCACGGTGCCATTGGAGGGGGGTCTGCGAATCATCGGTTTTCATCCTTGTTGTACGGCTGCGGCTACATGCCGGGTGATTTCTCGACGGTTTTACAGCGCCCTCTCAAAAATTTCCCAAACAATGTTATGCAGCACTTTTCACCGTGCAGACTTCGCATTCACTGCAACGGTGCAAGCGAGAAAAACCGCTCGCCTCTCAACAATCCGGCCAATCAAAACATATTGTTTCGCCGGTAGTGCTCCGGCGTACAACCAGCCTGTCGCGCAAACATGGCGATAAACGCCGAGCCACTGCTATAGCCAAGATCGAAGGCTATTTCCTGAACGCTGCGCTGGCCTTCCAGCGCCTCGATTGCTGCGAGATAACGCAGACGCTGACGCCACTCGCCGAAACTCATCCCCAACTCCCGTACAAACTGACGCGCCAACGTGCGCTCACTGACATGCACTTGCGCCGCCCAATTCGCCAGCGGTTGGTTGTTGCCCGGCTCGGCCTGCAACGCTTCTAGGATCGCCAGCAAACCCGGACTGCTCGCGTAGGGCAGATAACACTCGTGCACCGGCGCCTGTTGCAGTTGATCAACCAACACCTGCGCCAGTCGTTGATCGGCATCGAGTTGAGGAATTTTCACATCGCGCGCGGCGAAGTCCTTGAGGATCGCTTTGAGAATGTCGCTGATCGCCAGCGTGCAGGCGCGTCGGGGCAGATCGGCGCAGACCTTGGGATCCAGACACACCGCGCGATAGTTGACCGGTTGATGGCTGTAAAAACTGTGCTCGACCTGCGGCGGCACCCACACCGCGTATTGCGGCGGCGACATGAAGCGACTGCCGTCGACGTCCATGTGCAGCACACCGTGCGCCGCGTATTCCAGCGTTCCCCAAGGATGGCGGTGCGGCGCGGCGAATTCGTGGGCGTTGAAATCGGCATAACGGAAGTACACCGCCGACGGCAGCTCGCTGAAATCCAGCAGATCGATGTGTTTACTGTTCATGCTGTCCGGTTTCAGAGGCAGGTTGTCCGGTTCGAAGTATAGGCCTGCATCCAGACAAGGGATAATTGCGACTCATCAATGTACTGGTTTCAACTCATGCAATACGCGTTTCCGCTGCTGGCGATTTTTATCTGGGCCGGCAATACCGTGATCAACAAACTGGCGGTCGGGGCGATTTTCCCCGCCGAGATCGGTTTCTATCGCTGGCTGCTCGCCGGGTTGTTGTTCACGCCGTTCATGCTCAAAGCGGTGATCGCGCACTGGCCGCAGATTCGTCCGAACCTGGGCAAGATTTTTGTCCTCGGTGTGCTGGGTATGGCGGTCTATCAGAGCCTCGCTTACTTCGCGGCGACCCTGACCACCGCGACCAACATGGGCATCATTTTGTCGCTGATGCCGTTGATGTCGCTGGCCATGGCAATCATCAGCCTCGGTCAACGCCTGACCGCCGGTGCGCTGGTCGGCGCGGTGCTGTCGTTTGCTGGCGTGCTGGTGGTGGTGTCGTCGGGCAGCCTTGGCGCATTGCTGCAACACGGCCTGAACATGGGCGATGCGATGATGTTAATCGCGACGCTGGCTTACGCGATTTACAGCACGCTGCTGAAGAAATGGCAGCTGCGCTTACCGCCGCTGGTGTTGCTGTATTTGCAGGTACTGGTGGCGATTGTCGTGTTGTTTCCGCTGTATGTCGCTTCGCCGAAAACCGGTTTGACCCTGCAGAACATTCCGCTGGTGTTGTATGCGTGCCTGCTGGCTTCGATGGTTGCGCCGTTGGCGTGGATGCAGGCGGTGCAACGCCTGGGGCCGAGCCGGACGACATTGTTCTTTAACTTGCTGCCGCTGATTACTGCGCTGATTGCGGCAGTGGTGTTGAAGGAGCAGTTGGCGATGTATCACTTGGTGGGCGGGTTGCTGACGTTGGGTGGGGTGATACTTTCTGAGCGTTGGACGACGGTGTTGGGTCGTCGAATCAGCGTTGCCTGATGGAAAAGATCGCAGCCTGCGGCAGCTCCTACAGGTTGGGTGTCGGACACAAATTATGTGAACGCCTCAACATCATGTAGGAGCTGCCGCAGGCTGCGATCTTTTGATCTTGTTGTTCGCCCCTAAAGCCCCGCTGCCTCAAGGCGTGCCGCATGCTCAACAAACAACCGCACCGGATCCGCGCCCTTGCCCACCAGCCCCAGCGACTGGTTAACAATGTCGAAATGATCCAGCGGATAATCATCGCCAATCACCGTGCCAAGGTGCGAGCTGTACCGCCCGACCATCCCGTCGCACTGCCCCGGCTCGCGCACAAAGGTTTTCGCGAACAAGCGACAACTGCGATTGGTTCCGTCAAACAGATTGCCGCCGCGGTCGGTCTTGCCCGGCTGCAACGTCCCCGACCACGAGTAATAACGCACGCCGTTAACCTCTTCCGGCCCATGCCCTCCCCAGGTTTGCGGCAAGCCCTGTGGATAACGCTGGTTGAACAGCGCCACGCCCGCCGTGGTCAGCGAATGGTGCGAAGCATGGACATCCACCGGAAATCCCGGCCCGCGATAACCGGTCTCCAGCACCGCCATCAGCAACCCGAAAAAACGCAACAACGCCTCAAGCAGACGCCCCTTGGCGCTGTCCGCCGGGTAATGTTTTTCCAGATAATCCGCCAGCTCCGAACCATGATTGGGCCCCGCCACCGACGTGACCGACGCCACCAGATCCGGGCGTTTCGCCGCGGCATAGCGCGCCGTCAACGAGCCCTGACTGTGGCCGAACAGGTTGACCTTCTGCGCGCCGGTCTCGCGCAGAATCTCATCGATACGCGCGAGCAGTTGCTCGCCCCGCACCTCAGTCGAATTGAGCGGCGACACCTGAACCGCAAACACCGTCGCACCACCACGGCGCAAGGCTTTGATGATTCCGTACCAATACGGATAGAGCACTAAACGTACAAACCCGAGCATGCCCGGAACCAGCACCAGCGGATAACGCGTGGACATGGGCAAACATCCTTGTGGTCGGTGAGTGGATGCAAGGCCTGCAAAACGCCCGCCAAGCATCCTCCCTGATGATGACAACTCATCGACCAGCCTACTTCAGGCCCACCACCCCCGCCACAATCAGCCCCACCGACAGCAGTTTGACCAGCGTCAGGCTCTCGCCGAGCAAGGCAAAACCGAGGAACACCGTGCCCAGCGAGCCGATGGCCGTCCAGATCGGATAAGCAATACTCACCGGCAACTCGCGCATCGCCAAAGTCAGAAAGTAAATCCCGCCGATCGCCGCGATCACCGTGATCAGCGACGGCCACAGCCGGGTGAAACCTTCGGCGTACTTCATGCCCATGGCGAAGGTGACTTCAAAACCGGCAGCGATCAGCAGGAACACCCAGGCCACCTAGAACTCCCGGGCAAGGTCGAGCAAACGCTGCTCGGCCTCGGCCACCGACACCGCGAAGGTGCGTTCGGCGGATTCTTCACCTTCGGCGGCGACCACGCTGACATCGTTGATGCCGATGAAACCCAGCGCCGTGCGCAGCCATGGATCGGCGTGGTTCAGCGCTTCCAGTTCGCCACCGGGGCCGAAGCCGAATCCGCCGCGACTGGTGACGATCAAGGCTTTCTTGCCCTGTAACAGCGGCGTGTATTGGGCGACGCCGTTGTCCAGCGTGTGATCGAAGGTCAGGCCCAACCGCACGATCTGATCGACCCAGGCCTTGAGCCCGCTGGGTACGTTGAAGTTGTACATCGGCGTGGAAATCAGCAGCAGATCATGATCGAACAATTCGCCGACCAGTTGATCGCTGAGCGCCAGATCGGCCTGCATCGACAGAGGCCGGTTGTCGGGCTCGGGGTAAAACGCTGCGGCGACGAACGCTTCGTTGACTGCCGGAATCAATGCCCGCCCGACTTCACGGCGAGTGACTTGAGCCTGCGGATGGCGCACCTGCCAGGCGCTGAGAAAACTTTCCGCCAGACGGCGCGAAGTGGAACGATCACCACGTGGACTGGCATGCAGCACAAGAATCTTGCTCATCTGTACATTCTCCGGACTAGAATCAAACGGCTTGTGGCTTGCAGCTTGAAGCTCGCCATGACGTCTAAACAAATGAGCAAAAATCAGTCGGGATGAATTGATTTCATCCGTGGAGTTTTCAATGTTCGCCTCGCTGCCGCTCACCGCCCTGCGCGCTTTCGAATCTGCTTCACGTTTGTTGAGCTTTAAAGCGGCCGCCGAAGAGTTGTCGGTGACGCCGACGGCGATTTCCCATCAGATTCGTGCGCTGGAGGATTGGCTCGGGCTTGCTCTGTTCGAACGCCTGCCGCGCCAGGTACGCCTGACCGAGGGTGGCGAGCGATTGTTTCGCAGCCTGCACGGCGCGCTGCTGGAAGTGGCGCAAAGCGTCGACACCCTGCGCCCGCAACGCAGCGTCAGCAGCCTTACGCTGTCGACCACCGCAGCCTTCGCGGCGTTATGGCTGGTGCCGCGTCTCGGACGTTTTTATGCACAGCATCCGAACATCAACGTGCGCCTCGATACCCATTGCGAAGTCATCGATTTGCATCAGGACGCCAGCGTCGATCTGGTGCTGCGTTACAGCCTCGACGACTATCCGAACCTGTATGGCTTGTGCCTGTTCGATGAATCCTTCGGCGTCTACGGCTCACCGGAGCAAGTGGCACTGGCCGCGCGGCGCACGCCAACATTGATCAGCGTGCATTGGCATAACTCGAAGCTCTACGCCCATGGCTGGCAAGCGTGGTGCGCAAAGGCTGGCGAAAACTGGCTCAAACAGTCGCCGGCGAACCGCGAGTACGACGAAGAACATTACGCCCTGCAAGCGGCGATCGCCGGGCAAGGCCTGGTGCTGGCGAGCAATATTCTGGTCTCGGAAAGTGTCGCCAGTGGTCTGCTGGTGCCTTACAAAGCCGACGTTGTGGTCGATGGCGCCGGGTACAGCGCGTTGTGTGTGCCGGGCCGCGAACGACATCCGCCGGTGCGCGCATTTTTTGCGTGGTTGCGCGAGGAGGCGGCGTTGTCGGGGCTGACGCCGAGGACGCCGCAAATTGCATAAAACTTTTTGCTTCGCTCATGACTCACAACTTGGGTAGCGACCACGGCCGCAGAACGTGGCGCCCATCGGATTAGCCTCCTGGAGATCGAAATGAGCGACGACCTGCATCTGTCAGATGTTCAAACACTGCGCGAACGTGCGCGCCAACACGTCGAGAACGGTGCTGTAACTGAAGGCTACAGCGCTGACCGTGAGGAGGTGCTGCGCTTGCTCAACGAATCGCTGGCCACCGAACTGGTCTGCGTGTTGCGCTACAAGCGCCACTATTTCATGGCCAACGGCGTCAAAGCCCATGTGGCCGCCGAAGAATTTCTTGAGCACGCCACCCAGGAAGCCCAGCACGCCGACCGTCTGGCCGAGCGCATCGTGCAATTGGGCGGCGAGCCTGAGTTCAATCCCGACCTGCTGTCGAAAATGTCCCACGCGCAATACGTGGCCGGGAATACCCTCAAAGAGATGGTTTACGAGGATCTGGTCGCTGAGCGGATTGCCATCGATAGCTACCGCGAGATCATTCAGTACATCGGCGAGAAAGACCCGACCACTCGGCGCATCTTCGAAGACATCCTCGCGCAGGAAGAAGAGCACGCCGATGACATGGCCGACATCCTGAACGACCTCTAAACCCGATAAATCGCCTTCGCGAGCAGGCTCGCTCCCACATTTGAAATGCATTCCAATGTGGGAGCGAGCCTGCTCGCGAAGAGGCCGCAACAAAAGCACAAAGATCGCAGCCTTCGGCAGCTCCTACATGAGAATGCATTAACTGATCGTTCCCACGCTCCGCGTGGGAACGCAGCCCGGCACGCTCTGCGTGCCTTTTTAATGCCGAACGCGGAGCGTCCGTAGAGGCATTCCCACGCAGAGCGTAGGAACGATCGGCGTAGGAGCTGCCGAAGGCTGCGATCTTTTGATCTTGCCCTTATTTAGTGGGTTTAACCGTTACCGGGGCTTTCCCTTCCTTCATCTGCTCCAGCAGGGGCGCACACTGATTCGGCTCGCCACCACTCGGCGCCACCAACGCCAGCAACCCCGCCGCCGGTGCCGCAATCACGCCTAATGCCACCATCCCCGCACCGCGCAACAGCAACGGCACTGGTTTAACCCCGGCGTCCGGCTTGATGAACTTGCCGCGCACGTACAGCGGCGAACGCAGGGAAATCAAACGCCAGCCCTTCGATTCCGGCGTCACCGTCAGATCCAGTTGCTCGGTGGCCATGTTCGCCGTGCCATCGATATAAATGATCGCGTTCTCGGTATCGAAGACAAACAGCTGCGTCGTCGCCAGGCCGGTCTTGATATCGAAATCCGCCGCCGCGCAGTTGATCTTCACTTCCTTGTCGCCAAAGATTTTGCCAACCACGTAGTTACCGACGTTAAGCCCGGCCAACTCCATCAGCTCACGGCTGATCGCACCGTCGTTGATCAACATCTTCAACTTGCCATTGGCGCCGCCCAGCAGCTTCGCGACCGAGTTGCCGCGACCGCTGATATCGGCGTCGCCATTCAGCTCTCCGAAACTGGTCTTCATCGGTTCAAAGGTCGGGAACAACTCTTTGAGCTTGAAGCGGCGCGCGGTGAGTTTGGCCTGGCCTTCCATCGGTTCGGTGCGGCCGTTGAGACGGATTTGTGCATCGAGATTGCCGCCAGCGACGCCGAAGCGCAGCGGCTGCAAGCTCAGTTCGCCGTCGTTGAGCACCAGATGCGTATAGAGGTCATTGAACGGCAGCTTCTCGCTGTGGACGATGCGCTTGCCGGTGAACTCGACGTCGGCATCCATCGCGCGCCAGCGGTCGGTCTTGAACTCCTCGACCGGCAGCACTTTATCCGCCGGTTGCTTGCTGTCGCCGCCACGGGCCTTTTGCTTGTCATTCGAATCGGCGCCGATCAGCGGCGCAAGGTCGGCGAATAGCAGTTGATTGGAAACCAGCGCACCACTGAGTTTTGGTCGCGGCTGGGTAGCGGCGTAAGTCAGGTCGCCATGGATATCGCTGTTGCCGATCTTGCCGTTGAATTTTTCGTAAGTGAATTTCGCGCCGGCAGCGTCATGCAGTTTGGCGATCAAATGACCGTCGGTGGAATACGGTGGCGTGTCGGGCAACGTAACGCCGGTCAGCGGATAGAGATTGCCGAGGCTGTCGCCGGCCAGTTTCAAGCGCAGATCAAGGGCACCGAGATTCATCGGGTCGGTCAGGGTGCCGGCCAGTTCGATGCGGGTGTCGCCGATCTTCGCCTGGGCTTGCAGCGGAAACGGTTTGCTCGCGTCCTGCAAGGCCAGCAATCCGCCGATCTTGCCCTGGCCAGTAAGGTTCTGGCCGTGGTATTGGCCTTTGACCTTGAGCGCAAACGCGTAGTCCTGCGGCGCGCCGCCCTTGTCCTGCGCGGTTTTCGCCGCTTTGTCGCCAACGATGTCGCTGTACGGAATCGGCTTGCCCAGCGGATCGATCAGCACATCGAGATTGGTTTTCAGGGTCTGGTCATCGAGGGTGACGTGCCCCTTGTCGAAACCGATGGCGCCGATGTCGACCACCCAGCTCGACGGTTCAGCATTCGGATCCTTGGGATCAAACTTGAACACCCAGTTGGCGCGGCCGTCCGCCAGTCGTTGCAGATCGGCGTTGGGCTCGGTCAGGTCGATTCGCGGAATCACCACGCGTTGCGCCAGCAGCGCCAGTGGCGAGATGCGCAGTTCGACACGTTTGAGGGTGACCATCTGCGATTTCTTCGACCAGTCCGGATTGCCCAGGCTCAAATCCTCGGCAACCACATGGGGCCACGGCACCCAGGCGCGCCAGCCGCCTTCATCCGGCTCGCGCTGCCAGATCACCGCGAGGTTGCCATTGATGGCAAACGGTCGGTGCAGTTCTTCCGAGACTTTGGCGTTGAGCGGCGGTTTGATCCGGTTCCAGTCGAAGAACACGATGATCAATACCAGCACGGCCAGTAGAAGCACGAGGGTGGCGAAGGTCCAGCTGAAGATTTTTCCAGTGCGCGTCATGCACAAAACTCCTGATCACGACCCCTCACCCAAAACGCGGTGAACGGCTGAAACGGCGGGCCAAAGCGGCCCCTATGAAAACTGTGACTGGCAAAAGGCCCGCAGGTTTAACCGAAAAGCCGATTAAGACGGAAAAACCCGGGTGAATTCTGACCGATCAGTCGAACAGCGTTACCGCGACCCGCACTTTTGCGAGGCGCGAGTGGGTCGAAAATACCCACCTCGGTGCAAAACCGATGCTCTGAAAGGCCCGATCTAGAGCCTCCCGCCAGAACAATCAATTCTGTTGATTATTACCATTGCGTTTATGAACTTTTATATCGACTTATCGAGAGTAGCATTGCCCTCGTACCCACTTTATCGCCCTCCCAAGGAGCAACCCATCATGAAACGCCAATTACTGCTTAGCCTTACCCTCTCGATGCTGGCCAGCACTGCTTTCGCTCTGCCTGCCGCCGAACAAGCCACGCCACAAGTAAAAACCAGCTATTCGGTGTTCAGCCAGACCGTTGCTGCCGACGGCTCCGACCACACCAAAGGCACCCTCGCTGAAGACGGCTACGACAAAACTCCACAGGGTCAAGCTGTAGCAGAAGGCGGCCGTGATCGCCTGGAAGAAAAAGGTCTGGTCGAAGATGGCTACGACAAAACTCCTCAAGGTCAGGCTGTCGCCGAAAACGGTCGCAACCGCCTCGAAGAAAAAGGCCTGGTTGAAGACGGCTACGACAAAACCCCACAAGGCCAGGCTGTTGCCGAAGGTGGTGGTGATCGTGTGATCGAACGCAACAGCGCTGTGAGCTGAGTCCATGGTGGCCCAGAAAAAAAGCCCAATCGACGGATTGGGCTTTTGACTTTTCAGGCCCCGGTAAAACATCCCGCAAAAATCCCCGCTGCACCGTCCTGCCGTTCGACGCCGATAAAGCCGATTTGCTAGAGTGCGGCGCTTGTCCCGCCGAAGAACACACCCTGCGATGCTGCCCCGCGCCGAACAGAAGCAACAGACCCGCAACGCCCTGATGGACGCTGCCCGCCACCTGATGGAAAGCGGCCGAGGATTCGGCAGCCTGAGCCTGCGCGAAGTGACCAAAACCGCCGGGATCGTGCCCACCGGTTTCTACCGGCATTTTGCCGATATGGACGAACTGGGTTTGGTGCTGGTCAGCGAAGTCGGTCAGACCTTCCGCGAAACCATCCGCCTGGTGCGCCACAACGAATTCGTCATGGGCGGCATTATCGATGCCTCGGTGCGGATCTTTCTCGATGTGGTCAGCGCTAATCGCTCGCAATTTCTGTTTCTCGCCCGCGAGCAATACGGTGGTTCGCTGCCGGTGCGTCAGGCGATTGGTCGGTTGCGCGAAAACATCAGCTCCGACCTTGCATCGGATCTGACGATGATGCCCAAGCTCCAGCATCTGGATGCCGCCGGCCTGAGTGTGATGGCTGATCTGATCGTCAAATCGGTGTTCGCCACCCTCCCCGACATCATCGACCCGCCCGCTGAAGCACTGCCGGAGCATCTGACGCCACAGGCGAAGATCACTCAGCAGCTGCGTTTTATCTTTATCGGCCTGAAGCATTGGCAGGGCCTGGGCAGTACCGAGTAATTACCCCTTCTCTCAAAAACATAAATCCCCTGTAGGAGTGAGCCTGCTCGCGATAGCGGTTGATCAGTCAAATATATGTTGAATGACACACCGTCATCGCGAGCAGGCTCACTCCTACAGGGGTGCAGCATCATGGCCTCCATTTGGTGCATGTAAAAACCTTAATGCACCAAAACCTTCCAAATCTCCGCAACATCTTGAAACATCCACTACGCTCCGACAGGGATTTCCTACATCTCGTCCGATTGGCAAGCCCCTTGCTCTAGAGCAACCATTGTCCATAGCTGGAAGTTTTCCGATGCTGGTGATTCACCGCAGAATCGACCCTCAACCCGTCTGGGCCGCCGAGTTGCACCTGACCTTCGAAGCGCGGAGCAAAAGCCGTCTGCGCTGTTTCAGTGCTGAAGGTGAAGACGTCGGGTTGTTTTTGGAGCGTGGCCAACCGCCGCTGTATGACGGCGAATGCCTACAGGCTGAAGATGGCCGCATCGTCCGCGTCTGCGCCCGCCCCGAGCAGTTGCTGCACGTCACCTGCGCCAACGCCTTCGAACTGACCCGCGCCGCTTATCACCTCGGTAACCGCCATGTCGCCCTGCAGGTCGGTGACGGCTGGCTGCGTCTGCTCGATGATTACGTACTCAAGGCGATGCTCGAACAATTGGGCGCGCAGGTTTCAGCCATCGAAGCACCGTTCCAGCCGGAACATGGTGCTTATGGCGGCGGCCACCACCATTCACGACACGGCGACGAAGACTTCAACTACGCGCCGAAACTCCATCAGTTCGGCGTACGCCTGTGAATCCGGCCTGGGCGCTGCTGCGCCTGGCCAGTCCGCAGTTGCCGATTGGCGGTTACAGCTATTCGCAAGGCCTGGAAATGGCGGTGGATAACGGCCGGGTGAAAAACCCGGACGACGCCCGCCGCTGGATCAGCGATCAGTTGCTGTTGAACCTGTCGCGCTTTGAGGCGCCGTTGTTGCTTGCGCATTGCCAGGCGGCGGCGGATGAAAACTGGAGCGAGTTGCTGATCCTCTGCGAAAGCCATCGCGCCAGCCGCGAGACTCGCGAGTTGCATCTGGAGAGCCGGCAGATGGGCTACTCGTTGCAGCAACTGCTCAACGGTTTGCCGGAGCTCGACGCGCCTGCTCGTGATTTTCTCGATCAATGCACTGAACCGCATCTGGCCTTGTGCTGGGCGCTGGCTGCACGCGCCTGGGGCATCAGCCCGCAAGACGCCCTCGCCGCGTGGCTGTGGAGTTGGCTGGAAAACCAGCTCGCGGTGCTGATGAAAACCCTGCCGCTGGGCCAGCAAGCCGCCCAGCGCCTGACCAGCGAATTGCTGCCGTTACTGCAACAGGCACAGCAGGACGCGACCCGAATCAATCCCGAACACATCGGCAGCGCCGCGTTCGGCCTGTCCTTGGCGTGCATGGCCCACGAGCGCCAGTACAGCCGCCTCTTTCGCTCCTAGGAGAAACATTCATGAACACACAACCTCTGCGCGTCGGCATCGGCGGCCCGGTCGGTTCCGGCAAAACCGCGTTGACCCTGGCCCTCTGCCTGGCCCTGCGCGAGCGCTACAACCTCGCCGTGGTCACCAACGATATCTACACCCGCGAAGATGCCGATTTCCTCGTGCGCAATGAAGCCCTCGCGCCGGAGCGCATCATCGGCGTGGAAACCGGCGGCTGCCCGCACACGGCAATCCGCGAAGACGCCTCGATCAACCTTGAAGCGGTCGATCAACTGAACCGGCGCTTCCCGGGGCTGGATCTGATTCTCGTCGAGTCGGGCGGCGATAACCTGTCGGCGACGTTCAGCCCGGAACTGTCCGACCTGACTATCTATGTGATCGACGTTTCCGCCGGCGACAAGCTGCCGCGCAAGGGCGGGCCGGGGATCTGCAAATCGGATCTGCTGGTGATCAACAAAATCGACCTGGCGCCGCTGGTGGGCGCCTCGCTGGAGATGATGGACAGCGACACCAAACGCATGCGCAACGGCAAGCCGTTCGTCTTCAGCAACCAGAAAACCGGTCAGGGTCTGGAAGCCATCATCGCCTTCATCGAACGCCAGGGCCTGCTGACCGCGGCCTGATTTATTTATCAACAAGGAAGCTTATTCATGACACTTAAACGCATTCTCGGCGCCGTGGCGCTGCTGCTGACCCCGGCGCTGGCCTTCGCCCACCCGGGCCACGGCGACAGTGGCTTGATCGCTGGTATCAGCCACCCGATCGGCGGTCTCGACCATTTGTTGGCGATGGTTGCCGTCGGTTTGTGGGCGGCGCAGCAACAAGGCGCGGCGCGTTGGGCGCTGCCGTGCACGTTTGTCGGCACCATGCTGATGGGCGGCCTGCTCGGGTTTGAAGGGCTGGAACTGCCGGCGCTGGAAAGCGGGATTGCTGCGTCGGTGCTGGCGCTGGGTCTGGCGGTGGCATTGGCCGTGCGTCCGCCGTTGGTGATGGCGGTGGTGGCGACGGCGGTGTTTGCGTTGTTCCATGGTGTCGCGCATGGCTTGGAATTGCCGGATATGACTAGCCCGTGGGCGTATGCGGCTGGTTTTGTAGCGGCGACGGCTGCACTGCATGCGGCGGGTTATGCCGTAGTGCGTTTCCTGCCTCAAGCTGCTGCACCGTTGGTGCGTCTTGCAGGTGCGGCTTCGGCAATCACCGGCGCCTGGCTACTGGCCGGCTAAACGCCTGATCTCCTGTAGGAGCTGCCGCAGGCTGCGATCTTTTGACTTTATAAAGCCAGATCAACAGATCGCAGCCTGCGGCAGCTCCTACAGGTTCGTCACCCGACTGATGCTCTCTGCTACCATGTCGCGCAATCGCCCCAGCCCGTGACGACGCCCACCCATGCCCCACGCTTCCCGCTCCACCTCCCTGCCTGAATTGACCGCCCTGTTCGGCGCTGTGCAACAGCACTTCGTCAACGTGATCGTGCCCCTCTGGCAAGGCCCGGGCTGGAACGCCGACATGGCGCTGCCGTACGAGGCGCTGGACGCCGCGCATCAACCCTTGCCACCTCAACGCTATCGCGCGATGGCGTGCGCGCGGCAGTTGTATCTGTTTTCCAGTCTGATCGGGGTTGTGGATAACGCAGAGGTTCGCGCGGCGGCGCTGTTCCGCTCGTTGCAACGGCACTTCCACGATGCCGACCACGGCGGCTGGTTCTACAGCATCGATGCGCAAGGCAAGCCGCTGGATCAGCGCAAGGATCTCTACACCCACGCCTTCATCCTTTTTGCCTGCGCGCACTACTGGGGAAAATCCGGCGATCCGCTGGTCGAGTCAACGTTGAATGCGGCGCTGGAAATCATTGGTCGGCGCTTTGCCACCGGTGATGGGTTGTACGAAGCGTGCCTGAATCGCGACTGGATCACCCTCGAAACCGGCCCTTTGCAAAACCCGTTGATGCACCTGGCCGAAGCCTTCCTCGCCACGCTCGCCGTTCGCGAAGATGCCCAGACCCAAACCGCGTTGCTGGAGTTATGCACAGCCATGCACAAGCGCTTCGTCGATCCGCAATATGGCGTGTTGATGGAGAAACCGCTGGGGGCTGTGGATAACTGGTACGAGCCGGGGCATCAGTTCGAATGGTATTTCCTGCTCGAGTCGTCGCCGTTGTTGCGCGGTTCGAAGCTGCACGCGGCGCTGGATCGCGCGTTTGCGTTTACTGAGCAGCATGGCGTGGAACAGCCGTCAGGCGCGGTGCGGGCGATGCTCGATCTGCGGCAGGATGGGCAGCCGAAGGATTCGACTCAACGAATCTGGGCGCAGGCAGAATATTTGCGCGCGCTGACGTTGCGTCAGGGCAGCGAGGCGGTGGTGGTGCGTCAGTTGCAGGCGTTGCAGCAGCGGTTTCTGCATGCGGGTGGCTGGCATGAATGCCGGGATGAGTTGGGTGAGGTGAGTCGCAAGGACATGCCTTCGACTACGCCGTATCACCTTGCGACTTGCTATAGCGGCCTGGCTGAATATTTGCGCTGATCTCATGGCAAACGTAGTCCAATGTGCTGAGGAGATCTACTGTGGCGAGGGGATTTATCCCCGTTGGGGCGCGAAGCGGCCCTGATAAAAAGCGGGGCCGCTGCGCAGCCCAACGGGGATAAATCCCCTCGCCACAATAAATCCCCTAGCCACAATAAATCCCTTCTCTACAGTAAATCCCTTCTCTACCTAAATCCCCTGCATCACAAATCTGTTCTCAACAGCAATCAGGGTTACATCAGGCAATCCACTTCTTGTCGCCGGTAAAGCTGATAGTCAGCCACCGCGCCGCATCTGGCTTGCCCAGCTTCGCCGAAATTTCCTCGCGCAACGCGTCCAGCTGCCCGACATGGCTCAGTGCATAGTCCGCCGGCAACACCACATGAATCTCGATAAACCGCGCCCGTCCGTGCTTCTGCACGTACGACACGTAATCGTCGAAACCATGCTCAGCCTTCGCCTCTTCCATCACCTGACGCACCTGATCATCCAGCGTGTCCGGCGCTATCCCCAATACATCGCGTAACGCCGGCCCCAGTATCTTGAACGCCGGCGGCAACATGGTCAGCGCCAGCACGATCAGGATCAGCGGGTCGACATACACCGCCCACTGCCCATAACCCTGGGACTTGAGCAGCAGCGCTGCGAGGAAACTGATCAACAGGCCCACAGACAGCATCGCGTCCACCAGCCAGCTGATGTTGTCGAACTGTATCAGGGTCGATTTGAGCTTGCGATTGCGGTGCCGGACGTAGAAGAAATAGGCGAACTCGACCGCGGTAAACACCGCGGCGTAAATAATCACCAGCCCCAACTCGATCTCACGACCGCCGTTGATGATGCCAAACACACCGTTGAGAAACGCATAGATCGCGATCAACAGCAGGAAACTGCCTTCGATCAGCAGCACCATCGGCTCCAGATGCCAGAAACCGAACTGGAAGCGGTGATTGCTTTCCTTGGCGATCAACTTGGCAGTGATCAGCATCAGGACTTTGATGAAGGTGGCGATCAGTGAGAAAAAACCATCAAAAAGGATGGATTGCGAACCAGAAACAAAACCGGTGACGATCCCGGCGATCGCCACGGCGAACATCAGAATGGTCGATTGTTTGAGCAGCGACTGCTCACCTCGGTTACTCACTTTGACTCCTCGAAAAACCTTGAAAACCGCGGGGTGCGGTTGGGTTGTTGCGAGGGGAGTTTACCTCAAAGCCTTGTACTGCCAGTTCTGGCCTCTTCGCGAGCAAGCCCGCTCCCACAGGGAAATACATTTCAAAATGTGGGAGCGGGCTTGCTCGCGAAGAACGATAACGCGGTATTAAGCCTTGTTCCGCTCAATCGCAAAGCCAGCCCAGGTCTGGCTCACCGGCATCAATTCCAGGCTGTTGATGTTGATGTGCGCCGGCGTATTCATCACCCAGAAAATCGTTTCGGCGATGTCCTGCGGCTGGATCGGCTCGGCACCGGCGTAGGTCGCGTTGTAACGCTCCTGATCGCCGGCAAAACGCACCAGCGAGAACTCGCTCTCGCACAGCCCCGGCTCGATGTTGCTGACCCGTACGCCGGTGCCCTGCAAGTCGCAACGCAGGTTCAACGAAAACTGCTTAACGAACGCCTTGGTCGCGCCGTAGATATGGCTGCCCGGGTACGGGTAGTTACCAGCAATCGAACCGAGGTTAACGATGCCGGCGCCACGGCCATGGGCGATCAAACGCGGTAGCAGCAAACGCGTGGCGTACATCAGGCCTTTGACGTTGGTGTCGACCATGGTGTCCCAATCGTCCAGATCGCACTTCGGCGCAGGATCAACGCCCAGCGCCAGACCGGCGTTGTTGATCAGGCCACGCAGCTTGGCGAACGACGGCGGCAGATTGGCAATCGCCTCTTCCATCGCCTTGCGATCACGCACATCGAGCACCAGACCGTGCACTTCGGTTTGCTTCGACAATTCGGCGCACAGTGCATTAAGGCGTTCTTCACGACGACCGGTCAGCACCAGTTTCCAGCCAGCCTCGGCAAAACGGCGGGCGCAGGCTTCACCAAAACCGGACGTTGCGCCGGTGATAAACAGGGTGTTGGACATCGTGTTCTCCTTGCTTCGGCTACCGAGGCAGCCCTTGGAATAGAAAATCAGCCAGCAGCATGCCCGGCCCTGCACTCACGGGCAACACCCACCCATGTGTAGGAGCTGACGAGTGCAACGAGGCTGCGATCTTTTGATCTTAAAAACCAGAATCAAAAGATCGCAGCCTTCGGCAGCTCCTACACGGACGGATTCAGCTCAAAAAATGATCAACCGTAGGAACGCCACACAGGGCGTGGCCTGTAGCCATGTGCGCGCATGTTATCCACAGTCCCTTCCACAGTTTCCGGGGGCAAGTGGAAACGCGCAAAGCCGCGCCGCACAAGGCTTTGCGGGGGAAATAGAAAGTTTTTTGCTTGACCCTGAAGCGGCAGATGTGCGGGACATGGCATTTTGCACGACCAAGCGGTCGACACAGTGATTGCGCGAGGCCAGCAATTACGGTGCTTAGCGAGGTCTTTCCAGAGTTTAATCACAGACTTATCCACAGGCAGGCGCACTGCATATCGACTGCGTTAGCAGCCTTATAAAAAGGTTGACATTGGCGCCTCTCGCTCAGGCAAAAGCGTCTGATCAAAAAACAACCACACCTTTGCAAGCCACGGCTTACAAGGCCTGCAGCCAGATACACCCACGTTATTCACAGCCAGCTCCACAGCAAACGGGGACAAGTCAAAACTGTGGAAAAACAGCCATTTGCAGCGTCTTTATGTCGCGCTTTGGTAGCTTGCCGGATTTGTTTTCCACAATTTGACGGAACAATCGTTTTCCCTGTAGGAGCTGCCGCAGGCTGCGATCTTTTGATGTTGTTTTTTAAGATCAAAAAATCGCAGCCTGCGGCAGCTCCTACAGGGAATTGTGGGTAATAAAAGCCCCGGGACTTGCGTCGCCGGGGCTGTGTAAAACGTGCGAAGAATCAGTGCCCGCCCAGATAGGCGTTACGCACCTCCTCATTCACCAGCAACTCTTTGCCGGTACCGGTCAGGCGAATCTCGCCGTTAACCATCACATACGCCCGATCCGACAGCTTCAGCGCATGGTTGGCGTTCTGCTCGACCAGGAAAATCGTCATCCCGGTTTTCGCCAATTCCCGCAGGGTCGCGAAAATCTGCTTCACCACGATCGGCGCGAGGCCCAGGCTCGGTTCATCGAGCAGTAACAACTTCGGTCGGCTCATCAACGCCCGGGCAATCGCGAGCATCTGTTGCTCACCACCGGACATGGTCATCGCCCGCTGCGTCCGCCGCTCTTCCAGTCGCGGGAACAGCGCGAACATGCGCTGCATGTCCTCTTTGGCGTACTTGTCGCCAATCGGGATGGTGCCCATCAACAGGTTTTCCTCGACGGTCATGTCAGGGAACACCCGCCGTCCTTCCGGCGACTGCGCGATGCCATTGGAAGCGATGTAGTGCGAGGACTTCTGGGTGATGTCGACGCCTTGATAAATGATCTGCCCGCCGGCTGCACGCGGCTGGCCGAAAATCGACATCAGCAGCGTCGATTTACCGGCCCCGTTAGAGCCGATCAGGCTGACGGTTTCCCCCTCGTTGATCTGCAGCGAAACACCTTTGAGCGCCTGGATCGGTCCGTAGAACACGTCGAGGTTTTTGAGTTCGAGGATCGGTTGCGTCATACCAGTTCCTCTTCGTCGGCGCCGAGATACGCCGCAATCACTTTCGGATCATTTCGAATCGCTTCAGGCCCGCCTTCGGCGATGACGATGCCGTGATCCAGCACCACGATGTGGTCAGAAATGCTCATTACCATGCCCATGTCGTGTTCGATCAGCACCACGGTCAGATCGTGCTCGTCGCGCAGCAGCCGGATCATCGCGCTCAGCGCTTCGGTTTCCTGTGGGTTGAGGCCGGCGGCCGGTTCGTCGAGGCAGATGATCTGCGGCCGCGTGCACATGGCCCGGGCAATCTCCAGACGGCGTTGCTGACCGTAGGAAAGTTCACCGGCGAGACGGTTGGCGCAGTCCACCAGATCGACCACTTCCAGCCAGTAGAAGGCAACGTCCAGCGCGTCGCTTTCAGCCTTGCGGTAGCCCTTGGTGTTGAGAATGCCGGCGAGCATGTTGCGGTTGACCCACATGTGTTGGGCCACCAGCAGGTTTTCCAGCACCGACATTTCCTTGAACAGACGAATGTTCTGGAATGTCCGCGCCAGCCCCGCACGGTTCACCAGGTGCGTGCCACCGAACATCTTGTAGTACATGCGACTGAGGAAGGATTTCGGCGAAACGAAATCCGACGCTTTGAACGACTCGCCCAACAACTGGATGACGTTGGTCTGCTGGCCGCGCACGTTGAGCTCGATCTTGCCGCCGGAGGCTTTGTAGAAACCGGTCAGGCAGTTGAACACCGTGGTTTTGCCAGCGCCGTTAGGGCCGATCAAGGCGAAGATCGAGTTGCGTTTGACCTTCAGGCTGACATCGCTCAAGGCCTTGATGCCACCGAAATGCATCATCAGTTTTTCAACAGAGAGTACGACTTCACTCATGGCGCAGTCCTCTCATAGTGAATGGCACCTTTGCGTGGAGTGACCCCGGTACGGCTGATGCGGATCAGCCCGCGTGGTCGCCAGATCATCATCAACACCATCAGGATGCCGAACAGCAGCACGCGATATTCAGCGAAGCCGCGCAGCAGTTCCGGGGCGACGGTCAGCACGAAAGCTGCAATCACCACGCCGATGGTCGAGCCCATGCCGCCGAGGACGACGATGGCCAGGATCAGTGCCGATTCGAAGAAAGTGAACGAGGTCGGGTTAACGAAACCTTGATAGGTGGCGAAAAACACACCGGCCAGACCCGCCGTCGACGCGCCAATGGTGAACGCGGAAAGCTTGACCAGCACGTGGTTGAGGCCCATCGAGCGGCAAGCGATTTCGTCTTCACGCAGGGCTTCCCAGGCACGGCCGACCGGCATCTTCACCAAACGGTGTTTGATGTAGAGCACAGCCAATACCACGAGGAACAACACCGCATAGATGAAGTAGTACTTCACGTCCGGGTTGTAGGCGATGCCGAAGAACTCATGGAACGGCACCCCGCCATCCTTCGCTCGTTTGCCGAACTCCAGACCGAAGAACGTCGGCAGTGGCGCCGGCATGCCGTTCGGGCCGCCAGTCAGCGACAACCAGTTGTTGAGGATCAGGCGAATGATTTCACCAAAGCCCAGGGTCACGATCGCCAGATAGTCGCCGTGCAGGCGCAGTACCGGAAAACCGAGAATGCAGCCGGCAAGGCCCGCGGTGATCGCCGCCAGCGGCAGCACCGTCCAGAAGCCCAGACCGAGGTACTGATAACCGAGCGCCAGACCGTAGGCGCCGATGGCATAAAACGCCACGTAACCGAGGTCGAGCAGACCGGCCAGACCGACCACGATGTTCAGCCCCAACCCCAGCAGCACGTAGATCAACCCGAGGATGACCACGCCCAGCAAATAGGAGTTGGAAACAAACGGCACGATGACGGCCAGCACAATCAGCAGCGGGATGATCCAGCGCAGGCTTGATTTGTGATCGGCCGGCAGCACATGCACACCCGACCCGGTGCTCTCGAAGCTGTCGAGAATTTTCAGGCCTTTGGGGGTTTGCAAGAACAGGCTGAGGGCAAACCGGCCGATCATGACAACGCCAATGATCCACGCCACACGGGTCGATTCGAGGTTGAAGCTGTAACCGTCGAGGACGACGCCGACAATCGGCCCGAATACGATCAGGGCAATGAGGCCGGCAAGAACCGCCTCAACCAGACTTTTTTTGATATCGATGGTTTTTTTAGTGGTTGAAGACATCGCTTACACCTTCGACACAAGAGGACGGCCCAACAGGCCCTGCGGCCGGAAGACCAGAACAAGTACGAGCAGCGAGAAGCTGAACACGTCTTTGTAGTCGGAGTTGACCAGGCCGGAGAACAGCGACTCGGAAATCCCGAGAATGATCCCGCCGAGCATCGCACCGGGCAGAGAGCCGATACCGCCGAGCACCGCAGCAGTGAATGCCTTGATGCCGATGATGAAGCCGGCATAGAAGTCGAACGTGCCGTAGTTCATGGTGATCAACACACCGGCCAATGCCGCCATGGCTGCACCGATGATGAACACGTAAGAGATCACGCGGTCGGTGTTGATCCCCAGAATCGAGGCCATTTTGCGGTCTTGCTGAGTGGCACGGCACATGCGCCCGAGCTTGGTGTACTTGATGATGTAGGTCAGTACGCCCATGCCGACGAACGCGGCCACCAGAATGAAGACTTTGGTGTAAGTCAGTTGCACGAAACCGGTGCCGATGTCGACACGCCACGCGCCAGTCAGCAAGGTTGGCACGCCTTGTTGTTTCGCGCCTTGAGCGATCTGTGCGTAGTTTTGCAGAATCAGGGAGATACCGATGGCGCTGATCAGCGGTGCCAGTCGGGTGGAGTTGCGCAGGGGTTTGTAAGCGACTCGCTCAATGACCCAGCCATACACCGCCGTGACGACGATGGTGAAGATCAGTGTGCCGAGCATCAGCAGCGGGAAAGATTCGATACCGAAGTACGCCAGCAGAGCCAGACTGATTGCCGCCAGGTAAGCAGAAATCATGTAAACCTCGCCGTGGGCGAAGTTGATCATGCCGATGATGCCGTAGACCATTGTGTAGCCGATGGCGATCAGGCCATAGACCGACCCGAGGGTCAGGCCGTTGACCAGTTGCTGCAGGAAAATACCATCCATAACGCAATCTCACGCAGTGAGAACCTGCACGCCTGTGGACGTGCGGCTCTTCTAGGGAAAATACAGATTTACGTCGGAGCAATGTCAGCCACGATTCACCCGTCACCACCGCCCCCTGTAGGAGTGAGCCTGCTCGCGATAGCGGATTAACATTCAACACATGTGTTGCCTGTAACTCCGTCATCGCGAGCAGGCTCACTCCTACAAAGGAACCGTGGGATCAACTGATCGCGTCAGCCCTTACTTCTGTTTTTCCAGCTGGTGATATTTGCCGTCCTTGTCCCACTGGTAAACCACGTAGTCGGAAACTTTCAGGTCGCCCTTCGAGTCCCAGGCTTTTTCGCCCATGACGGTTTTCACCGGATTTTTCTTCAGCCAGGCAGCCGCTTCTTCGCCCTTGTTGGACTTGGCGCCGTTGAAGGCTGCGGCCAGGGTTTGTACCGAAGCGTAGGCGTACAGGGTGTAGCCCTCAGGCTCGGTGCCGGCCTTGCGGAACGCGTCTACCACTGCCTTGCTCTCTGGCAGCATGCGTGGGTCGGCACCGAAGGTCATCAGCACGCCATCCACGAATTGCGGGCCACCCGCGGTGGTTACCAGTTCATCGGTCACAATGCCGTCATCGGACATGAACTTGACGTCTTTCAGGCCTTGCTCACGCAGTTGACGAACCAGCGGACCGGCTTCCGGGTGCAGACCACCGAAGTAGACGACATCGGCGCCAGCGCCACGGATTTTGGTGACGATGGTGCTGAAGTCTTTTTCGCCACGGGTCAGGCCTTCATACAACACTGGCGTCACGCCGCGCTTGACCAGTTGTGCCTTGGTGGCATCCGCCAGGCCTTGGCCGTAGGTGTCTTTGTCGTGCAATACAACGACTTTTTTACCCTTGAGCACGTCGACAATGTAGTCGCCGGCAACGATACCTTGCTGGTCGTCACGCCCGCACATACGGAACATGGCGCTGAGGCCGCGCTCGGTCACTTGCGGGTTGGTGGAACCCGGGGTGATCGCGATTACGCCGGCTTCGTCGTAGATTTCCGAGGCTGGAATGGTGGAAGACGAGCAGAAGTGGCCGACCACGCCAGCGACTTTCTGATTGACCAGATCCTTGGCGACCGTTACCGCTTGTTTCGGTTCGCAGGCGTCATCGCCTTTGACCAGAACGATTTTTTCCCCGTTGACGCCACCTGCCGCGTTGACCGAATCGGCCGCCGCTTGTGCACCCTTCATGTACTGCTCGCCAAATGCCGCGTTGGCGCCCGTCATTGGACCCGCTACACCGATTTTGATATCAGCCTGAGCAAACGCAGAAACACCCAACGCAGTAGCCACTGCGAGGGCCAGAAAGCCTTTCTTGTAAAACGTCTGGGACATGAGGTGGTGCTCCAAGGTTTTTTTTAGTTGGCACTGCGACTTCACTTCACTGAATGCGCAGAGCAAGGGCCGTGCCATCGGTTTTTTATTCTTCAAAAAGTCGCTGCTTTCTTGTTATTTCGACTGTTTCGTTCCCATTTTCATTGGGCGTGCAACCGTCTAAACCGCGGAAGGTGAAACCATTTATTTTTTCAGGCGCAACCCGCATGCGCCATCATAGCAACCGCGGCACCAAACGACGTGCAACCAGCCTGTAACAGCCCGCGTCACCGAACTGCACACTGCTGGTGCGGGACTGCTACAACCCGCACCATTACAGGCTAGTCGCTGCATCGAAAAGCGCCGCTTCCGGCAACATAATTCAACACTCAAATCACGATGCGCAGGCACTGGCCCGCGTGATACAGCGAGAACCCGGCCTCGTACAGGCAACTGCGCAAGCCCACGCCCGCCAAGGGCTGCATCGGTGCAAAGGGAATTGGCAGGGCCTCGGCATTGCCGTTGCACAAGTAATCGGCGAAGGCTTTGCCGACCACCGTGCCAGTGGTAACGCCACGGCCGTTATAGCCCGTGACAGCGACCAGCCCCGGTGCCGGTTCGAACAGACGCATCAGGTGATCGGGCGTAAACGCGATGCGCCCGGTCCAGGTGCATTCCCATTCGACGGGTTTCAGTTGCGGGAAGTAATGCTGCTGCACCCGATCGGCCCAGGCCTTGAGAAACCAGGCCGGTTTTTGATTACCGTTGCCGAGGCTGCCGAGCAATAACCGCCCTTCTTTATCGCGGCGGATGCTGCTCAACACCTGGCGGGTATCCCACGAGCCTTGCCCACCCGGAAGAATCTCCTGCGCAGCGTCTTCGGTCAGCGGCACCGAAGCGACCTGATAGTAATAACCGGGGAAGAAATTGCGTTTGAGTTCCGTCCAGTCGCCCTCGGTGTAGGCGTTGGAGGCGATGACCACTTGTTCGGCGAGCACCGAACCGTGCTCGGTTTGCACCGACCATTTCGCGCCCTGACGCTCGAGTCGAGTGACCGGTGAATGGTCGAACATCTGCCCGCCGAGGCCGAGCACCGCGTTCGCCAGCCCGGTGACATAAGCCATCGGATTGAGCGTGCCGGCGCGACGATCGAGCAACGCGGCGGCGATTTTTTGCGTCCCGGTGGCTTGTTCGCAAGCCTTGCCGGTGAGTAGCTCGACCGGTGCGCCGCGACGTTTCCATTGTTGCTCGCGACTGCGCAGATCGGCCTCGCCCTTGGCGTTATGCGCCATGTGCAGCGTGCCTTCGCGGCGCAATTGGCAATCGATGTTGTACTTGTCCACAAGGCTGAACACCAGCGCTGGCGCGGCGCCGAGCATGCGATTGAGCTGACTGCCGACCGCTTCACCGAAACCGGCTTCGATCTCGTCCGGTGGAATCCACATGCCGGCGTTGACCAATCCGACGTTGCGCCCGGAACCGCCGTGGCCGGCGCGATGAGCCTCTAGCACGCAGACGCTTTTGCCCTGTTCCAACAGATGCAGCGCCGCCGACAACCCGGTAAACCCGGCGCCGATCACGCAGACATCGACTTTGACTTCGCCCTTGAGCGCGGAGTTATCCGGCCTTTGCGGCGTGAGTTTTTCCCACAGACATTCTTCGCGTAACGGCATTGCCAGACTCCAACAGAAACCTAACCAAATGCGCTTGTGGGGCCGCCAAAAGATCGCAGCCTTCGGCAGCTCCTACAAAACCGCAGCCTGGCGCCACCTATGTAGGAGCTGCCGAAGGCTGCGATCTTTTCAGCTTTTCCTCCATCCTCAGTCGAACGTAATGCCCTGCGCCAGCGGCAACTCCAGCGAGTAGTTCACGGTGTTGGTCTGGCGGCGCATGTACCCGCGCCACGCATCCGAACCCGATTCACGGCCACCACCCGTTTCCTTCTCACCACCAAACGCACCACCAATCTCCGCACCGCTCGGGCCGATGTTGACGTTGGCGATCCCGCAATCACTGCCCACCGCCGACATAAACTGCTCAGCCTCGCGCACGTCAGTAGTAAAGATGCACGACGACAACCCTTGCGGCACCGAGTTGTTCAGGCGCAGTGCTTCCTGGAAATCTTTGTAACCAACCACGTACAGAATCGGCGCGAAGGTTTCGCTGCACACCACATCGCTCTGCTCCGGCATTTCAACAATCGCCGGCGACACGTAGTAAGCATTCGGGAACTGATCTTCCAGTTGGCGCTTGCCGCCAAACACCCGACCGCCCTCGCTCAACGCCTGCTCCAGCGCGTCCTGCATGTTTTCGAAACTGTGCTTGTCGATCAACGGGCCGACCAGATTGCCTTCCAGCGGATGGCCGATGCGCACTTTCGAGTACGCGGCTTTCAGGCGGGTGACGATTTCTTCTTTGACCGACTCATGGGCGATCAAGCGACGCAACGTGGTGCAACGCTGGCCGGCGGTACCGACGGCGCTGAACAGAATCGCGCGCACCGCCATGTCCAGATCGGCGCTTGGGCCGAGGATCATCGCGTTGTTGCCGCCCAACTCCAGAATGCTGCGAGCAAAACGTGCGGCGACTTTCGGCGCCACTTCACGGCCCATGCGCGTGCTGCCGGTGGCGCTGATCAGGGCGACACGCGGGTCATCGACCAGCGCTTCACCCGCGTCGCGACCACCGATGATCACTTGGCAAAGATTCGCCGGCGCATCGCTGAAGTTCTTCACCACACGGTCGAACAGCGCTTGGCAGGCCAGTGCGGTCAGCGGGGTTTTCTCCGACGGCTTCCACACCACCGGGTTGCCGCAGACCAGCGCCAGCGTGGTGTTCCACGCCCAGACTGCAACCGGGAAGTTGAACGCGCTGATCACACCGACCACGCCCAGCGGATGCCAGGTTTCACGCATGTGGTGGCCCGGACGCTCGGAAGCGATGGTCAAACCGTACAACTGACGGGACAGGCCGACGGCGAAATCGCAGATGTCGATCATCTCCTGCACTTCACCCAAACCTTCCTGGGTGATCTTGCCCGCCTCCCACGAAACCAGTTCGCCGAGGTCAGCCTTGTATTCACGCAACACCTCGCCGAATTGACGCACCAGCTCGCCGCGACGCGGGGCCGGAATCTTGCGCCATTGCTCGAACGCATGATCTGCGCGACTGATGTGCTGCTCGACTTCGGCCGGGCCTTCCCAGTTCACGGCGGCAATGCGGCTGCCGTCGATCGGCGAATGCACCGGCACTTTGCCGTTCTGATAAAGGGCCGGGTTCACACCAAGACGATCAAGCAATGCGGCAACCATGGGTCACTCCTCAAGCAAAAAACTGAATGTGTGCGGTCGCCATTTCACGACCGGGCAGGCCATTAGTTGTAGCTTCACAATGGCGAGGCAACAAACGACCTTTACGCGAGATATCATTCCGTTTATTCATGCTGAGCATAGAAAGACAAGAAAAGGATCGGCCATGCTGAACAAACGCCACTTGCCCTCGATCACCGCCCTGCAATGCTTCGAGGCCGTGACCCGGCACCTGAGCTTCACCCGCGCCGCCGAGGAACTGAACCTGACCCAGAGTGCGGTGAGCAAGCAGGTCGCGCAGCTTGAGGAATTGTTACAACACTTATTGTTCCTCCGCGTGCGCCGACGTTTGCAGATGACCCCGGCCGGGGATTTGTACTTGGTGGAAGTACGAAAAATCCTCACGCAGGTGGAGATGTCGACGCATTACCTGCGTTCCTACGGCGGCGAGACCGAAGTCCTACGCGTATCGACCCCGTCGACCTTCGGCGCGCGTTGGCTGGTGCCGCGCCTGAAAGGCTGGCGTTTGCGCCATCCGTCAATTCATCTGGATTTGTGCAACGAGCAAGAGGCCGATGATTTGCTGCAAGGGCGCAGTGACCTGGCTTTCTATTACGGTCAAGGCTCGCGACCGGGGACTGAGTGCCTGAAGTTGTTCAGTGAAGAACTGGTGCCGGTGTGCGCGCCGAGCAGCCTGCCGGATACGCCGTTCACTGATCCGACGCAACTCACCGATCTGGTCTTGCTGCAAAATGCCTCACGCCCACAGGCGTGGCACGACTGGTTCGACAGTCAGGGCTACCAGACCGAACACAGCTATCACGGGCCACGTTTTGAAACCTTTTATATGTGCATTCGCGCCGCACAGGTGGGTTGTGGCGTGGCGCTGTTGCCACGTTTTCTGGTGGAAGAGGAATTGGCCGACGGCAAACTGGTCATTCCCTGGCAGCATGCGATGCCGAGCACTGACGCGTACTATCTGGCGTACCCGGAGCACGCGGCGGAAGTGCCCAAGGTGCGGGTTTTCGTCAAATGGATGCTCGAGCAGATCGACAATCCCTGACCTGACGCCCAATGCAGAGTTATCCACAATCCCTGTGGGAGCGGGCTTGCTCGCGAAAGCGGTGTTTCAGCGACATTTGAATCGACTGACAGAACGCCTTCGCGAGCAAGCCCGCTCCCACAAGGATCTGATGCGTTTTCAGAAATTGCTGGCAATCCCCACCACTGATATGCGCCACTAGCGCCAT
This sequence comes from Pseudomonas sp. NPDC087804, assembly GCF_044742965.1. NCBI lineage: Bacteria > Pseudomonadati > Pseudomonadota > Gammaproteobacteria > Pseudomonadales > Pseudomonadaceae > Pseudomonas > Pseudomonas sp. NPDC087804. The sequence continues at coordinate 17,817 of NZ_JBIUVN010000008.1, read as the reverse complement.
TGATTTTTACCGCGCCACAGCGCGGCGCACCTGGAGACCGTTTATGAGCGAGAGTGTGTTTGCCGATCGCATCGTGCAGAACCTGCTCGACACCGACTTCTACAAACTGACGATGATGCAGGCGGTGCTGCACAACTACCCCAACGTTGAAGTCGAATGGGAATTCCGTTGCCGCAACAGCGAGGATCTGCGCCCGTATCTGGCCGAGATCCGCTATCAGATCGAACGCCTGGCCGAACTGAGCCTGAGCGCCGATCAACTGAATTTCCTTGAGCGTATCTCCTTCCTGAAACCGGACTTCCTGCGATTCCTCGGTCTGTTCCGCTTCAACCTGCGCTACGTGCACACCGGCATCGAAAACGGCGAGCTGTTCATCCGACTGCGCGGGCCGTGGCTGCATGTGATTCTTTACGAAGTGCCGCTGCTGGCGATCGTCAGCGAAGTGCGCAACCGCTATCGCTACCGCGAAACCGTGCTCGAACAGGCGCGCGAGAAGCTCTACCGCAAATTCGACTGGCTGACCGCCAACGCCTCGGCCGACGAATTGTCGCAACTGCAAGTAGCCGATTTCGGCACCCGCCGCCGGTTTTCTTACCGTGTGCAGGAAGAAGTGGTGAACGTGCTCAAGCACGATTTCCCCGGGCGTTTCGTCGGCACCAGCAACGTACACCTGTCGCGCGAACTCGACATGAAACCACTGGGCACCATGGCCCACGAATGGATCATGGCCCACCAGCAACTCGGCCCACGGTTGATCGACAGCCAGATCGCCGCGCTCGACTGTTGGGTGCGTGAGTACCGGGGTTTGCTGGGCATCGCCCTCACCGACTGCATTACCACCGATGCGTTTCTCGGCGATTTCGATCTGTTCTTCGCCAAGCTGTTCGACGGTTTACGCCACGACTCCGGGGATCCGGTGGTGTGGGGCGAAAAATGCATCGCGCATTACCACAAGCTCGGCATCGACCCGATGAGCAAGACGCTGGTGTTCTCCGACAGCCTGACCTTGCCCAAGTCGCTGGAGATCTTCCGCGCGCTGCACGGCCGGATCAACGTCAGCTTCGGCATCGGCACTAACCTCACCTGTGACATTCCGGGTGTCGAACCGATGAGCATCGTGCTTAAAATGACTGCCTGCAACGGCCAACCGGTGGCGAAGATCTCCGACGAGCCAGGCAAGTCCCACTGCAAAGACCCGAATTTCGTCGCCTACTTGCGACACGTGTTCCAGGTTCCTGCCGATTCCAGTTCATCTAGCAAGGAGTGAATTCATGCAAGCCGTACAGCGTGAGATTGCTGAACAGCTCAAAGTGCAACCGCCGTTCGCTGACTACAAAGCCCTGCAGGCCGAAGTCGCCCGGCGCATCGTCTTTATTCAGGATTGTCTGGTCAATTCCGGGCTCAAGACGCTGGTGCTCGGCATCAGCGGCGGCGTCGATTCGCTGACCGCAGGCCTCTTGGCCCAGCGCGCGATGCGTGAGCTGCGCGATCAAACCGGCGACAACAGCTACAAATTCATCGCCGTGCGCCTGCCGTACGAAACCCAGTTTGACGAACACGACGCCCAAGCCTCGGTGGATTTCATCGCCCCGGACGAACGCCACACCGTCAACATTGGGCCAGCCGTGAAGTCGCTGGCCAGTGAAGTCGCCGCGTTCGAAGGCAAACACGCAGTATCGGTGGACTTCGTGCTCGGCAACACCAAGGCGCGGATGCGCATGGTCGCTCAGTACACCATCGCCGGCGCAGCGCACGGCCTGGTGATCGGCACCGACCACGCGGCGGAAGCGGTGATGGGCTTCTTCACCAAATTCGGCGACGGCGCCTGCGATCTGGCACCGCTGAGCGGTCTGGTGAAAAATCAGGTGCGCGCGATCGCCCGCAGCTTCGGCGCGCCGGAATCGCTGGTCGAGAAAGTGCCGACGGCGGATCTTGAAGATTTGTCGCCGGGCAAACCGGACGAAGCGTCGCATGGCGTGACGTATGCCGAAATCGATGCGTTTCTGCACGGCGAGCCGGTGCGCGAGGAAGCCTTCAAAATCATCGTCGACACCTACAACAAAACCCATCACAAACGTGTGATGCCATTCGCCCCATAAGTCGCGACGGAGCCTGTAGGAGCTGTCGAGTGAAACGAGGCTGCGATCTTTTGATCTTGATCTTCAAAAACAGATCAAAAGATCGCAGCCTTCGGCAGCTCCTACAGAAAGCAAAAAGCGTCCCAAGGGACGCTTTTTTATTGGCCGGATAACCGTCTGTTGGACTCAGGAAGCGACGACTCGAACAGTCCAAGGGGCGGACACTCGATTCTCATAAGTCCTGATCCTGAAGGTATGAACCTTCTCTGCCAAATCATAAGCCGTCACTGTGAAAACTCCATTTGAATCTGCCTGGATCGATGAAACGTCATTGTCGTAGTCAGAGAGAAACCCTTTTTCATTCGGATTTGCCGTGCCAACAAACGTCACCGTCTTAGCGGTTGTTTTTTCGTGGTTTCCAAGCAGCTTCAAATTTGAATCGATGACGAACTGGATCCCAAGCGGAGCTGACTCTTTGACCTCGATATCCCAAGGCTGGGATAAAACTCCGTCAGGCCCAAGCACGGTAAACTGATGAAGCCCTGTCACCAGGTCCTGAACCAAGGCGTTCCAATGGCTGTTACCGTCCACTGTAAGCGTTTGAAGATAATTCCCGTTATCGAAAAGCTTCACTTCCGTGTGGCTCCTCCCAATGCCAACGAAGTTCAACTCGGTATCACGTGTGAACCCGCCTCTTTCGATTGGATTGCCATTGCTGTCGTTAACCCAATCAATGTCTGCTTCCGTGGCCTTGACAATGAAAACACGCCAGACATCCGACTTATGACCATCCATCGTTTGAACGGTATATACATGCTCCCCCGCTGCCTCATCGGGTAAAAAGGCACTGAAATGGCTGTTATCGTCCACCCATACAGCGGGGTGCGTCCCAACTCCATTATCAAGAATTTGCGCGTACTGGCTTGGTTGAGCCGATCCAACGAAAGACAAATCAGAATTATCGGTTACGCCACCATTGTCGATGGGCTCGCCCTTACCATTGGTGATGCTTTCAATTCGAGTCGAGCTCACTTTCGCGATTTTATCCAGCGAGCTAATCAAAGTACGCTGGTGGGGCAATTTCTCTTGATCGGTCATACGAAAACTCCTTTTTCGGAATGGATGCGCCCGGTGATGCGAGTGCGTACCCATCAGACTCAGGATCAAGATTTGTGTCTACTGTCAGAAATTACAGGTATCGATGCTTTTCCGACCAGTGGGCCAAGCTTGATGTTTCACTAAAAACACCCATTCCAGACACAAAAAAACGCCGCTGCGATAACCTCGCAGCGGCGTTTTTTTAAAGCTTCAGCGGCTGATTATTTCAGCGTCACAGTGCCTTTCATCATCGAGATGTGGCCTGGGAACGAGCAGAAGAAGCCATATTTTTCAGCGGCGTCCAGCTTCGATACGTCGAAGGTCAGCGAATCGGTTTCTTTGGCGCCGATGATTTTGGTGTGGGCGATTACGCGAGCGTCGCCGTCTTTCAGGTAGTTCTTGTCGATGCCGGCGGCCAGGCCGTCGGTGGCGATTGGCTGCATGTCAGTTTCTTTGCTGATCACCAGGTTATGGCCCATGACGTTCTTCGGCAGGCTGCCGGAGTGGGTCAGTTCGACGGTGAAGGTCTTGCAGCTCTTGTCGATCACGATTTCCTTGGTGTTGAAGGACATCTGATCGGTGGAGTCAACGGTGGTTTTGCACTCGGCAGCCATCAATTGGCTGCTGGCCAGCGCCAGCAGGGATACCGCAACAACTTTGGAAAACATGGTGAATCTCCAAGGCAGGGTTAACAAAAACACTAATGGTGGAAAGACTGCCTGAAATCTTCGCAAGTTCCTATGACTTGCGTCAAAAATTGTATACAACTTTCAGGCTATGACACTCATCGACACAATCTAACGGCCAGAATTCCCGCCCCGCCCTATGATCGGCGCATCTACTGAAACGGAGTGCCTGTCATGTTCTTTAACGGTCTGTTGTGCAGTTTGCTCGCCGCCTACGCCTGTGGCGCCAGCGGTACCTTTGAAACACCGGAACGCGAAGTTTAGCCCTTGGATCGAGGCGTGCCAGCCATTACCCTGTGTCGGATTGACCCAGGAGAAAAGCATGTCTCTGAAATCCGTTTGTGTATTTTGCGGTGCCAACGCCGGTACTGATCCGGCTTACACCGAAGCGGCCGTTGCATTAGGCAGAGCCCTCGCCGAGCGTAAGCTGACGCTGGTTTACGGCGGTGGCGCCGTGGGTTTGATGGGGATTGTCGCCGACGCCGCGCTGGCCGCTGGTGGCGAAGTGATCGGCATCATTCCGCAGAGCCTGATGGACAAGGAAATCGGTCACAAAAGCCTGACACGTCTGGAAGTGGTCGACGGCATGCATGCGCGCAAGGCGCGGATGGCGGAGCTCAGCGATGCGTTTATCGCCCTGCCCGGCGGCCTCGGCACGCTGGAAGAATTGTTTGAAGTCTGGACCTGGGGCCAGCTCGGCTATCACGGCAAACCGCTGGGTCTGCTCGAAGTGAACGGTTTTTACAGCAAACTCACTGCTTTTCTTGACCACATCGTCGGCGAAGGCTTCGTTCGCGCGCCACACCGTGACATGCTGCAAGTGAGCGAATCGCCGCAAACGCTGCTCGATGCCCTGGATAACTGGAAGCCGACCGTCACGCCAAAGTGGGTCGATCAAAAACCCGGTTAACCCTCGGACGTCGATACAGGGCAGAATACGCGCCGCTCAACCTCACCTTCGACCTAGAGGAACGCCCATGGCCAAACCCAATTACTCCTTCGCCAAACGTCAACGCGACTTGGCAAAGGAACAGAAGAAAGAGGAAAAGCTTCAGCGCAAGAAGCAAACCGCTGAAGAAGCAGCACTGAACCCTGAGGGTGAAGTGGCAACGGAAGATGATGTTGATGCAACCGAAGCACCGAAAGATCAGGCGCCTGACGCCTGAACCCCACCGGGTTTGATGATCGAATCAGACCCTGCGGATTTGTGACGGGGCTGGCGGTTTCACTGCCGGCCCTCACAGCCCTTCCCCTCCCAAGTGCACCCAAATTCCCATGTGGGAGCGAGCCTGCTCGCGAAAGCGCTGTGTTAGCCACTTTATGAGCTGACTGACCTGACGCCTTCGCGAGCAGGCTCGCTCCCACAGTTTTGATCGCCGTTAGTCCATGGGCATCACGGTGACGCGGACTTCCGGGTCGTGGTTGCCGCCGCCGAGGATTACCCCGCGTAGCGGCGAAACATCTGAGAAGTCCCTGCCCCACGCCAAAGTGATGTGCTCCAGCGCCGGCTGCACGTTATTGGTCGGATCGAAATCCACCCAGCCCAGCACCGGGCAAAACACCGACACCCACGCATGCGACGCATCGGCGCCGATCAGGCGTGGCTGCCCCGGCGGCGGCTGAGTCAGCAGATAACCACTGACGTAACGCGCCGCCAAGCCTCGCGAGCGCACACACGCCAGCATCAAGTGCGCGAAGTCCTGACACACCCCGCGCCGCCGCTCCAGCACTTCTACCAGCGGCGTCGCCACTTGGGTCGCTTCGGCATCGAAGGTGAATTCGCTGAATATCTTCTGCATCAACGCCTGCACACCGAGCATCAATGGCTGCCCCGGCGCAAAGCAGCTTTGCGAGAACTCGACGAAGCTGCGCTTCAAATGCACATACGGTGACTGAAAGCGGTATCGACACGCCTCAAGTATCTCGGCGGACAACGGCAGACTGCTGTAGGTCAGCGCATCGCGGGTCTGCTCCCACGCCGGCGACTGCTTAAAATCCAGCACCGGCCGCGCCAGCACTTCCACCGTCAGCCGCGCGTTGACCTGCAATTCATCATGCGGGCGCTCGAACGCCAGTCGCGTCAGCGGATTACCGAACACATCCAGTTCATCCCGCCGTGCCGTCGGCTCCGGGCTGATTAATAATTTTTGTTCGGTGCAGCGCTGCCAGGCACATTCGCGTGGCCATAGATGTGCCAATTGCTGCGCCAGCGACACCGGGCTGTCGTAGTGATAACAGGTGTCGTGGAGGATCTGGTAATGCGCGCTCATCAGACGGACACCGTGCGTTGGCTGACATCATCGACGTGAGCGAAATGGCGCAGGGCCAGACGATCAGATACTTGCCCGCTGGCCTCGGCAATCTCTTGCAGCAGATCCGCGAGGCCATTGAGCGCCGCGCGCACGCTGGTGTCACCGAACAGCGGATTTTCCAGACAGCCCAGATCGAAACGCGCCAAACGCTCGACCAATTGCGGCAATCCTGCCTCCCGAGGCGCACCAAAATCCTCGTTCAGGCGCTTCAACGTGCGCGTCACCAGTTTCAGCTGGAACAGCACCGCGTGCGGGTTCTGCTCATCCAGCAGCAACAGATCCAGCACCGGGATCAATTGCGCCACCGCCAGATACCGTGAGCGATAGGTGATGCTGCTGTTACCCAGTTCCAGTAGCCATTCCAGCCCCGACTGATCGAAAGCGCCGGCGCCGCGCAAAAATGCCGCGAGACTGCTGCTGAGGAATTGCAGACGTTCGATGCGCCGGCCAATCATCAGAAAGCGCCAGCCTTCATCGCGGGTCATGTCATCAAGGGCAAAACCGGACAGCGCCGCCAGCGACATCACCAGTCGGTTGAGAAAATCCAGCAACTCGCCGAAGTCCGGCTCGTCGGTATCCAGCTCCATCGCTTCGCGCTGCAACTCGACCAGCGCCTGCCAGTTCTCCCGCGAAAGCTTGCCGCGCACCTGCGAGGCCGCCCACTGCAAGCGTTGCAGGTTGGAGCGCAGGCTGAATGACCAGTCGTCCCCCAGAAGAGCAGCCAGCAGCCGCTCCGGCAATTCACCTTCGTCCGGCAACAGCGCCAGCCGTTCACCCAGATCGACAGCGGCCTGCAACGCCTGCGGGTCATCGCCGTCGACATACCGCGCGAGCATGATGCGCAGCAAGCGCGCACTGTCGTCGCAGCGCTCGCAATAACGGCCGAACCAGAACAGGTTTTCCACCACCCGCGACGGCAAATAGGGATCGCGGCGGACGAGGTCATGTACGCCGACATTGCGCTGAGTTTTCCACTGCTCACCGCTCGGCGGTCGTTCGCCCAGCACCCAGGTGTCCTTGCTCGCGCCGCCGCGCTGCATCGACACCACTTCGGCATCGGCCTCGGCGGCCACTCGGGTCAGGCCACCGGGCAGCACGCGATAACCGTCGCGACTGGCCACGGCGTACATGCGCATGCCGATCGCCCGGGGTTGCAATTGACCGTTTTCAGCCTGCCAGATAGGGGCGTGGGACAGTTGAGCCAATTCTTGCGCGACGTAGGCATAAGGTCGCGCCTGCATGCGCTCGGCCAGCGCCTGTCGCTGTTTTTCACTCAAATCACGACCAAACACGGGTGCGAAGGTTTGCGAGGGAAACGCTGGTTTGATCAACAGTTCCGGAAGTTTCTCCAACGCCTGCGCCAACACCGGCGCCTCGCCACACCACCACGTGGCAATCGATGGCAGGATCAGTTCTTCGCCGAACAGGTATTGATTGATCTTCGGCAGAAACCCCAGCAACCCCGGCGATTCCAGTACGCCGCTACCCAACGCATTAGTCACCAGCACACGGCCCTGACGCACGGCTTCAAGCAATCCGGGCACGCCGAGTGCCGAGTCCGTGCGCAACTCCAGCGGGTCGCAGAAATCGTCGTCGAGCCGGCGCATGATTGCGTGTACCCGACGCAGGCCGCTGAGGGTTTTCAGGTAGACCGTGGCATCGCGCACGGTCAGATCGCCGCCCTCGACCAGCGGATAACCGAGCTGGCGAGCCAGGTACAAATGTTCGAAATAGCTTTCGTTGAAACGCCCAGGCGTCAGCAACACGATCAGCGGCGCGCCGTCGTCGCAGGGCGCCTGACGGGCCATGGTTTCCTGCAACGTACGAAAAAAACCGGCCAGATGCTGCACCTTCAGGTCGCGGTACAACTCGGGGAAGGCACGGGAAACGATGGTGCGGTTTTCCAGCGCATAACCGGCACCCGAGGGTGCCTGAGTACGATCGGCCGTCACCCACCAGCGGCCGTCCGGCGTGCGCGCCAGATCCACCGCGTAAAGATGCAGGAAAGCCCCTTCCGGTGGCGCAATGCCCTGACACGGCCAGAGAAAATTGTTGTGGCCGAAGACCAGTTCCGCCGGCAGCAGACCTTCGCTGATCAGCTTTTGCGGGCCATAAAGATCCGCCAGCACCGCATTGAGCAGGCGCGCACGCTGAGCGATCCCGGCTGACAACTGCTGCCATTCATCCGCCGCAATCACATGGGGCAGCAGATCCAGTTCCCACGGCCGATCCGCGCCTTTGGGGTCGGCATAGACGTTATAGGTAACGCCGTTTTCCTGAATCTGCCGCGCCAGCAATGCCTGCCGTTGTACCAACTGCGCCGGCGTGCTGCGCTGCAACTGATCGAACAGTCGCCTCCAATGCGGGCGCACCGCTCCACTGCCGTCGAGCAGTTCGTGATAAGTGCCCGCCGTGAGCGGGTAGCGGTCTAGCAGGTCAGGCATGGAAAGCTCGGCAGACAGCAAGGAACGGTCAGACTAACGCAGGCACATGACGCCCGGATATACGAAAAATCTAAGCGTCGCGTACGATTTGGAAACGTCGTAAATCGATTGTCATCGGTAGCTCGTCAGTGATTTCCACCTTCGGTATAGGAAGTTTCCCTGGCGTGTGTCCGACGCGGAAGAATCGCGCCATACGCCGGCTCTCCGCTTCGTTAGCGTTAACCGGCAGCGTCTCGTAATTACGCCCGCCGGGATGCGCGACGTGGTACTGACAACCGCCCAGTGATCGACCCATCCAGGTGTCGAGCAGGTCGAATACCAGCGGTGCGTGCACAGGTATGTTCGGTTGCAGGCAGTTGGCCGGTTGCCAGGCGCGGTAACGCACACCTGCGACGAATTCGCCGACGCGCCCGGTCGGGTGCAACGGCACCGCGATGCCATTACACGTCAGCAGATAACGCTGCGGCGGCAAGCCTTTTACCCTGACCTGCAAACGCTCCAGCGATGAATCGACATAACGCACCGTGCCGCCCGCCGCGCCCTCCTCGCCCAGCACATGCCACGGTTCCAGCGCCTGGCGCAGTTCCAGTTCGATGCCATTAACGGCGTAATCGCCGACCTTCGGAAAACGAAACTCCAGATGCGCCGCAAACCATTCCGCCCGCAGTGGATAACCGGCGTTGTTCAGTTCGACGATGACGTCGGCGAAGTCCTGCTCGATAAAGTGCGGCAGCAAAAAGCGGTCGTGCAGTTCGGTGCCCCAGCGCGCCAGTTTCGTGGGCGCATAAGGTTCGCGCCAGAACCGTGCGACCAGCGCCCGCAGCAATAATTGTTGAGCGAGGCTCATGCGCGCGTGAGGCGGCATTTCGAACGCGCGCAACTCCAGCAAGCCGAGACGCCCTGTGGCGCCATCCGGCGAATACAGTTTGTCGATGCAGAACTCGGCACGATGAGTGTTGCCAGTGACGTCGATCAGCAAGTTGCGCAGCAATCGATCGACCAACCACGGTGCGCATTCCTCGCCCGGCTCCGGCATCTGCGCGAAAGCGATTTCCAGCTCATACAGCGCGTCATTGCGCGCCTCATCGACGCGCGGCGCCTGTGAGGTCGGGCCGATGAACAATCCGGAAAACAGGTACGACAGCGATGGATGGTTGTGCCAGTAACTGATCAGGCTGCGCAGCAGATCCGGACGTCGCAGAAACGGTGAATCCGCCGGCGTTGCGCCGCCGAGCACAAAGTGATTGCCGCCGCCGGTACCGGTGTGGCGGCCGTCGATCATGAATTTCTCGGTGGTCAGGCGGGTTTGCCGCGCTTCTTCATAGAGGAACTCGGTGCGCTCGACCAACTCGTCCCATGTCGCCGAGGGCTGCACGTTGACCTCGATCACGCCCGGATCGGGGGTGATGCGGAAGTTGCTCAGGCGTTGATCGCTAGGCGGCTCGTAGCCTTCCAGCAAGACCGGACAATGCAGTTCTTCGGCGGTGGCCTCGATGGCCGCGACCAGTTCCAGATAATCTTCGACCCGCTCCAGCGGCGGCATGAACAGGTATAAACGCCCTTCGCGGGCTTCGGCACAGAACGCGGTGCGGGTCAGCCAATCGGCGGATTCGTCGATTTTTGGCGTGCGCTCATCAGACGTCGCCGGTTCGCCGTGAAGGTTGAGTTGGGTGGTTTGCGGCAGCTCGGGAAAATCCTGATTTGGATCCTGGGGATGAATAAACGGGTACTCGGCGGCTTTTACCCACGGCTGCGAACCGAGCGGCAGGCGATAACCCAGTGGCGAATCCCCCGGCACCAAGCGGCAATGCTCGTCTCGCAGGAACCAGCGGCCGCTTTGCCATTGATCGCCCTTGGCTGTGCGCGCCAGAGGCAGCACTTGGCCGATCACCTTGTTCAGGCCCTGACTGAAGACTTTGCGCAGGCGTGCGCGCTCCAGCGGCTCCTCCAGACGCGAGTCTTCGGCGCTGACGTTGCTCGGCAACGTGCCCTCGCGCCACAGGTAATAGAAGTTGTCCTCGTAGGCCGGGAACACAAAACGTGTAGGCAATTTCAGGCGTTCGGCGACACTGGCCAGAAAACGCCCGGCCAATTCACCTGTGGCGCCGTAATCCTGCTGCTCGTCAGCGATCAGCGCATCGTTGTGCCAGACCGGCACGCCGTCGCGGCGCCAGTAGCAATTGAGCGACCAGCGCGGCAGTTGCTCGCCCGGATACCACTTGCCCTGACCGAAATGCACCAGGCCCTTCGGTGCGTAGTGTTTGCGCATGCGCTGGAACAATTCGGCAGAGAGACGGCGCTTGTCCTCTCCCAATGCGGCGGTGTTCCACTCGGCACCGTCCGGGTCATCGATGGACACGAAAGTCGGCTCGCCGCCCATGGTCAGGCGTACATCCTCCGCCAGCAGGTCGGCATCAATCTGCCGGCCGAGCGCTTGAATCGCCAGCCATTGCTCATCGGTGTAAGGCTTGGTGACGCGCGGCGCCTCCCAGATCCGCTCCACCGACATTTCGTGGCTGAACACGCATTCGCAGGGTTCGACCAAGCCACTGATCGGCGCCGCCGAGGACGGATCGGGACTACAGGCCAACGGGATATGCCCTTCACCGGCGAACAGGCCTGACGTCGCATCAAGGCCGATCCAGCCGGCGCCCGGCAAATACACCTCACACCAAGCGTGCAGGTCGGTGAAATCCACTTCGGTGCCGGACGGGCCGTCGAGGCTTTTCACGTCTGCGGTCAGTTGAATCAAGTAACCGGAAACAAATCGCGCGGCCAAGCCGAGGTTGCGCAGCAGTTGCACCAGCAACCACGCCGAGTCGCGGCAGGAGCCGGAGGCGTGTTCGAGGGTGTGCTCCGGGGTTTGCACACCCGGTTCCATGCGGATCAGGTAGCCGATGTCTTCGCTGAGGCGCTGGTTGAGTGCGACGAGGAAGTCCACCGCTGGCAGCGGCGTGCGGTCGATGGCGTCCAGATAGGCTTTGAATTTCGGCGTCAGTGGCAGGGTTTCGAGATATGGCGCTAACTCTTTGCGTTCGTCCGGGGCGTAGGCGAAAGGGATTTTCTCGGCGTAGGGCTCAAGGAAAAAATCGAAGGGATTGAACACGGCCATTTCGGCCAGCAGATCGACCTCGATGCGCAACTCATCGGTTTTTTCCGGGAAGACCAGCCGCGCGAGGTAGTTGCCCTGCGGGTCTTGCTGCCAGTTGATGAAATGCTGCTCGGGCGAGACTTTCAGCGCATACGACAAAATCCGCGTGCGACTGTGGGCAGCCGGGCGCAGGCGAACGATCTGCGGGCCGAGTTCGACAGCGCGGTCGTAGCGGTAATGCGTGACGTGATGCAATGCGACATGAATCGACACGGCGTGCCTCCTGCGAGCCTAAGCGTATTCGAAAGCGCGCAAGACTTATGCCATGCAGAGGCTTGGGCGCTTTCCCGGAATGCTTAGGGCAGTACAGCACCAAAATCGGGCGATGCGGGGAAATGGTTAGGCGAAGTTGCGCCTAAATGTGGCGAAGATCAAAAGATCGCAGCCTGCGGCAGCTCCTACAGGGAAACGCGAATCCCACTGTAGGAGCTGCCGCAGGCTGCGATCTTTTGACTCAAAAAAAAAAACGCCAACCCGAAGGTTGGCGTTTGCTTTAGCGCGGTACGACCGGCTTGCGGGTCGGTTTCGGCCCTTTGCCTTTCGCGGCGTCTTTACGCTCTTTCGCAGCCTGTTGGTTGCGGGCAAATGCCGCCGCCTTGGCCTGCTCACGCTTGTCCCACGGATTACCACCATCACTGGCACGCGGCGGCAGACCGGTGTGCTGGGTGAGGATCTTGGTGGTCTTCTCTTTGCCTTCCTTCGCCACTTTATGGCTGCCAGCCGGTGTCGAGTTTTTGCGACGGGCGCTCTGGTAGCTGTCGGTGGTCGGCTGGTGCGTCGGGATCAGTTGATCCTTGCCCGAACCGATCAGGTCGCCGCGACCCATGCGGATCAGCGCTTCACGCAGCATCGGCCAGCCTTTCGGGTCGTGATAACGCAAGAACGCCTTGTGCAGACGACGCTGCTCTTCGCTCTTGACGATATTCACGCCGTCACTCTTGTAAGTGACCTTGCGCAGCGGGTTCTTGCCCGAGTGGTACATCGCGGTGGCGGTGGCCATCGGCGACGGGTAGAACGCTTGCACCTGGTCGGCGCGGAAGCCATTGCCCTTGAGCCACAGGGCCAGGTTCATCATGTCTTCGTCGGTGGTGCCCGGGTGGGCGGCGATGAAGTACGGAATCAGGTACTGCTCTTTGCCCGCTTCCTTGGTGTACTTCTCGAACATGCGCTTGAACTTGTCATAGCTGCCGATGCCCGGTTTCATCATCTGGTTGAGCGGACCTTCCTCGGTGTGTTCCGGGGCGATCTTCAGGTAACCGCCGACGTGGTGGGTCACCAGCTCTTTGACGTACTCCGGCGACTCGACCGCGAGGTCATAACGCAGGCCGGAGGCAATCAGGATCTTTTTCACACCCGGCAAGGCACGGGCGCTGCGGTACAGCTGAATCAGCGACGAGTGGTCGGTGTTCAGGTTCGGGCAGATGCCCGGGAATACGCAGGACGGCTTGCGGCACGCGGATTCGATTTCCGGCGTTTTGCAGGCGATACGGTACATGTTCGCGGTCGGGCCACCGAGGTCGGAGATGACGCCGGTGAAGCCTGGCACCTTGTCGCGGATCTCTTCGATCTCGCGAATGATCGACTCTTCGGAACGGTTCTGGATGATCCGGCCTTCGTGCTCGGTGATCGAGCAGAAGGTGCAGCCACCGAAGCAGCCGCGCATGATGTTCACCGAGAAACGGATCATGTCGTAGGCCGGGATTTTCTCCTTGCCGTACGCCGGGTGCGGAACACGTGCGTAAGGCATGCCGAACACGTAGTCCATTTCTTCGGTGGTCATCGGAATCGGCGGCGGGTTGAACCAGACGTCGACTTCGCCGTGCTTCTGCACCAGCGCGCGGGCGTTGCCCGGGTTGGTTTCGAGGTGAAGCACGCGGTTGGCGTGAGCATAAAGAACAGCATCACCGCGGACTTTTTCCATCGACGGCAAACGGATCACGGTCTTGTCGCGGGTCATGCGCGGGCTGGCCAGAATCTGGACAACCTTGGCTTCCTGCGGATCGTCGACCGGGCCCTTTTCCTGTTCAATGGCGCAGGCCTGGGTGTCCTGGGTGTTCACGTACGGGTTGATGATCTTGTCGACCTTGCCCGGACGGTCAATGCGCGTCGAGTCAACTTCGTACCAGCCTTGCGGCGTGTCACGACGAATGAACGCGGTGCCGCGCACGTCGGTGATGTCTTCGATCTTGTGGCCGTAGGACAGACGCTGGGCGACTTCGACAATCGCGCGCTCGGCGTTGCCGTACAGCAGAATGTCGGCGCAGGCGTCGATCAGGATCGAGTTACGCACGCGATCCTGCCAATAATCATAATGGGCGATGCGGCGCAGGGAGGCTTCGATGCCACCGAGAACGATCGGCACATTTTTGTAGGCTTCTTTGCAGCGCTGGCTGTAGACCAGGCTCGCGCGATCCGGACGTTTGCCGGCCATACCGCCCGGGGTATAGGCGTCGTCGGAACGGATTTTCTTGTCGGCGGTGTAGCGGTTGATCATCGAGTCCATGTTGCCGGCCGCGACGCCGAAGAACAGGTTCGGCTCGCCGAGCTTCATGAAGTCGTCTTTGGACTGCCAGTTTGGCTGGGCGATGATCCCGACGCGGAAGCCTTGCGACTCCAGTAGCCGGCCGATGATCGCCATGCCGAACGACGGGTGATCGACGTAGGCATCACCGGTGACGATGATGATGTCGCAGGAATCCCAGCCAAGCTGATCCATCTCCTCCCTGCTCATCGGCAGGAATGGCGCTGGCCCGAAACATTCGGCCCAGTACTTTGGATAGTCAAATAACGGCTTGGCTGCTTGCATGTCGATAACCGGTGTTGGCTTTCATTGAATTTCGCGGGCGCGGAATATAGCACAAATTTTGACCAATTCCGACGGCTGTGGTCGGAAATTGTGCCGACCCCATTCGCGAGCAGGCTCGCTCCCACATTTGAACGCATTCCAAATGTGGGAGCGAGCCTGCTCGCGAAGAGGCCAGATCAGGCGACGAAGATTACTCGTCGTCGTCGAAGTTATAGCTGCCCGGCGCAAGGTTTTCGAAACGGGTGTACTTACCGATAAACGCCAGGCGGATAAAGCCGATTGGCCCGTTCCGTTGCTTACCGATAATGATTTCGGCGATGCCTTTATGCTCGGTTTCCGGGTGATACACCTCGTCGCGGTATACGAACATGATCACGTCAGCATCCTGCTCGATCGCTCCGGATTCCCGGAGGTCGGAGTTGATCGGGCGTTTGTTCGGCCGCTGCTCGAGGGAACGGTTGAGCTGCGACAGCGCCACCACCGGGCAGTTGAATTCTTTGGCCAGGGCCTTCAAGGAACGCGAGATTTCCGAAATCTCGTTGGTGCGGTTGTCGCCGCCGGAACCTGGAATCTGCATCAATTGCAGGTAGTCGATCATGATCAGACCGATGTCACCGTGCTCACGCGCCAGACGCCGGGTTCGCGCACGCATTTCCGACGGACTGATACCGGCGGTGTCGTCGATGAACAGCTTGCGGTCATTGAGCAGGTTGACCGCCGAGGTCAGGCGCGGCCAGTCGTCATCTTCTAGCTGACCGGAACGCACCTTGGTCTGGTCGATGCGGCCCAGCGACGAGAGCATACGCATGACCAGCGATTCGCCTGGCATCTCGAGGGAGTACACCAGCACGGCCTTGTCGCTGCGCAGTACGGCGTTTTCCACCAGGTTCATCGCGAAGGTGGTTTTACCCATCGACGGACGACCGGCGACGATGATCAAGTCAGCTGGCTGCAAACCGCTGGTCTTCTCGTCGAGGTCGGTGTAGCCAGTGGACAGGCCAGTAATCGCGTTGTCGGTGTTGAACAGCGTGTCGATGCGGTCGATTGCCTTGGTCAGCAAATCGTTCACGCCTACCGGGCCACCGGTTTTCGGCCGGGCCTCGGCAATTGCAAAGATCTGACGCTCGGCTTCGTCGAGGATTTCCTCGGCGGTACGCCCTTCCGGGTTGAAGGCGCTGTCGGCGATCTCGGTGCTGATGCCGATCAGTTGGCGCAACGTCGCACGCTGGCGGACGATCTGCGCATACGCCTTGATGTTGGCGACGGACGGTGTGTTTTTCGCCAGTTCGCCGAGGTAACCGAGGCCGCCCACCTGCGAGGTCTGACCTTCCTTGTCCAATTGCTCGGCAAGGGTCACGACGTCGATTGGCGAGTTCTGATCGGCCAGCTTGGCGATCGCACGGAAGATCAGGCGGTGGTCATGTCGATAGAAATCACCGTCGGAGACTTGATCGAGCACGCGTTCCCAGGCGTTGTTGTCCAGCATCAGACCACCGAGTACAGCCTGTTCGGCTTCGATGGAATGCGGCGGCACCTTCAGGGCAGCGGTTTGCAGATCGTATTGCTCGGGAGCGGAGATATCGTTCATGGCCACTTGAGTTTGGTTGAAAATCAGGAATTGCAGAAAGACAAAGGGCACGACCTGTAAACAGGATCGTGCCCGATGTTAACCGTCTGACGGGCAAGCCGCCAGCCGATCAGGTGTTGCTTAAGCTGCTACCACGACAACGCGTACGGTGGCTTCAACTTCGGCGTGCAGGTGCACAGCCACGTCGAATTCACCTACGTTGCGGATGGTGCCGTTCGGCAGACGAACTTCGCTCTTCTGCACTTCAACGCCGGAGGCGGTCAGTGCGTCAGCGATGTCGTGAGTACCGATCGAACCGAACAGCTTGCCTTCGTCGCCAGCGGTGGCAGTGATGGTCACTTCCAGCTCGGCCAGTTGGGCAGCACGGCTTTCAGCCGATGCTTTACGGTCTGCAGCAGCTTTTTCCAGCTCGGCACGACGCTCTTCGAACGCAGCGATGTTCGCTGGGGTCGCGGCGGTAGCTTTGCCGTAAGGCAGCAGGTAGTTACGACCGTAACCGGCCTTAACGTTTACTTTGTCACCCAGGTTGCCCAGGTTGGTGACTTTTTCCAGAAGGATCAGTTGCATGTGAAAATCCTCTAACTTTTAACCTTCACCGTTCGCGCTGTCGGTGTCTTTCGACACGTGACGACCGCGAAAATCAATCAGGCTGTCGACAATGGCCAAAACCACGAGCAACGGATAGATCAGCTGCATGAACAGCAACAGCGTGACGTACAACCCCACCAGCCAGAAACCGGCCAGTCGCTTCTGCCCGACCAGCCCGTGAATCAAGGCAAGTCCGGCGAACACCAGCGGTACACTGCACAACGGCGTCAACATGGCCATCTGTGCACCGAGATTCGGGCCCAGAAGCATCAACGCCAGCAGTAACATCGCCGGCCCCAGCGGGATCCGTATGGCGCGAAACTCGCGACCAAAACCACCCGGGTTGTACAACAACGCCTGCCAATGACGCCCGACAATCAGGCTCAGCACGCTGACGATCTGCAACAACGCCGCAATCAGTCCGGTCAGGACTGGTGCAATCAGGGACGCGAAACGCGCTTGCTCATCGACCGACAATTGCTTGTAGGTCTCACCGAGAAGCGCGGGCATTACCTTGATAAGGGCCTGCGCGAGCATCTCGATCTGGGCCGCAAACGCCGCCCCGAGCACCACTGAAAACACCACTCCTATTGCCACGCTGGCCAGCAGCGTACGAACCCAGGACTCACTTGCGCGCAAAATCAACGCAAGCCCCGAAGACCCCAGCAGCACCAGAAGTGCCCGTGGATCATCGGCGTACAACCACCAGACCAAGGCCGGCAGCAGTCCCAGCAACAGAACACCAAGGGCGTCTGTCAATCCGCGCCGCAGCAGCACGAGGCTCCCGGCGGCGGCACCCAACCAATACAACAACGGCAATGTTGCACATCCGGCCACTACGAGAGTGGCCTGCATGCGGCCGCGCATGATGAACTCAGCTAAGGCACGCATGCATTCAATCCTTTGCTACTTGTCGACTGCCCGGTCTCAGCGGCCGTGGCTGTCGGTGTAGGCCAGCAGGGCCAGGAAGCTGGCGCGCAAGTAAGACGTGGCCAGCTTACTATTAAAACGAGCTTTGGTACATGAGAAGCGTCATGGAAAGAATTAGCCGGTCTCTGAAACGTAG